>DASRQZ010000152.1:0-4070 GCA_035696125.1 Polyangia bacterium
CCGGATCCGGCGCCCACGGCGACGCCGACGCCGACGCCGACGGGATCTCGGTGGGGGCGGCGCGCGCCGACGGGGCATGTAAGATGTGCCGGGTGTCGATCGTCCTCGTCGCTGTCGCGGTCGGGCTGCGCCTGGCCTGGGTGCTGCTGGTGCCGACGCGGCCGGTGGGCGACTTCGCGATGTATCTGGAGGCGGCGGCACATCTGGTCGAGCACGGCGCGCTGGACGACGAGTTCATCTACATGCCGGGCTACGTGTTCCTGGTCGCCGGCGTCCAGGCCCTGGGCGGTGGCTTGCTGGCCGCCAAGCTGATCGGCGTCGCCGCCGGCGGGCTGGGCGCCTGGGCGGTGTTTCACATCGCGGATCGTCTGGGGGGGCGCGCGACCGCGGTGGTGGCTGGCCTGCTGTTCGCGCTGTGGCCCGCGGGCGTCGCGGTCGCCAGCGTGACCGGAACCGACATGCCGGCGGCGGCGTTGCTGGCCACGGCGGTCGCGGTGTTGCTGCGCGGGCAGGCGCGCGGCCGGCCGGTGCGCGCCGCCGTCGGGTTCGGGGTGTGGCTGGGCCTGGCCGCCTACGTGCGCGCGGTGGCCCTGCCGCTGGCGCTGCTGGCGCTGCCATTCTGGATCGCCGCCTCGCCGGGACGCGCCGGACTGCGTGCGGCACTGGCCCGCACCGCGATCGGATGCGGCGTGGCGTTGCTGCTGCTGTTGCCGTGGGGGGTCCGCAATCGCCTGCGTCACGGCGAATTCTTCCTCACCGACAGCCACGGCGGACACACGGCGCTGGTGGGCGCCAACCCCAACTCGGAGGGCGTCTACTCGCGCTCGCTGAATCAGATGTTCTGGTTGGGCACCGGCTACAAGTTGTTCGACCCGTCGCCGCGCGCCGCCGACCGCGCCGCCTACGCGCTGGCCAGATCCTGGGCGGCGTTCGAGCCGGCGTACGCCCTGGGGCTGGTGGTGGCCAAGGCCGATCGCCTGCTGACCCACGAACGACCGCTGCTTTACTGGCCGCTTTACCGCGAGAGCGTGCTGGCTGATCCGCCCCGCGGTTTCTTCGACCGACACCGCGCCGGCGTCGAGCGCCTGGTCGACGGTTTCTGGTACCTGCTGGCGGCAGCCGCGCTGGCCGGCGTCGCCCTGGCCGCGCTCGCCCGCCAGTGGCGCGCGCTGGCGATGCTTTTGTTTCCCCTGGCGCTGGTGGCGCTGTACGCCACGTTCTTTTCCGAGGTCCGCTATCACCTGGCCATCGCGATCTTTCTGTTTCCTCTCGCGGCCTCGGCGCTGGTCTGGCTGTCGGCCAGCGCGCGCGCCCTGGCCGCGACGCTGACGCCCGCGGATCGGACGCGCCTCACCCACCAGACGCTGGCCGTCACCCTGGCCGTGGCCACGCTGTTCGGCGGATGGCAGGCGCTGCTGCGCGCCGGGTCCGCGCTGCGCCTGCGCCACCGCTGGGCGGTCTGCGTGTGCCACGTCGACGGAAAAACCAGGCTCTGCAACTGGCGCGCAACGCTTGCGCCCGACGGCGGGCCGTCGCCGCTGCGCGGAGTCTGGGACGGGGTGGGGCTGCGCGCCGTCGCACCCATCGTCGCCGCCGACAGCGAGATCGAGCTTGCACCCGGACGTTACCGCATCACGGCGCGCGCCGATCGCACGCCCGCGCGGGCGACCGGATTTCACCTGGATGTCGGCGCGGGCGGACAAACCATCGCTCACCTGGGGTGGGACCGGGAACCAAGCGATCCAAGCGCGGTGATCGATACCAAGGTCAGTCATCCCGGAGGAAAGATGCGGCTCGCTATCCGGGTGACTGCCGATGCGCCGCCGAACGCAGCGCGCAGGCTCGACGCGGCGGCCGACGCTGTTGCAGCCCCGGCCGGTCCGGGGGTCGATCCAGCGACGATCTGGATTTCAGACATTCGTGTTGAGCCCGATCTTCGTTAATGCTACTGCTACCCACCATGACGTTCGGGAAGGCCTCGCCGCGCACTCGCGTGAGCCGGGCCGTCAGCCGGCCACTCCTGGGTCTCGCCCCGCCCTTTCTTGTTCTTGGCTTGCTGAGCGCCGGATCCGGCTGCGGTGGCGACACCGAGCCGCGGCCCCCGACCTGGTCGTACATATCGACCGCGATCCTCGAGCCGAGCTGCGCCACCGCCAATTGCCACTCGGCGATCGCGATGCGCGCCGGTGTCGATCTGTCGACGCGCGCCGCGGGTTACGCCAGCCTGGTCGGGAACGACGCGGTCCCACGCTTTTATGTAATCTCGCAGCGAATCGGCGACGGGTTGACGCCCCCGCTCACCGCGGAGCAACGCCTGGAGCGCTCGTCGGTACCCAAGCTAATGCGCGCCGTCGGCAACCTGCGCATGCCCCCCGACCTACCGCTCCCGGAACCGGACATCCAGCTGTTCGAGAGCTGGATTCGCGCGGGAGCGAAGAACGATTGATGAGACCGACATACCTTCGCCATGCGCTATTTGCCTTCTCGCTGTTCGCGCTGCCGCTGCTGCTGGCGTCGCGCCCGGCCTCGGCGCTGCCCCAGTTCCAGCTGACCTCGGGCACCAACCGGTGCGGGCAGTGTCACTACGCGCCCGCGGGCACCGGTCTCATCAGTGCCTGGGGACGGGACGAGAGCGCCGACACCATCAGCCGGGGCGGCGACGGTAGCTTCCTGCACGGCCTGTGGGCCCCGCCGTCGTGGCTGGCGCTGGGCGGCGATGTGCGCCTGGTCTCGCTGATGAGCAACACCGGCGGGCCGGAGTCGCCAGAGCGGGTCTCGTTCCCGATGCAGGCCGACCTTTACGCCCGCTTCGTGCTGCCGGAGGGGATCTCGCTCAACATCATCGCGGGCGATCGGGGCATCGTCCGCCCGGAGGATACGACGATCAGCGGCCGGACCTCCTCGGCCGTCGATCGCTTCATGTCGCGCGAGCACTACCTGATGTGGCGCCCCAGCGCGACCGGCGCCTACGTGCGCGCCGGCCGCTTCTTCGCGCCCTACGGCCTGCGCCTGGTCGAGCACATCTTTTACTCGCGCCGCTTCACCGGCAACGCCCTCTACGAAGAACCTTACGCGCTGTCGGGCGGCTTCGTCGCCGACGACTGGGAGATCCACGCCACCGCTTTTGTCCCGATCCCCAGGTCCTTCCCCGATCCGCTGCAGTCGATCGGCTACAAGGAAAAGGGCGGCACCGTATTCGGCGAGCTGCGCTTCGGTAACATCGGTTTGCTGGGGTTGCAGACCCGGATTGGCATCGGTGACGAGGAGGCTCGCTACCAGGGCGGCACCATCGCCAAGGCCTGGCTGGACAGCGCCAAGCTGCTCTTCATGGGCCAGGCCGACGTCATCTACCAGACCATCAAGGGCTCGAGCGAAGCCCAGACGCAGTTTGTCTCCTACGCCGGGCTGACCTTGATCCCGATCCGGGGCCTGATGGCCACCGCCGCCTACGAGCGCTTTCAGGAAAACCTGGAGATCAAGCGCACCGGGCACAACGCCTACGATCTCGAGGTAAACTTTTTCCCCTGGGCCCACATCGAGCTTCTGATTCTGGGCCGCATCCAGAAAAACGCCGACGGGACGAACGCGACCCTGGGTATGCTTCAGTTCCACTACTACCTATGAAGACCATGCGGGGCAAAGCAATCGGGTTGGTGATGCTGCTGGCGGCTGCGATCGCCGGAGCGGGCTGTATCCTGGAGCCGAGCGTGCCGGGACAGCCGAGCTACGAAGCCGACGTCAAACCCATCCTGGAGGCGCGGTGCATTCGCTGCCACGGCTTTCCCCAAGTGGGTGGCGCCCCGTCCCGTTTCGACGTCTACGCTTGCCCGGCCCCTGATGGAACGACGTGTGACACGGCTGCGAAGGACCACGCGTTGGCGATGGTCGGCCGAATCAAGCTCGACAAGGATCACCCCTCGCACATGCCGCCCAAGCCTGCGGCGCCGCTCAGCCCGTACCAGATCGACACCCTCGACAAGTGGTCCAAGCAGAACCCGCCGTCGCCGTAAGCTGAGGCCATGGCTCGGTCCCCGTTGCTGGCGCCCCTCGACGGTTCGCGCCGGGTGCGC
>DASRQZ010000153.1:0-12193 GCA_035696125.1 Polyangia bacterium
TCGGTTTCGGTGGCGAATCCGAGGCGCACCGCAAGGCCGATCAAGTAGCGCACCTCGGAAGCCGAGCCGGTCGCGATGCCGACGAAATGCAGATAGTCCCGTTCCGAGCGCCGAGCGCAGCCCTCCACGAGGTTCGCCGGAACAGACACAGCCCCTCGGCGGATTTGGCTCTGCAGACCGAATCGCTCGGCGATGGGGAAACCCGCCGTCGCTCGATAAGCGTCGGGGACGAGGCCGTCTGCCAATACGAACGCCCGTAGGCGGTACGGTTCTCTGCTCATGCCCAGACTCATCGGCCGTGGCGTCGCAAGAGTTTCCCCCGCAGTCCAGGTCCGACGCCCCCGAAGTCCGAATTCCGAAGTCTGACGCCTGAGGCCTGAGGCCCGAGGCCCGAGGCCCGAGGGAGGACCCCTTAACCGAACTGCATTGGCCCGAGGCCTCGACCGATGACCCCTCTCTCAAACCACTCGGGGGCCTAGTTGGCCAGGGCTTCCTGCCGGCTGAGCCGGACCGAGGTGGTCAGGCCCGGCTTGACCGGAACGACCGCCGAGCGTTCCTCGACGCCGTTCACCCTGACGCCGACGCGCGTGGGGCCCACCGGGAGGTCAGCGGCGCGCACCGGAGGAAAACCCCAGGAGCGGCCGTTGATCCAGATCTCGCCATACAGGCCAGGCGAGGTGACCTCCAGCCCGCCGGTCGGCGGGATCAGCGGAGCTGGCTTGTGGGCGGGGGCGCGCGCCATCCCCAGCGGACCGGACGTCAGCTTGGCGGGCAGCGCGGTCGCGCGCGTCGCGGAACGAGCGGGAGCGGAGGCCGACGGCCCGTCGTCGTCCTTCGCGAACGGGACGGCCGCGACCACCGGGTGACTGACCGGCGTGATCTCCGAGGAGAGATCGCGCGCCAGCGTGGTCGGCGATCCGACCTTCACCTCGACGCCAGTCTCGAAGACCTTGCGGTCGCCGTCGAACAGCGCCACGCGGTGCGGGCCGACCTTCAGTGAGGCGCGGGTGGGGGTGAGGTCCACAGGAACGTCGTCGACCTGCACCAGCAGGCCGCGCGGCGTGGTGGTCACCAGCAGCAACCCCGACGAGGGCACGGCCGGCGGCGCCACCGCGGCGGGCGGCGCGTCTGCGGGCGCGGGCGCCTCCCGCGGCGCCGAGCGCTCGACGACCCGAAAGCGGCCCGATGCCCGGGATGGCGGCGGCGTCGCGGCGCGCAGCACGACCGGCCGGCGCGATGGCTGCGGCCGGTGAGCCAGATCCTCGGTCACGCGAATCAGCTCGGAGACAAACGCGCGATCACCCGCCAGCGCGCGCGCCTCGGCAAAATCCGCCAGGGCCCGCTCGTAGTCACCCGCCTCCAGCGCGGCCATGCCGGCCGCGCGGTGGGCCATGGCCTTCTCCTCTTTGATCCGGTCTTCCTTGGAGCGACCCGCCGAGGCGCTGCCGGCCGGTTCCGCCGAGAGACCATCGGACGCGTGCTCGGCGGCGGCCACGGCCAGACCGGGGCGGTCGCCCTTGGCCGGCGCCCTGAGGTTCAGCGCCACGATGTAACCGAGGCCATTCAGCAACACGGCCCCGAGGGGGATGAGGATGAGGACCTTGGTCTTCTTTGTCATGTTGATACCCGATCACCAGATGAAAAAGGACCCGGAAAGGTCGAAAGAATTAACCGGGCAGAGCTGAACCAGCACGAAACGAAGAACGTGGCGCCGCCTACCTAGAAGACCGAGAACCAGAAGATCAGCGAGGCCACCAGGCACAGCACAGTGATGCCCATGACCAGCTTCGGGGAGACCTCGTCGTCGATCTGAGGGATCGGAAACGCCGCCGGCGCCGTACTGGACCCACCACCCGGCAGCGCGCGGGTCTGCGGTGGAAACGGGGGATGGTCGGGGCCGAAGGCGTGCTCGGGCAAGAACTCGACCGGCACGTCCAGCTCACTGTCGTGAACGCCGGCTAACGGCGGGGTGTCGGTCGAGATCGAGATCCCGCCGTCACTGACCATGCTGCCCACCGTCGCTGACGCCGGGTAGGTGTCGCCGGGGAACAGCACCCGCACCATGTCGGCCAGCGGGATGCTGCGCACGTCCGCGGGGCGCGACGCGCGATAGGCCTCGAGGTCGGCGGCCAGCGCAGCCGCCGTTGGATAGCGGGCGCGCGGGTCACGCTCCAGCATCTTCATGAGGATCGCCTCGAGACGAGGATCGGTGTCGGGCGACACCGATCGCGGCGGCGGCACCACGGCGCGCATCACGCGCACGGCGGTCGCACCCAGCGAATCACCGCGGAACAGGCGCAATCCGGTCGTCACTTCGTACAGGACCACGCCCAGCGAGAACAGATCGGAGCGGTGGTCGACCCGCTGCCCGCTGATCTGCTCCGGAGACATGTATGAAAGCTTGCCCTTGACCGCGCCCGCGACGGTGGTGGTGATCGACGACTTGACCACGCCGAAGTCGGTGAGCTTGACCGCGCCGTCGCGCGAGATCAGCACGTTGCCGGGCGACACGTCCCGATGCACGAGCTCCAACGGCCGCCCGTCGGGTAGCTTGAGCGCGTGCGCGTAAGCCAGCGCGCGCGCCAGGGGCAGGCCGACCTCGACCGCAAAGTCGGGGCCCAGCGGCACGCCGCCCTTGCGCGCGGCGCGCGCGATCTGGTCCAGCGACGCGCCGTCGACGTACTCCATGACCAGGTAGTAATTGCCGTTCTCCTTCTCGAACTCGAACACCCGCACGATGTTGGGGTGGTCGAGCATCGCCGCCACGCGTGCCTCGTTGGCGAACATGCGGGCGAACTGCGGGTTGCGCACGAACTCGGGCAAGATGCGCTTGACCACGTAGTGTTTGGAGAAGCCGGCCGGCCCCTGCAGCGTCGCCAGCGATACGCGCGCCATGCCGCCGATGCCAAGATCCCGGACCAGCCGGTATTTGCCGACCGTCTCACCGAGCGGTGATGGCGTGCCGTCGGCGCCGACAGATCGAAGCTCCCCGATGGTCATGGTCACGCGTCTATCCCCCTCAGGCTGCGGGCCAGCATACTCAAGTCCAGGTCAAGAACAGGTAACCGGCTGGTCCTGGTGGCGTTTCGTACCACGGGGAGTCGCCGAAAGTGCAGTTTTTGGCGAACTCGGGAGTGGTCCTTACCGACGGGGCCCGGGCCAAAATGACCTGCCGGATCGCGTGCCAGATCGCCCAGCAGACCAGGCGCGAAGATGGACCTCGAATTTCGCCTTGTCGGCGGCGCCCAAAACCTGTGGGTCGCGACTCACTCAAGTTCACCCCGGCTCCCCCTTTCTCAAGCTGCAGGGTCGTACGCTGCTGGCAGCGTCGGGAACGTAACAAGCCTGTGACGAAAAAGGAAGTGAGCGAGCCTCGAACCACGCCGGAGGAGTTGTCATAATTGGTTGTTATCCATGTATTCAATCTTATTAATTGGACTTATATCAACGATCCCGATCAGACTGGTCGCGGAGCCTGGAGCCCACCGCCCACATTCGAGGTCCCGATGATTCGCCAGCCCGAAAAAAAATATCGCGCCACGCCTCAGGTCGCCCTGCTCGACCGGTGCTGGCCCAGCCGCACCATCACGCGCGCGCCGCTGTGGTGCAGCTCCGATCTGCGCGACGGCAACCAGGCCCTGATCGAGCCGATGGACCGGGCGCGCAAGCGGCGTATGTTCGACCGGCTGGTGGCCATCGGGTTCAAGGAGATCGAGGTCGCGTTCCCGTCGTCGTCGCAGACCGACTTCGACTTCGTGCGCAGCCTGATCGACGAGCACCTGATCCCCGAGGACGTCTGGATCCAGGTGCTGACGCCCGCGCGCGAGGATCTGATCGCGCGCACCTTCGATTCACTGCGCGGCGCTCCGCGCGCCATCCTGCATTTTTACAACGCGACCTCGCCGCTGTTCCGCCGTGTGGTGTTTCGCAAGGACACCGACGGAATCGTCGAGATTGCCGCCGGCGCCGCGAGCCTCATCCGCCGGCTGGCGGCCGAGCAGCCGGCGACCGACTGGCGCTTCGAGTACAGTCCCGAGACCTTCACGGCGACCGAGCTGCCGTTCGCCAAGGAGATCTGCGACGCGGTCACCGAGATCTGGCAGCCGACGCCGGCGCGCAAGGTGATCCTGAACCTGCCGGCCACCGTGGAGATCGCCAGCCCCAATACCTACGCCGACCAGATCGAGTGGATGCACCGTAACCTCGCGCGCCGGGACGCGGTCCTGCTCAGCCTGCACCCGCACAATGACCGCGGCACCGCGGTCGCCGCCGCCGAGCTGGGCGTGCTGGCCGGCGCCGATCGCATCGAGGGCTGTCTCTTCGGCAACGGCGAGCGCACCGGCAACGTCGATCTGGTGACGCTGGCGCTCAACCTGTACACGCAGGGGATCGATCCCGAGCTGGATTTCTCCGACATCGACAAGATCCGGCGCGACGTCGAGATCTGCAACCAGCTCCCCGTGCACCCGCGCCATCCCTATGCCGGAGATCTGGTGTTCACTTCGTTCTCGGGATCGCACCAGGACGCCATCAAGAAGGGCTTCGCCGCGCAGCAAGGCCAGGCGCGCTGGGACATGCCCTACCTGCCGATCGATCCAGCCGACCTCGGACGCAGCTACGACGCCGTCATTCGCGTGAACAGTCAGTCGGGCAAGGGCGGCGTCGCCTACCTGCTGGGCGCCGAGATGGGCCTCGAGCTGCCGCGCCGCCTGCAGATCGAGCTCGCGCGCATCGTCCAGGAGGTCACCGACTCGTCGGGCAAGGAGATCAGCGCCGCCCAGATCCAGGCCATCTTCCGGCGCGAGTACCTGAACCTGGCGACACCCCACCGCTACCTCGGCCACCGCGTCGAGGCCGAACCTGCGGGCGGCGCGGTCACCCTGCTGGTCGAGATGGAGAGCAGCGGCGTGCGCCGGTTGCGCGCGGGTCGCGGCGGCGACATCGTCGAAGCCGCGCTGGCCGTCGCGGCCGAGCTGCTGGGCGTCGAGCTCAGCGTGCTGAACCACCAGCGGCAGGCGCTGAACAACGGCGGCGGCAGCGTGGCGGAGGCCGGCGCGCGTGTGGTCGCCTACGTCGAGCTGCGCGTCCAACAGGGCGCCGGCGCCGGCGCCGGCGCCCCCGTGCACGGCTCCGGCCTGGCGGCCGACGGCGACACGGCGACCGTGAAGGCGGTGCTGGGCGCGATGAACCGGCTGGCGGCGTCCGCCGCCGCACAGCGCCCGCGCGCCGCAGCCGTGCTATAAGGAAGCCGTCCATGTTCCCTGCGCGCATCTCCCCCATCGCGATGACGTCCATTATCGGTATTTGCCGAAGAGGTGGGGACCTGGCGCGCTAGTTCGAAACGACCAAAGCCGACCAGCCCCGCACCTCTCGAGGTGGCGGGGCTTTTTCTTGCTCGCTGCCTGACCGGGAGACCGGGGCTCGGCGCCACACCGAGGAGCCACGATGTCGCCCGATTCCTTCGCTTCGCCCGACTCCGCAGCAGCACCCGCCGCCGGGACGCTGCCCGCAACCGAGCCCGCGCGCCCCGATCAGCTGGGCGCGGCGCTGGGCGACGACGGCCTGCTGGCGCCGGCGCTGCTCGCCGCCGCCGTTGCGCGCATCGGCGAGGTGCTGCCCGCGACTCCGCTGGTGTGCTCCGAGCGACTACGGGCCTGGCTCAAGCTCGAGAACCTGCAAGTCACCGGGGCCTACAAGGTGCGGGGCGCGCTCAACGCCCTGGCGGCGCGGGCGGCGCGCGGCGACCGGCGCCCGGTGGTGGCGGCCTCGGCCGGCAACCACGGCCTGGGCGTCGCCTGGAGCGCGCGGCTGCTCGGCATCGCCGCGACCGTGGTCGTGCCGGACGATGCGCCCGACACCAAGGTCGCGGGCTGCCGCGCGCTGGGCGCCCGGGTGGTGCGGGTGGGCGGCGGGTTCGATGCCTGCGCCGCGCACGCGCGCGCCATCGCGGCCGCCGAGAACGCGCGCTTCCTGCACGCCTTCGACGACGCGGAGGTGATCGCCGGACAGGCAACCGTGGCCGCCGAGCTGCTGGCGCAGCGGCCCGACGTGGTGGTCGTGCCCGTGGGCGGCGGCGGCCTGATCGCCGGCATGGGCAGCCTGCTGGCGCGCGCAGGGATCCGCGTGGTCGGCGCGCAGGTCGCAGGCCTCGATTCCCTGCGGCGCGCGCTGGCGGAACAGGATGACGGTGACGGTGACAGTGACGATGACGACGCACGACCGGACGCGGCGCTTCCGGCGACGCTGGCCGACGGGCTGCGCGTGACCGCGCCCGGCCGGCTGCCACTGCGGATCGCGGCCGCCGCCGTCGACGAGATCGTGGTGGTCTCGGAGGCCGAGGTGGCGACCGCGATGGCGACGCTCGCGCTCCACGAGCGGATCGTCGCCGAAGGGGCCGGCGCCGTCGCGATCGCGGCGCTGCCCCAGGTGACCGGCGACCGCCGCGTCGCCGTGGTGTCGGGGGGGAATGTCGACGCGGGAGTGCTGGCGAGGGTGCTGGCGGCCTGGCCTGGCCCGGGATAAGAGGGGGATGTCCGCCAATTATCGCCAAGGCGACGCACCGGGATTCTCGCCGTTCGCAGCGAGTCGGGAGAGTTCATCAATAATGAGGACGACGGGTCGTTGCCCCAAACGATTGCCGTGGCGTCAGATCAGCAGGGGCTTCGTGCCTGGCGGTTTGTCACTTGCAGTGCACCACTTCGCTGGTAAACCCCCGGCATGTCAAAAACAATCGTCGTCTGTGGTCATGGTCCCGGCATCTCGAAAGCGGTGGCCGAAAAGTTCGGGGCCGAGGGGTTTGCGGTGGCGCTGGTCGCGCGCAGCGCCGACAAGCTGGCCGCCGGCGTGAAGGCGCTGGAGGCCAGAGGCATCAACGCCGCCGCCGTGACGGCCGACCTCGGCGATCCGTCCGCGGCGCGCGCGGCCATCAAGAAGGCCCGAGCCGCCCTGGGCCCGATCACGGTCCTCCAGTGGACGGCGTATGACGGGGGCGCCGGGGACCTGACGACCGCCGACTCGGCCGCCATCCGCGCCGTGCTCGACGTCGGTATCACCGGCTTGCTGGCGGCCGTCCAGGAGGCGCTTCCCGATCTGCGCAAGCAGGAGAACGCCGCCGTGCTCGTGACGAACGGAGGGCTCGGCTATTTCGATCCGCAGGTCGACGCCGCGGCCGTCGCGTGGAATGCCATGGGGCTGGCGGTGGCAAACTCTGCCAAGCACAAGCTGGTGGGCCTGCTCTCGAAGAAGCTGGCGCCGGAGAAGATCTACGTCGGCGAGGCCATGGTGCTGAACACGGTGAAAGGGACGGCCTTCGACAGCGGCCAGGCCACGATCGAGGCAGCCGCCGTCGCGGACCAGTTCTGGGAGCTCTACAAGGCGCGCGGTGAAGTCACCGCACAGGTCAAGTAGCGCCGCCCTTCTTCCTCGCGCAACGATGAGTCGGCGCCACGATCGAGGAGTTGCCGCACGGCATCGGCGTGACCCATGCCGGCCGCGGCATGAACGCCGGTGTATCGCAGCAAGCGAGCGAGATCCGGACGATTGAGCTCTTGATTCTTGCCGGAACAGCCCTGTCGATCCGCGCTCTCCTCGTTCGTCGTCTGGTTGGAAGAAAGGCACCTGGACCTGCTCACACCCCAAGGAGATCAGCCATGAGAAAGCTCATCGTTTCCGAGTTCGTGACTCTCGACGGCGTCATCCAGGCGCCAGGCGGCAAGGACGAGGACCGCGACAACGGATTCGCGTACGGCGGCTGGACCGGCCCCTACTGGCACGACGACATCGGCAAGAGCTTCATGGCGATGATGAAAGACACCGACGCTTTCTTGCTGGGGCGCCGCACCTACGTCACGCACGCCGATGCCTTCGAGCCGATGCAGCCAGGGGATCCCTTCGGCGACGTCATGAACGCGCCGGCGAAGTACGTGGTCTCGAAGACCCTCCAGAATCCCAGGTGGCGCAACACCACGATCATCCGCGACAACGTGGTCGAAGCGGTACGCGCGCTCAAGGCGCAACCCGGTAAGAACATCCTGACCGATGGCAGCAGCCAGCTGGTGCACGCGCTTCTCGCACACGACCTGGTCGACGAGCTTCACCTGCTGGTCTACCCCTTGACGGTCGGTGGGGGAAAGCGCCTGTTCGGCGACGGCACCCACGCCACGTTCAAGCTGGTGGCGGCGACCCCCTACCCGAGCGGCGTCGTGGGCCTGGACTACGCGCGCCAGCACTCCTGAGCGCGAGGACGCGAGGACGTCACCAATCCTGAGGCCGTGATTCTCCCATGACGAAGCATGCGGTGGTGATCGCTGGAGGCGGTCCGACGGGGCTGATGCTGGCGGCCGAGCTCGCATTGGCGCGGGTCGACGTCGCCATCGTCGAGCGGCGCGCCAGCCAGGACCTCGCTGGCGCGCGCGCGGGCGGTCTGCATTCACGCACCATCGAGGTGCTCGATCAGCGTGGAGTCGCGGAGCGCTTCCTCGCGCAAGGGCAGGTCATGCAGGTCGCGGGCTTCGCGATGGTCCCTCTCGACATCAGTGACTTTCCGACTCGCCACAACTACGGGCTGGCGCTGCGGCAGGAAAGCATCGAGCGCACACTGGCCGCCTGGGTCGATGAGCTGGCGGTGCCGACCTATCGCGGACTCGAGGTGACAGGCTTTTCGCAGGACGAGACCGGCGTCGACGTCGAGCTGTCCGACGGCCGGTCGTTGCGGGCGAAGTACCTGATCGGATGCGACGGCGGTCGCAGCCTGATCCGCAAGAAAGCCGGTATCGACTTCCCGGGATGGGAACCGTCTCTCAGCTACTTGATTGCCGAGGTCGCGATGACCGAAGAGCCGGCGTGGGGCATCCGCCTTGGCGAACGGGGGGTCAATGCGCTGGGTAAACGGGAGGACGGCAAACGAGTGGGGGTGGTGTTGAACGAGGCGCAGGTCAGGCAAGGCGACGAGGCGACCCTGGACGACCTTCGCGCGGCGCTCATCGCCGTCTACGGGACCGACTTCGGTGTTCACAACGTCACGTATCTGTCGAGGTTCACCGATGCGGCCCGGCAGGCGGCGTCCTACCGAGATGGACGGGTGCTCCTGGCCGGCGACGCGGCGCACGTGCATTCTCCGGCCGGCGGACAAGGACTCAACACCGGTGTCCAGGACGCCGTGAACCTGGGATGGAAGCTGGCCCAGGTGGTCAACGGCACAGCGCCGGAGAGCCTGCTCGATACCTACCAGGCCGAGCGGCACCCGATCGGTGCGCGCGTGCTCAAGAACACCATGGCGCACACGGCGCTCATGCGCGGCGACGAACGGACGAAGGCCGCGCACGAGACCGTGTCCGATCTGCTGAAGATGGACGAGCCTCGCAAGCGATACGCCGGGATGATGTCTGGTCTGGACATTCACTACGACCTTGGCAGGGGACACCCGCTGCTCGGGCGCCGCATGCCCGATCTCGACCTGGTCGCCGAAAGCGGCCCACGGCGGGTGTTCACCCTGCTGCACGATGCCCGACCGGTGCTGCTCGATCTCGGTCAGCCCGGCGCCCTCGACCTCGCGTCGTATCCCTGGGCGGATCGGGTTCAACGGATCGACGCTCGATACGCTGGGGTTTGGGAGCTCCCGGTGCTCGGCGCGGTCGCTGCTCCCACTGCCGTGTTGATCCGGCCCGACGGACATGTCGCGTGGGTCGGAGACGGCACCGACCAGGGCCTTCGTGATGCCCTGACCGCCTGGTTCGGACCGCCCCGTCAAGGTTGAGCCGGTGCCCGGCCGCGTTCCTTCCGCCCTGTGGGCGGCGTGGGCAGGCCGACAGCACCTCAAGCCCCGGTCCAACGCCGATAGCCGGCCACGCCCGACCACGCTCCACGACACAGCGCTCGCCGTCCGGCATAGAGTATCCGCCCATGGAACTGGTTTTCATCAGGACCCCCGATGGTCAGTGCGGGACCCAGGTGACTGGGCCGGCGAGCGGGCCGGCGATCATCTTCGTGATGGACGCCGGCGGCATCCGGCCGGGGATGATCGCAATGGCGTCGCGGCTGGCTGAATACGGGTACCGGGTGGCGTTGCCCGATCTCTATTATCGCAGTGGGCCTTACGCGCCCGCCGATCCGATGCGCGCCCTGCAGCCGGGGCCCGAACGCGATCGCCTGGCCAGCTACGCGCACCTGCTGACCACCGCGGCCGCCGAGCGCGATCTGGGCGCCGTGCTGTCGTGGCTGGAGGAAACCGGTGCCTCGCGGATCGGATGCATCGGCTACTGCCTGGGCGGCCGTCATGCGCTGACCGCGGCCGGCGCGTTCGGCGAGAGGCTGACCGCGGTTGCGTCGATTCACGCCGGCGGTTACGCCACCGATCGCCCCGACAGTCCGCACCTGCGCGCGCCCGCCATGCGCGCCCAGATCTACCTGGCGGTCGCCGGCGAGGATCAGTGGGTTCCGCGCGAGGAGACCGAACGCCTGCGCGCCGCGCTGCAGAACGCAGGCGTCCGCTTCACGCTCGAGATCTATGACGGCGTGTCGCACGGCTTTGCGGTCGTCGATCTACCCATCTTCGATTCCGCCGCCGCAGAACGGCACTGGCAGCAGATCAGCGCCTTTTTTGCCCGCACGCTGCGCTCGTAACAAACGGAAGCAGGAGGTCTCGGAGATCAGCCGCCACCGCTTTCGCGGTGGGCCCGTTGCCGAGGTGCGGCGGTCGTCTCACCGGAGCGTGCGCGGCGCCACGAAGCCGCCGGTCACCGCGGCCATCCGGGCGGCGATGTCGATCGACGTCGCGTCCTCGAACAGCGGGCCCATTATCTGGATGCCGACCGGCAGTCCGCCGGCGGTGCGGCCCACGGGGGCGACGGTGGCGGGGCAGCCGGTCAGGTTGGCGAAGGCGGTCCACCTCGGTAGGTCTTGGTAGGGGCGTGACCCCTCGGCGGTGATCAGCCGGCGCGCGCTCATGTCGCTGGTGTGATCGTGCGGGAACGCGGCGACGAAGGTGACGGGCATCAGGAACGCGTCGTGCGTCTCGAAGTAGTCGTGCCAGGCCGCTCGCGCGCGCAGGCGATCGCCGCCATACCGCAGCCAATCGCGATGCAGGACGGTCATCCCGGTGGCGAACGGATCCCCTGCCCCCTTCTCGACCCCGCGCCGCAGCTCCTGGAACTCCTGGTCCGGGACGGTCTGCGACATGAAGGCCGCCAGCAGCGCGCCGAACGTCTCGAACTGGCGCGCCGGATCGACGCCCGCGGGCCAGCCCTCGCTGAGCTGGGCGCCCGATCTGCGGAGCGAATCGAGCGCGTCCGACAGGACGCGGCCCACACCTGAATCGACGGGGCAGTAGGGATCGTCGATGAGGTAGCCGAGGCGGTAGGCGGCCAGTGAATCCCGCCGCGGTGGCGGCAGGGCGCAGCGCAGCGCCTTCGCCTCGGGCCCGTCGGGGCCGGCGATCACATCCAGCGCCAGGCGCAGGTCGTCCGCGCCACGTGCCAGGGGCCCAACCACGCCCAGCTCCGAGTGCGGCGCCACCACGCCGGGCGGAGGCGGGATGTGCCCTCGCGGCGGGACCAGGTCGGCGGTGGGCTTGTGGCCATAGACGCCGCAGAAGTGGCTCGGGATGCGCAGCGAGCCGCTGAGGTCGCCGCCGATCTCCAGGAACCCGAGGCCGGCGGCCAGCGCCGCCGCGCCGCCGCCCGTCGAGCCGCCCGGCGTGCGCGCGCCGTCCCACGGGTTGTTCGAGGTTCCCGCTACCTGGTTGTAGGATTGCCAGTCACCGGCAAACTCGGGCAGGTTGGTCTTGCCGATGACGATCGCGCCGGCCGCCTTCGCGCGCGCGACGACCACGGCGTCCTCGGTGGGGATGAACGCCTCCAGTTTCTTCGAGCCAGCGGTGGTTCGCAGCCCTTCGGTCGCGAACACGTCCTTGACCACGATAGGCAAACCATCGAGCGCGCCCAGCCGCTGCCTGCGCGCCCGTCGTTCGTCGGCGGCCTTCGCGAGCGCCATTGCGCGCTCCTCGGCCAGGCTGATGAACAGGTTCAACTGCGGGTTGTGCCGCTTGATGCGCGCGAATACGTGCGCGGTGAGCTCGGACGAAGCGATGGCACCGCGCGCGAGGGCGTCCAGCGCCTCGCGCGCGGTGCCGAAATCGGGATCGAAAGGCGCCGTCTGTTCCATGACGAAGAAACCTAAGGCGCCCATCAGCGCCGTG
>DASRQZ010000154.1:0-13865 GCA_035696125.1 Polyangia bacterium
CAGGGTGAAGATGCCTTCGCCTACTGCCAGGAGCAACAAAGGCCGCACCCGCCCCCTGCGTCCAGGCCGCATCCTGCACCTGCCGGGGAAGTTTGCCTTCTAGCGCTTCTTGACCGGGGCGCCCACGCCGCCGTCGCCGACGATGTCGGCGCGGTGGAACTTGCCGACCTTCTCGGCCTCTTTCAGCTCTTCGCGCTCGCGCTCGCGCTCGTCGTCGACGGCGCGGCGCGCTTCCTTGGCGGCCGGCGCGACGCACCCCCGGCGCTCGAAGTCCGGGAAAGGGGGGCCCTTGGGGATCCGGTCGAGGCTTGAATCGAGGATAGGCCTTCGGGAGCCGATCTTTGATCGATGCCTGGCAGAAGTTGTTGAAGTTCTCCGGCGTCTGATCAGCGTCCGCTTTTGCGTCTGCAGCATCGCGATACACTGGTCGCGCGTGACATCGCCCCTTCGATCTTGGCTGGTCCTCCTGACGAGCGTGCCCTTCCTCGCCTTCGCGTGCGCCGCGCCGACAGCGCAGGTGCCCCCGGCCAAAAAGCCGATCGGGCGGCAGTTCGCCGAGGAATACGGCGGGCCGCTGTCGAGAGCGCGGGAGAGCTTGGACCTCATCAACGATGACTACCGAAAGGGGCTCGGCGTCGCGCCGCCGTTCGCGCTCGCGAATGCGACTGCGCACTTCCATGTCGCGCCCGTGCGGTGCGGCCAGGGGCCGTTCGAGGTCCGCATTGCCAGCGACGAGACCGGCTGGCACGAGATCGTGAGCTTCTACGTCCTGTCGCCGCGTGTGCTTCGGGGGTGGGCGGAGGACGGCCAGTTTCCACAGAACGCGGCGCAGCCGTTCAATCACGACTTCGAGCCGCCCGACAACCGACGCTGCGTCCTGAGCGCGTCCGAGGAGTCCGCCGCCAGACAGATAGCAACCGCCGCTGGCGGCGGGCCCTCCCCCGCACCAGCGGCACCCGGCCGTGGCGGTCCCGCCCCCAAACCCGCCTCCGGCCCGCCGACCGCGCTGCGGGAGATCGCGCAGCCGGCGTCGTTGCCGCGCGCCCGGCTCTATCAGATCGAGGGGATGTGGATGAGCATCCGCGACCCGCTCGGCGGCCCGTCGCGCCAGGGCCCTCCCGAGCGCATCTACCGGGTCTGGTTCGACACACCAAACGATCTCGATGGCGTCGTCTTCGTCTCCGAAGTCGCCACCACCAAGCTGGTCACGCCCGAGGCGGAGTACCGCGCGCTAGTGCGCTCGGTGAAACAGAAGGAAGATCAGAAGTGGCAGGAGCAGCAGCGCGACGAAGCGGAGAGCGTCGCGCGTCTCGACTACTGCGACACGCACCACGAGGACCAAGCTTGTTGGCCGCGGGGATACGAACGGATGATGGCCGAGCGCGCCGAGGCGCAGCGAAAGAATGACGCCGAGGTGCGCCGCGCCGAGGCCGCAGCGCACCGGCGGGCGGAAGAGGCCAAGCTTCATCCGCCGCCGCCGCCGGAGAAGCCGGATCGCGCGCCCCCCGCGCCCCGCCCCGAGACGACGCCGCCGCGCCCGAGCGCGAACGCGACCTGGGTGGCGGGCTATTGGCAGTGGATCGCAGGGGACTGGTTGTGGCTCGGCGGGCACTGGCACGTTCCGGAGGCAGACATCCAGAGCGAGCTGACGGTCCACGCGCCGACGCCGCCGCCTGCGCCGCGCGCGGAGCCGCCGCCACCGGCGCGCGTCGCGCCGCCCCCGGAGCCGCCGCTACCGGCGGGCGTCGCGCCGCCCGGCGCACCCACGGCCCCAGCGCCAGCGGTGCGGGCCCAAGTCGCGCCGCCTGCCGTTGTCTGGACGCCGGGCTTCTGGCAGTGGGACGGCGCCCGCTGGGTGTGGGTCGCCGGCGTCTGGCAGCGGCCGCCTCAACCGGGAGCGACGTGGCAGCCCGATCGCTGGCAGCCGCGCGGCGGGGGGGCGGTGTTCCTTCCGGGCGGCTGGCAGATCCGAATCGCGCCCCGATAGGGCGCTCAGTCGGTCATGGGGGGCGGCCGGCGAACGTGAAGGCGACGCCCGCGAGGCTGGACGCCCGCGAGAACGAGGGCGCGAAGCCCGACGGGTAGGGGCCGTCGGAGTTGCCGTTCGGTCCGTAGGGGTTGCCCGCGCGTTGTAGCCCCCGGCTGCCGCAACTGGTAGTCGACGCCGCCCGCCAGGAACCCCGTGATGCGCAGGGCGCCGTTCAAGGCGGTGCAAGAGCTACTCGGCCACTCCACGATCGAGATGACGATGCGCTACACGCACCTCAGCCCCGACGTGCGGGAGGACGCCGTGCTACTCCTCCCTTCTCGACGCTCTGATGACTAGCGATCGGGCGAGTGCTGGCGCGAGCCGAGCGGGCGCGGGCAGACGCCCGAGCCAGCTGTCGATCGGCTGTTTCGCCCATGCCGGCAGGGGAGGCCGGGCCAGGTATAGACCGCCCCACCAGTCGCCGCGAGAATAAGCGCCACGCGCAGGGTCATCCCGTCCCGCCCATCGCTCGAAGCGCGTGGCGACGCCCTGCGTGGCCGCGTCCTCCGCCGCGTCGAGCTGCGCGCCCTTCGCTGGCGGGGTTTCGCGCGGCGCGTTCGGCCGCGTGGGCTCGAGGCGGGCGCGCGCGGCGAGGTTGCGCGAGCCGAGGGCCGTTGCCCGATCGTCTTCGGCGATCGTCGGCCCGGCGGCGCGGATTTACTACTCCGCATCGACAGCGCTGTGCACGCAGAACGCGCTTCACCAGGGCGGCCGCGACAGACTCGGCGCCCAGGCCGGCATCGCGGCGCTGGCCGCGCGCCAGTCACTGATCGCGTTCGGTGGTATCGTCACCGTGCAGTATGTGCAGGCAAGGCGCGGATCTCGGGTTGCTGATGGGCTGGTTGCAGGCGGGACTGGTCGGGCTCGCGCTGCTCGGCGGGTGCGGGAAGAGCGGCGCGAGGAGCGACGGCGGCGGTGGAGGCGGCGCGGGCGGTGCAGGTGGCATCAGCGTCGGCGGTGCTGGCGGCGTCGGTGGCACTGCCGGGCCCGACGCCGCGATGCCGGACGCGGCGGGCTCCGGTGGCGGTGGCTCCGGTGGCGCGAACACAGACGGCTCCTCTCCGGATCGCTCTTCGGACGCTTTCCGCGATGCCTCGCGTCCGACCCCCAAGCTGACCTGGACGATGATGCTGTCGGGATGGAACGCCGACTTCATCGCGGGCGCGGCCAACGGCGAGCTCTGGACCGCCTCGAAACCATCGAGTGTGCTGCAGATCCACCCCGACGGGACCATGTCGCAAACCAGCCTGGCGTTGCTCGGGAGCGCGTACGTCACCGGTCTGTGGGTCGCCGGTCCGAACAACGTCTACGCGTCCGCGCTCGCAAACCTGGTCTTGCACTGGGACGGCAGCGGAACGTGGAAGCGCGACGTCATGAACAGCGGGCTTACGTTCTTTTCGGTATGGGGTAGCGGCCCGAACGACGTCTACGCCTCCGGTGGCTATCCTTTTCATTCGACCGGCGACGATCGCTGGACCGCCCAGCCGATACTCGAACCCACGACGGCCGGCCTGGGGCCGCTCGGTGGAACCGGTCCCGGCGATATCTGGATCGCGGGCATCTACGGCGAGATCTTCCGTTCCAACGGCGACGGGACCGGGACCTGGCACAAAGAAACGACGCCCGCCACGCCGGGCGTGAACCAGATCTGGGTGGCCACGCCCAACGACGCCTACATGGTCAGCAACGCGACGATCATGCATCGCGTGCCGAGCACCGGCCGCTGGGTCGCCGAGCCGACGCCGCTTGCGGGCAATGACTACCTGCACTGGATCTGGGGCTCGGGACCAAACGACGTGTACGCGGGCACGGACCAAGCGCATCTGTTCCACTCCGTCGGCGACGGCGCCTGGCAGGACGAGGGCTTCGATCCCGGACCCGGCTTCCCGCCGGCGATCAAGTCGATCTGGGGCCGTACCGCCACCGACGTCTACCTCGGGACGACGAACGGCATCTATCACGGCGAGCCCTAGCGAGCATCCGGCGCTTTCGCGATCGCTTGCTACACGCCTTGCTAACGCGGTCGTCGAGGTTGATGTCCGACGAGCAGCGCCCGAGTGGTGGAGATGTTGGCCAGGGATCCCGAGTGCGGCGATCATGCGGGGTCTCCGTCTTGAAGGCGTTGCGAATCGCCCCGAAGAGAGCGGCGACCAAGCGTCGACGGGCCAAGGCCGGCTGAAGCTGGACGAACCCTACGATGCCCCCGAAGGCACCGAGGTCGATTTGGCCGTCGTCGATGATGGTGACGATCTGGACGACAACGAGCGCGCGCGCCTCCACGCCGCGATCGCCCGTGGCCACGACGAAGCTCAACGCGGAGAGGTAGTTCCCGCGGACCAAGTCTTGGCCAAGCTTCGTCGCGGATGAAGCGATATCGCGTCGGCTTCTCCCGGGTAGCCGAGGCGCAGGTCGACACGATCGTGAGTTGGTGGCGGGAGAATCGACCGGCAACTCAGTTCTGTATCCAACGCGGTACGCGATGGGCTGGTGTTTCATTCAGCGATGGGATCTCCCTGGTTTTTTCGTGCGAACCACAGTCTGGGATCCGTAGCGCGCGCTTTCACCTGTGGCCGTGGAAAAAGATCGAGCTCGAGAAGATCAACCCAGGGGCCTAAAGACCGGTGGCAAGGAGTCTGTTCAAGGTTGCTGGCGGGGGCAGCCGGTCCTCCAGGACGACCATCTTTTCTGGATCCTATAACGCCCAGAAGTCGTCTGTCGCCTTCATCGATCGAAGGACGCGAGCGCGCGATGGAGCCAGCCGAACGAGATCCGTTCCTTCTCGAGGCGGAGGCGGTCGGCGATCTGACTCGCGGCTTGCAGGCGCCAGGTCGTGTAACCTGTCGCGGTGCGACCCATTCGCGTAGCGTCGTGGGCGGTTTTCGCTGCCGCCGTCTTTCAGATGGCCGCGCATGGTGAGCCGCCGGTACGGCCGCCGGGTGGAATCGTCACCTCTTTTGCCGATGCCGATGATGAGGCCGCCGCCGTCGAGGTGGCGCGAACGCTTACGAAGGAACTGTTCGCTCGCTACGCGCAATGCCGGCGGGAGATGGTCGACGCATGGAACACGCTCGGTACTGACTTCCGCGATCGCCACGCTGCCGAGCTGCGGGTGTTTGACAATCTTCCCGAGGCGGAGCGCACGAAGCTGCGCATCGAGCTTCGCGTCAAGGCCGAGTCCACTTGGCGAGCCATCACGGCGCGCTCGCATCTCGCCGAACGGGAGGTACGCGGCCTCGATCGCTTGATGAAAGAAGTCGGGGACGCGGCCGCCGACTTCGACCGAGTGACGGGCGCTCAGTCGCGCGACAAAGCGTCACGGAAGTTGTCCGCGCTGGAGGCGCGTTTTGGCGTCGCAGCGGTCGAGCTTGCCAAGCGAGCGGCGGTCGACGAGGCCCAACCGTCTTACGATCTGGCGTCGTCGATGGTTCCCTACTCCCTGATGCAGCTCCTAGGCACCACGCCGGAGAAATCTCTGGACATCAATCGGCGCGAACCGGTCGCGACGAGCACCGGCATCGCTCCCCTGTGCGGCTCTGGCGGGTGGTGCTGGATGAACCCGTTGCCGCAGGGGCAGTGGCTGGAGGCCGTCTGGGCGGCGGCGCCCGACGATGCCTGGGCGGTCGGTTACGACGGCTTGGCGCTGCACTGGGATGGTCACGCTTTCACGCGCGTCCCGACGCCCGTCACCGGCACGCTCCGGCAGATCGTCGGAATGGGATCGCGCGACGTGTGGGCGATCGGCGACGCTGACGCGCGCGGACAGGACCGCGCTGTCTTGCGCTGGGACGGTCACGCCTTCTCGCGCGCCGACCCACCCGGAGCACGCATGTTCTCGTTCGTGCCAGGACCTACCGCCAGCGTGGTGGCGGTCGGCGCCGGCGGCGATGAGATGGCGGTCCAGCGGTGGGATGGGCGCGCATGGGCGGCCCGGACGCTACCGCGACAGCCGACCATCGTCCGCCAAGGGGCCCAGATCTCGTTCGGGCTCGAGACTGGCTGGGCGAGCGGACTGGACGACATTTGGGCGCTCGGGAGCGGCGTGCTCGTGCACTGGAACGGCAAGCGATGGAGTGACGAGCGTCCCCCCACGGCAGATGGCGGTCCCGGCGATCTCGGCGGCAATGGCCTGCGCGCCGTTTGGGGGCGCGGCCCGCGCGACGTCTGGGCGCTGGCGTTGGACCGCTCGCGAGGAAGCCGCATACTCCATTTCGACGGCAATCGGTGGAGCGACGCGGGAGCCGGACCGGAGGACCCGAAGTTTCTCTGGGGGAGCGGCCCCCAGAACCTGTTCGCCATCGGCAAGGCGCACATGCTTTCCTTCGACGGTCGCGCCTGGGGACCGCCGCTGCCCGGACCAGGCATCGCGATCCGTGGCGTGGGGGGAAGCGGGCCCGACGATCTTTGGGCGGTCGGCTTCGCGGGGATCGCTCACTGGGACGGTCGCGCCTGGCGACGGCTGTCCGCCGCGCTGCCCGAGGAATCGCTGGCCGACGTGTGGGGCGACGGCGCGGGCAACGTCTGGATGGTCGGGGGCGGCGGGCTGTTTCGCTGGAACGGGCGCGAGTGGAGCATTGAGCTGCAGAAGATTGTTCCGGCGCTGACGGCGGTTTGGGGAAGCTCGGGCAAGGACGTGTGGGCGGCAGGCGGGCGCTGTCTACTGGTCCACTTCGATGGCGCGCGCTGGGCGCTGGTGTCACACGCGACGGCTGGGAATGCCGGCGACCTTTGCGGCACGACGGCACACGCGGATGCGTTCGATCTGCTCGACGTGGGGGGAAGCGCCGCGAACGACGTCTGGGCGGTGGGAACCGGTGGGACGTTCATGCACTGGGATGGACGGCGATGGACACGCACGCCGTCGCCGACACGCGACCCGATCACCTCCGTCTGGGCGAGCGGCGTCGACAACGCTTGGGCAGCGGCTGGCCGGCGGATGCTCCACTGGGACGGACGGCGATGGGAGGAAGCGGCCATCGTTCGCACGAAGTTTGGCAAGCTGTGGGGGAGCGGCGCGCGCGACCTTTGGGCGACCGGCGGCGAGGGAGAGGTCCACCACTGGGACGGCGCGCGTTGGTCGTCGGTCCCCGTCGCGCCGAAGACGATGCTGACCGACATCCGCGGGCGCGCCCCCGGCGATGTCTGGGCGGTTGCCGCCAGTGGGCGCGCCTTTCACTTCGATGGCCGCACGTGGAGGGAGAGCGCCACCGACACCCAGCGTGCGCTGGCAGGCGTGTGGGTCGCTCCGGGCGGTGACGCGTGGACCGCGGGGGAGCGGGGCACGATCCTCCGCCACGTCGTGCGATGACGGCGGCGAGATCCCGGCTTCTGCTCGTCGCCGCGATCGCGCTCTCGGCGATGCGGTGCGCGCCTGCGTCTTTGCCACGCGCCGCCGTTCCGGCGCCGACCACACCGGCCGTTCCCGCCTCGCCGTCGTTGCTGCTTCCGGTAGGCGGCCCCGGCTGGGACAACGTGAGCGCCGTTGCAACGGATTCCGACGGCTCGCTCGTTGTCGCGGGCTCATTCGTGGGGACCGTCGATTTCGGCGGTGGCCGTACGCTCACGGCGGCAGGAGATAAGAACGACCTGTTCGTCGCCCGCTACGCCGCAAGCGGTGAGCTGCGCGCGGTCTTCGGCGCCGGCGGTCTGGAGAGCGACGCCGTCGCGTCGCTGGCCGTCGGGGCGCGCGGCGAGGTCGTCTTTGTCGGACACTCGACGGGCAACGCCCGAATCGGTGACGCGGGGATCGCGATAGGGGATCGCTCCGGCTGCGTCTATCTCGCCAAGCTGTCACGCGACCTGCACCCTCTATGGGCATTCGATCTCGGGGAACGGAGCGCGCTTGGTCCCTATCTGCTGGCGATCGGCGAGCGCGGCGGCCCCGCGGTGATTGTGTCGACGACGCACGAGGCGCACGATTTGGGCGACGTTCGCGGCGGCGCCGCCGCCCACCTACCGGGCGGCAAGGGTAGCCCGACGCTCGTTCGCTACGACGCCGACGGCAAGCTGATTGACCTGCGCCCGGTCGGCGGGCCAGGGGCGGTCTGGGTAGCCGGCGTCCGCGCCGACCCTAGAGGCGGGCTGTGGATCGTCGGTAGCTTCTGGGACAGCATCGCCTGCGGCCCGGACACGCTGGTCAGCACGGGTGGCGCTGACGTGCTGCTCGCGCACATCGACCCCCAAGGGGCACCCGACCGCTGCCTTCGGTATGGCGGCCGCAATGATGAGAACGGTTCCGCGCTCGCGCTGGGCCCCGACGGCGACATCGCCCTGGCGGGCACATTCGTCGACGAGACGAACCTTGACGGCAAGACACTCGTCGCGGTCGGCCGCTCGGACGTCTTCGTGATGACCCTTCACGATGGGCGTCCACGCTGGGCGGCGCGCATCGGCGACAGCGCATCCGATCAGCCGATTGGCGCGGCGTTCACCCGCACCGGCACGCTGTGGATCGCGGGCTCGACGGGATATCCGGGTTCCCGCGGGAGCGAGTCGGACGCCTTCTTCGCCCGCTTCACCGTGGACGGCCGCTCCGAGCCGTGGGAGGTCGTCGACAACATCTCAGCATCGGTTGCAGGTTTGGTCTCGATTTCCGACAGCGTGCTCGCGGTTGGCTCATTCCGCGACCGCTTCCCTTTCCGCGGCCGCGATTACGCCGGCCGTGGTGGGATGGACGGCTTCATCTTACGGCTCGCTCCGTAAGCGACTGCGTGCGCCGGGCTTGCCGCCCAACGCTGTTGCTCGATCGTTTGCTACACCGATCGAAATTCACGAAGGAAGTTCATGTGTTCGTCGTGGAGGCGCCGGGAGTCGAACCCGGGTCCGGAAGTGCTCCGTTCATGGCCCTACGTGCGTGTCCGGCGATTTGGTTTTCGTTGCTGAGTTGGCCCACCGGCGAGGCGTCTCAGCACTTAGCCTTCCCTGTGTCTCGCGGCCGCGCCGGAAAGCGCTGCGTGGCCGCAAAGCCCGCTAAATAGCCGATCCCCCGGGCCGCGGGCGGCTCCCGGGTTCACGGTCCAGTCCGTTTTTTAGGCGGCTAGAGCGAACGCGTTGTCGTTCGCATTTGTTTTTTTGCCCGTTTTTACGAGGCCTCGGGCGCCTCGGCACGCGTCACGAACTTTGCTAACCCCCGTCGAAACCGTTTCGCCCCCTTTGTTCGGTTCTGTTTCGATCGCCGAAAATCATAGCTTGGTGGGGCGGCGTGCACCAGGCAGAGTAATGATCTCGTGTTCACTGTGGTAGCGGCGGCGGCGCCGGCGCTGTTTCTACTCACCTTCTTCTATCTGAAAGATCGCTACGAGCGCGAGCCGCTGCACCACATCCTGATGGCGTTCGGGCTCGGCCTTTACGCGATGATCGCGGCGCAGGGGATGGCGTCCACGGCCGAGTCGCTGCTGGCCGCCGAATGGCTGGGCTCGCAGGGGGAGGCGCCGCGCCTGGTCGACGCGTTCTTCCTGTCGGGCTTCGTCGAGGAGCTGGCCAAGTGGATCATCCTGGTGGCCGCGGTCTACCACTGGGAGGAGTTCGACGAGCCGCTCGACGGAGTGGTCTACGGGGTCGCGGTCGCGCTCGGGTTCGCGACGCTCGAGAATCTTCTCTTCCTCACCCGACTCGGGCTGGGCGTGGCCTGGCAACGCGCCTTCTTCGCCGTGCCGGCTCACGCGCTCTTCGGCGCGACCATGGGGTACTACGTGGGACGCGCCAAGTTCGATCGCGGGCCCCGGCTCTGGCGCGACCGCCTGTTCTGCATCCTGGTGCCGTCGTTCTTCCACGGGCTCTACGACTACGCGCTTCACCATGGGCTGGGCCTGCGGGTCTGGATCGCGGTCACACTGCTGTCGGTGGCGCTGTGGATTTTCGTGCTGCGCCGGGTCCACCGGGCGCAGGGGGTGTCGCCCTTCCGGCCGCGGTCCTGATACCATCGCGCGTATGATCCGATCAGGCGCGTTGGTGCCCGCCCTCTGTATCGCCACCGCGGCGCTTCCTTTGTCGGCCTGCTCCAGGTCGGGAGCGCCCACCCCTGGCGGCGGCGCCACCGCTCCGGGATCGGTCGTGGCCGGCGCCGCCACGCCGCCCACCGCCGCCTCCGAGTTCGACCGCAAGTGGGCGTCGCTGGCGGCCACCGACGTCGAGACGTTCTACGTGGGCGACGACCGCGGCGAGGGTCTGATGGGCAACGTGCGCCGCACCCGGCGCCCGCTCAAGGTGGCGCTGGTCACCAAGGGTGCGCTCGATCCCAACACGCCGCCCGAGGTGCCCAGCCCCGAGGACATCGAACGCGTGATCCGCCAGAGCCTGTCCGGGGTCAGCGCGTGCTACCTGCGGCTGTCGCGCGCCGGCGACCAGCGCTCGGGCAAGGCGATCGTCAGCTTTCAGATCGGCGCGGCCGGCGACGTCCAGAACACCAAGATCGAGGCGCCGGCCTTTGATGGCACGTCGCTGCCCTCGTGCGTGAGCGGGCTGGTCTCGCGCTGGGCGTTCCCGAAGTCGGCCAAGGGCGGGCTGACGGTCAGCTATCCGTTCGTGTTCGTCGGCGGCTAGGCGCTCGGCTCCTCGCGCTCCGACCCAGCGCGCCAGGAGGTCGGTGTCAAACGGGCTTCAGGCTCGGGGCTTGCCGCCCCGGGAATGGACAGAGGCGCGCCTCTCCAGCGGAACAGCGTCTTTCCCGCGTTTGACGGTCCGCGACTTCGCTGGCAATCGCCCGGACTCTTCCTTTGCCTTTTAGGTCTTCCAGGGTAAGAGGAGGTGATGTTGGTCGCAGGCGTAGGTGCCGCCGTTCACACGGACGGGTTCACCGCTGCCGGGCTGGCGGCGCATCGCGCGCTGGTGTCGGCTGGCTCGCGCGCGGCCAGCACGGCGCTGGTGTTCGCGGGCTCGCGCCACGACGATGACGACTACGCGGGCGTGCTGCGCGGCGTGGCGCGCACGATGCCGGGCGCGGTGGTCACGGGCTGCTCGGCGACCGGGGTGCTGACGTCGGGCGAGGAGCTCGAGAACGCCAGCGCGGTCGCGGTCCTGGCCATCACCGGCGACGAACCGTTGCCGCCGCCGCTGTTCCGCCTGGGCGTGCGCGACGACTCGCGTGCGTCGGGCGCGCGGCTCGGGCGCGAGGCGATGCGCGCGCTGGGCGGCGACGCGCGCGGCGCGGCGCTGGCGCTGCTGATCGACCCCGGCGAGCTCGACGCCGCCGACTTCGTGGCCGGCATCGTCGACGCCGCGCCCGATCTGCTGATCACGGGCGCGGGGGCGTCGGGCGGCGCCAAGGGCTCGCGCGTGTTCATGAATGGTCAGGCGCACCCCGACGCCTGCGTCGCGCTCATCCTCCCGGCGGCGATGCACCCGACGTTCGGGATGACCCAGGGCTGCCAGGGGTTGACCGATCCGATGACCATCACCGCCGCCGACGGCAACTTGATCCTGGAGATCGAGGGCCGCTCGCCGATCGACATCCTCGAGCGCGCGCTGGCCGAGCCGCGCAACCGCGGGCTAGGGCAGATCACCGGGCACCTGCTGGCCGGCATCGGCGACATCATGTCGGGCGGCCGCTCGGACTATGTGGTGCGGCCCTTCGCTGTGGCCGAGGCCGATCCGCGCGCGCTCGCGATCGCCGAACCGGTGCGCGCCGGCCAGACGATCCGGTTCACGCTGCGCGACGCGATCGGCGCGCGCGACGACATGAAGGCGATGCTCGAAGAGCAGGCCGAGGCGCGCGGAGCGGCCCCGACGCGCTTCGGGGTCTACTTCAACTGCGCGGGACGTGGCAGCGCGTTGTATGGGAAGCCGGGGTTGGACCCGGAGCTGATTCGCCGCCGCTTCGGCCAGCTGCCGATGGTGGGGATAGAGAGCTCGTTCGAGATCGCGCCGGCTTGTGGACAGCCCCGCATCCACATGTTCACGGGTGTGCTGCTCCTGGCCGGTTGACTGGTCGGCGCCCTGACCGCTCACCCCGCTCCTGCGCCCTCCGCCTGCCCACGCTCCCTGTCCTGCCGCACGCGTTCACTCGTTACCTGAACTACGTTCTCCGACTAGCTGACCCTCGATGAAGACGAACCGAGCTCTCTGCAAATTTCTGCAAATTATTGCGCAAGCACTGCGCGCAAGTCACCTCCAGAACCTGCGACGACGAACCGCTGGCGTTACTTCTCCTCCCACCAGAAGACGGTGATCGCCAGGCAGTGAAAGGCCTCGTCCGAGGATTGGGTCACCACCGTATCGACCACCTGACACTGGGGATGCTCGCGAATCCAGACCGTGACCTTTTCGCCCAGATTCTCTCGTTCCTGCGCCATCGTTGCAGAGAAGACCTTGACGCCGTTGAAGCGAGCCGTTGTGTGATTCTGATGTTGTGCCATCGGTTGTTACTTCCTTACCAGAGGACGCTGCTGGTTTGCGGGAGACGACGGAGATTTCCCCCCAAGGTGAGCTTGAATACAGCTCGGAAAAAGCTCGGACCGTCGGTATGACGCCCCGAATCTCTTCCTCCGTCAAGGACGTTAGGCGATTGGATTCTGCAGGTTTGCTGCTGAGGTCTTCATCGGATCCCTATAACAACGATTCCACTGTCACTGCAATACCTTGGCCTCCACCGATGCAAGCCGCTCCTACCCCGTATCGTGACTTTCTGCGCCGAAGCTCATAGAGGAGGTCGCTCAGATCCAGGTCGTCCAAGCGCAGCCGCGCGCGCGCCAGCGCCTCGCCCAGACCGTCGAGCGTGGTCTGCGGCCGTGCGTGCTCGTCGCGCTCGATCTCTTGTACAGATCCCGTGCGCCCGCGCGCCTCGACCGGCGCGATGTCCTCGGGCGTGGTCCGCACGACGTCGCAGGAGAAAACCTCGTCGATCTCCTCGGGCGCAGAGCCGGCCTGGAGCAGCGCCGCCTGCGCCGCGTGGGCGCCGAGGTCGGTGGCGCGCAGGTCCTTGAACGCGCCGCCGAACGCACCGAACGCGGTGCGTTTCGCAGACACAAATAGGACGTCGCGCGACGAATCCAGCATCATCTTCCTCGGCCCGAAGGCCGAGCCCCCGTGAAGACTCCTGGTTTTTATAGTCGGAGCCGAGGGGACTGTCTAGCGCCGGCCAAATTATCGCGCTGGCGCGCGTCTAACGCTTGTCGCTCGCGGGCACCGATGCGTCGACGGAAACTTCCTCTTCGACCGCGACCCGCGACGATGACGCCGCGCCGCTGGGCAGCGCCGCGCGCGCCTCGGGCGCGGGACCAAGGCCCATCTTGGCCTTGAGCTCGGCGAGCGCGTGGTCGGATCCGGCGCCCGACTCCAGGCTCTTGAACTTCTGCTGCAGCGTATCGCCGGTCAGCTCGCCGCCCAGCTCCACCGACGCCTCGGACTCGGCCTCGATCTGGTCGACCTTCTGGCTCATGCGCTCGAAGGTGTCGAACGCGCTGGTGTCCGACAGGCCGCGCATGGTGTCCTGGATCGCCCGCTGCGCCTCGGCGCGCTTCTGGCGCGCGATGAGGATGTTCTTCTTGCGCTTGGCCTCCTCGATCTTGTCGTTCAGCGTGCGCAGCTGGTCCTTCAGCTTCTCGACGGCGTCCTTCTGCAGCTGCCACTGCTTCGAGAACTCGCCCTGCTGTTTGTCGTGCTCCTGCTTGCGCGACAGCGCCTCCTTGGCCAGCGCGTCGTCGCCCGACCGGATGGCCAGCATGGCCTTGCGCTCCCACTCCTTCGACAGCTCGACCTGCTCGTCCCACTGCTTCTTCAGCCGCTTCTCGTCGGCGATCGAGACCGCCACCTGCTTCTTGGCCTCGACCAGCTGGTTCTGCATCTCGAGGACGATCTGATTCAGCATCTTCTGCGGATCTTCCGCCTTGGAGATCAGATCGTT
>DASRQZ010000155.1:0-32809 GCA_035696125.1 Polyangia bacterium
TCCGCGCCGAGGTGGCGCGCAATCGGCGGCTGACGCCGATGCTGGCCTCGATGGTGGTCGGCAACGCCATCGCGGACGCCGAGCCCGACGTCACCGACATGGTGGTGACGGTGACCTCGAAGATGAACGTCAAGGGCTTCACGACGCTGGAGCTGCGCGACCAGCTGTTCTCGTCGGACGGCGTATCGGGGCGCGCGATGTCGTCCTCGCGCGGGATGCGCGCCATGGGCGACCTGCTGTTCAACCCTTTCGAGCCGGTGGTCCTGGACCGCATGGACGTCGACGTGCGGGTCGAGTTCCGGCGCGATGTGGCCGAGATCGTCGGTGTGTCGCTGCCCGGCGACGTGGTCCACGCCGGCGACACCGTGCCGCTGCGGGTCACGTTGCGCCCCTACGCCGGCAACGAATACGTCGAGACCGTGCCGGTGGTGATTCCGCGCACCGTGGGCGGTGACATGCTGAAGATCGAGGTCGCCACCGGCGCGCAGGTCAAGCCCGAGACCGCGCAGGCGGAGTCCCTGCGCGGCTACATCGAAAACCTGCGCAAGTTCTACTCGGCGTCGTCGATCGTCGTCAGCCTGCAGACGCCCGACGACGGCGCCTCGCTGCGCGGCCGGCTGCTGTCGGGCCTGCCGCCGTCGGCGCTGGACACCCTGCGGCCGGGGAATCAGACCCGGCGCGCCGACGCCTATCGCGTCGTCGACCGCACGGTGTTCCCGTCGAAGCGCCTCATCAGCGGCAAGCAAGACCTGACCGTCTTCGTGCGCGACGACAACCTGGGCCGCAACAGCACCCCGGGGGGGCCCGCGCCGCCCAGCGTGCCCGCCAGTCCGACCATGGTCGTGCGCTAGGGGCTAACGCGGGCCTCGCGTCTCGCAAGGCCTTGCGAGACGCGAGCCGCAAAAGGGCGGACGCCCCCCAATTCGCTTACACTACCGGGCCCATGACCCGCACGCGACGACGGACGCACAGGATGCTGGCGGCGGCCGCGCTGCTGATCGCGATCGGCGGCAGCGCCGCCGCGGCGGCCACCAAGGTATTTCGCCAGACCACAGCCAAGGACTTCGAGGAGGGTGAAGCGACCGGTAGCATGATCCTGCCGACCGGCGAGGTGGTGGCCGGCATGAAGACCAACCACGTCGCGATCGACGCCGCCTTCGCCTGGTGCGCGGCGCCCAGCCGCGATGGCCAGCAGGTCTTCTTCGGCACCGGGGACCAGGGCAAGATCTTCGCGGTCGACACCAAGGCGCCGCGCACCGGCGACGAGCGCCCCGCGCGCAAGGTCGCCGACCTCGACGCCGCCTGGGTCACGGCGCTGGCCGTGCGCAACGACGGCACGCTGCTGGCCGGCACCACGCCGGGCGGCCGGATCTACACGGTCGACCCCAAGAGCGGCACCGCGCACGATTGGGTGACCCTGGCCGCCGACCACGTCTGGAGCCTGATCTACGACCCGCGCACGGGCGTGACCTACGCTGGCACCGGATCGCCGGGCAAGGTGTTCGCCATCGACGACAAGGGCAAGGCGCGTGAGCTCTGGGACTCGGGCGACAAGCACGTGGTGTCGCTGGCGCAGGATCCGGTGGGCGCGCGGCCGCTGCTGGCCGGGACCTCCGAAGAGGCGATCCTGTACCGCATCGGGCTCGACGGGCGCTCGGAGGCGCTGCAGGACTTCGAGGCCGAAGAGGTGCGCGCCATCGCGCCGGCGCCCGACGCCATCTACGTCGCGGTCAACGATTTCGAGAAGAGCACCCCGCCGGTGGTGTCTCCCGGCCCGGCTGCCGCCAAGGGGACGCGGATCACCCAGACGCCGGCGACCGCGCCTGCGTCGGCGGGCTCGTTGCCGCGGCCGGGGCAGCGCAAGGCCAAGGCCGGCCTCTACCGACTGGAGCGCGACGGCCGGATCGAGCAGATCTTCTCGCTCGCCGACGGCTACCTGACGTCGGTGCTGGCCGACGGCACGCTGTCCGCGCAAGACGGAAGCGTCCACGTCGCCACCGGGACGCAGGGCAAGGTCTACCGGATCCTCGGCGATCGCACCGCCGCGCTGGCGCTCGACCTGCCCGAGCGGCAGGTGCTGACGTTGATCCGCGCGGCCTCCAGCTTCCTGGCCGGCACCGGCGACGTCGGCGGGGTCTATCGCGCCCTGCCCTCGGCGGGAGAAGACGCGAGCTATCTGTCGAAGGTGCTGGACGGCGAGTTCCACGCGCGCTGGGGCATGCTGCGCTGGCACGGCTCGCGCGCTCTCACCGTCGAGACCCGCTCCGGCAACACCGCCAAGCCCGACGCCAGCTGGAACGGCTGGAAGAAGCTCGACCGCCTGCAGCCGGGCAACGACGAGTCGGCGGGCCACGTCGCCAGCGCGGGCGCGCGGTATCTGCAGTACAGGGTGGGCCTGGTGGGAACGGGCGCCCGTCTGCGCGATGTCAGCGTCTACTACGTGCCACAGAACCAGCGCGCGCGCGTCACCGAGCTGACCCTGGCCGATGCGCCGGCGCCGACCACGGGCACGCCGCCGCCGCGCGCGCACTCCGCGCTGCTGCGCCTGCGCTGGAAGGTCGACAACACCGACGGAGACGACCTGGCCTTTCGACTGGCGTTCCGCGAGGAGAACGAGACCGTGTGGCGCCCGCTGGCTGGTCCCGACCCCCTTCAGAAGGCCGAGTACGACTGGAACACCGAGGCCATCCCCGACGGTCTGTACACGGTGCAGGTCGTGACCTCCGACGAGCGCTCGCGGCCGCGCGGCGAAGCCCTGGAATCGACCTTCGTGTCGCCGCCGCTGCTGGTCGACAACCGCAAGCCGGAGATCGTCGGACTGGAGGCGCGCTATCCGCAGATCTCGGGGCGGGCGCGCGACACCGGCAGCAACATCACCGAGGTCGAGTTCGCCGTCGACGGCGGCGACTGGCAGCTGGTGCCGCCGAGCGACGGCATCTTCGACGACCGGGTCGAACCGTTCGGGTTCCGCCTGCCGGCGCTGGCGCCCGGACCGCACACCGTGACAGTGCGGGCCTGGGACGGCGCCGACAACGTCGGCGCGGCGGCCATCACCGTACGCGGTCCCGGCAAGTGACGCCGCGCCCAGCCACGCCCGCCGAGCAGGCGGCCGCGCGCGACGTCGCGGGGCTGCCACCCGCGCCCGATGTCGTGCAGATCGAGGTCGGGCTGCTCCAGAACCTGTGCGAGATCCTCTACTGTCCCGAGACGCGCGCGGCCGCCATCGTCGACCCAGCCTGGGAGGTCGACCGCCTGCTGCGCGAGGTCGACGCGCGCGGCCTGCGCGTCACCCACGCGCTCATCACCCACACCCACGAGGACCACGTCGAGGGCGTCGCCGAGCTGGTGCGACGCACGGGGGCCGCCGTGGTGGTCAGCCCGCGCGAGGCGGCGGCGGTCGCGGCCGACGCGAAGTCGCTGATCGACGCGCTCGATCGGCTCGACATCGCCATCGGGCGCTGCGGCGTGCGCGCGCTGGACACGCCCGGGCATACCGTCGGCGGCACCTGCTACCTGGCCGACGGTTTCGTGATCACCGGCGACGTGCTGTTCGTGGGCGGTTGCGGGCGCACAGATTTTCCGGGCGGCGACAGCGCGGCGATGTGGCGCAGCCTGCAGCGGCTGATGGCGCTGCCCGAGGAGACGCGGGTCTACCCCGGCCACGACTACGGCGCGACGCCGACCGCGACGCTGGCACACGAGATGCGCGAGAACCCGTACCTGCGCTGCGCCACCTTCGACGAGTTTCGCGCGCGCCGCGAGCGCTGACGTTCGTCGCATCGCCACCAACCTGCGCCGTGCGCTGCGCGCGCCCGAAGATGACGGCAATGGCGAAGCGGCGTCCAGAGGGTCGTGTTCACGGTAAACGCGAGACGCGCGCCGTGGTGATGATGAAATCGTCGCGCCGCAGCCAGCGTACATCGACGTCGAAAGCGGCCGGCGCTTCGGGCGCGGCCGGGTCCTGGCCACCGGCGCGCAGAAACAGCGTCACGACCGCCGATCCGTCGTCGCGCCGCTCGACGGACACCTCGCGGAACGACACGTAGCGCTTCAGGAAAGGGTCGAGGGCCTTGTAGATCGCTTCCTTGGCCGAGAAGACGAACAGCAGCTCCTCGCTGCGCCGCCCACCGTCGCCGGATGGTAACCGCTCACGCTCCTCGGGGCGCAACACGTAGCGCGCGATGCCGGAGTGCCCGGCGACGATCCGTTCCAGGTCGATGCCAAGGTGCCAGGCGCCCGGGTCGAGACCGCCGGCGCGCGCCGCGATGCCCACCGCCAGGCTCTGCTTGTGGCTGATCGACCCCCGCAGGTCGGGGGGCAGGCGCGGCGCGCCGCGCGCCGTGGCCAGGATGGGTCCGGGATCGCAGGCCAGATCGGCGAAGGCCGCGCGCAGGGCCATCCGCCCGCCAACCCAGGTCGCGCGCCGGGCGGGGGCCACCTGCTCCGTGTGCCGCCGCTCCTCTTCGGACAGGGCCGCCAGCACCTCTGCGGGGACCGCCCCCCCGTCGCGACGGTCATCCGGCAACGCGACTCCGACGCAGCGTCCGTGCGGCAAATCGAGACCAAGCACCCGCGCGAACGGCGTCATCGACGAAGTCCGGAGCAGCTCCCCCGCGAAGATAGCATTCACACCGATCCTCCGTAGCGCCCGCGCGCGCTGGTCCCATGTGACGTCCCATGGGACCAGGGGCGTTCTGCAACGCCGACGCGGCTGAACCGCCGGAGGCGACGAGCAGCGACGGGGTGGCCTGTCCCCTGCATTACCGGGCTCATGCAGCCGCGGCGAACTATGACGTGCAGAGTCGTTACGTTGATTACAAATATGGACTTCCCAAAGAGCTGGCAACGCAGATAAGATGGGCGTGACGGTTACACCGGACCTACGACGCGCATTCGCCGTTACTATTACCCACTAACAGTAGACCAGACCAGACCAGCATGATGGGAGTGAGAATGGCACGTAAATCAGTCTCTCTTTTCGCCGCTCTGATCGGTTTCGTTGTGCTCACGGGATGCCAGCCCACTTCGGCCGACGACCTCGGCGGTGGCACGGTGAGCCACCTGGAGAGCGCCGGTGATTCGCAGCTGGTGACCTGGACTTGCACCGGCGATCCGTGCCCCTGGGGCTCCCCGCTCGCTGGCCACGCCTTGGTCTGGCCGGCGCCAGCGGCACCTCTGCATGCGCGACTTGGATATGTCGTCTCGGGAGGCATCTATCTGCCCGCGGCGTGGGCGGCCGGCGCGACCATCGTGCTTGCCTCCGGAAGCGCCGCCGCGTACGCGGGCCCGCCCGATGACAGCGCCCACCGGATGCTGGCCACGATCAACCCCGGTCAACCCTTCCACATCACGGGTCTCGCCGCCAGCGAGGTGGTCAGCGTGCAGGGCGACGCGGTCTTCCGTTACTCCCTGGCGCTGGTCGACCCTGGTTCGCAGCCGGCGCCGATCCCCGCGAACGATCCGCCCGCGGTCCCCCCAGGCCCTCCGCCGGCGGCTCCGCCGAGCGATCCGCCCGCGCCGCCGCCCAGCGCTCCGCCCGCGCCTCCCCCGCCGGCGGCGCCGGCCAGCGAGTCCGCCTCGGTGACCTGGACCTGCACCGGCGACCCCTGCCCCTGGGGCCAGTTGCTGACCGGAAGAGCGATCGCCTGGCCCGCCGCCGCGCATCCGCTGACCCAGCGACTCGGATACAGCGTCTCCGCGGGCATCTACCTACCCGCGGTCAACGGGAATGGCGTCACGGTCTCGATCGAGAACGGGGCCGCCGGCGTCTATGCTGGACCACCGGGCGATTCCTCCCATCGCTTCGTGGCCACGATCGCGGCGGGGCAGTCGTACCAGATCGCCGACCTGGGCGCCGACGAGGTGGTCAGCGTGCAGGGCGAGGCGCCGTTCACCTACCGCATCACCGCGCCCGGCACCACCGCCCCGGGCCCGGGCGGAACCGTCGATCCCGGCTCTGGCCCCGGTCCGGATCCTGGCACCCCACCCGATCCGGTCGGCCTCCCGCTGGCCATGGATGCCGTCCCGGCCTTGTGGCGCTGCAACAACCCCGACTGCGGCGGCGAGCCCTGGACCGGCGCCGTCATCACCTGGCCGTCTTCGGCGGCCTACCAGGACAACTCCCGCGCCGGCGAGTTCGGGCGCTCGGTCTTCTCCGCCAGCGGCGAGCCGCTGTACCCCTACATGGGCTCGTGGGCCGATGGATGCGAGGTGACTGCCACCTCGGGCACGGTCCTGATCATCGAATGGCTGCGTGGCAGCGACGCCTGGCGCGAGACCCTGTTGAAGCCCGGCGACACCCACGTCATCCGCCTGGTCTCGCCCGAGGACGGGGCGATGATCGAGAGCAACAACACGGGCGACCTCTTCAGCGTCTCGCTGCGCAACTGCACGCCGCGGCCGCTGCCCTAGCCTGGCCCCAGCCCGCCGATCCGCGGATTTCCTGCCGGCCAGGCAGCGCGGCCACGGCTGCTCAACGGGCTGTCCTCAGTCCTCAGTCATCAGTCACAGTCGTCAGTTTCGCAGGGCCAGGAGCGGCGCCGGGATGCGCCCGCCCAGCGTGATGAAACCGTCGGAGCGGAAGCGGCTGACCGGCTGCACGATGGCCTCGCCCAGCAGCCCGCCGTAGACCACCGATTCGCCGGCGCGCTTGCCAGGTACCGGGATGATGCGCACCGCGGTCGTCTTGTTGTTGAAGACGCCGATCGCGATCTCGTCGGCCACGATGGCGGCCAGGGTCTCGGCGCTGGTGTCGCCTGGCACCGCCACCATGTCGAGGCCGACCGAACAGACCGAGCTCATCGCCTCCAGCATCTCCAGCGACAGCGCGCCCACGCGCACCGCCTCGACCATGCGCGCGTCCTCGCTGACCGGGATGAAAGCGCCCGAAAGCCCGCCCACGTGCGAAGAAGCCATCACGCCGCCCTTCTTGACGGCGTCGGTCAGCAGCGCCAGCGCCGCCACCGTGCCGGGCGCGCCAACCCGCTCCAGGCCCATCTCCTCCAGGATCTCCGCCACCGAATCACCAACCGCCGGCGTTGGCGCCAGGGAGAGATCGACGATGCCGAAGCGCACATTCACCCCGGAGCCGACGCCGGCCCCCGTACCGGCGCCGGCCGCCGCGCTCATGCGCCGCGCCACCTCGCGCCCGATCAGCTCGCCCGCGCGCGTGACCTTGAACGCCATGCGCTTGACCGTGTCGGCGATGGTGGTCAGGTTCATGGGCTCGCCCGAGGCGCGCAGCCGCCGCAACGCCGACAGCACCACGCCCGGCCCCGAGCAGCCGACGTTGACCACGCACTCCCCTTCGCCGACGCCGTGCATGGCGCCAGCCACGAAGGGGTTGTCGTCGGGGATATTGGCGAAGGTGCACAGCTTGGCGCAGCCGATCCCGCCTTCGGCCGCCGTGCGCTCTGCCAGCTCCTTGATGATCCGCCCCATCATCAGGATCGCGTCGCCGTTGATGCCGGCGCGCGTGGTGGCGACGTTGACCGACGAGCACACTCGCCGCGTCGTGGCCAACGCCTCGGGGATCGATTCGAGCAGCGCGCGATCGCCGGAGGTCATCCCCTTCTCGACCAGCGCTGAGAAGCCGCCGATGTAGTCGACACCCAGCTCCCCGGCGGCGCGGTCGAGCACGACCGCCGCCTCGACGACGCGCGGCGCCCGAGACGCCTCGGTCACCAGCGCCATCGGGGTGACGCTGATGCGCTTGTTGGTGATCGGCACCGCGTAGTCGGCCTCGACCGACTGCGCGGTCGCGACCAGCGAGGACGCGGCGCGCATCAGCTTTTCGTAGACCCGCGCGCAGGTCCGCTGCAGCGACTCCGAGGCGGTGTCGCGCAGCGAGATCCCCAGGGTCACGGCACGCACGTCGAGGTGCTCGTTCTCGATCATGCGCAGGATCTCGCGCACCTCACCGGAATCCCAGGCCATGGTGGGACCTCAGATCCTTTGCAGCGCGCCCACGACGTCCTCGTGCATGACCAGGCACTCGGCGCCCAGCGCGCGCACCATCTCGGTGAGGCGGGTCTTGAGCTCGGTGAACGGGACCTCGAGCGAGGTCATATCGATGATGATGATCATCGTGAAGTAGTCGGCGACCAGCGTCTGCGAGATGTCGAGGATGTCGCCGCCGGCATCGGCGATGGCCTGCGCGATCTTGGCCACGATCCCCTTGCGGTTCTTGCCGGTGCTGGTGACCACGGCGCGCCGGCCGGTCTTGCGCCGCTCTTGCTCGATACACGAGGCGCACACCCGCGCAGCCTCGCTCAGAGCCAGATCCGTCGGCGTCGGCGTTGTCGTCGGCCTCGCCTTCGCCGCAGGCGTCGACGCCGCCAGCGCCGCCGTCACCTCGGCGGCCACGATCTGCGCCAGATCGGCGCGCACGCCGGCGTGCCCGGTGCGGCGCGCGACCTGACGCGATACGCGCGCGATCAGATCGCGCAGTTCCGCGCTGTCGTCAGAACTTTTCATTGTCGAGCTCGACTCGATCGACCACGGCGACCACCGCGGCGTCGATGGGAACGCTGGGCTTCTGCCCGGCCGGCAGCAAGCCCACCATCGCGACGCGCGCGGCGTGACCGAAGGCTACCACCACGTCGTCGCCGGGACCCGCGTCCAGCCGATCGGCGCACACCACCAGGTCGTCGGTGGGCTGCGCGCCCGCCGCCTGGCCCCTGGCGCCGGGAGGAGCGGCGGAAAGATCAGCCAGACAGTAAGGGCGGACCAGAAGCAGCTTCAGTCCCACGGCCTCGGGCCATTTCACCGTCGACCACACCGATCCGACCACCCGCCCGAGGAACACTACGCCGCCCCCTCGACCAGGGCGGCGATGGCGGCGTCGCACAGCAAGTCGCGGTTGTCGGGCCCGGCGCGCAGCACGTTGCGCGCGCCCGAGCCGAAGGCGACGGTCACGTCCTCGCCGCCGCGCGCGTCGAGGGTATCGATGGCGACCACCACCCGTCCGGTCGGCGCACTCGTGGCGTCGCGCTCCGCGACCAGTACCAGTTTGCGGCCGTCGAGCCCGGCGACGTGCCGCACACCCCACACCTGGCCGACGATGATGCCGCGGATCATCGCGCCCGTGCCCGCGTCCAGCTGGCCGGCGCATCCCAGGGGCGGCCGATCCCGGGCCCGGCGTGCGCGGGCGTCGCCGCGTCGGCGTCAAGCTCGACGCGGTCGACCACCGCCATCACCGCGGCGTCGACCGGCAGGTTCTCGCCGCCGCGCGACCAGCGCGCGGGCTGCCCCAGGCAGACCACCACGTCGTCGCCGACCCCCGCATCGACGTCGTCCACCGCTACCAGGTGGCGGGTCTGCCAGCGCGCTTCGTACCAGCCATGCGGGCGCACCACCAGCAGCTTGGCGCGCTCGAGCCGCTCGTCCTTGCGGGTGGCCCACAACTCGCCGATCACCCGGCCCAGGATCATGCTCGCCTCGTGCGCACGGGCGCGGGCCGCTCGGCCGCCGGGTCCAGGTGAAGGTCATCGACGATCGCGACCACGATGTCCTTGTCGGCCACCGCCTCGCCCACGGTGATGTCACGAACGCGGCTCCCGTGGGCCACGATCACCCGCTCGCCCGGCCCGGCACCCAGACCATCGACCGCAACCACCAGCCCCGATTGCGCCGCCGGCGGCGCGCCGCCCAGTGGACGCACCAGCAAGAGCTTGCGCCCCGCGAGCCCGTCGGCCTGCCGCGAGGCCCAGAGTCGCCCGACGACCTCGCCGATCAGCATGGGGACTGCCGCGTCGGGGTCAGTCAGGAGCCCGAGGCCGCCGCTTTTCGGCTCGCCGCCTTGCCCTTGGGTTCAGGTTTAGCTTTGGCCGGAGCTTTGGGCCTGGCCGGCGCCGCGCCGGCCGCCTTGGCGTGTCGTTCGGCCACCCGAACCATGTCCAGCAGCCGGCCCGAACTGTAGCTGCCCAGCTTGGTGACGTAGTCCTTGTCCTTGGCGCGCCCCACGCCGGCCGCTGCCGCGTCGGCCAGCTTGTCGTGGCCGCCGTGCTGCTTGAGGCTGGTGGCGACCTGGTGCAGGCGGATCAGCTTGCGGTTGGCCGCGCCCAGCAGGCGCTTGCGCAGCTCCTCCTTGGGCTCGTCATCGGTGCTGCCGAGCAAGCCGACGATCTTGTCGACCAGCTTGTCCTTACCACCGAACTCTTCTTTGACCCGCGCGAGCGGGCTGTTCTGCGACATGGGAACGGATCTCCTTCGAAGGGCGGGGTTTTACACCAAAACGGGCGGCAAGGATACCCTGCGCGCCCGGCCGGTCAATCAAAGACGCGCCGGTTCAGGATCTCGCGACCAGGTCTATGAACCCGTAGATCCAGATCAGGTTGATCGCGTCGGACAGAGCCGCCGGCGTCTCGGTGGTGGTCTCGATGGCCGCCGTGTAGCGCGTGCCGGCGCGGTGGTAGTGATCGGTGATGCTGCCATCGTGGCACTCGATGATGCCCTCGGCGTCGGCGACCACGTCGGTGCCCGGTTCGTGCCCAGAATCGACTACCGAGTCGCGCAGAATCGGCACCTGCGCCCCCGAACGCGCCACCAGGGGCCGATACGGGGCCCGCTCGCCGAACAGGTAAACGTAGAAGAGCGCGCCGTGGATGAAGTTGTCCTGGTGCAGGTCGAGCGCGGCCTCCGGCAAGCTCTGCTGGGCCAGCGCCGCGCGCAGGGCGCGGGTCTCCTTGGCGGCGGCGCGGCTGGGCTCACAGCGCAGGTGGCCCTGGCCCTGGCGCAGCTCGCCGCGCCAGATTCCTGGCGTGACTTCGTACTGCAGGAAATCGTTGTTGGGACGCTCGCCGCTGAGGTTGTAGCGGGTATGCGCCTCGAAACCAGATGGGTTGATACAAGGATAGAGCCGCAACCCCACCTCCCGGTCGCGCGCGTAGGCGAAGATCTCCGGAGCGTGCGCCAGCAAGGTCAGCGGACCGGCCTTCTCGTCTCCGTGGAAGCCGCCGGTGATCAGCACCGACCGGCGCCCCGGGCTGCTCGCCGACAACAACGGGTAAGATCGGTTGCCCTCCTCGACCGCGCCGTAGTCGTCCACCTCGGCCAGACCGGCCAGGGAGGTGCGCCAGCGACACGAGAAGTCCGAAAAGAGCACCCCCTATCCTGACACAGTAGGGGGTCCGGTACGACCCCCCGCCGGAAAGATGCCAGAACCGAGCCAGAGACGCGGCGTGCTGTAGCACTTAGACGTTTTCCAGAATATCGCCTGATTCCACGGCCCAGGTGGCACCTGGGCCGTGGTGGCTCCAGGCAGGCGGGCGTAAAGTGGAACAATGGATCGAAATCTGGCGCTCGAGGTCGTGCGGGTCACCGAGGCTGCGGCGCTGGCGGCGGCGCGTTACGTGGGTCTTGGAGACCGCAACGCCGCCGACCAGGCCGCAACCGAGGCCATGCGTCGAACCTTCGGCGACCTGCACATCAATGGCACTGTGGTGATCGGCGAGGGCGAACGTGACGAGGCGCCCATGCTGTATATCGGTGAGAAGGTCGGCGATGGCGACCCCCAGTCGCCGCAGATCGACATCGCGGTCGACCCGCTGGAGGCGACCAACTCGTGCGCCAACGGCATCAACGATGCGCTGGCGGTGGTGGCCATGGCCGAGCACGGGCAGTTCCTCAACGCGCCCGACACCTACATGGACAAGATCGCGGTCGGTCCCATCGGCCCCGGCGTGATCGACATCCGCAAGAGCCCGACCCGCAACCTGAAGGCCATCGCCGAGGCCAAGCGAGTCGCGGTCGCCGACCTGACCGCGGTGATCCTCGACCGCCCGCGCCACGCGGCGCTGATCGACGAGGTGCGGCGGACCGGCGCCCGCATCCGGCTGATCTCCGACGGCGACGTCGGCGGCGCGCTGGCCACCGCCGACCCCTCGACCGGCATCGACGTGCTGTTCGGCATCGGCGGCGCGCCCGAGGGGGTGCTGGCGGCAGCGGCGCTCCGCTGCGTGGGTGGCGACATGCAGGGCGTGCTGAAGTTCCGCAACGACGACGAGGCGGCGCGCGCCGAGCGCATGGGCGTCAAGGACGGCAACCAGATCTTCGGCATCGAGGATCTGGCGCGCGGCGACGTCATGTTCGCCGCCACCGGGGTGACCGATGGTTTCCTGTTGCGCGGCGTGCGCTTCACCGGCACCGGGGCCGAAACCCACTCCGTCGTGATGCGATCCCGCTCGGGGACGGTAAGATTCATCCGGGTCCGCCACCATTTCAATCGGAAGCCCGATTACGATGGCCGGCGCCCTCCGCGATGAGTGAACCGCCCGCGTCTCCGACACCCCGGTCCCGGCCCCGAACCCGGTCGATCGAGCTCGGCCCCAGCAACAGCAGGCTGCGGGTGCGCGCGGTCGGCCGGCGCTTCGCCCCGCATCACGACGTCTACCACTACGTGCTGACCCGCACCTGGACCGAGTTCTTCCTGCTGGCCGGCCTGGCGTTCCTGGGCGCCAACGCCTTCTTCGCATTTTTCTACTGGGTGTCGCCGGGCGCGGTGACCAACACCCGACCCGGATCGTTCGAGGACGCCTTCTTCTTCAGCGTGCAGACCATGGCGACGATCGGCTACGGCGGCATGACGCCGGCCACGCGTTTCGCTCACGTCATGGTCACCGTCGAGGCGATGACCGGCATCCTGTCGGCGGCGTTGATCACCGGCGTCACCTTCGCCAAGTTCGCGCGCCCGACGGCGCGCGTGCTGTTCAGCGACAAGATCATCCTGACGCCGCGCGACGGCGTGCCGCACGTGATGTTCCGGGTCGCCAACTGGCGTCACAACGTGGTGGCCGAGGCGCAGCTGCGGGTGATCCTGCTGGTGACCGAGCGGACGCGCGAGGGCGAGACGCTGCGTCGGCAGGTCGAGCTGCCGCTGGTGCGTGACCGCACGCCGTTGTTCGCGCTGACCTGGACCGTCATGCACCTGGTCGACGCCGCAAGCCCGTTCTTCGGCGCCGACGGGCTCTCGCGGCTACGCGACGCCGGCGCGGAGATCTACGTCACCCTGACCGGCCTCGACGAGGCGATGGGGCAGATCCACGCGCAGCACTCGTATCGACTGGACGACATCGTGAGCAACGTGCGCTTCGCCGACGTGATATCGGTGCGCCCCGACGGCACGCGCGAGATCGACTACCGCCGCTTCCACGAAGTCGTGGCGCTCGCGCCCGAACACCAGATCGCGATCGGGGCGTCTTCTGGCAAGGCGGGGGCGCCATGACGCAAATCGAGAAGGCACGGCTGGCGGCGCTGGTGTTCACGCTGTGGGCATCCGTGGCGTCGGTCGGATGCAGCAAGACCTCCGAGCCGGGCGCGACCGCGAACGACGCCGGCCATGACCAGGCGCAGGTGCTGGACACAGGGTCGGGCGCCTGTCCGGCGCGGCCCGATCTCCCGGCGGCGGCGCCCAGCTGCAACAACGTGGTCAACGCGGCGACCGCGGTCCCCTTCACTGCCGCCACGGGGACGGCACCGACTCCGATGGGTGGAACCATCCAGGACGGCCTTTACGAGTCGACCCGCGCCGAAGCCTACGGCAGCACGACCGGCGGCGGCCGGCGCATCACCTTCGTGATCCTCGAGGGAGCAACGCGCATGCTGTGGGCGGGCGAGGTGCTCGACGCCAGCGGGACGACGGTGACGTCTCGGTTCCGCGCCGACACCGCCATCAGCGTCAGCGGCACGCGCATCAATTTCGCCATCAGCTGCGTCTCGACCACGCCGTCGCCAATCCCGGCGGCGCTCGACTTCACGGTGTCGGGCCAGAATCTGGTGCTGTCGCTCGGGAGCGCGGTGACGACTTACACCCGTCGCGGCTGCGCCCCCTGAGAAGGCTTCGGGCTACTACGGGCTGCGGGCTGCGGGACTCGCTTCAGTTTTCACTCAGAAGCCACTGGCCCGAAGCCTGAAGCCCGCCCAGCGCTAAGGTCCGAAGCCGGGGATCTGACCCTGGCGCGCCAGGGTCAAGAGCGCGGAGACACGTTGGAAGAGGTCGGTGACCTGGGCTTCGTCGAGCTTGATCTGAACGGAAAAAGTCCGCCCTTCGGCCTTGCTGGCGACGCTGTCCAGATCGGGACCGATGCCCAGCATCAGCAGCCGCGGGTCGCGCTTGGCGTCGCGCAGGGCGGCGACGACCTTGTCGGCCAGCGCGGCGGCCTCCTGGGGCGTCGCGAGATCGGCGCTGAAGACCGCGTCCAGACCGCCACCGGCCGGCGCGGCGGTGAAGACGGACCCGTCTGCGTTGACGCTGGCCGCTCCGTCGCCCACCAGAGCGGCGCTGGCGCCAGCGGCGAGCGCGCCGGAGTCCAGGGGACCGCCGCCGGCCGGAAGGTCGATGCCCAGCGCCATGCGCATCACGCCCGATGCGCCGGCGAAGCGCGGATCGCGCTCGAGCTGGCGGCGCAGCTCGGCGGGCACGATGGCCGCGGCCCAGATCGCGTGCCCGGCGGCGGCGCGCTGGCACAGCTCCAGGAGCTCCTTGTCGGACTCGGCGCTGGCCGGCGTCGTGGTGCCGCGCGCCGACGCTCTGGCGGTCGCCAGGTCGGCCATCTTCTCGGCCCAGCCACCGCCGCCGATCAACAGCGTGCCCTCGTCGAGAAAGAAGCCCGCCAGCGTCGGGTCCTTGCGCGCGGCCCAGAGCAGATTCGGGCCGCGCGGCGCGGGCACCAGATCATCGCCATCCTTCTGCAGGGCGTCGCGCACGTAGGCGATGAGGCGCGTCTGGTCGAAGTGACTGGCGCGCAGGATGATGCCGAGCTCACCGCGCGCGCGCGCTTCCTCGGGAAAGGCGACCGTGACGCTGTCGATCTGGCGCAGCGGGTCGAGGCCGGTGCGCTGGCGGAAGGTGTCCAGGCGCTGGTCGTCGGCGGGGCTGGATATGGCCAGCGCCGCCAGTCGCGGCGCCAGCGACGATGCGCGCAGCTTCGCGATGTCGAGCGCCACCACCGTACGGGTCTGGTTCGGGAAGAGGGCGAGGGCCAGGCGACCGTCGAGTGGGCCGGCCGGCGGCGGGCCGCGCCGGCATCCGCCGCGGCAACAGGCCGCCAGCGCGATGATGAAGACCGGCAGAAGGACCGGCAGGCGGCGTGCGCGTGGGTGCTGGGACCGCCTCGACACGAGCTGGTCTTCCTGGCGGCCAATCTAGCATCTTTCCCGCGCGCCCCAGGCGCATCCGCTAGGTCGATCTTCAACGGAGGCAAACCCAAGCGTGAGAAGGAGGCAGGCTAATCCGCGTCGTCTCGGCCGGCGCTCGCCGGGGTGATGATCAGCGGGATCTGGCCAGAGCGCAGGGCCGCGCGCAGCGGCGGCGCGCGTCCGCCCGGTGACCGCGCCGCGGTCGGATCCACGGTCGCGGTCTTCTCGCCGATGATCTCCACCAGCGCGCCCGGGGCGAGGGCGATCTCCGCCGCCGCCAGCGCTCCGCCCATCGGCCCCAGATTCGCCGCGCCCGCGCCCCACACCGCCTCCAGCGACGGGCAGAGCGGGCGGCTGGCCAGCGTCGCGACCGGGTAGTCCGCCAGCTGGCGGGCGGCCGGCGCGAACAGCCGGGCACCGTCGACGTGCACCCTGATGTACGCGCCCGAGGCGTCGACCAGGTCGAAGTCCACCGCCGCCTCGTGAAGCCAGCGGCGCCAGCGGTGTCGGAACGTCAGGCGCCGGTACACCGCGGGCACCTGGTGCAGAACGGTGGCCAATGGGCTGGTCGATACCACCCGCCCCGCGACGTGGACCAGGTGGCCCTCGGACGTGGCGTCGAGGTGCACCAGGTCGAAGCGACCATGCGCCAGCCGCTCCAGACCGCGTCGCAGGCGCGCGCGGCCGGCGCGGTCGCCCGCGACGAATCCACCGACCGCCCCAGCGCGGCCAGGTGCGCCAGCGTGCCCAGCGATACCACGGCCAGCGCGCCGGTGGCGCCGGCGGTGGCGGCCCAGGCCACCCCGCTGCACCACCAACGCTGGGCCTTGAGCGACGCCGGCAGCCAGTCGAGCTCGCGGCTGAGCGGGAGTGTGCGGTCGAGGGGAAATGCGTCAGCCACCAGGTGTATGCTGCCTCATCGACCGGGGAGATGACATGGAGCGATCAGGGGATCTCGTCGCCGCCGGCGACGGCGCGCGGGAGCTGGCGGTTCGATTCACGCCGTACCACCGCCTGACCGTGCGACAGCGCAAGCGCTGGCTGGAGATCCTGCTCAGCTTCGAGCTGAAGAACTCCTATGACGTCTACGATGACCAGCAGATGCCGGTGCTGCGCGTGCGCGAGGACGGCTCGGGCTTCCTCTCATTGCTGAAGCGGCTGTTCCTGGGGCCGCTGCGGCCCTTCCACGCGACCGTGCTGGACCTGGGCACGCAGGCAGCGGTGCTGCTGCTGCGCCGGCCCTTCCGCTTCTTCTTCCATCGCCTGGAGATCGCCCGCGCCGACGGGTCGCCGCTGGGCGCGATCCAGCGGCGCTGGGCCTGGTTCCGTCGCAACTACGACATCGAGGACGCCACCGGCAACGTGGCGGCGCAGATCTTCGGACCCATCCTGCGCCCGTGGACCTTCCAGATCCTGGTCGACGGCCGGGAGCGCGGCGTCATCCGCAAGCGCTGGAGTGGCTTCTTGAAAGAGATGTTCACCGACGCCGACAACTTTGGCGTCGAGCTTGGCGAGCTGGCCGATCCCGAGATGAAGGCGCGCGCGCTGGCGGCCACCGTGCTCATCGACGTGGTCCACTTCGAGCGCGCCAAAGGTGGCGGCTGATCGGCGGCTGACCGCACGCCCGCGCCGGTCGCCATGGCCGTAGCCACAGCGACGTGGTTCGCGCGATAGTGCGCGCACATGAGCTGGGCCAAGATGCGCTTCCGCGACCAGGACGTCTGGGTGCGGGTCGATCCCTCGGGGCGGCCGGTGCTGGACGGAACCGGCCGCGCGGAGATGAAGTACCGTGAGACCGACGAGAAGAGCTATCGACCCGCCGCCGTCAACCTGGCTCGCCTCGACGGCGCCGAGGCGGCACCGCGTGACCTGGCGGCGCCGGCGCGGCGCAACGCGCGCGCGCCCGCCAAGCGGCCGGCCCTGCCGGATCGCCTGCCGGGCGCCATCGACGTCTGGACCGACGGCGCCTGCTCCGGCAACCCGGGGCCGATGGGCATCGGCGTGGTGGTGCTGTTCGACGGACAGCGCCAGGAGCTGGGCGAGTACCTGGGCCTGGGTACCAACAACATCGCCGAGCTGACCGCGATCGAGCGCGGGCTGGAGATCGCGGCCGAGATTGCAAAGAAGGCGGCAGCTGGTGGCCCGGAGGCAGGCGCGCGCCTGCGCCGGGTCCGCGTCTACAGCGACTCGGGTTACGCGATCGGCCTGCTGGAAAAAGGTTGGAAGGCCAAGGCCAACCAGGAGCTGGTGGCGCGCCTGCGCAAGCGAGTCGCCAGCGTTCCCAACCTGGAGTTCGTCAAGGTGCCGGGCCACGCCGGCGTCCCCGAGAACGAGCGCTGCGACGAGCTGGCCCGCGTCGCCATCCTGCGCGCTGGCCGCTGACACCGGCGCGCCGGCCACCGCCATCACACGCGCGCGGCCTGGGCCAGCGCGACCTCGTCCAGGCGCTGGAAGCGAGCGCCCGCGGCCGCGATCTGGGTCAGCGTCGCATCCAGCGCCGCCAGCTTGAAGGCCAGGGGGCGCCGCAGGTCGGGCTGCCGGGCCACCAGCGCCGGCGGGATCTGATCGGCGACCGCGTCGCATAGATCGATGCCGTGCAGCTCGAGATTGAAGAACGGCTGGCCCAGCGCCGCGGCCACCAGCCGCCGCCGGATCCAGTCCGGCACCGAGATCAAAGTGGTCCCGATCACCGGCCAGCGCCCGACTGGCGTCACCGCCATCGGCAGCTCGAGGATGTCCAGGTCGCCCGTGCGGTAGGGCGCGCCCGCCGCCGGCCGGTACGGGCCGCGCGGCGCGGTCATGATGCGCGGGCTGCCGAGGATGCTACCCGACCGTCGACCGCGCAGCCGCATGAGCCCCATGACCGCGGCCTTGGCGCTGTAGTAAGGCACGGACGGGAACGCCGACGAGTCGTAGCGGTAGTGGCGCGCGCGCAGGAGGTCGATCACGTCGGCGGAGACCTCGTAGCCGGGGGCGCGAAAACCGACCGGCGCCGTGCCGGCGCAGGCTGCGATGGCGTCGTGCGCGTGGTCGATCTCTCCGGCGATCACGCCGGGGGCCAGGCGCACCAGATCGTACGGGTGCGAGTAGCTGTGGTTGGCCAGCTCGTGCCCGTCGCGCGCCAGCCCGGCCAGCAGCGCGCGGCCCCGGCTGTCCTCGGCGAGGTCGCGCGCCACCACGAAGAAGGTGGCGCGCAAGCCGTGGCGCGCGAACAGATCACGGAAGCGTGGCAAGCAACGCCGCAGCACCGCGAAGCGGGCCTCGGCATCGGGCAGCGGCGCGCCGTCGAGCGCGTGGATGCGGTAGTAGCACTCGACCGGGTCCAGATCGACGGAGATCGAGGCCACCCGCGGCGGCGCGGACGATGAGGGCGATGAGGACGATGAGGACGATGCCGCGATGGACGTCATGCTGACGCAGAGACCAAACGGTGAGACTAGCGGCGTTTGGGCGGCCGACACAATGAGATCTGCTGCCGTGCGCTTGCCGTCATTTCGCGCGCGGTCTCTTGCGGACTTGCCGCCTCGGACGCGGAGCGCGGTACTGGCCCGCGGCGCGGCCCGGATCGCGGGCGTCATTGAGCAGCGGATTGTCCCGGGCACGGCGCCGGGTCTCGCTCACGCTCGAGCCCGGCGGTAGCAGCACCGCCGCGCCGCGCGCCGCTCCCTCACCGACGAACAGAGCCAGCGCGGGACCGGTGAGCACGCCCTTTGCCAGGAGGAAAGCCAGCAACGCCAGCGACAGCACACCGGACGCCGCCCCGACGTCGCCGGTCGAGATCGCCGGGAGGAAACGCTGGGCGTCAGGAGCGGCAGCCAGCGGCGAACGCCCATCGGCCACCGCCAGCTCCTCGATCTGGGTCCAGTCGCCCGGACCGTCGTGACAGACGGCGCCCAGGGACCCCGGGGAGCGCCGCGCGTTGGCCAGGGCTCGCTCCGCGGCCCGCGCCAGGACCGCAGCCGCTGTGAAGAGCGCCGGTCCGCCGCCCGCGCTGCCGGTGGCGGCGATCACCGGCACCCGGACCGCAACGTCGCGCGCCGAAAGCAACAGCGCCGCAGCCGCCTCACCGGGTACGAACCCGGTCGGGTTGTGCGCGCCCGCAACCCGCCCCGCCGCGACCTCGCGCGCGATTCGCGCCGGCACCACCAGCGAATCGACCGCGAGCAACAAGCACGCCGGCCAGGCCTGTGACGACAGCAGGCGGCGCGCCAGCGCCAGCGCCGGCATCACGCCGTCGCGACCGACCTCGAGCACCCGGCTGGCGCCGGCATCGATCGGCAGCCCGCTGTCGGCGATCAACCGCTGCACCAGCGAGGCGCCGTCGCCGCCAAGGTCACCGAGCGCCGGCGCGCAGACGATCAGCGGCAGGAGGGCCGCCCCGAACCGGGCGCCGCACTCGCGGAGAGCGACGAGAGACAGCAGGTGCAGCCGATCGACGGCCGTCGCCGCCGCGCCGATCGGCGCTGGCGCGCCCACGATCGGCCGACCGTCGCCGCCCACGGCGTCCAGGACCTCGAAGTGCTGCGCGTGGGTGTAGATCGCCGCCACCGACAGCGCCAGGTTGTCGCCGACCGCGGTGACCGCTCCGATGGCCTCTATCGCCAACGGGATCACCGCCGCACCGCCTGGGCCCGCGTCCGCATGTGCGGGGCAGGTATCGGCGCGCGGGGGCGCGCGGTTGCGTCACCGGTGCAGGCCGGCTTCCGGCGTTCGCGGCGCAGGCTACGGGACAGCCGGTATTGGCTGGTGGCCACGACGATCAGCGGTGGGTCCTGGTTGCGTCGTGTCAGGAGCTCAGCCGCGAAGTTCCCGCCGGAACTTTCGTAGGATCTGACGTTTCGTGGGCCGGGTGATTCGCGGCATTTCCGGCGCCGTGGACGCGCTCGAACTGGGTAGTCGCTTGGCGGTGCCGGCAATTCTTCGGATCAGCGGTGTATTCGCCACGCTGATCACCATCCACTCGTTCTCCATCGATGGTCCTGCACCGGCGGCGAGCACGCCTTCAAGAAGCTCGCCGACGAGATGAAGGCCAAAGGATCCGCGTTGCCTTTCACCGAGGCCGAACTGCGCCAGATCGCCCAGGAGCTGGACCAATCCCCCGATGCGGGGAAGATCATCAGCGCTGTCGGCGAATCCCTTGACGCGCTCGTGCCCCTGCTTACCGAGTTGAACGAAGCCTTCACAAGAATGAAGTAGAAGAGTGACGATGGGACTGGCCGAAATAGCTCGAGCCCTGACCGGACGGCGGGTGGAACCCGAAGCTGCGCTCGTCTTCTGGTTGAACGGCCTGGTGTCTATCGCGGTCGGGATCGCCTTCTGGATCAGGCTCGATTGGTCCGCCGCCTGGGCGTTTGCCCTAGTAGCCGCTGTCTTCGTGGCGCTGTTGGTCAGCTTGCTGAATCCCTACGCCACCATCGTCGCGGGAGTGCTGGGCAGCCTGGTAGCGGGCGCCATTGGCGCGCTCATCGGAGCATCCTTCGGCCTTCGCTATGGGGGAGACGCCGGCGCGTGGGTGGGCGGACTGCTGGCCGGTGGTGCTTTGATTCTCGTTGCGGCGGCGTCGTATCGAAAGCTGGTCCGAGCCGTGCTGGCCGCGCGATCAGGTGCCGCCAGCCAGACCAGTAGTCCGACGCCCCGGTCGGCCGGCTAGGCCCGGGAACGCGCGTTCAAGCGGCGTCTTCGGTGGCGACCTGGCGCTTCTCCCGGTCATGTAGGCCACCTGAAAGGGTCAGACCCGGTCGTCCAGAGCAGAAGCCAGCCGTCTCTAGGCACTCGTGGCTACGGCGTCGAGCCTGGACCGCGGGGGGAAACTCTTTCGACGCGGCGGCCGATAACTGTGCATGAGCCAATATCCGCACGACCTATGGGCGTTCGCATTGGCAGACGACCTCGTCCCCGATGCTCATCGAGCAACAGCGGGTCTCCGCGTCGCCGATCGATTCGGTCTGCAGAGCCAGATCCGGCGTGGAGCTGTGCCCGTTCCGGCGAACCTCGTGGAGGGCTGCGCCCGTCGCTCGGAACACGACTACCTGCATTTCGTCGCCATCGCGATCGGCTCGGCCTCCGAGGTGCGTGACTTGATCCGCCTTGTGGTGCGCCTCGGATTCGTTCCCTGCGATTACCTGTCCGGGAATGCGTTAAGCATGAGAGACGTCCGCATGCTTTTTGATGTCCGCAGGCTTTTGGGGGGGTATTCTGCGCGCTGCATGGGAGGCGAACGGCGGCGGGCGAGCGCGAAAGCTTCCATCGGGCTGGCCACCGTTCTGGTTTGCTTCCTGGCCCTCGTCGAGAGCGTGCAAGCCGGCGAAGCCGACGATCTAGTGAAGCAAGGCCTGGACCTGCGGCGACAGGGCCGCGATGCGCAGGCGCTCGAGGTGTTCAAGCGCGCGCATCAGTTGGCCCCGGGAGGGCGCACCGCAGCTCAGGTAGGCTTCGCGGAGCAAGCGCTAGGCATGTGGACCGACGCAGAGGTGCACCTCAACGCGGCACTGCGCCACGGGGAGGACCCCTGGATCAAGAAGAACGGTGCGACCATTCGCAAGTCCATCGACTTGGTTGTCTCGCACCTGGGCAGCCTGGACGTGTGGGGCAAGCCGGACGGCGCGGAGGTGTTGGTCGGCGGATCCGTCGCCGGAATATTGCCCTTGGCAGCACCGTTGCGCGTCAGCGCAGGCACGGTTTCCATTGCCGTGCGGGCTGCCGGCTACGGCGAAATGGAACGAGTCATCGAGGTCGCGGGCGGAACCTTGGTCCGTGAACGCTTCGACTTACCCAAGAAATCGCCACGACTAGCGATAACCACCCCAGGCCACGACGTCGGCAGCGCCCAGGACGCCGGCACGCGTCCCGTGGCACGGCTGCGTGCCGAACCGACGACCGAGCCAGTCCCGACCGAGTCGCGGTCGATCTTCTCCCGCTGGTGGTTCTGGACGTTGGTGGGCGGCGTGGTCATCGCCGGCGGGGCCACCGGATACCTGATGACCCATCCCAAGAGCACCTGTCCGAGCGGGACCTGCGACGGAATTTCCAAATGACATCACTGACACGGGTCGAGGTCAGACGGGAGGCAGCTCCGATGGGTCGCGCAATCTTGTTGGTTCGCCTGGCGTCACTGCTGATTCTGGCGGGCGGGGCCCTGTCCTGCACCGAGAGCAGCGACACCTGGATCGTGGTCAAGGTCATGAGCGACCGCGAGCTGAGTTTGAGCTCCGTGCGCATGAGCGCGCGTTCGGCGCTGTCGGCGGCGGTCACCACGGGCGCCCCGATGTCGGGCAAGACAGCGGACTTCGGGGATCCGTACAACGTCACCTGGTCGTTGTTCCCGGACAACTCCGACAAGACCTTCGCCATCGAGATCGAGGCCCGGGGCTTGAAGACCGGCAGCTCCGACCCGGTGGTAATTCAAAAGGCCGTGGTCTCCTTCGAGGCTCACCGGCAAAAGACCATCATCCTGTCGCTGGAAAAGGCCTGCCTCGGCGTCAGCTGCAGCGCGGCCCTCACTTGCCAGCACGGACGCTGCGTCGATCCCGGCAGCGTGGGCACCGCGGATGCCGGCTCCCCCGACGCCCCCGCCGACGCTCCCACGGTTTCTCCCGGCGACGGCGGCGATACCCGCCGCGACGTGGCCCCAGGTGACGATGTCCGTACCGACGCGGGCGCAACCGACGCGGGGACCAGCGCGCTCGGCACCGCCTGCCGGGGCGACAGCGAATGCGGCTCCAGCCACTGCGTCGACGGCGTGTGCTGCAACGAAGCCTGCACCGGCAGCTGCCAGCAGTGCGACAGCCCGGCCACGCCGGGCCAGTGCGTGGCGGTCGCCGCCGGCCAACCCGCCCCCACCAAGCGCGCCCCCTGCGCGCCGGAGGCGGTCGCGACCTGTAAGCAGAACGGGATGTGCGACGGCAAGGGCAGCTGCCAGCTGTATCCCGACGGCGCGATTTGCAAGCCCGCGACCTGTGATCCGACTGCCAACAACCTGACCGAGTCGCGCTGCGACGGCATGGGGACCTGCAAGGCCGGGACGCCGCTGACCTGCGCCCCCTTCCGCTGCAAGAGCGGCGACACCCAGTGCGCCCGCTCCTGCAGCCTCGCCGCCGACTGCGACGGCCAGTCCTGCCTGGCTGGCAGCTGCGGCAAGCTGGGCAACGGCGCCGCCTGCGCCTCCGACGACCAGTGCCAGACCGGATTCTGCGTCGATTCGGTCTGTTGCAGCGCGCGCTGCGCCGGCCAGTGCCAGGCCTGCAACCTGTCCACGTCGGTCGGTACCTGCAGCAACGTCAAATCCGGCCAGCCGGTGGGCGGCCGCGCCGCCTGCACCGGGACCGGGACCTGCGGCGGCAGCTGCAACGGCGCGGCAGACTGCACCTATCCCATCGCGACGCTGGAATGCCGCGCGGCCAGCTGCGCCGTGGCGACCCTGACCGCGTCGGCCAGGTGCAGCGGCACTGGGACCTGCCCCGCCATCGCGACCTCGACCTGCGCAGGTCACCTGCGCTGCCAGGCGGGGACTGCGCTGTGCCTGACCATGTGCGCGGGCAGCGCCGACTGCATGCCTGGGTTCTACTGCGCCAACCAGGCCTGCGTGGCGGCCAAGGCCGCGGGGGCGCCGTGCGTGCTGGGCGAGGAGTGCACCACGGGGCTGTGCACCGATGGAGTCTGCTGCAACAGCACCTGCGCGGCCAGCTGCCAGACCTGCGCCTCGGTAGCGATGCCGGGGACCTGCACCACCGTCAGCAACGCAGACGACCCCGGCACTTGCTCGGGCACCAACACCTGCAACGTCAGCGGGAGCTGCCTCAAGCGGGTGGGCCAGACCTGCGCCGCGGGGACCGAATGCGCCTCGGGGAGCTGTGTCGACCGGGTGTGCTGCAACACCGCCTGCGCCGGCGCCTGCCAGTCGTGCACCACCGGCACCTGCACCCCGGTCACCAACGGCGACGACGCCGACTCCTGTACCGGCTCCATGACCTGCAACGGCCAGGGCGCCTGCGTGAGCAAGTCCGGGCAGCAGTGCACCACGGGCACCCAGTGCTCGTCGGGCCTGTGCGTCGACCAGCGCTGCTGCAACACCGCCTGCAACCAGCCCTGCCAGACCTGCGTGACCGGGACCTGCATGCCGGTGACCAGCGGCGACGACGCGGAGTGCAGCCCTACCACCAGCAAGACCTGCAGCGCCGCGGGGACCTGCCTGGCGAAGCTGGGTCAGGCCTGCACCGGCGGCGCCCAGTGCGCCAGCGGCCAGTGCGTCGACGGCATGTGCTGCAACACCGCGTGCACCGACAGCTGCAAGCGCTGCGACCTGATCGGCAGCTTGGGCACGTGCTCGACGGTCACCAGCGCCGAGGACAACACCTGCACCGGCGGCTCGATCTGCAACGCCACAGGCGCCTGCACCCTGAAGCAGGGCCAGTCCTGCACCGCGGGCGGCACCGCCTGCGTGACGGGCCAGTGCGTCGACGGCCGGTGCTGCAACAGCGCCTGCACCCAGGCCTGCCAGAGCTGCGCCCTGCCCGCGTCGCTGGGCACCTGCACCCCGGTGGCCAGCGCCGACGACCCCGAGTGTAGCCCCACCGCCACCAGGACCTGCAGCGCCACCAGCGCCTGCCTGGCCAAGCTGGGCCAGTCCTGCACCATGGGCAACCAGTGCGCGAGCGGCTTCTGCGCCGACGGCGTGTGCTGCAACGCCGCCTGCAACCGCTCGTGCGAGGCCTGCAGCACGACGGGGACCTGCGGCCTGGTGACCGGCACGCCGCGCACGGGACACGCCCCATGCACAGGAAGCGACATGTGCGCCAGCACCTGCAACGGTTCGTCACCCACGTGTGTCCTGCCGCCCGCGACGACCTCCTGCCGGTCCCAAGTGTGCTCGGCCGGCACCCTGACCCTGGCCGCCACCTGCGGCGGCGCCGACACCTGCCCCGGCGTCACCACCCGCTCATGCGCCCCCTTCGCCTGCGCCAGCGCCACCGCCTGCGCCACGACCTGCGGCGGCAATCAAACGGTCTGCAACAACGTCTGCGTCGACACCACCGTCGACAAGCAAAACTGCGGCGGTTGCAGGATCGCCTGCGAGAGCTACCAGTATTGCCACGCCGGAAAGTGCACCCCCACGTACGCCTGGACGCGGGTGTTGCCAGTCACGCCACTCGACGCGATCCGGGGAGTTGACAGCGCGGTCGTCGGCAGCACTGGCGACATCTTCGTGAAGATGCAACTTTCCGCACTCTCGAATCCGGCTGCATTGACGTTCTCCAACCCTTCCGAACCGCCCACCCAAATCTCGACCTCGTTCTCGACCCTGCTCATGGGACGGTACACTTCGGCAAACGTCCTCAAGCTGGGAACAGATTTTACGTTTGGGTTTCCTCAGGGCGCTACGTCAGCCCAATTCTCCGATTTCGCGCTCACCTCCACTGACGACGTGATGTTGGGGGGGTTCGAGACCGTCACCGGACCGAACGGGAACACCAGTGTCAGAATATTGGCCCGACTCGACAGCGCGAATTTCCTGCAGCGCAAGTGGGCTGCTACCTACCCGAGCGGCTTCAACGTCAGTCAAGTCTTCGCTCGTGCACCTCGCAATGACTACATCACCCTCAGCAGCACCGGCCCGGGCAGGGGCCTGCTTTCCGTAGTTGTCGACAACGCCAGCACGGCGGTTGAAGTCGGCACCTACTTCGGCAACGTGGCGGCGCTCGGATCGGACAAGACCACGATGTGGTTCGCGGGCGGCCTGGGCCCCAACGGCCCAACTGCCTTGAATCCCTGGAGCCCGACCACGACGAATTTGTCCTCTGCGCAGTCGTTCATCATCGGGACCAGGGACAATGGCTCGTCCTTCGGTCCCTGGCTGACAACCAACAGCACCGCTCGACCCGCAGGTCTCTGGAAGCTGGCCGTCACGGGTACCGGCGATCTGATCGTCTTGGCTTTCGCCGGCGCTCTCGGCAACGGTGCGGTCAGCCTGGGCAGCAAAGAAATCCTCGGCCAAACCGAGACGATGACCCTGTTCAAGCTCGCCACTACCAGCGGAACTGTTACCTGGAAAGCACCGCTGACGGCTAACAACTTCCCCTTCATCGCTGTTGCCCCAGACGGCGCCGCCATTGCGGTCCTGTCCCAGTCGTCGACCTATACCTTGAGCATGTTCTCCGATGCCGACGGATCCATCCCCGCATCTTTCATCGGCTCGGGCCAAGCACAAGCCATCGCCGCGGGTGGCAACAGCCTCTATGTACTCGGCACGGTCAGCGGATCCGCCGACTTCAACCCTGGTTCCGGAATCGACATCCAGGGCAACCTCCCCGGAATCTTCATCACCCGGTTCTCGTACTGACGGGCGCGGGGGGAGTCGACCCCCGGCCCCCGGCCTTGTGAGCGTGCCGTTCGGTTGACTCTCGGGGCGAGAACAGCGCCGGGCTATTTCATCCCGAACCGATAGGTCTTCTCTTTCGGCGGGGATCGGCTTTGTTCCGTACCGGTTGTCGATCCAGATGAGATGCCAGAGCGTCGGCCGGCCCTCCTCGCGCGGACCGTCATTGGCGAAGACGATCGTCGGAGCGGGGTGTGCTGACAGTCCCGAGATGTCCTCATCGGTCGGCCACCTTCACCGACCGATGCTCGACCCGCGAGGATCTGGCGACTGGATCAGAAGCTATTGAAGTTGCCGCTCATCGTCAGGGCGGTGATGTATCCGGCCCCCCCCACCGATGGTGGCGCTGCTCACCCAGCCACACTCTCGACGACACCGGTCGGCCGCCTTCGGCCGACCGGTGCATATGCGACGTTGCTCAGAAGTTGTTGAAGTTACCGCTCATCGTCAGAGCGGTGATGAGCCCGACCGTCGCATTGAAGTAGGTATAACCCGTGGTCGCCGATGCGGGATCGGAGGTGTAGCTCGCGTCGAGAATGAAGCGATAGGCCCGATCGAGGAACGCCTTGGCGGTCGCGTTGGTGGATGCGGTCGCCATTGCCCCGACTGCCGCGGTCCCCACGACCGACATCGAGTTCGGCGTAGCTGGGGGCTGGCTGCTCGTGCTGACCAGCGGAGTCGCTCCGGCGCTCTGATAGATGCTGAAGACACGTCCAACGCCATTCGTCGCCTGCCGCGCGAAGAACGCGGTATTGGCACCGAGGAAGGTCCTGGCATCCGCCGCGTTGGCGCTCGTGCTGTTCCAGCAAGCGTCCAACCCGAAACGCCACGGAACGCGGTGCGCATCGTACTGATACTTCATATCGTCGGCAGGCTGAGCTGACCCTGAATTGGCGGCGAGCTGTCCGCAGCCGTTGGAGCACCAAGCCGAAACGAGTCCGCCACCGAAGGTCGCGGCATTGGCCTTGAGCGCGGTGTAGGAGGCGGTGACGACGTTGTTCCAGGGGTTCGCCGTGTCGATGCCAGCGAATACCCGATAGTATGCAGGCGTGAAATACGACGGATTGGTCGGATTGGGCGAGCTGTAGTTGCTCCCGCCCTTCGGTATCCCCGTCGCCGCGTCAATGTCGACAGCATAGATCTGCTTGACCATCGCGGTCGCCGCCGTAGTGTAGGTGGCGCTACCCCACTGCTTGCCGGCCTGGATCAGCGCGAACGCGACGTCCTCGTCGGCGTCCGTGGCAGTACCGCCGGTGGCAGGGCACGATCCGCCACCAGCCGGAATGCACCAGGTCATCAACGTGCTGGCGCTGCCGCCGGCCGAATGGCTGGTCCAGTAGGAATAGAGGCCATCGAAGAGGGTCCTGTCACCCATGTAGACCGCAATCAGCATGCCGTAGCCGATGCCCTCGGAAACGGTGTCGTTCCCGTTCTCCGGACGAACCACGCGGGTCGGGTTGTTCGTCACGAAGGTGTTCTTCCACCGCAGGTACATGTCGACGAGGAACTTCCCTGCCGCGCCGGCCGGCTTCGGACAAGCCCCGACCATGGCGCTGTCTTGCGGGAACATCTTCGTCGTTCCAGCCGACGGCATGAACGTTGCGATGCCGTTCGTGCCCTTGTAGAAGGCGACGTTGTCGACCCACAGATCATAGGTTCCCGCGGTGGTGCCGGCCTTGGGGAACTGGTCATAGACCGAGAACTGCAACCCCAACATCGACTTGGGGTTGAAACCCGGAGCCTCGCAGAAGATGGCTCCGTTGGCGCACGGGCCCGTCGTCGCCTGCGCGGGCAGATAGCGCGGCGCGAGCAGACCGAACGGAACGTAGACCGTCTGCCAGGTCGTCGTGACGTTGGTGAGCAGCTTGCCGCGCGTGTTGTACTCATCGGTGGCGTTGCTGCTCGGCGACTGCGCTGCACCCGCTGCGGTTCCGTCGGCGGTCCTGATCGTCCCGTCGGGCTGCGGCTGATTCTCTGAGTTGAGCAATTCGAACCAGATATTCGGCGCGGTGCCCGAGCCGGACTTGATGTCGAAGACGACGCCGTCGTACATCGACGTGGTCGCGTCGTAAGGATTCTTGGTCTTAGTCGTCATTGCCGTCGCGGGCGGTGCAGGCAGCACCTGCGCGAGCGACGTACCGAAGCCGACGTAGTTGATGTGACCCGACGACGTCGAGTGCATCGCCCACCTGTTCATGCCGCAAGTACCGGCGTTCGGGTCCGTTCCGTCCGCCATGGCGGTCATCACCGGACCGGCCGCGTTCCTCGCGGGCGTCTGCTGGCCGGCGGCGGGATCGCTGAACGTGTACCACCAGCCCTGGCGGCCGGCCTGGGGGATGGTGATCCCGGTGGTGCCTTCCTCGAAATCGGAGATCGTGTCGGGACCCGCCGCGCAACCCGCGGGGCGCGTGCTGCCGCCGCCACCGGTGGTGCCAGCCTGACCGCCGGTGGTTCCCGCGGTTCCAGTCTGCCCGCCGACGCCGCCACCACCACCGACGCACGATCCGTTGGTGCAAGTCTGCCCCGAGCCGCACACGTTGGTGCACGAGCCGCAGTGCGCGGTGCTGGTGCGAACGTCGACGCACGCTCCGTTGCAAGCCATCTGACCCGCCGTCGCGCAGGCGCACGAGCCGGCGACGCAGGTCGTTCCGCCCGTGCACAGGGCGCAGCTGTTCCCGCAGTGAGCGGAATCTGTCTGTCCGCTACACGCGTTGTCGTTGCACTTGGTCGTGCCCGACGGACACGTCGCGCTGCACGACCCGTTCGCGCACACCTGGCCGGGCGTGCACATAGTGCAGCTCGTTCCACAGTGGGTCGTGTCCGAGGCGACGCACCCGCCGCCACACGAGACGAGGCCCGACGAACACGAACACGAACCGTTCTGACAGGTGGTGCCGGTGCCGCAAACCTTGCCGCACACACCGCAGTTCTGGTTGTCGGTACTGACGTTGACGCAGCTGTCACCGCACGACTCTTGACTGGCGGTGCACATGGGGTCGGTCGTCTTGGTCGATCCCTTTGCGCATCCGGCCAACAGGATCAGTACGGGGAGAAGAGCCGCCGCCAGCGACGGCAAGTGAGACCTACGTTCGTTCATGGTCGACTCCTTCAGGGAAGACTTCCCAGGCTAAAGAGAGAGCGGCGGCATCTGCCCCAGCGGGGGGGACTGGAGGGCCGTCGGCACGCATACCACAATTCACGACTTGGCGCAGTCCTCGAAACGTACGGCACTTCATTGCAAGGAGTGCTGTTCCGCGATAAGTCAGCCTCATGGAAACCAGTGGTCCCAACTTCAGAATGCTCACCCGCTGGTCGGCCCTGGCATCCATGATGCGAGTTTGTTCTGTTTTTCTCCTTACGTTTGCGGCCGCCACAGTTGGCTGCGGCAGCAAAAGCTCGACGACGCCGACGGACGGCGGCGGCACTGGTGGTTCCGGCGGCTCGGCGGGGTCGACCTGTGGCAAGAACGTAACCTCGGGGTGCACGTCGATGAACACGGACCAGGCCCCGGCGAACGGTCTGATCGCCGACTTCACCAGCACCGACGGCGGCGGCCTCGCGATCGCGGGTGGGCTCACGACCTACGGCGGCCTGGCGTCGCCGACGTACATGGTGAACCCGGGCTCGGTTGACCTCTTGGAAGCCGTTGGCACCGGCAACACGACGCAATACGCCGGGTTCGTGCTCTTCTTCAATAACTGCGTCAATGCCTGCGCGTTCAAGGGCGTGAGCTTCTCGATCAAGGGCACGATCATGGGATGCACCATGCAGTTCTCGACCAACTTCACCGAGGACGTCTGCAACGACGGCACGACCAGTACCGATCCCAAGGGCTCGTACCGCTTCGATGCGGGTGCAACCTGCCCGGCCTATTCGCCACAGCTGAACCTGACGGGGATCACCTCGACGGCCCAGACCGTCAAGGTGGCCTTCGACGACCCAATGCTGGTTGGTGGCGTCCCGGAGACAAGGGTCGACAACGGCCACCTCACCGGTGTGCAATGGCAGTTCACGATCCCGCCGGTCGGCGACGGCGGCGCCCAGGCCTGCATCGCCAACATCAACATCACCGACGTGAGGTTCTACTGAGCGCCCGCCCCCCGCGCTTCCGCCGCGCCCCCAGCGTCGAAAATGCCTGACTCGAAGGTCGGCGTCGGCGATCGGTCCGCGGCCCCAATCCGCTACCGCGTCGCGATGCCGGAGCCCGGAAGTCACGAATTCGAGCTCGAGATGCAGGTGCCGGCTCTGCCGGAGCGGGCCACGGCCGAGCTGGTCTTCCCGGCCTGGGCGCCCGGCAGCTACCTCATCCGGGACTTCGTCCGGCACGTGTATGGATTGGCCATCACGGACGAGCGCGGCCAGCCGCTGCCCCACGAACGGCTCGACAAGCAGCGCTGGCGGGTATCCAGCGGCGGCCGGGCCTTCCGGGTGCGCTACCGGGTCTTCGCCTTCGAGCCCAGCGTGCGCACCTCGTTCCTGGACGGCAGCCACGCCTACTGGAACGGGACCAGCCTGTTCTTCTTCGTCGAGGGCGAGCTCGCGCGCCCGTGCGAGGTGGCGGTGCAGCGACCCGCGCGCTCGCGCTGGCGCATCGACACCGCGCTGGCCGCGGTGGCGGGGACGACCGACCGCTTTCGCGCCACCAGCTTCGACGAGCTGGTCGACTCACCGTTCGAGGTCGGCGACCACGCGCGCTCGAGCTTCACCGTGGGCGGCACGCGCTTCGACGTCGCGCTTTACGGTCGCCACAACGCCGACGCCGCGCGCCTGCGCCAGATCTTGCGCCGGGTGGTGATCGCCACCGCGCGCATGTTCGGCGGCGGCTTTCCCTTCCGCCGCTACCTGTTCATCATTCACGCGCTGCCCGTCGGCTCGGGCGGCCTCGAGCACCGCGCGTCGGTGACCATGGACATCGCCGGCCTGTCGTTCGAGGACGACGGCGGCTACCAGCGCTTCGCCGATCTGGCGGCTCACGAGTTCTTCCACGCCTGGAACGTCAAGCGCATCCGCGACACCGTGCTGGGGCCGTTCGACTACACGCGCGAGAACTACACCCGGATGCTCTGGTTTCACGAGGGGTTCACCGACTACCTGGCCAACCTGATCATCCTGCGCGCCGGCGTGATCGACGAGACGCGCTTCTGGCGCTTCATCGCCGAGGACTGGCCCAGGTACGCGGGGAGGCCGGGACGCAACGAGACACCGCTCGACGAGCTGTCGTTCGAGGCGTGGATCAAGCTCTACAAGCCGGCCGAGAACCACGTCAACCGCACGGTGAGCTACTACGAGAAAGGGCTATGGGCGGGCATGGCGCTCGACCTCACCTTGCGCGGCAAGTCGCGGGGCCGGCGCGGGCTGCCCGAGCTGTTCGCGCGCCTGTGGAACGCCTTCGGCCGCCACGACCGCCCGATCACCGAGCGCGACGTGCGCAACGCCGCCGCCCAGGTCGCGCGCGCGCCGATGGACGCCTTCTTCCGGCGCTACATCCACGGCACCGACGAGCTGCCCCTCCCGGCGCTGCTGCGTGGCGCCGGCCTGCTGATCGGCGAACGCAGCGAGTGGGCGCTCGAGGCCGACAAGCCCGCGGGCGAGCGCGACCGCGTGCGCGAGCGGCGGCTGCGCGCCTGGACCGGCATCGCGCTGCACCCCGACCGGCTGGCGGTGCGCAACGTGGTGCCGGACTCGCCGGCCTGGCGCGCCGGCATCACCTTCTCCGACGAGATCGTCGCCGTCGACGGCCATCGCGTCACCGCGGCCAGCTTCGGCAAGCGCATCGCCGATCGGGATCCCGGCGACCGCTGCACCATCACCTACTTCCGTCGCGAACAGCTGGAGTCGGCGACGCTGACCCTGGTCGAGAACCCGGAACGCAAGCTGGTGGTCAAGCCCGACCCGAACGCCGGCCGGGAAGCGCTGGCGATCCGGCGCGGGTGGCTGGGGGTGTAGGGCCTCGAACGGGCGTTGCCTCCTGCAAGGCGCTGAAAAGCCCCTCAGTCGCGGTTCTTGCGTACCGAGATGGCCAGCTTGGCGACGCTTTTGATGACGTGGGGGACGCGCTTGACCAGGTTGATCGAGGGCGGGCGTTTCTCGCGAACGGCGAAGGGGATCTCGACGACCTTCTTGTGCTCGCGGTGGGCGCGGATCACGAACTCGCTCGCGAACACGTCGCGGTCCAGCACGCAGCGACGCGCGGTCTCGACCAGCGCTTCGCGGCGGAAGCCCTTGAGCCCGTGCGTGTCGGTGCCGCCGTAGTGGCAGACCACGCGCAGCATGCCGTTGTAGACGCGCGTGGCGACGCGGCGA
>DASRQZ010000156.1:0-70194 GCA_035696125.1 Polyangia bacterium
CGCCATCCGCGCGCTGGCCGGCTTCCGCCGGGTGGCGCTGGCGCCGGGCGAGCGCCGCCGCGTCGAATTCGCGCTCGACGCGCGCGCGCTGTCCTTCGTCGACGCTGCCGGGCGCCGCCGCGTCGAGCCCGGCGCGTTCACCGTCGCGGTGGGCGGCGGCCAGCCCGGGCGCGCCGGCCTCTACGCCAGCGCCGCCGAGGGCGTGATCGGCCGCCTGGAGGTGACCGGCGAGCCCTTCGAGATTCCCTGAGCTTGACTGGCTACTCGGCGAGCTCGCGACAGAACCGCTGCTCGCGCTCGCGCGAGCCGGGCGGGCCCGCCGCCGGCACCTTTCCGTAGGCGTCCGCCAGCGAGCAGTGCACCGCCGGGTCAAAGGGGTTGGTCGCCAGCGAGGTGCGCAGCGCCACCACCGCGGCGGCCGGGTCACCCTTGGCCAGCAGCGCCTGGCCGCTGATCAGATGCGGCCAGGGCAGGTCCGGGTACAGCGCGATGGCGCCGGCCAGCGCCTTCAGGGCTCGGTCGGGCTCACCCAGCGCCAGGTAGATGCGTCCCAGCTTGACCGGGAAGATCCAGTGCACGGCAGGGTCGTTGCCGCGCGCGCTCCCGCGCCCGCCAGCTCCGCCGCCCGTGCCGGCGACGCCGCCCGACCTGGCTCCCTTCTCGTACTCGATCGCGGCGGCGCGCAGCCGGTTGTTTTGCAGCATCATGTTGCCAAGGCGCAAATAGCGGAACGCCGCGGTCTGCTTCTGTGAAGACGACAGCGCCTCGTCCTCGGTCGGTTTGCGGCGCGACGCGATGGCGCCCGCCTTGCGAATGTGGGTGGTGGGGATGTCGATGGCGGCCGCCATCTTGTAGTGCTGCCCGTTCATGAATGCGCGCCAGCCGCGCTCGAACTCGGACCAGCTGCCACCCGCGGTGTCGGCGACCGCGCCGCGCGCGTCGGCGCCGGCGTTGACCTTCTTGATCGCCGTGCGCAGGGCCGGCATGCCGCCCAGGGAGTGCAGATAGGCGACCGCGTTGGCCACCTCGGCGAACGCCAGCGTCGCGTCCTCGGCCGAGGGCAGCTTGGCCATCGACGGGTGCATGGCATCGAAGCTGATCAGCTTTCCGCCGCGCAGGGCCCGGGCCAGCAGGTGCTCCATCGACGGCGCCAGACGCCCGCCCGCCGGCTCGCGCCAGCGCCGCTCGAGGAACTTGGCCAGGCCCTCCTGCAGCCAGACCGGCGCGCGGTCCCCGGTCAGCGCCGAGACCGCGTAGTGGACCAGCTCGTGGTTCATGCTGTCGAGCCAGGGATAGCCGTAGGCCAGCGCGCGCGGGGTGGTCACCATCAGCCGGGCCCACTTGCACAGAGCGATCGTTCCCGTGCGCGCCACCTCGGCCGGCGACAGCGACGACACCGCGGCCAGGTCCGAGGGGTTGCGGTAGATCTCGATGCGGATCGGCATCTCGGCCTCGAAGCCCAGGTCGTCGTGCAGCGCCGCGTACGCCGACTCCAGCGCCTCCAGAGCGTAAGGGACCAGCACCGCGTCCTCGGCGGGGTAGCGCATCAGGAAATGCGCCGAGCGCTCTTCCAGATGATCCTTGATGGCGTCGCGCGCCTCGCCGGCCAGGCCCTGCAGCTCCTTGGCCGCCGCGGCCGCCGTCGACTCGGCGCCGGCCTCGTCGATCGCCGCCGCCAGCTTCTTCACCGACGCGTCGTAGTCGCCCTTGAGGAAGGCCGCGTAGCCCTCCATCACCAGGGTCTGCGGCGCCTGCGGCGCGGAGCGCACCAGCTCCTGGAGCGCCACCGTGCCGTCGCGGAAGCGCCATTCGTCGAACAGCTTCTCGACGATGTTGGCGTTGCCGGAGGTGGCCTGGGGCGGCTGCGGGGGCGCGGCGGAGGCGGCGGAGGCGGGGAGAGCGAGAGCGAGAGCAAGCACCCACGCGACCGCCGCGCTCCCCTTCTCCGGTCCCCTCTCCCGCGGTCCGCCGCGGGGGAGGGCCAGGGAGGGGGCAGACCTTGCGAGAGGCAACGCGCTGCTATGAAAGTGCGCCAGACCGGCGTCGAGCGGCATCCCCTCTCCCGCGGTCCGCCGCGGGGGAGGGCCAGGGAGGGGGCAGACCTTGCGGAGCGCCACGGCTCGCGCGTGCCCCGACACTCGCAAGGCCTGCCCCCTCCCTATCCCTCCCCCGAGTACCGGGGAGGGGACCGGAGGGGAGGCAACGGCGCCACTTTCGTGCGTGGGGGTGCGCATCACCGCACCAGCTCCTCGTAGTAGCGCCTCACCTCGTCGCGGAAGCGCTCCGGCGCCTTTTCTTTCATCGCGTCGAGCAGCTCCTGGCGCCACGCCCGCGGCGCGTTGGACTCGTCGGCGCCTGGGATGCGCACCGGGTCGTGGTGCTGCTTGCCGGTGCCCATCGAACGTTCCTGCATCGAATCCCGCAGCTTGGCCAGGCGCTCGGCGGCGTCGCGCTCGGCGCCCGCGGCTGGCTTGCCATCGCCCTTCTTCAGCATCTCGGACGCCTGGCGCATGCGCGCGCTCGCGCCCTTGAGGTCGGACTCGGCCTTCTCCAGGCCCGGCATCTTGCCCAGCCGGCGCGCCGCCTCGGCGGCGGTCTCGTCGGTGCGCTGGCCGATGGCGCTCTGCCGCTCGGCCTGGGCGCGCGCCTGCTCGCGGTCCTCGGGCGTCATCATCTCACTGGCCCGCGGCAACAGCTTGTCGAGGTCCTCGGCGATCTCCTGCGCGATACCGCGCGCCTCACCCACCGCTTCGATGTCGGCCGGGCGCGCGCGGCTGCGTCGCCGGCGATTGCTCTCCTCGGCGCCATCGCCCATGTGATCGGAGGCGCGGTCAAGGCTCGACGCCGCCCGCTCGGCCTCGCCCTTGGCCTCGGCCAGGTCACGCTCGGCGAACAGGCGCTTCATTTGCTTGGCGCTGTCGCGGGCGCGCTCGATCTCCTCGGCCAGCGCGCTCTCCGGATCGCCGGTCGCCACGCCCGACAGGCGGGCGCGCAGCCGTTCGACCTTCTCGTTCTCCCGCTTCAGGAACTCCTCGAGCTGGCCTTTGAGCCGCTTCTCGACCTCTGCTTCCTGCCGGCCGGCCAGCGCCTGCGTCTCTTTCTGCAGCGCGCGCTCGTCGCCCTCGAGGTCGCCGATCTTCTTCATCAGCTCGGCCACCACCCGGTTCTCCTGCGGAAAACGCTCGCTGCCGAAGCCTTCCAGGTTCTGGTCCAGCATCTGACGCAGGCTCTTGAGGTTCTGCCCGAGCTCGGCCAACGCCTTCGACAGGCCGGCCTCGTCCCCCTTCTCCAGGAGGTCGTCCAGCTTGCGCGCCTGCTCGGCGACCGCCTTCATGTCGGGCATGTTGCGCCACTCCTCCGGCACGTCGTTGCGCGCCTTGAGCGCGGCGATCTTCTGCGCCAGGTCGGCGATGCGCGCGCGCAGGTCGCGCGCCTCGCGCTCCAGCTGTCGGCGCAGCGCCTGGTCCTTGGTGGCCTTGTAGCGCTGCAGCAGGTCTTGCAGCCGCTGGTGCGCGTCGGTCAGCTCGTGCCCGAGGCGCGCCAGGTCCTCCAACCTCTGGCGCCCGATCAGATCGTCGAGCAGCAGCACATCCTTCTCCAGCTCGCCGGTGTGCTTGTCCGCCAGCGCCGCGACCTTGGCCAGCGCCGCCGGCGCCGCGCCCGCGCTCGGTTTGCCGCGGTTGGGGCCGAGCGCCGCCGCCTCGCTGCGTAGCACGTGCTCCAGCCGGTCGGCGATCCCGGCCAGGGTGCTGCGCAGCGCCTTGGTCAGGGTCCCTTCGCGCCGGGCGTCGTCCAGCAGGCGGCCGAGCAGCGCCAGGTGCGACTCCTCGGTGTCGTGCAGGATGCCGATGGTCGCCAGCCGCGCCTGGGCCTCGGCGCCCGCCGGGACGGCCTCGCGGGTACCCGGGGCCTGCTCCAGGCGGTTGGCCAGGTCGGCGACCAGCTTGTCGAGCAGCTCCCGCTGCCGGTCGAGCCGGTCCTCGATGCTCTCGTGCGGGTTCTGGATGACGACGTAGAGCGTGCGCGACGATCCGGACTTGGCGCCCGAGACCTCGTCGCGGTCCTTGGCCTCGATGTGATAAGCGATGCGCTCGCCCGCCAGCAGCGGGCCCGCCGATGCCGGATCCCACACCAGCCTGCCCTGCGCGGCGCGGGCGCCGCGCGCGTCGCGCAGCAGCTGGCGCTGCTCGGGCTGGTCGCCGATGCGGTACACCAGATCGACGGCGCCCAGGCCGTAGTCGTCGTCGGCGGCGTAGCCGATCTCGATCGGGCGCGGCGTCGGCAGCTCCAGCCGGTCTGCGGGGCCCAGGATCTCGACGCGCGGCGGGCTATCCGCCTCGGCGGTCAGGCGATGGCTGAGCAGCTCGCGCACCGGCCGGCCCAGGATGGGCGCCAGCCAGAAACGGTAGGTCCCGCTCTCGCTCAAGGTCAGCTCGGTCGACAGGACGCCGTCGGACAGCCTGGTCGGCAGCTCGCCCTTTTCGCCCTCCTCGCCCAGCAAGAGCAGCGCCTTGCGCGCACGGCGCAGGGGACGCGCCTCCAGCTTCACCCTGGTGCCCTTGACCGCGATGATGTCGCCGGTCGACCCGTCGACCACCCGGGCGGCCAGACCGGTGTACGCAGGGAACTCGTACGAGATGCGCAGGTCGCCGATCAGCGGCGCCGCCGAGATGGCCGCGCCCTCGAAGCGGGTCGGCCGGTGCGCCAGCGTCCGGAGCCCGCGCACCAGGTCGGGCTGCACGCGCAGCGCCACGGCGGTGGCAGCCACCGCCATCAGCAGCACGCCCAGCGCCAGCGCCGCCGGCTGCAGCGGGATCAGGCGGCGCCTGTCGAGCGGCTCGACCACCCCCGCCACCGAGCTCTGCAGCGCGCGCACCAGCGCCGGCGAGACCACGACGCCGCCGGCGTCGGGCGAGTGCGGGATCTGCTCGGGTGCGCCCAGCTCGACCGCCGACACCAGGTCGCTGGCGATCACCGGGTGCAGGCGCGCGACCAACCGGGCCGCCGCGCGATCGCCGCGCAGTCCGCGCGCGGGTCGCAGTACTCCGTAGGCCAGCGCGCCGGCGCCCAGCGCGGACAGCACCAGCACGCTGAGCAGCGGCCAGAAGCCCGCTGGCCCGACCGCAGCCGCAGACGCCGCCAGCCCGACCAGAACCAGCAGCATCGCCGCCAGGCCGAAGCCGGCCGTCTGCAAGGTGGCGCGCAGCAACGCGCGGCGCCGCATGGCGAACAGCACGGCCCGGATGCGCTGGAGCTCACTCATACGACGCCCCGCTGATAGTAGCAGGATGTAGGAGTGAGCCAATGCACCGCGCTTCGGTCCTGACCTTGCACATCACCACGATCAGCCATGAAAAACCTAGACCGAATCGACGTCGCCAGGGGGCTCGATGCAAAACTGCCTCAGACCAGCGAGGCGGATTCGTACGGGGACGGGCCAGGTTGTTCGGAGCCCGGGACGGGGCAGGCGCTCATCGACCAGGCGCGCGCCGGTGACCAGGAGGCGCTCAACCGGTTGCTGGCCAGCGTGCGCCCCCGCCTGCTGGCCGTGGCGCTGCGGATCATGCACGACCGCGACGACGCCGAGGATGTGGTGCAAGAGTCACTCATCAAAGTGTGCCGGAATCTCACGCGCTTCGAGGGGCGGTCGGCGTTCACCACCTGGCTGCACCGCATCGTGGTCAACACCAGCCTCGACCGCCTGCGCCGCCCCGAGCTGAGGCGCGACCGCGTGGCCGAGACCGAGGAAGGTGAAACGCGCGCCGAGGCCGTGTCGGCCGTCAACGACGAGACGCCCGAGCAGCTCTACAGTCAGGCCGAAGCCGGCGCGGTCGTGCAAGGCGCGATCGCGCGCCTGTCGCCGGTGCATCGCGAGGTGCTGTCGCTGCGCGAGCTGGACGGCGAGTCCTATCAGGAGATCGCGGCGATCGCGCGCATCCCGGTCGGCACAGTGATGTCGCGGCTACACCACGCGCGCCGCCGCCTGGCCGCCGAGCTCGAAGTCGCTCAGGCTGCGTAGCAGCGTTGCCGCCGGAGAGAGCCGATCACGCCCACGCCGACGCCGACGCCGACGGGGAAAAATCGTCCGGTCCGATCCCGTCGGCGTCGGCGTCGGCGTCAGCGTCGGCGGCTTTTTCCGAGCCTTGACCGCGCCGTTCACCCCCGTCGCAACCTCACCAGCTCCAACCGGCGCGCCATCTCGCGGCTGCCGTAGCCGAGGGTGGCGATGCTCTCGAGCGCGGCCAGCGTCGCCGGATCGCCGGCGGTGAAGAACGACGAAAAGGCGCGCAGGCGCTCGCGTTGCTCCAGCGCGGCGGCCAGCGCCCAGCGCCCGAGCTCGCCGTCCCCCTCGCGCGGCGGCAGCTGATCGAAGCGCGGGCTGACCGCGAGGAAGGGGCGATCGAAGTCGTCGTCGCGCGCCGTCGCGCAGCGCCCGACGATCTGGTTCAGCGCGTCGGCGGCGACAGCGCGCGCGCCCAGCTCGCCGGCGATGCGCGCGATGGTGTGCAAAATGGGCAGCGAGACTCGCGCCTGCGCCCGCGCGCCGCCGCGCGCGATGGCCAGGGCGACCGCGAGCGCCGCGTGACGGATCGCCGGCAGCTCGGTGACATCCTGCGCGCGCGCGTACTGGTCGAGCGCGCGTATCTCATCGGTCGCCGCCGCGATCGCAGTCGTCCATCGCGGCCAAAGCGCGGCGGCGAACGGTTGCGCGCGCAGGTAGACCAACCCGGCGCCGGAGACCGGTTCGCAGGCCTCGGGGGACGCCGGCGCGCGCGCGAGCAATCCGCGCTGCTCCAGCCGGGAGGCGCGATCGGGCTTGCACGCGAACAGGTTCAGCAAGAAGGGATCGATCGCGTCGATCGTGTCCGGGTCGGTGAACGGCGCCAGCATGCCGAGGCCCGGGATGAGACGGAAGGTCTGGTAGCCCAGGCGCCGGAAGCGCTCGCACAGGCCGAGATCCAACGTCTCGGCGTGCCGGATCTCGAACATCACCAGCGGTGATTCCTCGGCGAAGAAGCTGCGCCCGCCCTCGATGATCGCCGACTCGGCGCCCTCGGCGTCGATCTTGACCATGGCGATGTCCACCAACCCCAGGCGGCGCCGGCAGCCGTCGAGGGTGAACAATGCCACGGTCTCGAGCGGGCCGTCGCCTGCCCGGTCTTCGGCGCCGCCGGGCTCGCCGGGCGCGACCAGGTGGCCAAGCTCGCTCTGATCCCCGCCGGCCAGCGCGCCATGGCCCTCGCGGTCGCTGAGCGCGCCGTCGATCACCGCTATCTGGGGCAGCGCATTGATGGCGACGCTGGCGCGCAGCCTGTCGGCGACCGCGCGCGCCGGCTCGAAGGCCCAGACCTGGCCCGCGAATCCCACCCGCCGGCCCATGGTGAGCGCGTAGACGCCGTGGTTGGCGCCGATGTCGACGGCCCGCTCGCCGCGCGACAGCGCCGCGCGGACGAAGCTGATCTCGTCCTCGAACCAGTCGTGCTGCTCGGTCAGGACGTAGGGCGTGATCTGATCCAGCCGGTCGGGCACGACAACCCGCAGCTCACCCGCCAGCGGCGCGGTCGCGGACGCGGGCGGCAGCGCGCGCGCCGCCGCGCGGATCCGGTGACAGTGAAAGCGCCAGGCGCGTCGCAGCGCCTCGGCGAAGGCGCCCGCGAACGCGCGCCCGTCGGTGATCCCCGACGCGATCATCAGCCCGCGCAGCGACGCGCGCAGCGTCGCGAGCCGATCCAGATCGGTCGCCAGGCCCACGGCCGCCGCCACGTAGCCCGCGCGGCTGTCGGCGATCAGCGACCGTTCCCCCAGACGCGACAGCAGGCTGGCGCCGACGCGCGACGCGTGGCTGCGACCGGCCAGCGTCACCACCGGCACGCCCATCCACAGCGCCTCGCAGGTGGTGGTGGTGCCGGCGTAGGGCCAGGTGTCGAGCGCGATGTCGATCTGGCCGTAGGCGCCGAGGTGAACGCGCTCGTCGGGCAGGTGGCCCCACAGCTCGACGGGCAGGCCGGCCAGCGGGGACAGCGCCAGGCTCCGCTCGAAGGCGGCGCGCGTCGCCGGATCGGAGAACCCCGGCCCCTTGATGCACAGGCGCGCGCCTGGCACCTGGCGCAGGATCTCCGCCCACAAAGTCATGGTCGCCGGCGAGATCTTGGCAGCCTGGTTGAAGCTGCCGAAGGTGACCCGCCCGCGCGCCAACGCCGGCAGCGGCCCCGGCTCGGGACTGCCGGGGTGCGGGCGAAAGCACAGGAACCCACCCGCCACCCGCAGCAGCTCTTCGCTGTGCAACGCCTCGGTCTGGCCGGGCGGATCGGCCCAGGCGTCAGTGATGCGCCAGTCGACGGTGTGAAGGCCGGTGGTGTTGGGATACCCGAGGTAGGTCATCTGCACCGGCGCGACGCGGGCCGCGAACAGCGACATGCGGTTGCCGGCCGTGTGACCCGCGAGATCGATCAAGATGTCGATGCGGTCGGCGCGCACCTGGCGCGCCACGTCGGCGTCGGGTTGGCCGTGGATGGCACGCCAGCGATCCGCGGCCGCGCGCAGGCGGCCGGTGACCTCGTCGGGGCGCTCGACGTCGGCGTAGCAGGTGACGGATAGCGCGTCCGGATCGCGCCCGTCCAGGATGGGCTCCAGGAACGACGCGACCGGGTGCCGCCTCAGATCGGGCGAGACGAAGCCGACGCGCAGCGCCCGCTCGGGGTCGGCATCGCCCGCGTCCCCGTACTCGAGGGCGTCCGCGTCCGCGTCGATGGCGTGCCTGCGCCCGAACGCCAGGTGCTCTGCCGCGACCTCGACCGGTGACAGATCGTCGGCGTAGTTCAGGCACAACAACAAGTTACTGTGGGCGACGTTCCAGTCAGGCTGCAGCGCCACCGCGCGGCGCAGGTGCGGCAGCGCGCGCGCCGTCCCGCTGGCCACGCTTCCCGGTCCCGCTTCGGCGACGCCGCCCAGCAGCGCCAGCGTGACACCCAGATTGCTGTGCGCGTGCGCCAGCGCCGGATCGATCGCCAGCGCGCGCCGGAGCTGCTCGGCGCTCCCTTGCAGCTGCCCGCGCTGGCGCAGCAGGCAGCCGAGATTGCTGTGCAGCATCGCGTGGCGCAGGCCCAGCGCGGCGGCGCGGCTGTAGTGTTCGAGCGCGCCGTCGAGGTCGCCGCGCCGCTGCAGCAGCACCGCGAGGTTGTTGTGCGCCTCCGCGGGCTCCGCCAGTAGGTCGACGGCGCGGCGGTAGTCGGCCTCGGCCTCGTCGAGGCGACCCTGCAACTCGGCGATGCGCGCCAGCCGATCCCACGCCTCGCCGCAGCGCGGGTCGCGCGCGACGATGGCGCGGCAGCGCGCCGCCGCCTCGTCGAGATCACCCAGCCGAAAGAGGTGCAGCACCTCGGGGAGCTCGTCTGCCGTCGACCGCGTGCCCATCGTCACCCCCGCGCAGCATCGGCCCTTATCGCCCGACCGGCAAGATCGCTCATCCCCTTCGGGGACTTCGGGACGGACAGTCCACACCTGCCACCCCCACCGCAGACGGCGCCCTCGTCGCGGAAGGGTATGGGAACCCTTTGAGGGTTCCCATTCAGATCGAGTAGGATGCCCGGTAGTGGCCCCCGTATCCGCGAAGTCCGGCGGCTCCGTCAGCGCCTTGGCGGGATCGCTACGCCGGTACCCCAAGTCCTGGTCCGCCGGTGCCGCTCTGGTGGTGTTGCTGATCCTGTATCCGTTCGGTATCGGCGGCATCGCGGCGCGGGTGGCGGCCTCGCGCCTCGGCTCCAGGCTGGGGCGAACGGTGACCATCGGTCAGGGGCGTGGGGGCCTCGGCCGCATCGTCCTGCGGCGCGTGGCGGTCGGTGGGCTGGCGGGCCAGGCCGCGCCGCGTGTGGCCGCGCCGGACGCCGCGCCCGCGCCGGCCCCGCTCATCACCGCCGATGAGATCTCGGTTCCCTTCAGCGCCGTGTGGGGCGGCGCGAGCCCGATCGTCGTCGTCGGCCTGCGCGTCAACGCCGTGCACGGCGGCGACAACGACAACGACAACGTCAGCGACGTGATCGAGCGCTTGCGCGGCAAGCGCGCCGCCGCCGCGGGCGCGACGGGCGCTGCCGGCGGCGTTTCGTCGTCCACGTCGCTACCCAGCGTGCGCGTCGAGAGCGGCACGGTGGCGGTGCAGGTCGACACGCCTTACGGCCCGGTGCGGGTCACGATCGGCAGCGTCGCCGGCCTGCTCGCGCCCGGCCGCCAGGCCTCGGCGCGCTTGCGCGAGATCGCCGGCGTGCTGGCCTTCGGCGGCGGCGACAAGGGGCCGCGCTTCGGCGCCGCCGAGCTGGATCTGCGCAGCGCGCTGTCGTCGGGCCTGCACCCGGACGGCTACCCGATCGTGCGCGTCAAGGACGGCTTCGCGACGCCGCTGCCGTCGCTGTCGCTGACTGGGATCACCGGCACCGTGGGGCCGCCGCCCACGGTGGCTGGCGCCGCTCCCGACGGCGCGGCCGCGCGCGGCGTGGTGATCGACCTGCACGGCAGCTACGGCGGCGCGCGTGAGTCGCTGTGGACCGCGAAGGGCACGGTGCAGCCGGTCAGCCGCGAGGGCAGGCTTTCGCTGCGCGCGGCGCAGTTCTCGCTCGACAAGATCGCTGACGTGCTGCCACGCTCGGTGCTGTCGCCGGCGCACGCCAGCATCGACGCCGCGTTCGACCTCACCTGGCTGGGCGACGCCGTGCGCTTCGGCGGCGACCTGGCGGTAACCGGCCTCAGCCTGCAGCACGACGGGCTGTCGAGCCAGCCGATCGAGGGGCTGTCGCTGGGTCTGGTGCTGCGCGGGTCGGCTTATCCCGAGCGCCGGCGCCTCGAGCTCGAGTTACTGGAGGGGCGCCTGCGCCACCTGGTGGCGCGCATCACCGGCTCGGTCGAGCTGCCGAAAGGGATCTACACCTTCCACGACGGCAGCCGGCTGCGGATGGTGCCGAAGATCGATCTCGCGCTCGCCGTGCCCAGGCTGTCGTGTGCCAAGCTGCTGGCCAGCATCCCGGCCGCGCTGACCCCCAAGTTGCAGGGGTTCGTGCTCAAGGGCGACTTCGACGCGCTGGTGGGCACCAAGATCGACTTCGCCGATCTCGACGCGGTGGATCTGCGCGGGCGCGTCGGCATCAACGGCTGCAAGGTCGTGAAGGCCCCCGACGCGGTCGCCACCCTGCGCGACGCTGAGTCGGTGGTGCAGACCGTCGAGGTGCCAAAGCCACCGGGGCCGACCACCGCGCCCGGCGAGACCGAGACCATGCAGTTCATCATCGGTCCCGACAACCCCGACTTCGCGCCGTTCGGTGACATCTCGCCCTACCTCGCCGGCTCGATCATGACCACGGAAGACAACGGCTTCTTCAAGCATCACGGCTGGGTCACCTCGCAGTTCAAGGCCGCGTTGAAGCGCAACCTCGAGCGCGGTCGGTTCAGCATCGGCGCCTCGTCGATCACCATGCAGATGGTGAAGAACGTGCTGCTCAGCCAGGAGAAGACCCTGTCGCGCAAGCTGCAGGAGCTGTTCCTGGTCTGGTACCTCGAGCAGGTGCTGCCCAAGGAGCGGATCCTCGAGCTTTACTTCAACGCCATCGAGTTCGGCCCGCGCATCTACGGCATCGGCGCGGCCACACGCCACTACTTCGGCAAGCGCCCGGCCGATCTCACGCCGCTCGAGAGCGCGTTCTTCTCGTCGATCCTGCCCAACCCCAAGCGCCGCTACATCCAGTACTGTCACGGGTCGCTGTACCCGCCCTGGGACAAGTACGTGCACCGCATCCTGGCGCGCGTGCACGAGCGCGGCCGCATCACCGACGAGGAGTACGCCGAGGCCGCGCCGCAGACCCTGGCCTTCGATCGCACCGAGGCCACCTTCACCGAGAAGCAGTGCCTGGACTGGGTCAAGAAGATGACCGCCCGCCCCGAGCCCGAAGCGCCGCCCGAGCTCGACACGGGCGACAACGACCTGGGCGCCGACGGCGAGCCCCGGGCCAAGGCTCCCAGGCGCCACCGCAAGCGCGGCGCACGCGCGGCTGCTGCGGCGGCCGCCGCAGCGCCGGCCGCCGCGGAGATCCCCGCGCGCCCCCCGCGCGCGGCGCGCCGGTAGCGATCGTGACCCGTGGCCGTGATCATGGCCGTGGCCGTGGCCGTACCCATGATCGTGGCCGTGCACGTGAACGGGAACGCTACCGTGGGCGTGATCGAAAGGTCAAAAGTTGCCCAGAAAGCTGATTCCTACGTGGAATGCAGGGGGTCTTGCCTCGATTCGCGGCGGATAGAAGCTTCGATCACTGAAGCCGCCTGATCCAACAGTGGCCCTCTCCGATCACGCCCACGGTGGTGTTCCCGTTCACGTGCACGGCCACGATCATGGGTCCGGCCACGATCACGATCACGATCACCATCACGATCACGGGGTTGTGGGTTTGACTGGCCGGGCGTCAGCGCGCCGCGGGCGGGCGCGGCACCACCTGCACGTCCAGCGAATCGCCGGCGCGGTAGGCGATGAAGTGCCTGGTCACCGCGACGTCACGCGCGGCCGCGCGCCCGACCGCGTGGGTCCAGACCGGCTTCAGCGACGGCAGATGGAACAGCCGCAGCTGCTTGTCGCCGACCATCAGCGCGTCGCCCTCGGCGGCGCAGGCGATCACCGATGTGCTCGCGGCCTTGGCGCGGTTCTGGATCTTGCCTGTGTCCCAGGCGTAGGCGACGATCGCGCCCTGGCGTGCGCGCGCGCTGCTGGCGACCACGATTGATGCCCCGCACACCACCGGCGGCGCCTGGAAATCTTCCTCGAACTTCCAGCTCCCCGGCGGCGGTCGCTCGCACACGCCGCGGGTGGAGTCCGTCGCCGCCAGCATGGGCACCACCGAGGCGGGGGTGGGCGCCACCACGCCCGCGGGCGTGGGCACCGCCGCCGCCACGGCAGTCGCGGCCATCGCGGATGTCCGGGCCACGCCGGCCGACGCGGGCGCGCAGATGACCAGGGCCCCCTCCTCGTCGCCGGGGCGCGCCAGGACCATCAGCGGCAATCCGCCGAACCCTGGTGGGCGCGGATCGGCAGGAAAAAGTTGCGCTGCGCCGAAGGTACCGTCCGCGTGCAAGTCGACGATTCCAGCGCGGGACACGACATGCCGTCCGGCGGCGTCGGCGAAAACCGCGAGGGCGCTCTCGCCGGGGATCGACCAGCGGACCTGTGGTTGGCCCGTCGCCGACAGCGACACCACGGCGGCCCCGCCGGCGGCCAGCGCGCCCGCCACCAGAAAGCCAGGCCCGTCGCGCTGCACGTCCCGGATGCCCGCCGCCGGGAGATGCATCTCGGCGGTCCAGTTGCCATCGCTGGTGCGCAGCTGGGCCTTGCCGTTGGCCTCCCACAGCAGGATCTGGTCGTCAGCCAGCGCCAGCAAGTGCACGCCGGGGAAGGCGCGGTGGATCTCGCCCCGGACGGGCGCGCCGCCATGCGCAGCACTCTTCGCAGCCCCCTTGCGAGCCCGCCGTCCGCGCGCCTGCGCCGGGCTGGTCACACCGGCCAGCAGCACCGCGAGTACCAGCCATGCCACCCCGCCCGGGCGGCTCCCGGTCGTCATTGCATCGGGTGATGGTGGTGCCTCCATCTCGGCTGGGCCCGTCTCCGGGCAGCCGCACAGTATCACGTCCGGCCGGGGTCAGTAATCCAGGGCGCGGAGCGCGGGCGCCAGCGCCGGCAGCACCACCAGCATCAGCGCATTCAAGAGCGCCGCGTACACGATGCAGCCGCGCCAGAGCCCGGCGCGATCGCGCTCGACTTCGCGGCGCATCCCCATCGCGATCAGCACCAGCAGCAGCGGCAGGAAATCCAGGGTGAAGCGCTGGGTGTTGACCTGGGCGGCGCCGTTGTTCACGTAGAAGAGCTGGTTGGCCGCGATCGCCACCACCGAGACCCAGAGCGCCGCGACCTGGCCGCGCGCCCGCGCCGCGAACAGTGCCAGGACCACGAAAGGGCTCGCCGCCAGCAGCGAGGTGCCGAAGCCATCGGGGACGGGATTGCTGAGGCGCGTGGCCGATTGGAAATCGACGTGAAAGCCTTGAAACAACAGGTACAGGAAATTGAACGGGACGTAGGCGGCGCTGAACAGGCCGTGGCGGACGCGGCGCGCCTCGAAGACGCCGCCGAAGGGGATGTGGGAGTACCCGGTGTCGAAGGGACTGCCGAAGCGAACCGCGTTGAAGGTCAGATAGGCCGCCCCGCCGGCGGCGATGGTCACGGCGAACAGCGCCAGATTGCGCCAGCGCTGCGCGCGTGTGGCGAACTCGGGATGGCGCCACAGTCGCCAGGCCAGCGCCACGGCGGCCAGGATGGTCATCTGCCGTGACAGGAACGCCCCTGCGAGCGCCGCGCCGACCCACTGACCCCGACCGCGCCCCCAGGCTTCCGCGATCGCCGCCAGCAGGCAAGTGACCGCGACGAGGTGCGCCCAGAACCACACCGCCCCGCTGCACTGGACGATGTACCAGTAGCCAGTCCCGAAGACCAACCCCAGCAGCAGCCAGACCCGATCGTCGGGGGCCAGGCCCAGCCGCTTGAACAGCTGGTAGGCCATGAAGATGTTCAACGCCGTCAGCAGCGTCGCCAGCAGCGCGGTATTGGTTCGCTGCACGCCGAACACGGCCACCACGGGCATCAACACCACGGCGGGGAAGGGTGGGAAGGGGACGAAACCCCGTCCCTGGAAGCGCGCGCTGTCGTACTGCGACGGGTCGACGTTGAGCCGCCGGTGGAGGAAGGCGTAGGCCTGATGGGCGTAGAGGTTGCTCTTCCCGTCGCTGGTGACGATGGGTCGGCGCAAGCTCAGGATGAAGCAGGCAGTGAAGAGCGCCGCCACCACCAGCGCCGCTCTGGACACCCGAGGGGGTGGGCGGTCCGGTACCGGCGGCGCTGCTGTTTCCAACTGCGGGATGGGGGGGTTGGTCACGGGTGCGCAGCAGGGTAACCCAATGCCCCCGCGGGGGGGATGGAGCCGCGGGGGCCGTTCCGGGCGGAAGGGGCTACTGGAACTTGATCTCGGAGGCGGTCAGGACCTTCTTCTTGTTGGTGCCCTTGCCTTCCTCGCTGAGCACGCCCTTGACCATGGCCGGCTTGGTGCCCGAGCAGACGGCTTCGTGGTTCTCTTTGCTGACGGTGTTGGCGGCCAGGTAGTAAAGGGTGTCCTTGCCACCATCGGTGACCTTGAGGACGTTCTGACACTCCTTGGCCGTCTTGAAGTTGCACTTGGCGCAACCAAGGTCGCCCTGGAGGCTGACCTCCTTGCCTTTGTGCTTGTGGGCGGCGCCGGTGTCGGTGGCCTTGCTGTCGATCTGGGCAGGCGCCTCCTTGTCGGCGGCGCGGGCGCCGGCCGAGAACGTGAACACCATTGCCAGGGCGAGGACTGCGGATTGCACGAGAGTGGGGGTGTGTCGCATAGCGCCCATTTAACCCATCCGCGAGAAACCGGCGAGGAAAAGGTAATCTCAGTCGGAAAATGGCCGAGCTCGACCTGTTCCAGCGCGATCCCGAGGCCACCTGCGCGGCGTTGGCGCCCCTGCTGCTCGACGGGCGGCGGGAGCGCATCGACGAGGTGGTGGCCGCGCGCCTCGGCAGCCTGCGCGTCGCCATCGAGAACCTGCACGACCCCCACAACGGCGCCGCGGTCCTGCGCAGCGCCGAGGCGTTTGGCGTCCAGCGTGTCGAGGTCACCGAGAGCAGCAAGCCGTTCCGGTTCTCGGCCACGGTGACCCAGGGCTGCGAGAAGTGGCTGGACATCGTGCGCCACCCGACGCAGGCGGCCGCGGTCGCGGCCCTACGCCGCGACGGCTTCGCGATCTACGCGGCGGTGCCGTCGGCGGCCGGGACGATCGACCAGCTCGACTTCGAGCGCCCGGCGGCCATCCTGGTTGGCAACGAGCAAGTCGGCCTGTCGCCGGAGGCGATGCGGACCGCCGACTCCTGCTTCCGGATCCCCATGGCGGGCATGACCCGCAGCCTGAACCTGTCGGTGGCGGCGGCCCTGATCACCCGGCACGCGAGCGAGCGCCGGCGCCGCGTGCTGGGCGCGCCCGGCGACCTGGACGCGGCGACGCAGCTGCGCCTGCGCGCGCGCTTCTACGCCGCGTCGGTGCGCGGCGCCGAAGCCGTGCTGCTGCGCTATCTCCAGAACGGAAGGATCTGAACGCCAGGACGGAGCGCCATGGTCCGGATTCTCAAAGGATCCGGACATGGCGTCCTTGGCGTCCCTGGCGTCCTGGCGTTTCACATCACTCCCGGCCACCGTTGCTTCCGTTGTCGGCCGCCGAGCGCGGCCGCAACCGCATGGCCAGGAAGCGCGCCAGCATGGCGGCACCCACGAAAGCGGCCGCCAGCGCGGTCTGGGTCGCGCCGACCGGCAGCTCGGCGCGAAACGAGACCGCGTAGCCGGCGACGCCCGAGACCGCGCCGAACAGGGTCGCCAGCACGAACACCGCCGACATGCGCGAGGTCAGGGCCAGCGCCGCCATGGCGGGCAGCACGCTGAAGGCGAAGACCGGCAGGGCGCCCAGCGCGCGCGTGCACAGCGCGACCGCGAGCCCGATCGACAGGAACAGGAAGGCGTTGAGCCGGCGCACCGGCAGCCGCTGCACCCGCGCGCCGGTCGGGTCGTAGCCGACGAAGATCAGCGCCCGCCACAGCCACAGGTGCCCGACCAGCAGCCCCACCGTCGCCGCCACCACCAGCACCAGGTCCGCGGGCTGCACCACCACCGCGCTGCCGAACAGGATCGCCGACAGGTCGTGGGCCTCCTGGGTGATGCGGTCGCCGACGATGACCGCGCCGGCGCCGCTGGCCAGGAACACCAGGCCGAGCAGGCTCTCGCGGGTCAGGTGCAGCCGCACCGGGTTGGCGATGAAGACCAGCGTCGCCAGCAGCGACGCCGCCACCGCCCACAGCACCGGCTCGAACAGGAGCGACGACACCACGTGCGCGTCCGATCCCGCCTGGTGCCCCGCGGCGTGGCGGATCGGGTCGACCACGATCGGCACCCAGAACGACAGCGCCACGCCCAACGCGGCCGCCTGGGCGATCGCCGACGACGCGAACACCATGCGGCGCAACACGACGTGCACGCCGATGAAGCCCAGCAGCGCGCCCGCCAGGCCGCCGGTGATGATGGCGTCCTTGAAGATCGGCAGGTTGGCGAAGAGAGACTGCCAGCTGGCGCTGTCGTTCACGGCCCGGTCCCCGCGCCGGCGGTTCCGCCGTGGGGCAGGCTGCCGTGGATCGGCGTGCGACCGTAGATCTTCACGAACGCGGCGCTGGCGCGCAGCTCGTCGGCGCCGGCGGCCAGCGCCACGTCGTGGTCGCGGTCGAGCAACAGCGCGCGGTCGGCGCGCGCCAGGGTGTCCTCGATCAAGTGGGTGACCATGACCACCGCGGCGCCGGCGCGCGCGCGTAGCCCGGCGATGAGGTCCATCGCCGTGCGTTCGGCGGCGATATCCAGCGCGGCGGTCGGTTCGTCGAGCACGAACAGGTTGGCGCCGCTGGCGATGGCGCGCGCGATCAGGACGCGCTGGCGCTGCCCGCCCGACAGGTCGCGCAGCTGCTGGCGCGCCAGATCGGCGGCGCCCACCTCGGCGAGCGCGGCGCGCGCCACCTCGCCGTCGGCGCGGCTGGGGCGCCCGGCGAAGCGCCCCGGCGCCTGCCGCCCCATGCGCACGAACTGCCCGACCGAGACCGGGAAGATGGTGTCGAGCGCGCTCTGCTGCGGCACGTAGCTCATACGCAGGCGCTCGGCGCGGTCGACGCGACCGGCCACCGGCGCCTGCAGGCCCAGCAGGGTGCGCACGAAGGTCGACTTGCCGGCGCCGTTGGGCCCGATCACCGCCCACAGCTCGCCGGCGGCGATGGTGGCGGAGATGGGCGGCAAGATCGCGCGCCGCTGGTAGCCGACGCGCAGGTCGGTGAGCTGCACCAGCGGCAGGCGAGCGGCGGCGTCGGGCGCGGCGGTGGTGGTCACGGATTCAGCCTCCCTGCCCGGGGCGCGCCGGCAGCGCGCCTTCCAGGGCGCGCACGACCTCCTCGAGGTGATCGGCGTAGGAGGCGCGGTCGGCGGTCATGCCGGCGATCAGCACCAGCTTGGCGCCGGTCTGGCTGGCCAGGGTCTCGGCGACGCTGGATGGGTACCAGCGCTCTTGCAGGATCGCGGGCACCTTGCGTGCCTTCATGTCGTTGACCAGCTCGGCGACGTGCGCGGCGCTGGGCGGGATGCCCGGCTTGGGCTCGATGGTGCCCACCTCGATCAGGCCCAGCCACCCGGTCAGATAGACGAAGCTCTTGTGGTAGCTCACCACCGGCGTGCCCCGGCGGGACGCCAGCCGGCGCTCCCAATCCTTGGTCTTGCCGTCGAGGCGCGCCGCGAAGGCCTCGGCGTTCTTGCTGTAAAGCGCGCGGTTGTCGGCGGCCAGGGCGCCGAAGCGCTCGGCCAGGCCGCGGGCGATGCGCGCGCCGTTTCGTGGGTCGAGCGTGAAGTGCGGGTTGCCGCCAGGGTGGATGTCGCCCATCGAACGGTCGATCCGCTGCTGCGGCACCTCCAGCAGCGGCACCAGGGTCGACGCGACGATCGCGCCCGGGGTGCCGTTCTGGATCTTGCCGTTGCGCGATCCCTTGACCAGCACCGGCAGCCAGCCGACCTCGTAGTCGAGACCCATCGACACCAGCGCGTCGGCGCGATTGAGATCCAGGATCAGGTTGGGGCGCGCGTCGACGAAGTGCGGATCCTGGGTCGGCTTGGCCAGCACGACGACCTCGCCCGCGTCGCCCAGCACCTCGCGCGCGATGGCCCCCAGGTCGCCGACGGTGGCGACGACCCGCAGCTTGCTGGCCGCGCGCGCCGGCGCGATGTCGGCGCCGGTGCCCAGCAGCGGCGCCAGGATCAGGAACAGGGACAGCACGGACCGGGATCGAGACAGGTGACGATGTCGTCGCATGGATGCGACCTCCCCTCGGTGAAGGACGGCGGGCGGAACCAACGAGACGCGAGCTAGCCGTAGATCCGGGGCGGGGAGGTCTTGGGCGCCAGGAGAATCAGCGCGCCGCGCGCGAGCCGGGCCTTCACGGCGGCGGGCGCGGTCGGGGTGGACGTCATGGCGGCCAGGGACCCGACCGGTCGTTCGGGCGCGCGCAGGCTGTCGCGGCGGTCGGTGATCGAGAGGCAGTGATCGTGGCCGTGGCCATCCGTCAGGGTGGCCAGCGTCAGGCGCGCGCGGCGTGGGTCGGTGTGCGCCGCCGGCGCTTCGCCGGCCGCGGATTCACCGGGGCTGAGCACGCGGTGAACCAGCTCGCCGTGCTCGCGGCAGCGCTGGTGCTCGACCACCATCGAGTGGGCGATGACCGACGCCTGCCCGGCCAGCAGCGCCAGCGGTACGACCACGCCGAGGAAGGGAGACCGCTTATGCAATACGGCAAACATACGATCGCCCCGACGGGCCGTCCACCCGTGGGACGGAGATCGGATTCTTGTATGGGACGGGTACGAGGATAGACTGATTCAATGCCGGCCGGCCCTTCGTTGGAAGATCGCGATCCGCGCCGTTCGGGCAAGACGTCGGGCAAGACCGCGGGCAAAGGTGTGCGCGCCAACGGTGGCCGCGGCAGCGGCGCGAACGGGACGGGCGCCTCGCGCGTCATCTGGGGCATCAAGACCGCGCTGGTGCTGGGGCTGTTCTTCGCGCTGGTCGGGATCGCCGGTCTGGTCGGGCTGTTCTCGTACTATGGCAGCGACCCCAAGCTGCCGACGCTGAAGGCGCTGGGCGACTATCACCCCAAGCAGGTCACCCGCATCTTCGACCGCAACGGCGTGGTGATCGGCGAGCTCGGATCAGAGAAGCGGACCGTCGTCCCCTTCGACGCGATCCCCAAGATCTTGATCAGCGCTGTCGTCGCCGCCGAGGACGCCGACTACTTCCACCACGCCGGTCTCGACTATCGGGGCATGGTGCGCGCCTTCATCGAGAACGTGCTGCGCGGGCGCAGGGCCCAGGGCGGGTCGACCATCACTCAGCAGGTCATCAAGACCTTCCTGCTGTCGCCGGAGCGCACCCTGCGGCGCAAGGTGCAGGAGATAATCCTCGCGCGCCAGCTGTCGCAGAAGTTCACCAAGGAAGAAGTGCTGGCGCTGTACTTGAACCAGATCTACTACGGCCACGGGCGCTACGGCTGCGAGGAGGCTTCGCGTTACTTCTTCGGCAAGTCGGTGAGGGACATCAACGTCGCCGAGGCAGCCTTGCTGGCCGGACTGCCGCAGAGCCCGGAGCGCCTGTCCCCACGCAAGCACCCCGAGGCGGCCAAGACCCGCCAGCGCTACGTGCTGGGGCGCCTGGCCGAGACCGGCGTCATCCCGCCCGCGCTGGCGGCCAAGCTGGCCGGCGAGCCCATCCGCCTGGCGCGCGAGACCGGCGCGGCGCGCGGCATGGCGGGCGAGGCGGTCGACGGGGTGGGGCGCTTCCTGTCCGAGCGCTACGGCGAGCGGACCGCGTTCGAGATCGGCACCACCGTCGAGACCACCGTCGACGCGCGGCTGCAGGAGGTGGCACGCCAGTCGCTGGAGCGCGGCCTCGAGGACCTGGACGCGCGCCAGGGCTTCCGCGGCCCGTCGGGGCACCTGACCGGCAAGATGCTGGCGCGGCGGCGCGCCGAGCTCAAGGCCGCGCACGACGCCGGCCGCCGGGACTCGGCCATCTTCGAGGCCATCGTCGAGCGCGTCGACCGGGGCGACGTCCCTGCCGAGCAGGCGCCGCCAGCCCCCGTCGACAAGGGCGGCAAGGGGCGCAAAGCCAAGGACGGCAAGGGCGCGAAGATTGCGCCGCCGCCGCTCGCCATCAAGGGCCAGCCCGTCGAGAAGGAGGCGAAGCCCACCGGGACCGAGACAAAGAAGGGGAAGATCTTCGTCGACATCGGCGGCGAGGAGGGCGTGGTCGATCTCGACCTCGAGTCCCGCTACACCAAGGGGAGCAAGCCCCTGATCGACAAGTTCACCCCTGGCGATCTGGTGCGGGTGCGCCTGTCCACCGATCGCTCGCACGCCGAGGGGACGCCGGTGCCGCTGACGCTGGAGCTGGGCCCGCAAGCCGCGATGGTGGTGCTGGATCCGGCCAGCCGCCAGATCCTGGCGCTGGTGGGCGGCTACGAGTTCCACGTCGGCGGATTCGACCGATCGCGCAGCGCGCGCCGCCAGCCCGGATCGTCGTTCAAGCCGATCTACTACTCGGCCGCGATCGAGTCGCGCAAGTTGACCGCGGCGTCGGTGATCAACGACTCGCCCGAGGTCTACCAGCTGTGGAAGCCGGAGAACTACGAGAAGGAATTCCAGGGCCCGGTGCGGCTGCGCGTCGCGCTGGCGCATTCGATCAACACGGTCTCGATCAAGGTGCTGTCGCAGGTGACACTGCCCGAGGCGCGGGCGATCGCGACCCGCTTCGGGCTGGAGATGCCGCCCCTCGAAAAGCTCAACCTCGGCCTGGCGCTGGGCAACATCGAGGTCACGCCGCTCGAGCTGGCCGCCGCTTACGCGGCGTTCCCGGCCGGCGGTCTGCGCGGCTCGCTCGCGCTGGTCACCGGCGTCGGCAAGGACAGGGTCGAGCAGAAGCCGCCCGAGCCGGCGATCTCGCCCGAGGTGGCCTACATCATGACCTCGATCATGCGCAGCGTGATCGATGAGGGCACCGCCCACGCCGCCGCCGGCAAGCTGCGCCGCCCCGCCGCCGGCAAGACCGGCACCACCAACGACCAGAAGGACGCCTGGTTCGTCGGTTTCACCCCGGATCTGCTGGCCGCGGTCTGGGTCGGCTTCGACGATGGCAAGCTGCTGGGCAAGGGCGAGGCCGGGGCCAGGACCGCGCTGCCGATCTGGATCGACTTCATGTCCAAGGCGCTCACCGGCCGTCCCACCAAGGAGTTCGTGCCGCCGCCCGGCATCGTCATCCAGCGCGTCGACAAGACCACCGGCCTTCTGCCCGCCGCCGGCCAGGACAGCAACACCATCGACGAGGTCTTTCTGCCCGACACCGTCCCCACCGAGGTGGCGCCCGCGGCCGGACAAGAAACCAGCGCGGACAAGCTACTGCTCGACGGGCAGTAAACGAAACGGGCCTCAGGCTTCAGGCTTCAGACTGCAGGCTTTCAGGGATCGAATGGGTGCGCCTTCTCCGACGAGAGTGCGTCTTTCCCGAAGCCCGAAGCCCGAAGCCCGAAGCCCGAAGCTTGAAGCGGGCAAGCCTTGCGAGAAGGTCACGCGCGCAGGTTGGGCGGACCCCGGAAGGTCTTGCGGACGCCCAGCCACCAGCAAGCGGCCAGCAGTGCCAGGGTCGCGGCGATGACCGTGAGGGTGCGCTGGTTGGGAGGCTGCACGCCGATCCACAGGATCAGCAGCACCGCCACCGTGGCGATGGCCGCCAGGGCGCGATACGCGGTCCGACCCAGGTCGAACGGGCCCATGCGGGTCCAGGTGCGGCCGATGGCGAAGAAGCCGGCGCCGACCGGCATGACGTACGAGAGGTAAAGCAGGCTCGCGCACGCGGTGGTCAGCGTGGCGTACGCCGGCGTCCACAGCGTCGAGGCCAGGGCCAGCACCGCCGTGGTCCAGATGGCGGCGACCGGCGTGCCCCAGCGCGGCGCCACCCGGCGCAGGCGCGACGAGAAAGGCAGGCCGCCGTCGCGCGCGAAGGCGTAGATCATGCGTGAGGTCGAGGTGATGCTGGCCAGGCCGCACAGGTAGTTGGCGGCGACGATCCCGATCCACAGCAGCTTGCCCGACAGGCCGGGGAAGATCTGGCTCATGAGCCAGGGGAACACGTTGCCACCCTGGCGCGCCCCTTCGCGCAGGTCGGGCATGGCGAGCACGAACGACGCCACCATGAGCCAGCCGACGCCGCCCGAGACCAGCACCGAGCGCAGGATCCCGCGCGGCACGTTGTGGGCGGCCCGCAGCGTCTCCTCGGAGGTGTGCGCGGAGGCGTCGAAGCCGGTGATGGTGTAGACGGGCCACAGCAGCGCCAGCAGGAACATCACCGGCAGCCCGCGCGCCTGGGGCCAAACCTGGCCCCCGGCGGCGCCGCCGTTGTTGGTGAGCTGGAACGGACGCCCGACGTCGAGGTGAGGCGCGCGCGCCAGCATGCCGCCGACCAGCAGCAGGGTGACGACCAGGATCAAGTAGCCGCTGAAGTCGGTGAGTCTGCTGGTCAGGCGGATGCCGAGGTGGTTCACCAGCGCCTGCGACACGGTGATGAGCGCGACGCCCGCGATCTGGTGCACCGTCGTCAGCTGTGTGCGATCCACGCCGAGCATGGGCGCCAGGAAGTCGGCGAACAGGGTGTAGGCGCCGAAGTTGACGGCGGCCGCCAGGAAGATCAGACCGCCGAGGTTGAGCCAGGCCGTTACCCAGCCCCATCCCCGCCCGCCCAGGATCGAGCCCCAGTGGTAGAGGCCTCCCGCGGTCGGGAATGCCGAGGCGATCTGCGCCATGGCCAGCGCCACCACCAGCGAGAAGGCGACGCCGGCCGGCCAGACCAGCCCGGCGGCCGCGCCGCCCACCGCGCTGATCCCGAGCTGCAGCGACGTGATCCCGCCGGCCAGGATGCAGATGATCGAGAACGATATGGCGAAGTTCGAAAAACCACTCATGCGGCGTCGCAGCTCCTGCGCGTAGCCGAGACTGCCGAGCAGGCGCGCGTCGTCGCTGGCCTCGGGCGCGGCGGCCGCCGGAGTCGCCGCCTGCCCGTCGCCGCCGCCTCCTTTCGCGGTCACGGCCGCTCCAGCCGGGCGACGAATCGAGCGAGCAGCGCGCGCCCTTCGTCCCAGGCGCCGACGTTGGACGCGAGGTTGATGTGACCGCGCGCGCCGACATCGGCGATCTCGGCGCCCCAGCAGGTCGCGGCGTTGCGCGCCCACTTCGGGCTGGCGTAGGGGTCGGTGGAGCTGGCGACGATCAGCGCCGGGAGCGGCGGCTGGGCGTCACCCGGCGGCGCAAAGCCGACGGCGGGGGGCGGGAAGCAGGGCCCGCAGGGGTCGGGCGGTGCGACCAGGAACGAGCCCCGGATCTGAGGATCGCGGTGCTGCTTGGCCCACTCGACCGCCAGCAGGCAACCCAGGCTGTGCGCCACGATGACCTTGGGCCCCGGGGTCGCGCGCAGGACGCCGTCGAGATCCACGACCCAGTCCGAAGCGCGCGGGTGCGTCCAGTCGGCATGCTCAACCCATCGCCCCCCCAGCTCCCGATGCCAGATCGCCTGCCAGTGCTCCGCCTCCGAGTTCCCGATCCCGGCCAAGAACACGTACGTCATCGACGGCCGTCGAATCTATCAGGGTGACAGGTGCATTGGGCGCCGCGATTGCTCGACCCGAGCCGAAGGCGGCCCGGGTGAGGGAGGCCCGCAAAGAGGAAGCGCCGAACCGAACCTCACGTCCAAGAACCCGTCACCCTCGCCCGCGGTCCGCCGCGGGAGAGGGCAGGCCTTGCGGAGAGCCGTCCTCTCAGTCCCGGATCGGGGTCGCCTTCAGCGCGGCGCGGCCGTCTTTCACGTAGACCGCGAAGCGCACGGTCCGGCACTGGTGCTTGGACATCAGGGCATCGCGGTTGCCGCGCAGCTTGTCCTTGAACTTGTCCAGGGTGAGGCCGGCGATCGACTCTCCGCACTCGCGCTTGGTGGCGACGAAGTCGTCGAAGATGGTCTTGTAGTGGGTGTCCTCGTCGGTGTCACCGGCGAGGCCCGGCATGGCGTCGGCGTCCAGGGCGTGGGCCGGCAGGGTGCCCCAGGGGGGCCCAGAGTCGCCGGCCGTCGCCACGCCCGCGATCGAAGAGGCAGAGAAAGGCGGTGGCGGCGCGAACGATGGAGGAGGCGGCGGCAGGAACGAGGCGGGCGGCGGCGGCGCGAACGATGGTGGCGGCGGCGGCGCGAACGACGGCGGCGGCGGCGGCGGGAAGCTGGCCGGCGACCGCGCGCTCGACTGCGCCGGGGAGATCCCCGCGGGCGGCGGCGGGTACGACGGCGACGACGAGGGACCGGCGAAGACCGACCCCGGCCCGGGCAGATCGAACGCCTTGCCGCCGGCGCTGTCGCCCAGGATGGCGTTCAGGTCCTTGCTGGCCATCTCCGACGGGGCGGTGGGGGCATGGGTGAAGCGCTCGATCGCGGCGTTGACGTCGCGCGCGAGGCCGCCGAAATGCCCGCCGTAGTGGCTGTCCTGGATCTTGAGGATGTCGCCGTGCGCCAGCTGCTTGAGCTCCTGGCGCAAGCGGCGCAACGGGGACTCGCCCTCGCGCCGCTGCAGGAAGAGCCCGATGACGATGGCCAGGAAGACCCCGCCGGCCAGTGGTATCCAGGGGAAGTTGCCCCACTTGAGGTCGTTGGAGCTGGTCTGCTTGAGCAGCGCGCCCAGATCGGAGTTGGCGGGCTGCTTGCCGATCAGCGCGTAGAACGCCTGCTGCTGTCCGGCCTGGCCCGGGAAGGGCGCGGCCACCACCAGCAGCTGGTCGTTGCCCGCGGTGAAAGAGAGCGCCGGCGTGCGCTTGACCTCCTCGATCTCCTTGCTGTGCTGGCCGATGATCTCGGGCAGCGGCGCCAGCAACCCGGGGTAGCCGGTCGCCGCGATCGGCTTGCCGCGCAGGAACAGCGCCACGTCGACGTCCAGGTTCTTCTTGAGGCGCTCGACGAAGCCGTCGCCGGTCTCGGCGCCCACGTAGAGCGCGCCCACGATGCGGTCACGCCCCTTTGACAGCACGGGCGCCGCCGCGACCCGCAGCAGGCGCCCGCCCATGCCCCATACGTCGTCGGACAGGTAGCCGCGCAGGGCGTCGGCCACCACCTCGGCGCCGCCGACGTAGTCGCCGTACTCCTTGTCGTTCTCGCCCGCGCGCGCGACCACCCGCCCCTTGTTGTCGACGGCGACCAGCGCGCCGATGCCGCCGCTGGCCAGGTCGGGGATCAGCGCGTGAAAACGGTCTTGCACCGTCCTGTGGATGACGTTGATCTCGCCGGCGCCGCGGGTGGCCGAGTCGAGCGACTCGGAGATGATGGCGTCGCGTCCCAGCTTGGACACCCGGTCGATCCACTTGTGCGCGTCGACCTTCAGCATCTGCTCGGCGGCGTACTGGGCGCGATCCAGCCGCTGACCCTCCAGCGCCGCCAGCCTCTGCACCGCGGGGCGCGGTGCGACCAGCGCGACGGTGACGGCCACGCCCGCGGCGAGCGCAATCAGGATGAACCAGATCTTGGTCAGAAACATGAGAACCCTGCCGACCCGGCTATTCCGCCGAGTTGTCCTTGGTTTCTTTGCCCTTGGGAGCCGACACCCTGATCGAAAGCGCGTCTTTCTTGCCGGTGTCGATCTCTTCCTGGTGCGCCCACTTGCCCCGGGTCCACACCTTCAGGATCGCCTTGCCGTCGGGTACGTCGGGGATCGAGAAGTTGCCCTTTTCGTCCAGGGTCGCAAAGTATGGGGAGCTGACCACGATCGCTGACACCGCGATATGGGGGTACTCCGCGCAGCGGATCAGGTAACCGCCGGGCGCGGTGAATTTCTGGCGGCGGAACGTGCCGGGGTTGAGCCGTTCGACCGGCATGAACGAGGGGTTGTCGGGCGTGGAGAACTCGTGGGTGACCTTGCCGGTGTTCTTGAGCTCGACCACCGATCCGGGACCCAGCACGACCAGCCGCGGCCGGGCGTCGAGCCCGCCGATCTCCACCGTCACGGTGCGCGCCGAGGGGGCGTGCGTGTCCCTGGTCACCTCGAGCACCACCACGGTCTCGGCCTTGGCGCCGCCGGTCGATTGGACCGGAACGTTGCCATTTTCCAGCCGCCAGTAACCCTGGTAAAGGCGAGTGCCGCCCACCTCATCCGCCAGGTGGACCACTCCTTTGACCGTGCCGGCTCCGGCGGGGCTCGGGATTGCGACCACGAGCAGAGCGGCTGCCACCAAGACCCAGCGGAAGACCGAGGTACTGACGGACAGGGGGAGGGATCGCGCCTTCATCATCGTTTGGTGCGGGGGCCACAGGGTAACGTGCGATTTCAGGCGGTGTCAAATCGAAATACCCAACAAAATCGACTATGTTTCCCACCTACATGAGCACGCCCACCCCGACGCCTGGCGCTCCGCGTACGCTGGAAACCTTCACCAACCCCCGGCCGGGGCGCGACTACCTCATCAAGTTCGAATGCCCTGAATTCACCTGTCTTTGCCCCAGGACCGGCCAGCCCGACTTTGCCACCATCCGGGTCGAGTACGTCCCCGACGAGCTATGTGTCGAGCTCAAATCGTGGAAGCTTTACCTCTGGTCCTACCGTGACCAGGGGGCCTTTCATGAAGCGGTGACCAACCGGATACTCGACGACCTGGTTGCCGCGGTCAGCCCACGCCGCGCACGCGTCGAGGGTGAATTCAAGGTGCGCGGCGGGATCTACACCACCGTCACCGCCGAGCACCACAAGTAGGGTCAGCTACTTCCGCTTCTTCCCCTTCTTGCCGGCCTTCGCCGACGCTTTCGCCACCTTGGCGGCCTTGCTCTTGCCGCCCTTGCTGGCCACCGGCAGGACGGCGTCCTCGGGGGCCGGCATGCGCGCGGCGATGACGTCCTTGGTGTCGCGGTTCTGGATGATGGCCAGGGTCACACGCGTCTCGCCCAGGAGGTCGCGCGCGCCCGGGATGCGCACCGCCTTCTCGTCGCGCTCGATCTGCTTCTCCAGCTTCTCGACGCACGCCGCGCAATCCTTGGTCCCGAGGCGCGACAGCGAGAACAGGATCGCCTGGTGTACCGGGAAGCGCTCGGCCGACATGGCGGCGATCGGCCTCATCGAGGCCAGCAGTAGCGGGATCGCGTTCTTCGCGTCGCCCGAGAAGCCGAGCGCGAACGCCGCTTTCTCCGCGCGCGTCCAGGACGGGTCGTTCAGCTTCTTGCCATAGCAGTCGAGGTCGCGGTCACACTCGTTGGCGACCAGCATGCGGTCCAGCGCCATGCCGAAGACCCCCTGGGCTTCGGTCTCCTTGTCGGCCAGGGCCTTGAACGCCTCGAATGATTCCTTGCCGGCGATGCGGGCCAGCGCGATGGCGGCGCTGGCCCGTAAATCGGATGCCTTCTGGCCGCCGGTCATCACGTAGCCCGACCTGGCGATCTCGAACAGCGTCGGCACGGCCCGGCGGTCGCCCGACAGATACAGCGCGTCCGCCGCCGACGCGCGCGACGCCGGGTCGGCCTTGGCGTCGCGCAACAGGCCCAGGATCGCTTCCACCGCGGGCGGGTCGGCAATGTAGCCGAGCGCGATCAGCGCCGAGCGCTGTTCGTCGCCACGCGGTTTCTTTTGCAGGCGCGCCGCCAGGATCGGCACCGCCTTGCGGGCGCGCAGGTCGCCCAGCAGGATGGCCGCCTTGTGCGGCACCACGCCCGGCGTGCCGACCGGCGGAGGTTCTTCGAATTTGAGCTTCTTCGCCATCTCCTGGATCTCGGGGTTCTTCTCCTCCAGCAGCTGGATCAGGGGGTCGACGGCCGGCGCGCCGATGCGCACCAGCGCCAACCGGCACTCCTGGAAGATACCGGCGCCCCGCCCGGTCATGAACAGGCCCTTGATCAGGGCCGGGATCGACTGCGGGTCGCGGAACTCGGCCAGCGCCAGCGCCGCTTTTTGATTGAGCAGGAAGTCCTGGTCGTCGGCCGACGTGGTGAGGATCTTCATCAGCGTCGGCACGGCGCGCTTGTCGCCGATCTTGACCATGGCGCGGATGGCCGAGATGCGCACGTTGTTGGCGCGCGACTTGATCGGCAGCTGCTTCTCCGCCGCCTTGATCAGCGGGTCGACCGCGTCGGGCGACTTCATCTCGCCAAGGACGCCGGCCGCGATGGTCGCGCGGTCGAAGTCGTCGTCGCTGTATTCCAGCGCCTCGATGAACAGCGCCTTCGAGCGCTCGTCCTTGTAGCGGGCCAGCGCCTCCAGGTGCTCGGGGCGCTTGGTGTCCTGGTACAGCGCCATCAGCGCGGGTACGGCTGGCCGCGCCTTCTCGACGTCCATGTTGGCCAGGTGATCGAGCGCCTCTTTTTGAGTGCGCAGGTTCTTGAGCTGCTTGGCCCACGTGTTCGGATCGTTCGGGTCACCCTCACAGGCGAGCGCCGCAAAGGCGAGGATCACGGCGAGGGCGAGCGACTGGATACGCATGGGTCCTCCATCAGCGGGGGAAACTCCCGCGTAGCTAAACACCGGAGGTCGCAAAAGACAACGCCGGCCCATGGCCGAGCTGACGTCTCGGTTGTTATGGTAAAAACCCTGGTCGATGTCGCCATCGGATGATGACCAGAACCGTCCGGACGCGCGCGGCGCGCGTCCGGCGCGGGCGCTCGATCGCCGCGGTTTCCTTGCCGTCGCCGGTTCGTCGGCCGGGCTGGCCCTGGTCGCGAGCGCGGTGCCCGGCTGCGGTGATAAAGACCCGGCGCCCTTCGGGGAGTTGCCGGCCGGAAATGTCGCGGCGCTGTCCGTGGGGACGCTGCTGGTCATGGGCAACGTCATCGTCGCGCGCGACGAGCAGGGCGTGTACGCGATGACGGCCATCTGCACCCACCAGGGGTGCACCGTCCGCAACGTCAGTCACCTGATCGAGGGCGGCGCTCACTGTCCCTGCCATGGCTCGATCTACGACGGCAACGGCGCCGTGACCCAGGGCCCCGCGGCCCGGCCGCTGCAGCACTACGCGGTCACCCTGGCCTCCGACGGCAGCCTCACCGTCGACGGCCACCAGCCGGTGCCGGCCGACACGCGCACGCCCGTCGTCTGACGGGGGCCGGCAGGTCACGGTACAGCCCGATCACGCCCACGGTAGAGTTCACGTGCACGTGCACGTCAACGATCAGGGGACCGCTCACGATCACGACCAGACCACGGCAGGGCCACGGCCAGCGCGGGCTTGAGGGCCTGGGCGGGTTGCTTTTCGCGGCCGCGGCGGGGCGCCGCTACAGCGCGGGGCGCCGACCGTCGATTGGGATACGGGGGTGCGCCTGTGTGCCCCGGACCCTGGTCGATGGACAAGCTCTGCGAAACCCAACTCCTCAGCCCGCGGCAGGTGCTGTTCCTGCGGCCGGAGGCGTCGACGTTTTGCGCCCAGGTGAAGCAGGCGCTGGCGTCGCCCCAGTTCATCGTCGCGCAGGTGGCGGACCTGGAGGGCGCGCTGCACCTGCTGGCCACGCGCAAGATCGAGGTTTTGCTGTTCGAGCCCGAGGCCGGCCTGACCCGCACCCGCGCGGCCCTGGCTCGGCTCAAGGAGGCCGACCCCGACATGGCGATCCTGGTGGTCGCGCCGCGGCTGTCGCTGGTCGCCACCGTGGCCGCCATGCAGGCCGAGGGTGCGACCGAGCCTGACTTCGACTTCATCGGCACGCCGCTGGGCGGCCCGGAGCTGGTGCGCAGCCTCGAGCGTGTGCGCGAGCTGCGCTACTTGCGTCGCGCCGAGGAGCGCGGGCAGCGCGCAGAAGCCCGCATGAGCGCCGTCGTGCAGGCGGTGCCTTACGCCGTGGTTTCGTTCGATGACGGGGGAGTGATCCACGATTGGAATCCTGGCGCGCACGCGATCTTCGGGTGGTCGGTCGCCGAGGCGGTCGGGCAGTCCTTCTGGCAGCTCGCGTTTTCGGCTGACCCGGCGCCCTTGCGCGCGGCGTTCGCCAGCCTCAAGGGCGGGCCCGCGCCGGCCCGACTGGAGGTGTGCGCGCGGCGCCGCGACGGTCGTGAGTTCCCGGCGGTGGTGGCGCTGGCGCGCGTGCCGCTCGCACAGCGGGCGATGTTCTGCGCCGTGCTCGAGGACGTCGGCGAGATGCGGCGCCGGGAGATCGAGCTGCGCCTGGCCCAGAAGCTGGAAGCCGTGGGTCGGCTGGCGTCGGGGTTGGCCCACGAGATCAACACGCCCTGCCAGGCGATCGGGCTGCAGGTGCATTTCGCCAAGGAGGCTCTCGACGAGCTGCGCCGAGTGCTGCAGCTGTACACCCGCCTGCGCGACGCGGTCGCCGGCGACGATCGCGTCGCTCCGCTGCTGGCGGAGATCGCCCAGCTCGAGGAGAGCGTCGAGCTCGACTACCTGCTCGAGCACGCGCCGGCGGCGCTGGCGTCAGTCGACGAGGGGACGGGCCGGATCGCCGCGCTGGTGGCCGCCATGAAGCATTTTGCCCAGCCCGACGCCGGCGGCCCCTCGACGATCGATCTCAACCGGGCGCTCGAGAGCACGCTGACCGTGGTCCAGCACCAGTCCAGGGCGGTCGGCGAGGTAGACAAGCGATTCGGCGAGGTTCCGACGATCATCGGTTTGCCGGGCGACCTGAATCAGGCGCTGCTGGGGATCGTGTTCAACGCGATCCAGGCTCTGGAGGATCGCCAGCCAGGCCGCGAGGGGCCGGGGCGGATCATCGTCGAGACCCGCGCCATCGCCGGCGGGACCGCGGTCGAAGTGGCCATCAGCGACAACGGTCCCGGCATCCCCGCGTCGATCCAGGGCCGCATCTTCGACCCCTTCTTCACCACACGGGAGGTCGGGCGAGGCGCGGGCCAGGGTCTGAGCGTCGCCCGTTCCATCATCGTGGACCGACACGGGGGCACATTGACCTTTGATTCGGAACCGGATGTGAAGACCACGTTCTATGTGCGCTTGCCGGTGGCGGGACCAATTGCAGCGGCGGGCTCAAGTCCTTCACGGTTTGCGCCGAATATGTAAGGTGTGAAACGGATTTTTAGTCAGGTTATCTGGTCCTGGGTGACTGTGATGCTGAGCGCGACACTGGGTTGTGGAGGCGCTCCCTCCGAAGATCTCGCCGACGTGCAGAGCAATCTTCTGGCGGCCAACGGGCTGGCGGCCAACGGACTGGCGGCCAACGGGCTGGCGGCCAATGGGCTGGCGGCCAATGGGCTGGCGGCCAACGGACTGGCGGCCAATGGACTGGCGGCCAACGGGCTGGCGGCCAACGGGCTGGCGGCCAACGGGCTCGCGGACCCGGCGGCGCAGAAGTTCATGGAGTACGTGGTTTCGTGCGCGCTGCCCCCCGGGCACAGCGTGACCTACACCAGCGCCGGCGTTGATTACACCTTCGCGGGCGGCATCGGCGTCGCCCCCGACTGGGAGCAACAGAGCTGCGACGGTTCCTGTCAGCGCTGGGTCTCGGCTTGCGTGCTGGCCCGCCTCAACAAGCTGGGCGTCCATCGGCAGATCTCGATCCGCGGCGCCAACGACGCGCTGGCCATCACGGCGCATGAGCTGCAGGACTTCCCCGTGCGCGAGGCGAGCTACTACGGCAACCTCTTCCAGGTGGCGCAGCCGCGTTACGCCTGCCTGCCGCCCAAGGCGACGGAGATTACCCGCGTATGCGGCGACTCGCTGGTGGGCTGTGCGGTCGCGATAGCCGGCGCTTGCGAGCAGGTGTGCGAGACGCCGGGCCGCAATGGCACCTACCGCGACTGCGCCGCGCAGGAAATCCCTGCGCACGATGGCTACCGCGGCACGAGCAACGACGACGCCTACGCCGAGACGGTCACCGTCTTCCTGGCGCCGTAGCGGGAGAGACCGATCGCGATGCTGCCCATCATAGCCGGCCGCTTCGCGATCGAACGCGAGGCCGGCGCGGGCGGCATGGCGACGGTCTATCGCGCGCGCGACCTCACGACCGGAGATGTGGTCGCGCTCAAGTGGCTGAGCAGCAATGCCGCAGCCGACGCCGAGCGCTTCACCCAGGAGGCCCAGATCCTGGCCGACCTGGTCCACCCTGCCATCGTGCGCTACGTCGCGCACGGGATGGCGTCCGATTGGCGCGCGACCGGCCCGGCCGACCGGCATCCCGCGCGGCCCTACCTGGTGATGGAGTGGCTCGACGGCCACGACCTGGGCGCCCGGCTGGCCAGCGGGCCGCTGCCGCCCGGCGACGCCGTCGCGGTCCTGCGCCGGATCGCCGAGGGCTTGGCCGTCGCGCACGCGCGCGGCGTGGTCCACCGCGACATCAAGCCCGAGAACGTGTTCCTGCCCGATCGCTGCCTCGATCGTGCCAAGCTGCTGGACTTCGGCATCGCGCGCCTGGCCGCTTCCGAGCTCCGGCTGACGCTGACCGGTCACCTCATCGGGACGCCGGGTTACCTCGCGCCCGAGGTGATCGGCGGGACGCGCGAGGTGACCGCGCGCGCCGACGTCTTCGCGCTCGGGTGCGTTATCTTCCACGCCCTCACCGGACGCGCCCCCTTCCACGGCGACAGCGTGGGCGCGATCCTGACCAGGGTGCTGACCGCCGATGTGCCGCGCGTCGACTCGCTGATCCCCGGGCTGCCGAGCGCGCTCGGCGATCTCATCGCGGCCATGCTGGCGCGCGCGCCGGAAGATCGCCCGCCAGACGGCGGCGCAGTGGCGCACGCGCTGAACGGCATGACCCTGCCGGCCGCGAGCGCGGCGTCGGCGGCGCGGCGAGAAGAAATGCCTTCGCTGACCGTCGGCGAGCAGCGCATCATCGGTGTCGTCGCGGCGCGGCTGGGCGGCGGCGCGCCCCTGCCCGAGGCCGCGCGGCGCGCGCTCGAGGACGCGGGCGGCGAGCTCCACCTCGAAGCGGATGCAGGCGGCGGCCAGATCTGGCTGGTGGCCCTGCCGCAGGCGCGCAAGGCGACCGACCAGGCGCGCGGGGCGGCGCGCATCGCGCGCCTGCTGGCGGCGGCGGATCCCGGCGCCGCGCTGGCCATGGCCACCGGACCGGGACAGATCGCCGACGGCGTGCCCAGCGGCGGTGTGCGCAACGACGTGGTGGCGCTGCTGGCCCGGTCGGCGCCCGGCACCATCCGGGTCGACGACCTCAGCGCGGCCCTGCTCGACGGGCACTTCGAGATCCAGGTCGGGCCAGCCGGCCGCTCCCTGCGCGCGCCGCGCGCCGCGTTCGAAGCGCGGCGCCAGCTGCTGGGTCGCTCGGGCGTCTTCGTGGGTCGGGTGCGCGAGCTGGGCCTGCTGACCAACAGCTTTCTCACCACGACAGGCGAGGAGGTCGGCTGCGCCGTGCTGGTGATCGCGCCCGCCGGTTCGGGCAAGTCACGCCTGCGCCAGGAGTTCCTCGACTGGGTCTCGGCGCGCGCGGAGCCGGTCGAGGTGCTGTTCGCCGCCGGCGACTCGGTCGCGGCCGGATCGCCGTTCGCGCTGCTCGGTCAGGCGCTGCGGCGTCTGGCCGACATCGGCGACAGCGACGGCGCCGGCGAGCGCGAACGCAAGCTGCGGCTGCGCCTGGGGCGACACCTGGAGGCAGCGCAGGCGCCGCGCGTGCTGGCCTTCCTGGGCGAGCTGGGCGGCGTCCCCTTCTCCGACGCGCACGACCCGGCGCTGCGCGCGGCGCGCCAGGACCCGCAGCTCATGGGCGACAACCTGCGCCGCGCCTGGGAGGACTGGCTGGCGGCGGAGTGTCGGGCGCATCCGGTGCTGCTGGTGCTCGACGACCTGCACTGGAGCGACGCCGGCACGGTGAGCCTGATCGACGCCGCCCTGCGCCGCGCCCGCGATCTGCCCTTGATGGTCCTGGCCTCGGCCCGGCCCGAGGTCGACAAGACCTTCCCGCAGATCTGGTCCGAACGGCAGGTCCAGTTGCTGCGGTTGGGGCCGCTTTCGCGCAAGGCGGCCGAGGCGTTGATCCGGGACGCGCTCGGCGCCGGCATCGGCGACGCGATCGTGGCGCGGCTGATCGAGCGCGCCGACGGCAACCCGTTCTACCTGGAGGAGCTGATCCGAGCGACCCACGAAGGGCGCCACGACCAGCTTCCCGATTCGGTGCTGGGTATGGTGCAGGCGCGGCTCGACGCCGAGCCGGCCGACGCGCGCCGCGTGCTGCGCGCCGCCAGCGTCTTCGGCGAGCGCTTCTCGGCGGCGGGGGTCAGCGCCCTGCTGGGTGGGCCTGAGCGCGCGGATGAGGTGGCGGTGTGGCTGCGACACTTGTCGGCGCGCGAGCTGGTGCGCGCCGAGGCCCCCCCTGCAGCGGACGAGGGCGGCGGAGCCACCGAAAATGTGGAGGTTGGGCGGAGCGTCTTCACCCACGCGCTGATCCGTGAGGCCGCCTACGCCATGCTGACACCGGAGGATCAGGTCCTCGGCCACCGTCTGGCCGGGCTCTGGTGGGCGCAAAGTCCCTTCCCGGATCCGCTGGTGGTCGCCGAGCACCTGCGGCGTGGCGGCCTGCCGGAGCAAGCGGCGGCGTGGTACGAGCAAGCGGCCATCCATGCGCTCGCCAGCAACGATCTGGGCGCGGCCATCGAACGCGCCGCGGTCGGTCTGGAAGCGCTGGCGGCGATGCCGGCCGAGGCGCGGCGCGATCAGCGCGCCGCGGGCGCCCGGCTGCGGCTGGTGCAGGCCGAGGCCCATCTGTGGCGCGGCGAGCACGCCGAGACCGAGCGCGCCGCCGGTGAAGCCGCGGGCGCGCTGGAGCCCGGAAGCGCGCGCTGGCTACGCGCGGCTGCGCACGCCATCATCGCGGTCGGCCGCCAGGGCAAGCTGGACGAGATGGACGCCTGGGTCGCCCAGGTCACGGGCGTGCTGCCCGACGCGGGCGCGCGCGGCGCGCTCACCATCTCGCTGGCCTGGGCCAGCATCTTCCTGGTCTTCGGCGGTCGCTTCGACGCCGCCGACGAGCTGATGGCTGCGGTCGCCGACCTGGCCGGCGAGGGGGCCGACGGCGCTGATCCGCAGGCGATCGCGCTGCTGCACCAGGCGCGGTCGGCGCGCGCGTCGACGCGCGGCGACCTCGGGGCGTGCCTGGCTTCGACCGAAGCGGCGCTGGCGGCGTTCGAGCGCGCGGGCGACGAGCGCAACGCCTGCACGGCACGCGCGAACGTCGCCTTCGTCTATGGCGAGCTCGGCGACGTGCGCCGCGCCGAGGAGGTCCTGCGCGGCGCGCTGGCCTCGGCCGAGCGGATGGGGCTGGCCGACGTGCGCGCGATCATCCTGCATAACCTGGGTCGGGTCGTCGGCCTGGGCGGCGATCTGGCGCAGGCCGAGCAGATCGAACGCGAAGCGCTGACCCAGCTCGAGCGCCAGGGCGAGCCGCGCCTCGAGGGTCTGGCGCGCACCTACCTGGCCGCGATCCTGACCGCGGCGGGGCGCACCGGGGAGGCGATCGAGCAGGCGCAGCGCGCGGTCGTGTCGCTCGAGCCCGTGCCCGGCCTGCGCGCGCTGGCGCTGGCGACGCTGGCGGCCGCACTCGCCGCCGCGGGACAGCCGCAGGCGGCCCTGGAGGCGGCGCGCAGCGCGTTCGCCGCCCTGGAAGCGCTGGGCACGCTGGAGGAGGGCGAGGCGGAGATCCGCCTGCGCTACGCCGACTGCCTGCGCGAGGCCGGGCAGGGCGCGGAGGCCCAGGCCGTGCTGATCGCGGCCCACGACCAGTTGCTGGCTCGGGCGGCGCGCATCGCCGATCTGTCGTGGCGCCAGCGCTTCCTCAATGACGTGCCCGTCAATGCGCGCACGCTGGCGCTCGCGCAGGCGGGCTCACCAACCGGGTGACTCGGAAAAAGAACAGGAAATAACAAAAACGGCCGGCTCCCGAGGGAACCGGCCGTTGTTGCCGACTGAAAACGGTCCTGCTCGCGGTCGCTATTCGCCCGCCGGCGCCGCCGCCCCGCCGCCCCTGGTCTTGGGCGTGACGGCGAAGTTGACGTTCTGGTAGCCGGCCACCGCGACCGAGTACATGACCTTTTTCAGGGCCTTGAACTCGACGGCTTTGTCCGACTGAATGATGGCGATTCCGTTGAACTCCTCGCCCGGGTGCAGCAACTTGTAGTTGTTCTTCAGGGTCACCAGCTTGTCGTGAAGCTCGGCGATCTTGAAGTCCCCGGTGGCGGAGTCCTTCATCAGATCGTCGGCCGTCGCGACCTGCGAGCCGTCCAGGGTGACGACGTCCTTGCTGACACCGATCACGGGCGCGCGCTCGAGATCGGTCCAGTTCTGGGCGTCGGGCAGAACGATGTTCTTCTGCACGAACAGGATCTCGCCCGTCGCCGAGAAGGACATCAGCAGGAAGATGACCAGCATCGTCATCATGTCGATGTAGGCCACCAGGTTCAGCGGCGCGTACAGGCTCTTGCGCCCGGCGTGACTGAGCTTCGCCGCGGCGACCTCTAGCTTGACCGAGCTGTAGAGGTGCGCATGTGGTGCATGAATAGGCATCGCGTCCCCCTTAGATCCCGGCCCCGCCGGAGTCGATGAGTGAAATGTCCGGGAAACGGGCGGTGAGCGCCGTGTCCATGGTCCGGACCAGGACCTCGAACTTGATCGCGTCTTCCGAGGCGACCTGGATGTCGGTCTTGTCCGGGTGGGTGTCCTTGAACTTCTTCAGCTCGGTGGCGAGCTTTTCGAAGTCATACGAATCCCCGCGCTTGGGAATTGGCTGCTGATCGTCGCCGGCGACGAGGTTGTACCCTTCGCCGTTGACCACCACCACCAGCTTGACGATCTTCTCGGGTGGGGTGTCCTCACCGGCCTGCCCCTGGCCCTTCTGGTGCGCTTCGAGGCGCGCCAGCTGGGACCAGACGGCGGTGATGAGGAGGAACGCCACCATGCACGTCAGGAGGTCGATATACGGAACCAGGTTGAGATCGGCGTTGACCGATTTCTTCCCGGACTTATCGCCTGAGTCGACTGAAACGCTCATGATTGTCTCCTTGGGTCGTCGGGCGCCCCGCTCGTTCGCGTCGCCCGTCGGTCCAACTGAACCCTAGTACTGCTCCTGGTGCCCGGCGCTCTGACGTCCGGTGACCACCAGGTTGAGCGTCTCGACCGTGCCCTGGTTGATGCCGTCGAGCACCGCCTGGGTCTGGCCGTTGAGCACCGCGTAGGTCGCCAGGCCCAAGATACCGGTGCCAAGGCCGAACGCCGTGCAGTTCATGGCCTCCGAGATGCCCTTCGAGAGCATCGTCGCCTTCATCGATGGGTCGACGCCTGCGACACCGGCGAACGACTTGATGAGGCCGGTGATGGTCCCGAGCAGACCGGCGAGAGTCGCCAGGTTGCCGAGCATCGCCAGGTAGCCGGTGCGCTTCTCCAGGCGGGGCAGCTCGCGCAGCGCCTCCTCGTCCATCGCCTGCTGCACGTCGTGCTCGGTGCCGCCCGCCTTGCGCAGGCCAGCCGCGATGATCTTGGTCACCGGCGCCGGGCTGGCCATGCAGGTGTTGACCGCGCCCTGGATGTTTCCAGAGACGATCTGCGACTTGAGCAGCGACATCAGCTTGTCGACGTCGACCTTCGACTTCGCGACGTACATGAAGCGGTCGATGGCGATGAAGACGGTGATCGCGAGCAGAATCAGGATGGGGTACATGCCCCAGCCACCCTCTTTGAAAGATTCCAAAAGAAACATGAGGTCGTTCTCCTTGTCTGGGTGTCGTCAGAAAAGTCGGGTTGACTCGGCCCGCGCCTAACCGCGGAGCGCCGCCTTGGCCTGGAAGAGAAGGTTGGAAACGTTCTTCTTCACCTCGGAGATGTCGTCGAGCGCGTTCTGCGTCTTGCCGTTCAGCCAGGCGAACGCCGCCAGGCCGGTGATGCCGGTGAAGAGCCCGAACGCGGTGCAGTTCATCGCCTCGGAGATGCCCTTCGACAGCAGGGTCGCCTTCTGAGACGGGTCGACACCGGCGACGCCGGCGAACGACTTGATGAGACCGGTGATGGTGCCGAGGAGGCCGGCCAGCGTCGCCAGGTTGCCGAGCATGGCGAGGTACCCGGTGCGCTTCTCGAGCTGGGGCAGCTCGCGCAGCGCCGACTCTTCCATGGCGGATTCGATCTCTTCGTCGGACCGGTTGGCGCGCATCAGGCCCGCCTGGACGATGCGGGTCAGCGGCGTGGAGTTACCCGAGCACACCTTGATGGCGCCCTGGATGTTGCCCGCCGAGATCTGCGAGCGCAGGAGCGCCACCAGCTTCTCTTTGTCGATGACCGAGCGGCGCAGGTAGACGGCGCGCTCGATCAAGATCGACAGGGTGAGCATGAAGAGAAACAGAATCGGCCACATGCCCCACCCGCCCTCGTGGAAACCATCGGCCAGTATCTTTAGAACGCTCATCCGGCTCCTCCTTGACTTTCCTTCTTCGGCTTGTCGGATTGCAAATCGGTCGGTTCGGCCAGCTCCCGGGAACAGACGCGACAGGTGACTGTCGCAAAGTGCCCCATCCCGGGATGCGCGTGTGGTGTTAAGCACGGCCAGTGCCAAGCGTTTCAGCCGCGTTAATTCTCGGTTTCAGCTTGGAATGCGTGGCATTTTGCCCCGAAGCGGGTACTTTTACCGCACCCATTCTTGGAAGGCAATTGGCGTCCCGCGCCGCGAGGTCCCGCTCGCTTCGCGCCCAACCTTGCGTTAAGAATGGACCGCCAAGCGTTCCAACATGCGCGTCACCCGGATCCTCGACCTGATTGTCATCGTGCTGCTCGGGGTGGTGCTCCTGATGCCACGCCCTGACGTCACGGTCAAGGCGGCCTTGAAGCTGCCCGCCGAGCGGCGGGAACGGGTGGCCGAGCTGCAGGCCCGGCTGGTGGCGCAGCCCGACGCTGTCGAGCCGGCGATCGAGCTGGCCAACATCTACCTGGATGGGCACCGGCCCGACTGGGCGCTGGCGACCGTGGGGTCGATCCTGCCGGCGCACGAGGGCGACTTCCGGCTCCACCATCTGCGCGCCATCGCCTACGCCGATCGCTTCGAATCAGCGCCGGCCTTCGAGGCGGCGTCGCGCGCGCTATTGCTGTGCGAGCAAGGCGACCCCGAGGTCGGTCATCCGTGCAGCGACGCCGACCGCGGGCGCCTTCACCTGCTCAACTCGACGCTGCATAGCGTGGCCGGCATCGACATGCGCAAGAACCCCGTTCTGGCCAAAGAAAGGATCATGGAGAGCCTGCACCCGGTGTTCGTGCCCAGGAACAAGACCGGGACCCAGGTCAAGGCCAGGCCGCCGACGCCGCCCGGCACCCCCACGCCCGCCCCGCCGCCGGCGAAGTAGACCCGCACCGGAGGCATCTGGTCGCACGCGGATCGCAGCACGGGCTTGCACGCGCGGGCGATAGCTGGTAACTACGCGGCCCGCAAGGAAATGCGCCCGTAGCTCAACTGGATAGAGCATCGGCCTTCGAAGCCGAGGGTTAGGTGTTCGACTCACCTCGGGCGCACGGGCTTCCAGACACAAAAAGAAATACCGGGCGCATAGCTCAATTGGTAGAGCAGCGGACTCTTAATCCGTTTGTTGAAGGTTCGATTCCTTCTGCGCCCACTCCCAGAGCCGAACGATTTCAGAGTTCTTGCCCGCCGATGACCTCGGAGGAGAGGGGAGAACGGCGCCGACGCGAACAATGCGGTTCGGATAGGGCTAACCGCCAAGACGCCATGACGCCAAGATCCGGATTATCAGGTGTCCGGGCTTGGCGTCTGCGGCGCCTTGGCGGTTAACCGACCCGCATTGCCGACGCGCAGCGGTTCGCGCGCTACCGTGCCCAGACCCGCGCGAGCTCGAGCTCCATGGCCTCGAATGGCTCGACGCGGACGTTCACCGCACCCGCGGCGGTCGTGATGACTCGCCAGGAGTCGCCTTCCTGTCGATAGACCTCCAGGGTTTCGGGCTTGGGATCCAGGAGCCAGAGGTGAGTGACGCCGGCAGCGGCGTAATGGCGCATCTTGCGGGTGCGGTCGAGCGCCATGGTGCTGGGCGACAGGATCTCGCACGCCCAGTCGGGGGCGGTCTCGAAATAGGGTTCGTCGCCGATCCGGGGCAGGTGTTCGGTACGCCAGCCCGCCAGGTCGGGAACCATCACCTGCCCGACGACGTGAAGCTCGGGCTCCATGAGGATGACCCATCCTCCTGCGCCGCCCGGCCGCCGTCGGTCGAATGAGCCGTAGATGTCGTGGAGCAAGGTCGATGACGCGGCGGCGTGACGGATGGCCGGACGGGGGCTGGTCACCAGCTCGCCGTCGATGATCTCGGCGACCAGATGATCGGGAACCCGCAGCAGGTCTTCGTACGTGGCGGGAGGCGTTCCAACGCGCGCGGCCATTGGCTCGGAGCTTATCATTTGCGTAGGTATCGGCGAGGGACGCTGGATTGTTGCGTTGCGCGCGCGCGTGACCGCTCTGCAAATGCTGCGACGGATCCGGTGAACAGCTTCGCGGTAACAGGTTCTCGCATCGGGCGCTCCCCTTCAGCAGGGGCGACCCACGTAGCCGGAATGGCTGCTCACACAGAGAAGCCGCGGACGCTGGAGTCAGACTGGCCGTCAGATTCGCCGGCGGTGTCCCCGACCACGGGCGGCAGCGGCACCGAGTCCACGAGGATCCGCCGGCAGCGGCGGATGTCCTCGGCCAGGTCGGCGTGGCCCTTGGCGGCCGCCACCTCGGCGAGGATCTCGAGGCGCGCCGCCTCGATGAGCAAGTAACGATCGATCCTCACATAGATCACAACGCGCAAAGGGTCGGGTCTTCCCGAGATTCCCGCGTGGCGACTCCCGTGTTAAGAGACCGCCATGCTCAAAGAACTTACCCGCAGACGATTCCTGGGCGTGTCGGCGGTGGCGGGCGGTTCAGCGGCGGTGGCCGCGGGGACGGTGAAGGCAGCCGGCAAGAAGACCGGCGGCGGCGAGAAGGACACATTTCCCAGGGACTTTGCCTGGGGCGCGGCGACGGCCGCCTATCAGATCGAGGGCGCCGCCGACGAGGACGGCAAAGGGCCATCGGTGTGGGACGTCTTCACCAAGAAAAAGGGCACGGTGTTCGAGGGCCACACCGGCGACGTGGCCTGTGACCACTACCACCGTTACAAGGAAGACGTCGCCCTGATGAAGGGGCTCGGCATCAAGTCGTACCGGTTCAGCATCAGCTGGCCGCGCGTGTTGCCCGATGGGGTCGGCAAGTCGAACCCCAAGGGTATCGACTTTTACAGCCGGCTCACCGACGAGCTGCTGAAGGCGGGCATCGCGCCGATGTGCACCCTGTTCCACTGGGACTACCCGCAGGCGCTGTACAAGCGTGGCGGCTGGCTGAAGCGCGACTCCGCCGACTGGTTCGCCGAGTACGCCGCGCTGATGGGCGACAAGCTGGGCGACCGCATCAAGGTGTGGGTCACCCAGAACGAGCCCCAGTGCTTCATCGGCATGGCGCTACGTGACGGCGTGCACGCGCCCGGCGACAAGCTCAAGGATCCGGACTACCTCATGGCGGCACACAACGGGATGCGCGCGCACGCCAAGGCGGTGCAGGCGCTGCGCGCCCACGCCAAGGACGGCAAGGTCGGCTATGTCGTGGCGACCCAGGTGACCCAGCCGGCCAGCGACAAGCCCGAGGACGTCGAGGCGGCCCGCCAGGCCATGTTCGCGGTGCTCGAGCGCCACGAATGGAACAACGCCTGGTGGATGGACCCGGTGCTGCTGGGCAAGTACCCCGAGGACGGCCTGGCCACCTACGGCAAGGACGTGCCCAGGTGGAAGGCCAGTGACCTCGACGAGATGAAGCAGCCGCTCGACTTCCTGGGCCTGAACATCTACAAGGCCGACACCTTCCGGCGCGGCGCCGACGGCAAGCCCGAGCAGGTCGCCGTGCCGCCGGGCTATCCGCGCTCGGGCGTGGACTGGCAGCCCATCACCCCGTCCTGCCTGTACTGGGGGCCACGCTATACCTACGAGCGCTACAAGCTGCCGATCTCGATCACCGAGAACGGCCTGTCGACCCGAGACCAGGTCTTCCTGGACGGCAAGGTCCACGACCCGCAGCGCATCGACTACATGCACCGCGTGCTCCTCGAGCTCGGGCGCGCCATCAAGGACGGCGTGCCCATCACCGGCTACTACGCCTGGTCGCTGCTGGACAACTTCGAATGGGCCGACGGCTACAAGCAGCGCTTCGGCATCACCTACGTCGATTACCAGACCCAGAAGCGCGTGCCCAAGGACTCGTTTGACTGGTACAAGAAAGTCATCGCCAGCAACGGCCGCAACCTGCAGGACAAGGGGACGCTGCCGGTGGCGCAGGTCACGCCGGGGTAGACGACGGGGCTCGCCTCTGGGGATCGCCTCTCGCAAGGCCTGCCCCCTCCCTGACCCTCCCCCGCGGCGGACCGCGGGAGAGGGGATCGGATCCTGCTGCTGTTTCCCTAACGTTTTACGGGGACCGCTGCTGCCGTCGTCGAGGGCGTGGCCGCGGCGGCGTTCAAGCTGGCGTTGGCGGCCAGCCAGTCGACCAGAGCGTTGGCCTGGTCCGCGGGCGACAGCTTGCCCAGCGCGCCCACCAGGAGATCGGCGGCGGGGCCGCGCTCGCCGCGCGCCAGGCGGGCATGGTAGGTCGTCAGCACCAGGCGGGTGATCTTGGCGTCGCTGCGCTCGCTGGCGGCGACGACCTTGGCCAGGTTGTCCAGCGTCGACGCTTCGGCCGAGACCAGCGCCAGGCCGCGCAGGTCGGCGTCGCCCCTGGCGTCCAGGAACGGCTTCAGCGCCGCGAAGGTGTCGCGCGCGCCGCGGTCGATCAGCGCGTGTGCCGCCGCCAGTTGCACCGACACGTGCGGGCGCTTGAGCAGGCGCACCAGCAGCGCGGTCGCCTCCGGGGTGCGCAGGCGATCGAGCTCCAGCGCGACCGCGGTGGCGGGGCGTGGGTCGCTGTCCTTGAAGATGACGTACAGGTCGTCGAGGTTCGAGTTGCCGCCCGCGCGCACGATCCCGGCCGCAGCGGCGGCGCGCAGCTCGGGCGAGGGATCGCGCAGCGGACCGACCAGCGCGAACACCCGGCTGCGGCCGCTGCCGGGCCGGGTGCCGGCCAGCAGCGCCGCGGCGCGCAGGGCGGCGGGGCCGCTGCCTTCCTTGATTGCCTCCGCGAGCGCCTTCCTGGCTTCGTCGCTGGTGGTGATGGCGCCGAGCGCGACCGTCGCGGCCACGCGCGCGTCGACGCGCGCCTTGGGGTTGGTCAGCAGGGCGATGAGGCCGGGCGCGCAGTCCGCCTCGCCGGCGGTGGCCAGCGCCAGCGCCGCGCTGTGCTGCTCGGGCAAACCGGCGGCCGGCTTGCCTTCGCTGCCGAACAGGCCGCGCACGATCGGGCACACCGGCTCGTGGTGGGCGGCCAGCGCGCGTCCGGCGGCGGACGCGAGCTCGGGTCGCTTGACGGCGTTCTTGAGCCACTTGACGCCGGCGGGATCGCCCAGCGTCGCCAGCATGTCGGCGACCTCGACGGTGGCGTGCGGGAGGTCGATGGTCGCCTTGAGCCAGGGCGTCGCCAGCGCGGTCAGGTGTGCCTCCAGGGCGGCGCCACCCTCGCGGGCGACGCGCAGCCGGCGCAGCGCCTCGGGCCCGCGGCCCGCACGCACCAGCTTGGGGATGGCAACCGCCAGCGGCTCCTCGGTGTGGATCACCGTGACCTGCGAGCAGCGCCGCTGGTCGCGCGCGAAGATCCAGCGCAGGTGCACCTGGCCGTCGTCGGAGCGCACGTCGGCCGCGGCCGATGGGAAGGGCACGCTGTCACGCAAGACCTCCCGGGCGGCGTCGTCGAAGCCCGCGAAGCCGCTGCCCTTGCTGACCTCGATCGAGATGATCTGGCCGTCGGCGCCCAGCACCAGGTCGACGCTGGCGGTGCGCGCCGGGTCGTTGACCTGGTCGCTGATGGGCAGCGTGCCGGCCGCCAGGCGCAGGAAGTTGCCGGCCCAGCGCGGGTGCACCCGTTCGTGCAGCAGGCGCAGGTATTCGTGCTCGATGCCGGTGCCCGCGAGCGCGGGCTCTTCCAGTTTGTCTGCGTCCAGTGGGGCCCCGAAGGCGGTGGCCGCCGTCATCAGGATCGCCAGCACGAAGGCGGCGGCGAAGAGGTGGTTGGATGATCGCCGAACGGGCATGGGCTGGTTCCTCCGCTTGTGTCCTCGACCGCGTGGTCGTGATATGCCGAGGGGGATGCCTGAGCGACCAAACCCCTCCCTCCCCGTTATCGGCCTTGTCGTCACGGCCTTGAGCGCCCTGGGTGCGCTCGGCGGGGGCTGCGCGGGCCTCAGATTGCAGCTGGTCGACGCCTCGGTCCGGCGGCCCTCGAACGTCGCGGTCTATTTCACCGTCGACACCCGCGGTGGCCAGCCGGTCGCCGACCTGACGCCGGCCGACTTCCACATCTACGAGGACGGCCAGCCGGTGTCGGTGCTGGAGAGCAAGCAGACCATCCTCCAGCCCGAGGTGGCGGCGATTCACTACACCTTGCTGCTGGTCGACATGAGCGGAAGTGTGGTCGACTCGGGCGACATGCCGGCGCTGATCCAGGCGGCGGCGTCATTCGCCGACCGGGTGGGGCCCTACCAGAAGGTGGCGGTCTACACCTTCGACGGCAGCCCACACGTCACACCGGTGGTCAACTTCGGCGGAAATGTGCGCGCCGGGATCCAGGCCCTGGCCACGCGCCGGCCCAAGGACCCCTCGACCAATCTCAACGGCGCGGTGATCGAGGGGGTGCGCGTCCTGCACCACCAGATGGACAACGCGCCCGTGCCGCTGCGTTTTGGCACGCTGGTGGTCTTCACCGACGGCACCGACCGCGCCCACCGCGCGTCGCCCGACGATGTCGGCAAGGCGCTCGACTCGGCCGGCTTCGAGACCTACGTCATCGGCGTGGGCCAGGAGGTCGACCGGGGCCAGCTGTCGCGCATCGGCCGGTCGGGGACCTTCGCCTCGCGCAACCGGACCGACGTGCAACGTGGCTTCGACGAGATCGGCGCGCGCATCGAGGCGTCGTCCAAGCGCTATTACCTGCTGTCGTACTGCTCGCCGTCGCGGGCCGGCCAGCACCAGGTCGAGATCGAGGCGGTCGCCCACGGGGCCAGCGGCCGCCTGTCTCACCCCTTCAACGCCACCGGTTTCGGACCCACCTGCGACCCGAACCAGCGCCCGGCCTTCGACGTCCACCACCCGCGCGCGACCCCACCCAACAGCGTGGCGCCGCCGGTCGCCGAGACCCGTGGGGGCCCGGAGCGGCCGCCGAGCGGGGGGCCGTCGTCACCGTCGTCGGGTCCAGGCGGCTGGCAGCCCAAGCGCTGACGCAGGGGAGGGATCCCGCGCGCGCAGGCCCGTCGACCTCGGCCGGCTCGGATGCCGGCTCCGCGGGGCGGCGCGGCGCCGGGCCGGCAACGGCATTTCTCAAGGTTCGCCGGAACGTGTCGACTCTCCCGGTTCAAAAAATGTGGCAGCTCGCCCACAGTGATCTCGCGCGGACAGCGCCGACAGCATGACCGACTCGCGGGCCTACTACCCTGTCGGTCTCGGCATCGCTGGTGCGATCGCCGTCCTGGGGATCGGGGGATGGAGCGTTGCCGCCGTCCTGGTCGCCGCCGGTTTGGCGGCGCTCGGGGTGGTCGCCTACCGTCACGATTCGTGGTGCCGGCGGCGTGAAAGCGAGCTCGCCAGCCGTCCCGACGGTGTGACCCGCGTCGCGGGGTACCTGGCGGGGGAGCCGCCGATGCCACGCGCGGTACAATCGGCGCAGGCCGTCGATCTGGCAGGCGTGCCGGCCGGCGCGCGTCGCTCCGCGCTCCCTGACGTCGGCGGGGAGATCGCGGTCCGCGAACCAGCGGAGCTCGGTTCGCTGGTGAGCAAGTATCTGCTCGGCTGGCGTCACTTCTGGCACCAGGTGGTGCCGGTGTGGTCCGGGCAGCTCGACTCCTCCAAGAGCCAGATGGAAGCGGCGGTCCGCGAGCTGACCATCAGCTTCTCCGGGATTGTCGAGAAGCTGGATCAATCGGTCGCCGCGGCGAGCGCGGCGGGAGCCGCGGTCGAGGATGAGCGGGGCCTGGCGGCCGTCTTCACGCGCGGCGAGGCGGAGCTGGGACTGGTGGTGGCGTCGCTGAAGGCGTCCTTGACCAGCAAGGCGGGCATGCTGGACAGGATCCAGGGGCTGAACCAGTTCATCCATCAGCTGAAGAGGATGGCGGTCGACGTCGGCAGGATCGCGTCGCAGACCAGGTTGCTGTCGCTCAACGCCACCATCGAGGCGACGCGCGCCGGCGAGTCTGGCCGTGGGTTCGCCGTCGTCGCCGAGGAGGTACGCAAGCTCTCGAAGCTGTCGGGCGAGACCGGCGAACGCATCGCGGAGAACGTGGGCGCGATCAGCGCGGCCATCGTGTCTACCTGCGAGAGCGCGGCGCAGTCGGCCCAGGAGGAGGCCAGCGCCGCGCGCGCGTCCGAGGCGACGATAGGCTCGGTGCTGGGTTCATTCCGGGAGGTGACCGACGCGCTGGCACGCTCCGCTGGCGTCCTCAAGAGCAGCAGCGTGGGGATCAAATCGGAGGTGTCCGGGGCGTTGGTGCAGCTGCAGTTCCAGGACCGCGTGGGGCAAACCATGGCCCACGTGAGCGGACACATTCAAAGCTTCCTCGAGTACGTCGAGACCAATCACCATCGGTTCGAAAATGGGGGCGAATTGCGCCCGCTGGATCCGGCGCAGTTCCTGGCTGATCTGCAGAGCAGCTACACCATGAAGGAAGAGCGCGCTTTGCACGGCGGCGCGAACGAGACCAGCGACCCCGGCCAGGACGTCACCTTCTTTTGAACCAGTCGAGGAGCCATGGCCAAAACCATTCTGATTGTCGACGATTCAGCCTCGGTGAGGCAGGTCTTGAGCATCCTGCTCAAGGGCGCCGGCTTCACCGTCATCGAGGCCGAGGACGGCAAGCAAGCGCTCACCAAGATGGCGGGGCTTCGGATCCATCTCATCGTCAGCGACGTCAACATGCCGAACATGGATGGCATCACGTTCGTGAAGGCGGTCAAACAGCTGCCCGACTTCAAGTTCACCCCCATCATCATGCTCACCACCGAGTCGCAGGAGGCCAGCAAGCGTGAAGGTCAGGCGGCGGGGGCGAAGGCGTGGGTGGTGAAACCGTTCAAGCCGGACCAGATGCTGTCGGCGGTGCAGAAGCTGGTGCTGCCGTGAGCGCGGCCGAAAATACGCCAGCACCGCAGGTGCTCTCGATCGTGGGGGAGATGACGATCTATCGGGCGATCGAGCTCAAACAAACCCTGCTCGCGCCGCTGGCGCAAGCCGGCTCGATCTACGTCGACCTGTCGGGGGTCACCGAGATCGACGCCGCCGGCGTCCAGTTGCTGATGCTGGTGAGGCAGCTCGCCGATACGCGACAGAAGGAGCTGCGGCTGGTCGCGTGCAGCCCCGCCGTTCTGGACGTGCTCGAGCTTCTGAACCTCAAGACTTACCTCGATCCTCCACGGGAGAGCCCATGAGCCAACACATGAACTTCGACCAGGTCATGCCGACCTTTGTCGCCGAGTGCCGGGAGGTGGTCCAGGAGATGGAGGATGGGCTTCTCTCCATCCCGACGACGCAGGACCTGCCCGAGACGATCGACGCGATCTTTCGCGCCGCCCATACCCTCAAGGGCTCGGCCGGCCTCTTCGATATCACTCAGATCGTGAGCTTCACCCACGTCGTCGAGACCGTCCTCGATGAGGTGCGCAACACCAGGCTTCCGATGTCCGACGGGCTGGTCGCGCTGCTGCTGTCCTGCTGTGATCATATCAAGGCGCTGGTCGAGGGCGTCGCCGCCGGCCGCCTCGAGCCGGACGAGGCGCTGGCGCAGAGCGGCGCGCCTCTCACCCTGCAGTTGCAGCGCTACGCCGATTCGGTCGGGACGCCCGCCACCCAGGCTTCGGAGATCTGGCGAGACTCCGCCGCCGGGCCGCCCGGTGACGCGCCTGATCCCGAAGGCGACCGCTGGCACATCTCGCTGCGCTTCGGGCGCAACCTGCTGCGGAACGGCCTCGACCCGATCTCATTTCTACGTTACCTCGGCACGCTCGGCGCAGTGACCGGGATGGTCACGCTGCACGACGCGAGCGGCCTGGTCGAAGAGATGGATCCGGAGTCGTGTTTTCTCGGCTTCGAGATCGCTTTCAAGAGCAGCGCAGACAAGGCCACGATCGAGAGCGCCTTCGACTTCGTGCGCGACGACTGCCGGATCGCGATCCTGCCGCCCCGCAGCCGCATCTCGGAGTACGTCCGCCTCATCCAGGAGCTACCCGAGGAGACGGCCCGCCTCGGGGAGATCCTGACCCGTTGTGGTAGCGTGACCGCTCACGAGCTCGAGGTCGCGCTGCACGCGCAATCAGGGGCGGTGCCCGGCCAGCGGATCGGCACCATCCTGATCCAGCAAGGCGTGGTTCAGCCGACGGTGGTCGACGCGGCCATCGCGCGGCAGACTCAGCTCAAGGAGTCTCGCACCCAGGAGGCCGGCTCCATCCGCGTCGATGCCCACAAGCTCGACCGCCTCATCAACCTGGTCGGGGAGCTGATCATCGCAGCCGCGCGCGCCGATCTGGTCGGGCGGCGCACCGCGAACGCGGAGCTGCAGGAGTGCACGTCGGTCCTGTCGGGGCTGGTGCAGGAGGTCCGCGACAGCGCCTTGCAGCTGCGCATGGTCAAGATCGCCGCCACGTTCAACCGCTTTCAGCGTGTCGTTCACGACGTGTCACGCGAGCTCGGCAAGGACATCGGCCTCGTCGTCGCCGGCGAGGAGACCGAGCTCGACAAGACGGTGGTGGAGAAGATCTCCGACCCGCTCATGCACCTGGTGAGGAACGCGATCGATCACGGCATCGAACCGGCAGAGCTGCGCGCCGCGCGCGGCAAGCCCGCCAAGGGCACCGTCCGGCTCAACGCCTACCACGATTCGGGCAGCATCGTCATCGAGGTCGGCGACGACGGCGGCGGGCTCAAGCGGGACAAGATCCTGGCCAAGGCCGTCGAGCGTGGGTTGGTCGAGCCCGGACGTACCCTGGCCGATCGCGACATCTACGCGCTCATCTTCGAGCCGGGGTTCTCGACCGCGGACCAGGTCACCAACCTGTCCGGCAGAGGCGTGGGCATGGACGTGGTCAAACGCAACATCACGGCCCTGCGCGGCCACGTCGACGTCGCCAGCGAGGAGGGCGTCGGCACCACGGTGACTGTGCGCATGCCGCTCACGCTGGCCATCATCAACGGCTTCCTGGTCGGCCTGGGCAGCTCGGTGTTCGTCATCCCTCTCGACATGATCGATGAGTGCGTGGAGTTCACCGCCGAGGCCCGTCACGATTACACCAACCTGCGCGGCCAGGTCCTGCCGTTCATCCGCCTGCGGGATGTCTTCGAGGTCGGGGCCCGCTCCGCGCGGCGCGAGAGCATCGTCGTGGTCAACTGTGCCGGGCGCAGAACAGGGTTGGTGGTGGACACGCTGCTCGGCGAGTTTCAAACCGTCATCAAACCCCTGGCCAAGGTCTTCAATCAGGTCAAGTGCATCGCGGGCTCGACCATCCTCGGCAACGGCGAGGTCGCGCTCATCCTCGATGTCCCGGCCCTGGTCGAACAGAGGCGCCTGGCGGCGCGCGAGCCGATGCCGTCCAGGTCGTCCAAGCCTGCTCGGCAAGCGGCTCCGACCACCTGACGATCGATTGGCAAAATTTCGAAATGGGGAGCACGACATGAGCGCAACAGTCACCACCGAGAATCGGCGGGCCCGCACCGCTCCGGCCGCCGCGAGAACCAGCGTCGACGTCGCCCAGTACTTGACCTTCATGCTGGATGGCGAGCAGTTCGCCCTGGGCATCCTCTCGATCAAGGAAATCGTCGAGTACGGCCAGGTCACCGTGGTGCCGATGATGCCGGCCTGGATCCGGGGCGTCATCAACTTGCGCGGCGCGGTCGTGCCGGTGATCGATCTGTCGGCCCGGTTTGGCCGAGGCGGTACCGCCGTGACCAAGCGCACCTGCATCGTCATCGTGGAGGTCGAAGCCGACGGCGTGGCGCGCGACGTCGGCGTGATGGTCGACGCGGTGAATGCCGTGCTGGATATCTCCGGCGCTGACATCGAGCCTCCGCCGGCGATGGGAGCTCTGATCCGCAGCGAGTTCATCCTCGGCATGGGCAAGGTCGACGGGCGGTTCGTCATCATCCTCAACGCCGAGCGGGTGTTGTCAGAAGACGAGCGCGCCGTGGCTCTGGAGATCGGCGCCGGGGCGCCGAGCACGTTTGTCGCCGAGCCGATGATGGCGCAGGCGCCAGGGTCCGAGAGCGAATCGGCCGGAGAGACGACCGTAAAGGAGCAATCATGTTCGGAAATCTGAAGATTGGTGGGCGTCTGGCGTTCGGGTTTGGCGTCCCGGTCGCTCTGATGGTGGCGCTGGCGGCGGTGAGCCTGGTGCGCATGGACGGCATGAACGAGGCGACGAAGTTGATCGTCGAGAACCGCTATCCGAAGGTCGTCATGCTGAACGATCTCGTCACGCGCTCCGTGGACAACGGCCGCCAGATTCGCGCCATCCTGCTGGCTTCGGATGAGGGAGAAGCTCAGCGTTACAAGGAGAAGATAGAGGAGAACCGCACCAAGGCCGGCGAGGACCTCGCCATGATCGAGAAGATGCTCACCGCGGAGAAAGGCCGGCAGATTTTCAAGGACATCGTCGACAGAAGGACGGCGCTGAGCTCGAAGTTCGGCGTCCTCTATGAGCTCGTGAAAGCCGACCGACCGAGGGCGATCGCGTTCTTGAAATCCGATTGGGGCCCCGGCAACGACGCCTACCGGAGCGCGCTCGAATCGCTGTCGAAGTTCCAGGGCGAGCTGATGGACAAGTCCGCCGCGGAGGCCGCCGAGACCTACGCCAGCACCCGCCGGCTGGTCCTGATCCTCGCGGCGATGGCGATGGCCCTGGCCATCATCATCGCCTGGTGGACGACCATCAGTATCACCCGGCCGCTCGTGACCGCCGTGGAGGCCGCCGATCAACTGGCAAGCGGCGACCTCACGCTGAGGCTCGAGTCCGAATCCCGGGACGAGACCGGACAGCTCCTGCAGGCGATGCAGCGGATGGTCAGCAAGCTGTCCGAGGTTGTGTCCGAGGTGAATGGCGGCGCCGACGCGCTGGCCAGCGCGTCCGAGGAGGTGAGCGCGACCGCGCAGTCGCTGTCGCAGGCCTCGAGCGAGCAAGCGGCCAGTGCGGAGGAAACCAGCAGCTCGATCGAGCAGATGACCAGCTCGATCGCCCAGAACACCGAGAACGCCAAGGTCACCGACGGGATGGCCACCAAGGCCGCCAAGCAAGCCACCGAGGGCGGCGAGGCGGTCAAGGCGACGGTGGTCGCCATGAAGCAGATCGCTCAGAAGATCGGCATCATCGACGACATCGCCTACCAGACCAACCTCCTGGCGCTGAACGCCGCCATCGAGGCGGCGCGCGCGGGCGAGCACGGCAAGGGGTTCGCGGTGGTCGCGGCCGAGGTGAGAAAGCTGGCCGAGCGCAGCCAGGTGGCCGCGCAGGAGATCGGCACGGTCGCCAGCAGCAGTGTCGAGCTCGCCGAGAAGGCGGGCAAGCTGCTCGACGAGATGGTGCCGAGCATCAAGAAGACCTCCGATCTGGTCCAGGAGATCACGGCGGCTTCGCAGGAGCAGACCTCCGGCGTGGGTCAGATCAACTCGGCGGTGAGCCAGCTCAGCCAGACGACTCAACAGAACTCCTCCAGCTCGGAGGAGCTGGCCGCCACGGCTGAAACGATGAGCGCGCAGGCCGAGCAGTTGCAGGCCACGATGTCGTTCTTCCGGGTCGAGGGCAAGGCGGCGGGCAAGGCGGCGCCCGTGGCCAGGCGAAGACCGCAGGACGCGCCGAAGGGAATGGCGAAACGGAAAGGGCCGGCCAAGGTCGCGAGCACCGCGCTCGTGGTCACGGATCAACCGGACGAGACGCACTTTGCCAAGTACTGAGGGTCGCGAGGACACCGTAAAACCATCGGTCGCGGCCATCGGCTGATGCGTGGAAGACGTTGTCGATGTACGAGCTCAGCGACCTGGAGTTCAGCCAGTTCCAGCGCTTCATCTACGACGCCGCGGGCATCACGCTCGCGTCGTCGAAGAAGCCGCTGGTCGCCGGGCGGCTCGGCAAGCGTGTCCACGACCGCAACTTCGAGGGGTTCGGCGCATATTTCGAGTTCCTGGCCAGCGGCGCGGAGCCGGAGGAGGTACAGACCGCCGTCGATCTCCTGACGACCAACGAGACCTACTTCTTCCGCGAGCCGAAACATTTCGATCTGCTGCGCAGGGTCGCGCTCGAGCCGCGGCGCGGTGCCGACCCGTTCCGGGTCTGGAGCGCCGCCAGCTCCAGCGGCGAGGAAGCCTACAGCATCGCCATGGTGCTCGACGACTGCCTGGCCGGTCGCCCGTGGGAGGTCGTGGGCTCCGACATCAGCCTGCGCGTGCTGCAGCGCGCGCGGCGCGGACACTATCCTGTGGAGCGGACGACGCGCATTCCGCAGTCGTACCTGCGCAGGTATTGCCTGCGCGGCGTCGGCACGCAGGCGGGGACCCTGCTGGTCGATCAGAGCGTACGCAAACGGGTGCAGTTCCTCCAGATCAACCTGAACACCACCCTGCCACCGCGACTGGGCAGGTTCGACGTGATCTTCCTGCGCAACGTGATGATCTACTTCAACGGCGACACCAAGCGCGAGGTCGTCGCCCGGGTGCTGTCGACGCTCAAACCGGGTGGATATTTCCTGATTGGCCATTCCGAGAACCTGAACGGCATCACCGACGCCGTCACGCCGGCGGCGCCCTCCATCTACCGAAGAGATTGAGCGCTTGCATTCGCTGCCCCCGGCCATCGACATCTTCCTGCAGCCGGGAGAGTACTTCGTGGGCGACGCCGACTACCGGATGCGCACCCTGCTGGGATCCTGTGTCTCGATCACCCTGTGGCACGGCGGCAGCCGGATCGGAGCCATGTCGCACTTCTTGCTGGCGGATCGCGGGACCGGCGCGCCGGGCGAGCTCGACGGCCGCTACGGCGACGAGGCCATGACCCTGATGACGCAGGGGCTGGCGCAGGTCGGCGTCCGCGCCCAGGAGTGCCAGGCCAAGCTCTTCGGAGGCGGCAATATGTTTCCCGGCCTCGCGCTGGCGGGCCAGATCAGCGTGGGACGGAACAACGGACAGGCCGCGCGGCAGATCGTCCAGTCGCTCGGCATCCGCGTCGTCTCCGAGAGCCTGTTCGGCTTCGGTCACCGCAACCTGGTGTTCGATGTTCGCACCGGTGACGTATGGGTGCGGCGGAGCGAATTGAAGGGAGGACCGGAGTGATAAAGGTGCTCATCGTCGACGACTCCGCCGTGGTGCGCCAGGTCATGAGCGACCTGCTGTCAGCCGATCCTGGCATCACCGTCATGGGTTCGGCGGGCGATCCGCTGATCGCGATGCAGCGCATGAAGGGCGCGTGGCCCGACGTGATCGTCCTCGACGTGGAGATGCCGCGCATGGATGGCATCACATTCTTGAAGAGGGTCATGACCGAGCGGCCGACGCCGGTGGTCATGTGCTCGACGCTGACCGAAAAGGGGGCGCAGACGACGCTGGAGGCGCTGGCCGCGGGCGCCGTGGCGGTGATCGCAAAACCAAAGATCGGGGTCAAGCAATTCCTGGTCGACGCCTCGAACGACCTCGTCGCAGTGGTCAAGGGCGCCGCTCGCGCCAACGTCAAACGATTGATCCAGCGCAGCACGCCGCTGCCCGTACGCGAGAAGTTCACCGCGGACGCCATCCTGGCCCCGGCTTCCGGCGCGGCCATGACCCGGACGACCGATCGCGTGGTCGCCATCGGGACCTCGACCGGCGGTACGCAGGCGCTCGAGGAGGTGCTGTCCCGGCTGCCTCGGGTGTCGCCGGGCATGGTCATCGTGCAGCACATGCCGGAGGAGTTCACGGCCGCCTTCGCCGGCCGACTCGACAGCGTGTGCGAGATCGAGGTCAAGGAGGCGCGCAGCAACGACCGGGTCATTCAAGGCCGCGCGTTGATCGCCCCGGGCGGCAAACACATGTTACTCAAACGAAACGGCGCCCAGTACTGCGTCGATGTCGTGGACGGCCCGCTCGTCAACCGCCATCGCCCATCCGTCGACGTGCTGTTCCGTTCGGTGGCGAAGGCCGCGGGGTCCAACGCCCTCGGCATCATCATGACCGGCATGGGCGACGACGGCGCGGCGGGTCTGCTCGAGATGCGGAACGCGGGAGCCAGGACCATCGCCCAGGACGAAGAGAGCTGCGTCGTGTACGGCATGCCCAAGGAAGCGGTCAAACGCGGCGGCGTCGAGCGGTCTGTCCCCCTCGGCAAGATCGACAAGGACATCCTGCTGCAGCTCACGCTGTCGGACGGTTGACGTGCCTGGCCGCTATTGAACTAGCGGAAGAGCACGTCGGCCAGCGTGCCCAGGAAGAACACCACCGAGACGTAGCCGTTGAGGTTGAAGAACGCCATGTCGAGGCGGGAGAGGTCGTCGGGGGTGACGATGGCGTGCTCCCAGATGAGCAGCGCGATCACCACCATCAGGCCCAGGAGGTAGGGCACGCCTAGCTGCGCGGAGAACGCCAGCGCGATCAACGCGCCGCTGGTGATGCCGTGCAAGGTGCCCGAGATGTGCAGCGCGCGCACGACGCCGAAGCTCGCGGGGATCGAGTGCAGGCCGCTCTGGCGGTCGAAGTCGGTGTCGGCGATCGCGTACAGGATGTCGAAGCCGCCGATCCAGGTGGTGACCGCCACCATCAACAGCGCTGGCGTGAGCCCGAAGTCACCGCGCACCGCGATCCAGGCGCCGCCCGGACCGGCCGCGATGGCCAGGCCCAGGAACAGGTGACAGAGAAAGGTGAAGCGCTTGGTGAACGAGTAGCCGAACAGGAACAGCAGCGCCACCGGCGACAGCGCCAGGCACAGCGGCCCCAGGAAGGCGGCCGCGCCCACGAAGACCGCGGTGGCGATCAGCGTCAGGATCCAGGCGGCGCGCAGCGACACGGTGCCGGCCGGGATCTCACGCCCGGCGGTGCGTGGGTTCTTCGCGTCGAAGTGGCGGTCGGCGATGCGGTTGAACCCCATGGCGGCGGTGCGCGCGCCCGCCATGGCGATCACGATGGCCAGCAGGCGCCAGAACGTGAGACCGTGGCCGCGCGCCGCCAGCGCCGCCGCCGCCAGCGCGAACGGCAGCGCGAAGACGGTGTGGCTGAACTTCACCATGCGCCCGAACCTGACCAGCGCGCCGCCGCCGCCGCCGCCGCCGCCGCCGCTGTCGCCGCCGCCGTTGGCGTTGGCGTTGCCATTGGTGGGCTGGGGGGCCGTCACGCGCTGGCCCTCCAGCGCACGGTCGGACGCGGGTCGGACACCAGCGCCGCCGCCGGGTCGCGCTCGGCGCCCGAGCCGACGACCTCGATCACCCCCGGCCGTTTACCCGGGGTCAGCGACCCGAGCGGGTGCAGGCCCATCGCCTCGGCGCCAGCGCGCGTGGCGGCGTCGAGCCAGGCGCTCGCCGGAACATCGGGAAAGCGCGCCGCCAGCGTCGCCATCTCGCCCCACAGGGACAGGTCGGGGGCCGACGCCAGACTGTCGGTGCCCAGGGCGAGCAGGACGCCGTCGGCGCGCAGGGCGGCGACGTCGGGCAGCTCGCCGGTGATGTGCAGGTTGGAGCGCGCGCACAGCACCACGGTGGCGCCGGCATCGCGGGCGCGCCGGCGGTCGTCCTCGCCGGCGTGGACCATGTGCACCAGCAGCGGGGGCATCGGCGCGTCGAACGCTCCCAGCGACGCCAGGTAGGCGACCGGGGCCTGGCCCGGGCAGCGCGTGGCCGGATCGACGCCCATGCGGGCCAGCACCGCCGGCCAGCGTCCGCCGCCGTCGCGCAGGAGCGCGATCTCGTCGCGGTCCTCGGCGACGTGGATCGTGGTCGGCACGCCGGTGCGCGCCGCGATGTGGAAGATCTTGCGGAACAGCTCGCGTCCCACCGAGTAGGGCGCGTGCGGCGCCGGCACGTAGGCCAGGCCCGTGGGCCAGGTGACGGCGCCGTTGCCGCCGTCGTCGCCGTCGGGGCCGTCGGCTTGGCCGGCGAGAAAACCGTCCAGCTCGCGCGCGGCGTCGTCGAGCGCGCCGCCAGGGCGCGCCTCGCGCGACCCGACCAGCTCGTGAAAGAAGACGCCGCGCAGTCCGGCGGCGGCGATGGCGGGCACCGCCGCCAGGCCGTTGCCGACGTCGCCGACGGCGGCGGTCCCGCAGAGCGCCATGTCGACCGCCGCGGCGGTGGCCGCCGCGGTGGCGCGCGCGGGATCGAGCGCGCGCGCCCGCGGGACGAGCTGGGTCGCCCAGGTGATGAGGCCGTCACCCCCCGGCACGGCGCCGGCCAGGGCCGACAGCTCGAGGTGGCAGTGGGTGTTGACCAGCGCGGGCAGCAGCACGCCGTCGGCGCGGTCCTCGACGGCGTCGCGGTAGCGGCGCACGAGGTCGGCGCGCGGGCCAACGTCCAGCAGGGTGTCGTTGGCGTCGACGACCACGGCGCCGTCGGCGATCGGCGCCTCGGTGATGGGCAGCACCCAGGGCGCGGAGATCAGGCGGGTCACCGGGAGCCTCCCGGGAGAGAGTCACCGCGCACGCGGGGACGGGTGCACCCCCACGCACGAAAGTGGCGGCCTCGCCTCCCTCCGGTCCCCTCCCCCGTACTCGGGGGAGGGATAGGGAGGGGGCAGGCCTTGCGAGCGTCGAGGCACGCGCGAGCCGTGGCGCTCCGCAAGGTCTGCCTCCTCCCTGACCCTGCTCTGCCGCGGACCGCGGGAGAGTCACCGCGCACCCGGGGACGGGTGCACCCCCCCGCACGAAAGTGGCGGCCTCGCCTCCCCTCCGGTCCCCTCCCCCGTACTCGGGGGAGGGGACCGGAGGGGGCAGGCCTTGCGAGCGTCGAGGCACGCGGGAGCGGTGGCGCTCCGCAAGGTCTGCCCCCTCCCTGACCCTCCCCCGCGGCAGACCGCGGGAGAGGGGATCCCGTTCGACGCCAGCCTGGCGCACTGTCATGGCAGGGCAAGCCTTGCGAGAGCCAACGCGCGGACCCCATCACTCCCCGGTACCCGTTAGCTCCGCAGGCGCTCGTAGCGCATGTTGCGGCGTTGGGGCCGAAAGCCGGCGTTGCGGATGTAGCGCTCGATGTCGTCGGCGCCCAGCTTGAAGATCGCGCCCGCCTGCGAGACGACGTTCTCCTCGATCATGGCCGAGCCAAAGTCGTTGCCGCCGAAGCGCAGCGCGACCTGGCCAACCTCCGGTCCCATGGTCGGCCAGGACACTTGAAGACTGGGGAAGTTGTCCAGGTACAGCCGTGACAGCGCGAACACGCGCAGGTACCGCATCGCCGTGGTGTCGTCGCGCAGCTTGAGGCGCGTCCCCTCGGCCTGGAAGGGCCAGCAGATGAACGCGGTGAAGCCGGCGGTCTTGTCCTGAAGATCGCGCAGTCGTTCCAGGTGGTTGACGATGTGGCGCGGCGTCTCGCCGAAACCGAACACCATGGTCGCCGTGGTGCGCAGGCCCAGCGCGTGACCCTGGCGCATGACCTCCATCCAGGTATCGGTCGTGCATTTGAGCGGCGAGATCTGGTGCCGGATCTCGTCGTCGAGGATCTCGGCGCCACCGCCCGGGATCGAATCCAGCCCCGCGGCGATCAGGCGCTCGACCACGGCGCGGATCGACATGTTCTCGATCTCGGCGATGTAGCGGATCTCCTCGGGCGACAGGCCATGGATCGCCAGCGGGAAGTTGGCCTTCATCCAGCGGAACAGGTCCTCGTACCAGGTCAGCGGCAGATCGGGGTTGAGCCCGCCCTGCAGCAGGATCTGCACGCCACCCAGCTCGACCGTTTCCTGGAATTTGCGCGCCAGCTCCTCTCGCGACAGGGTGTAGCCCTCCTTGCTGGTGGGCGGCCGGTAGAAGTTGCAGAACTTGCACCGGGTGACGCAGACGTTGGTGTAGTTGACGTTGCGGTCGATGATGTAGGTGACTACCCCCTCGGGGTGCAAGGCCCGCCGGCGCGCATCCGCCGCCGCGCCCAGATCGAGCACCGACGCCTGCTCGTAGACGCGCATCCCGTCATCGGGCGACAGCCGGATCCCGTCCGCCGCGTCGGCGAGCAGTCGATCGATCGAACGCTCGATCGATCGCAGGCCGCCTACGTTCCGTTTCCCGTCGGCGTCGGCGTCGGCGTCGGAGTCGGCGTCGGCGTCGGCGGGATCGATCCCCAACCCGCTGGCGCCCGCCGCCGCTCCGCCGAAGAACCTCACCCGCACCGCGCGCTCGCTCGCGCCCGCGGCCCGCATCCGATCGAAGAACGCCGCCAGGCCCGACAGCTCTTCGGCGCCCAGTCGATAGCGGATGTTGTCGCAGAGGTAGCGCTCGTACAGCGCAGGCGCGCCGCCGTGGGCCTCGGCCCAGGCCAGGGCGATCTCGCGCCGGTGCGCCAGGCCGTCGGCCAGGCTGCGCTGCAAGAGCGCGACGTGGTCCTCGCCGACGGCGTCCGCCCGTCCGACCCACAGCGCGTAGACGAAGGGCAGCCCGGTCACCCTGCGCCACTCCTCGCCGAGATCCACGACGTGGCGGCGCTGCTCGGCGGCCGCGAAGCCGGCGTCGCCGATCACCAGCGCGCCGGTCGTGCCCGCCGCGGCGTCCAGGATCTGGTCGTGGGGCGCCTCGCGAAAACGCGGCGCCAGGCCGCGGTCGCGGGTCAACAAGCGCAGCAACATGGCCGAGCTGCGTGACGCGCCGTCGAGCGCGATGTCGGTCATCTCGGACCAGGGGACGTCACCCACCAGCAGCACCGTGCGCACCGGCCCGGAGCCGGCCACGGCGATGCCAGGCACCGCGCGCAGGTCGAGCGCGCCGTCCATCTCGGCGTAGCTGGCCGACGGCATCAGCGCCAGGTCGGCCTCGCCCGCGCGCAGGGCCTCGGCGCATCGCGAGGGGATGTCGAACGACAGCTCGAAGCGGTCGTACTCCGTGGCCTGGTCGATCCCGCGCTCCAGCCCGTAGGTGATCGGCCGCGCGTTGAGGAAAGAGACCGCGCTCAGCCGAACCTTTCTGGTTTTCACGACACAACCTCCAGCGTGCGCCGCACGTCGCGCCGGAACGGCTTCGGCGACACCAGCGCGTCGCCCTCGGCCAGCACGTTGTACAGCGTGTCGCGCTCGACCGGCACGCGGCCCGCGTCGCGGATGATGCGCACGATCTCGGCCGGGGTCATGGCCTGCGGCGTCTCGGCGCCCGCCATGTGATAGATCTTCTCTTCCTGCACGGTGCCGTCCAGATCGTCGGCGCCGAACCAGAGCGCCGTCTGGGCGGTCTTCACGCCCAGCATGATCCAGTAGGCCTTGATGTGCGGGATGTTGTGCAGCAGCAGGCGCGCGACCGCGTAGGTGCGCAGGTCCTCGACGCCGGTCGGCCCCGGCAGCCGCATCAGCGCGTTGTTGTCGGGGTGAAAGGCCAGCGGGATCAGCGTCTGGAAGCCGCCGGTCTCGTCCTGCAGCGCGCGCAGGCGCAGCAGGTGATCGACGCGGTCCTCGACCGTCTCGATGGTGCCGTACAGCATCGTGCAGTTCGATCGCAGCCCGATGCGATGCGCCGTGCGGTGCACCTCCAGCCACTCGTCGGCGGTGCACTTGTCGTCGCAGATCTTCTTGCGCACGCGCGGCGCGAAGATCTCTGCCCCGCCGCCCGGCAGCGAGTCCAGCCCCGCCTCGCGCAGGCGCCGCAGCACTTCGGCGATGGGCAGGCCGAACTGCTTGTGAAAGAAGAAGATCTCGACCGCCGTGAAGGCCTTGAGGTGGATAGACGGCTTGATGCGCTTGAGGCCCGCCAGAAGCTCGGTGTAGTAGTCGAAGGGCAGCCGGTCGTGCAGGCCGTTGACGATGTGGATCTCGGTGATGGGATCGTCGGCGGCGACGCGCGCGCGCAGCTTGTCCCACGCCTCCTCGTGCGACATGGTGTAGGCGCCGGGGTCGCCCTCCTTGAGGCGCGCGAACGAGCAGAACATGCAGCTGGCCACGCACACGTTGGTGGCGTTGATGTGCAGGTTGCGGTTGAAGTAGGTGCGGTCGCCGTGCAGGCGCTCGCGCACCTCGTTGGCCAGCGCGCCCACCTCCATGAGATTGGGGTGGCGGTAGAGCGCGACGCCGTCCGCGAAGGACAGCGGCTCCCCGGCGCGTACCTTGTCGCGCATCGACGCGAAGCTCGGCGATGTCGTGACCGGATCGCTCACGACGTCACCTCTTCCAGGCGCAGGTCGGCGAGGCGCTCGCACGCCGCCAGGCCGGCGCCCCGGATCAAGATCGCCGCCTCCTTGCGGGTCATGGCCGGATTGCGCGCGTTGTCGCCCAGGCGCAGCGCGCGCTCCGACACGATGGGCCCGAACAGCTCGTCGGCGCCGAAGCCGAGCGCCATCTGCGCCAGGCGCGGGCCCAGCGCCGGGACGTCGGCCAGCACGTGCGGCACCGCCGGCAGCGCCAGGCGGCAGGTCGCCATCAGGTGCAAGGTGTCCAGCCCCTCGCCTTCGCCTTCGGGGGTCGGCAGCACACCCCATAGGCGCAGGCCGCTCGCGATCTCGCCGCCAAGGGCGTCGATGCGGGCCGCGCGCGCGGCCCGCTCTTCACCGCCGCGAAAACGCAGGCGCCACAGCGAGCGCGCGCCGTCGGCGATCGCGGCGCGGTGCAGCCCGGGGTCGCGCCCGCCGACCAGCAGGCCCGCGCCCAGGGCGCGCGCCGCCTCCCAGCCGCCCAGCGCCGCCAGGTCGTCCTCCTCGACGTAGGACTCGGCCGCGTCGCGCGGGCCGCGCCAGACACCGGTCGCCAGCAGCTGGCGCGCGCGCACGAAGCTGGCGCGGTCGCCCAGCGCCGCGCGCCGGGCGGCGTTGGCGCGCCGGGCTAGCCCGTGCAGATCCAGATCGGCAAAGGAGCCGGCGAACGACGCGGCCGTCGCGCCCGCGCTTGCACCTCCCTCGGGGGCTCCCGGCCTGGTCGCGGCGGTCTCGGCTGCGGCGCGTTCCGCGCTCATCGAACGGCTCCTTTCGCTGCTGGTTCGCCCCAGCGGGGCATCAAGTCTTGTGGCAGACCCACGTGGTCCAGGACGCGCGCGACCACCGTGTCGAGCAGGGCGTCGATGCTGTCCGGCCTGGAATAGAAAGATGGCGACGCCGGCAGCACGACGGCGCCCGCGCGGGTGACCGCCGTCATGTTCTCGAGGTGGATCAGCGACAGCGGCGTCTCGCGCACCACCAGCACCAGGCGCCGGCGCTCTTTCAGCATCACGTCGGCGGCGCGCCCGATCAGGTCCTCGGACGCGCCGTGGGCGATGCGCGCCAGGCCGCCGGTCGAGCAGGGGATCACCACCATGGCCTGCCAGCCGGCCGACCCCGAGGCGAACGGCGCGCGGAAGTCGCGCAGGCCGTAACGCTTGAAAGGATAGTCGGGCACGGCGCCGATCTCGTGGTTCCAGACCTCGGCGCCCGCCGACGAGAAGCACAAGCCGACCTCCAGGGCCGCGGGGTCGCGCGCCTGCAGCGCCGCCAGCGCGTCGAGCAGCCGGCGCGCATAGATCGATCCCGAGGCGCCGCCGACCGCGACCACCAGCTTGAGGCGCGCCGCAGGCGCGGAAACCGACGCGGTCACCGCGCCCCCCCGACGCTCATGACGCCGTCACCAGCGTGGCCACGCCCGACGGGAACAGCGCGCGCCCCTCGACGCCCTGGAACCCAGCGCTGGTCAACAAGGTCGAGAACTCGTCGCGGCTGAGGAAGCGTTCGATCGACTTCGGGAGGTATCGGTAGGCCTCGCGGTCGCCGGTGACCGCCCAGCCGACCAGCGGCAGCACCTGGCCGTTGTAGATCGTGTCGAGGAAGAAACGCGGGCGCTGCGGCCGAAAGAACTCGAGAATGGCGATCCGCCCGCCCGGGCGCACCACGCGGCGCAGCTCGCGCATCGCCACCGGCAGGTCGGCGAAGTTGCGCACGCAGAAGGCCGAGAACGCGCCGTCGAAGGCGCAGTCCCGGTAGGGCAGGCGGTGCCCGTCGGCGGCGTGGGTCTCGATGACCGCGCCGGCCGGGATCTTGCTGCGCCCCACGCACAGCATCTCGCGGGCGAAGTCGGCGCCCGCGACGCGGGCACCGGGGATGCGACGAGCGATCTCGATCGCGCCGTCCAGCGTGCCCGCGCCCAGGTCAAGGATGCACGGCCGCTCAGTGGCGCCGTCGATGCGCAGTCCGTCGGCCAGCCAGCGGATGGCCTTGCGGCGCCAGAGCACGTCGACCCCCGCCGACATGATGCGGTTGGCGGCGTCGTAGCGGCGCGCGACCCGGTTGAACATTCCCCTCACGTCGGTGCCCGCCGCCGCCAGGCTCTGCGGGCTCACAACCCCAGCTCCTTCCACAACGCGTCGACGCGCGCGACCACGTCGGGGCGCATCTTCAACACCTCGGGCCACTGCCGGGTGAAGCCCTCGTCTTTCCACTTGCGAGTGGCGTCGACGCCCAGCTTGCCGCCGAAGCCGAACGACTGCGACGCGTGGTCGAGCACGTCGATCGGTCCCTCGGCGAAGAACACGTCGCGCTTGGCGTCGATGTTGTTGAGCGCGCGCCAGGCCACCTCGGCGACGTTCTGCACGTTGACGTCGTCGTCGACGACGATGATGCACTTGGCGAACATCATCTGCCCCATGCCCCACAGCGAATGGCAGATCTTGCGCGCGTGGTGGGGGTACTCCTTGTGGATCGAGACGATGCACAGGTTGTGAAAGCAGCCCTCGACCGGCAGGTTCATGTCGATGATCTCGGGGAACGTCATCTGCAGGAGCGGCAGGAACAGCCGCTCGGTCGCTTTGCCCAGCCAGGCGTCCTCCTGCGGCGGCGGGCCGACCACGGTGGTGGCGTAGATCGGGTTCTCGCGCCGGGTGATGGCGGTCAGGTGGAAGGTGGGGTAGTCGTCGGCCAGCGAGTAATAGCCGGTGTGGTCGCCGAACGGGCCTTCCCTCCGCAGCGGCTCGTCGACGTCGACATAGCCCTCCAGCACGAAGTCGGCCGAGGCAGGCACCTCCAGGTCGTTGCTCTTGCAGCGCACCATCTCGACCGGCTTGCGGCGCAGAAAACCGGCGAACATGAACTCGTCGATGCCGTCGGGCAGCGGCGCCGTCGCGGCGTAAGGCAGGATCGGATCGCCGCCCAGCGCCACCGCCACCGGCATGCGCTTTTGCCCCAGCTCCTGGTAGCGGCGCATGTGGCGGCGGCCGGTCTTGTGCAGCTGCCAGTGCATCCCGGTCTCGCGCGGGCCGTAGACCTGCATGCGGTAGCAGCCGACGTTGCGCGTGCCCTTGTCGGGGTCGCGGGTGATCACCATGGGCAAGGTGATGTAGGGGCCGCCGTCGTCGGGCCAGCAGGTGATGATCGGCAGGCGCGAGAGGTCAGGCGTGGTCTCGACCACCTCCTGGCAGGGCGCGGTCTTCACCGTCCTGGGCGTGGCGCTGGCGACGCGCGCCAGCTTGGGCAACATGCGGATCTTGTCCATCAGGCCCGTTGGCGGCTGCGAGCGCACCAGCTCGCCGATGGTGCGCGCGTGCTGCTCCAGGTCGCCGACGCCCAGCGCCCAGGACATGCGCCGGCGAGTGGCGTAGGTGTTGATCAGCAGCGGATAGCGCGAGCCCTTCACCCTCTCGAACAGCAGGGCCGGCCCGCCGGCGCGCATCAGGCGCTGCGAGATCTCGGTGATCTCCAGGAACGGGTCGACCTCGCGCGCGATCCGGCGCAGCTCGCCGCGCTCTTCGAGCAAGCGCACGAAGTCGCGCAGGCTGTCGTGATGCGCGGGGATGCCCGCGGCGCCCGTCTGGTCGGCGGCACCGCCACCCGCGTCGAGCGCGACCGCCACCACTAGGACCTCCGATCGGCGGAGAAGAGGGCCAGATCGCGCAGCGCGGTCCGGTAGGGCGACTCTGGCACCACGCCCAGCGCCTCGACCGCCACCTGCGCCAGCTCCTGCGCTTTGCGCCGCGCGCGCTCGACGCCGCCGGCGGCGCGGCTACGCTGCAAGATCTCGGCGGCGATCGCCGGCGGCACGCCACGCTCGCTCAGCTGGGCGCGCACGTAGCGGCCGAGCTCGGGATCGGCCTCGCAGGCCAGCAGGATCGGCAGCGTGAGCTTGCCCTCGGTCAGGTCGTGGCCCACCGATTTACCGGCCGTCGCCTCGTCGGCGTCGCTGTCGAGGACGTCGTCGGCGATCTGGAAGGCGCGCCCCAGCGCGCGCCCGTAGCGCTCGAGCGCGGCGTCGAGGGTGCCGCCCACGGCGCCGCCCACCCGCGTGCACCAGGCGATCAGCGACGCGGTCTTGCGGTCGATGACCCGGAAGTAGTCGTCGACGGTGGCGTCGGGGTTGCCGGCGCGCTCGAGCTGCGCGACCTCGCCCTCGGCCATCTCGGTGACCGTCGCGGCCAGGGACTGCACCACCGGCAGCGAGCCGGTCAGCGCCACGGTCTCGAGCGCGCGTGCCAGGCAGAAGTCGCCGACCAGCACCACGATGCCGTTGCCAAACACCATGCGCGCCGCGGGGCGCCCGCGCCGCACGCGACCGTCGTCGACGACGTCGTCGTGATAAAGGGTCGCGGTGTGGATGAGCTCGGCCGCGCAGCCAACCGCGATGCCCAGGTCCAGGGGGACCTCGGCGGCGCGCGCGGCCAGCACGGCCAGCAGCGGGCGCAGGCGCTTGCCGCCGGCGGCTAGCAGATGCGCGCCGACCTGGGGGATGGCGCCGACCGGGCTCTCCATGCGCTCGGCCAGGCGCGCCTCGACGGCCCGCAGCTCGGCGGCGACCAGCGCGACGGCGCGATCGGATCGCGAGCGAGGCGCGGCGGCGCCGTCGGCGTTTTCGGTGGGAGCTGCGGCGTTGGTCATCGTCCTGGGCATCGCCTGGAAGGGGGTCAGAGACAAGACAATTCTAAATATTCAAAATGAATTGAAAGTTGGCAAGGGCGATCAGCGGCGCGAGCGCTTTTCTTTGGCGGGTAGCGGGGACGGGGAGGCCGACGAGGGCGGCGGCTGGGACGGGGTCTCGGACATGGTCGGGGAGTCTACCTTGAGGACGTGGCGAAACTGGGCGACGTCCAGGGTGAGCTGACCGAGCAGCATGTTGAGCATGGTCTCGCCCAGGCGGCAGATCTCGCCCAGCTGCGCCAGCCGCACGGCGGTGAAGTCTGCCTCGGCCTTGAGCTTCTTGCCGGCCAGGCCGCCCTGCGCCCTGGCCGCCGCCTGCGCGGCGCGCACGCCGGTCTCGGCGCGCTCGACGGCGGTGACCGCGGCGCTGATCTCGCGCCGCTCGCGCTCGTTGAGGACGCCCGCGATCATCTTCCAGAAGTCGGTCTCGGCCTCGTAGTGCTCGCGGCGCTGGCCGCGCACCCAGATGCGATGCACGACGCCCCAGCGACCCAGGGCCGCCAGGGTCATCGACGCGCTGCCGGCCGAGATGCCCAGGCGCTTCTGGATCTCGGTCTGCGGCAGCGGCTCGCGCGACAGGTAGAGCAGGCCGAAGGCGCGGCCCATGGTCCGGGTGAAACCCCAGAACTCGGCGATGCGGCCGCAGGTGTCGATGCCCAGGTCGCGCGCGCGCGCCAGCTCGCTGTTGACGTCGTCGGCGGACATCTGACCTGGGACCCTCAGAGGGTCCCAGACCCCCCACGACGGGCTCCGACGGTGGAGCCGTCTGCGCCCATGCGGTTCGACAAGGCGATCGGCGGATCTTCGGCGCGCGCCGCCAGCTGGCCGCAGGCGGCGTCGATGTCGTCTCCGCGCGGCGTGCGGATGTAGACCGCCAAGCCGCCCGCCCGCAGGCGCTCCTGAAAGCTGCGGATCCGCTCGGCAGATGGGCGCGCGAAAGCCGGGCCGGCGAAGGGGTTCCAGGGGATGAGGTTGACCTTGGTCGGGATCCCGCGCAGCAGGCGCGGCAACCGGCCGGCGTCGTCGTCGCTGTCGTTGACCCCGGCCAGCAGCACGTACTCGAAGGTGACGCGGCGGCCGTGCGACAGCGGAAAGCGGCGCGCGGCGTCCAGCAGGGCGGCGATCGGCCAGCGCCGGTTGACCGGCATGATCCGGTCGCGCACCTCGTCGGTGGTGGCGTTGAGCGAGATGGCCAGGTTGGGCGCCGGCATCAGCCGCCCCAGCTTCTCGATCCCCGGCACCACTCCCACGGTCGACACCGTGATCCGCCGCGCCGAGAACGCCGCGCCCCAGGGGTGCTGCAAAAGGGTGAGCGCGCGCGACACGCCCTCGAAGTTGTGCGTGGGCTCGCCCATCCCCATGAAGACCAGGTTGGTCGGGCGCCGGCCAGCGACCCGGGTCGCGTGGTAGACCTGCTCGACGATCTCACCTGCCGACAGGTGGCGGCCAAAGCCCAGCGTGGCCGTTGCGCAGAAGGCGCAGTCCAGCGCGCACCCGACCTGCGAGGAGACGCACAGCGTGAGCTTGTCGCGCAGCAGCCGACCCGGCAGGTGCCGCGACGGCTTGCCGTCCTCGTCATCTGATCCGGTAGCGTCGGCGTCGGCGTCGGCGTCGGCGGTCCCCTTCCCACTCCGCCGCCAGCCCAGCCGGAAGTCCAGCGGCTCGCGCCGGTTCTCGTCGGGGATCAACACCGATTCGATCGCGCGTCCGTCGTGGGTGCGGAAGCGCAGCTTGCGCGTCCCATCCACCGCCTGCTGGACCACGTCGACCGCCAGCGGCGCCAACGGCGCGCCTGCCAGCAGCGAGTCAGCGAGCGCGCGCGGCACGTTGGACATCGCGGCGGCGGACTCGACACCGTCGGCGGCGCCGCGCCCGTGCAACCAGCGGAACACCTGCTCCGCGCGGTACTCCGGCTCCCCCGCCGCGCGGACGCGCTCGGCGAGCTCGGCCGGCGTCAGTGACCGCAGATCCATGGCGGCGGGAGACTAGCGCGGCCGAGGCGGGAAGGCGAATCTGGTGGACGGATCGCTCCGCAAGGCCTGCCCCCTCCCTGGCGCTCCCCCGCGGCGGACCGCGGGAGAGGGGACCGGACGCCTCCTGGCCCCTCGCCCGTGCCGGTCTAGCGCCGCGCGGCGCGGCGCCGGCGGGTATTGAACACCCCGGCGAGGCCGATGGCCGCCAGCATCAGGCTGACGCCCGACGCCGGGTCGACGTCGCCGCCGACCGCGCAGCCGCAGCCGTCGCCGCCGCCCTTGATGCCGATCTGCGACGAGACCTCGCGGCAGTCGCCGGAGACGCGGCAGCTCGGCATGCCGTCCGAGGTGACCGAGCAGGCCCAGCACGGGCCGGGGCAGTTGACCAGGTTGCACGGGTCGGCGGCGCACACGCCGGTCTCCTGGATGCAGCGCTCGCCCTTTCCGCACTGGGTGACCTGGCAGGTGTCAGTCTTGCACTTTCCGGTGTTCTGGTCGCAGAACTGGCCGGCGCCGCATCCGACGGTGGCGCAGTTGTCGGCGATGCACTGGCCGCTGACGCAGCGATCGCTGCCGCTGCACTTGTTCCTGGTGCACAGGTCGACGCACTTGCCGTCGTCGCAGTACTGGTTGCCGCCACAGGTGACGTCGAGGCACTTGTCGACCTGGCAGCGGCCCGCGTTGCACATCTCGCCGGCCATGCAGCCCAGCGTGTAGCAGTCCACGCAGTTGCCGTGCTGGCAGATCTTGGGATCCCTGCACAGCACGCCCGCGCAGAGGTCGACGCAGGTACCGGTGTTCTCGTCGCAGCGCTGATCGGTGGGGCAGGTCTTGCCCGCGCACCGCTGGGGTACGCAGTAGTCGCCCACGCACTTGTACCCGTTGGGGCAGGGGAACTCACCGGGGATGCACAGGATGGTGCAGCGACCTTCCTTGCAGCCGAGGCCCGACGGGCACACCGGGTTGAGGTCGGCCTGACCGTCGCAGTCGTTGTCCATGCCGTCGCACACCTCGACCCCGGGCACCACGCAGCCTTCGCAGACGAAGCCCCGCGTGCCACGGCACACCAGGTGGCCGGACTTGCAGGTGCCGACGCCGACCTGGCTGGCGCTCAATCCGGGGCAAAGGCAGGTCTGGCCGGTCTGGGTGAAGGTGCCATTGTCGACGACGCCGTCACAGTTGTCGTCGAGGCCGTTGCACACCTCGGTGGTCGAGGTCGTGCCGCCGTCGGCGCTGGTGCTGCAGATGATGCGGCCGTTCACGCACTGGGTGAGGCCCGCCACGCAGGTGCCGAGCGAGTTTCCGCACGCCACGCCGACGCCCGGCAGCATGCCGTTGTCGACCAGGCCGTCGCAGTCGTCGTCGATGTTGTTGCACAGCTCCTGCGTGGGAGTGATGACGGGCGCGTCGCACACCGTGCCGGTCCCGGCGGCGTTGCAGGCCAGGATCCCGGTGCGCAGGCAGGCGCCCCGCAGGCCGTTGCTGCAGCTGGCGCCCACGTTGAAGCCCTCGTCGATGTCACCGTCGCAGTCGTTGTCCAGGCCGTCGCACAGCTCGGGCGGCACCGGGCAGCCGCTGGGTCCGCCGCAGGCGTTCAGGGGCAGGCCCTCGTCGACCAGGCCGTTGCAGTTGTCGTCGAGGCAGTTGGAGGTCTCGACCGCGCAGTGGGTCAAGAGGTTGGGCGGCGACCTGGGCGGGATCTCGTAGTGGGCAGCGGTCGGGTCGAGGGCGCACTGGTTCTTGACGCCCTCGTCGATCTGTCCGTTGCAGTTGTCGTCGACGCCGTTGCACACCTCGGCCGGCGGAACGGTCTTGGCGATGATGTCGACCAGCGCCTGCTTGACCGCGTTGGTGTCGGTCAGGGTGATCAGGATGGCCGATCCGGTTCCACCGAGGGCGGCCATGCGGTTGGCCGTGGCCTTGTCGGCCGTAGCGATCCCGTTGTCGGTCAGGATGTAGACCGGAACCTTGGATAGAACGTTCAACTTGCAGGCCTGCACCTCGGGGTTGTAGGTGGCGAAGCCGGTCGCGGCGCAGGTGGTCGGGTCGACAACCGAGGTGAGGGCCGGGCGAGTCGTGTCGCACTGCTCGGACCCGTCGGTGACGAAGATGACCAGGTTCTGGCGGCAGCTCCGCTTGGGATCGAGAGCCACCTTGACGTAGTTGTCGAAGTACATGCGAGCGTAGAACATCGAACGGCCGATGGGCGTCGAGGCGTTGCTGGGGCTGCGCAGCTCGGGATCGGTGATCGGCGTCCCAGCGGCCGATTCGTTCAGATCGATCCATTTATAGACGGTGGTGATGTTGGCGTCGGCCGGATCGAAGTCGCTGGCCGCGAGCGGCTTGAGGCCGGTCGACGGTCTGGTGACCGGGACCACCAGGGCTTGCGCCGCCGCGGTGTCGAACCAGCTTCCGTACGCCATTTCGCCAGCGGTGGTGTTGTTCGTGGTGGTGTCGA
>DASRQZ010000157.1:0-36982 GCA_035696125.1 Polyangia bacterium
CTCGGGCCTCGGGCTTCGGGCCTCGGAACGGACACAGCCTCACGGCGGATTTGGCTCCGCAGACCGAATCGCTCGGCGATGGGGAAACCCGCCGTCGCTCGATAAGCGTCGGGGACGAGGTCGTCTGCCAATACGAACGCCCGTAGGCGGTACGGTTCTCTGCTCCGCTCATGCCCGGACTCATCGGCCGTGGCGTCGCAAGAGTTTCCCCCGCAGTCCAGGTCCGACGCCCCGAGTCCGAAGTCCGAAGTCTGACGCCTGAGGCCTGAGGGCCCGAGGGAGGAACCCTTAACGAACTGCATGGGCCCAAGGGCCCTGGTACAGGTTCGTCCAGTCTTGCCGGGTCGCGGCGACGCCCGGGGCCACTCTTTATTTACTAAAGCGAAACATCCTCTCGACCAGAAAGGTGGTTGGCTTGCGCGCATGGCTGTCATCGTCAGTCCCGGCAAGGCGTTCCTGGTCATCGTCGGCGTCCCGACCGTGGCCGTGCTCGCATTCACGCTTTACGACCAGGCGAGGGTGACTGTCTCGCGCCCGGCGCGCGCGACGGCGGCGGTGTCGCCGGCGGCGCCGCGGGCCGCGCCCCCGCCGCGCAAGCGCCCGCTGACCGTGGCGCTCTCACAGTGGCCCGGCCACCTGGCGCTGGTCGTCGGGAACGGCGGGCTCACGACCCAGCTGGGATCGGCGGCGGCCGCCGCCGGTCTCGATCTTCAAGTTGTGTTCATCGAGGACGCCCCCAGCAAGAACAAAGCCCTGCAGGAGGATAAGGTCGACGCCGTCTGGGAGACCGTGGACGAGCTGCCGATCGCTCTCGGCGGCTTCAAAGCGGCCAGGACCGATGTGCGTGCCTTCATCCAGATCGATTGGTCGCGCGGCGGGGACGCCTGCGTCGCCAGCAAGGAGGTGCAAAAGGTCGAGGACGTCTTCGGGCGCAAGGCGGCCGTGCTCATGTTCTCGCCCGACCACACCGTGCTGGAGTTCATGCTCACCAACTCGCGGCTGACGCCCGAGCAGGTGACGCGGGTGCGCAATGACACGGCGTTCTCCATGGAGGACTTCACCTACGCGCGCCTGCTGTTCGCGCAGCGAAAGATCGACGTGGCCTGCCTGTGGGAGCCCGACGTCACCCTCGCGCTGGCCGCGCGCCCGGGCGCGCACCGGCTGTTCTCGACGGCCGACGCGACCGAGCTGGTCGCCGACACCCTGGTGGCGCGCCGCGAGCTCCTCGATCGCCAGCCCGATCTGGCGGCCAAGCTGGCGCAGGTCTGGTTCGCCGGCGTCAAGAAGGCGGAGGCCGACCGGCCGGCGGCCGCGCGCCTGATCGCGACCGTCTGCTCGCGCTTTCGCGACGAGCTCGGCTACGAGGCCACGCTCAAGTCGTTCAACTGGGTGAAGTGGACCGACCTGGCCGACAACGTGCGCATGTTCGGGCTCGACGGCCAGCCGCCAGTCTTCGACCGGGTCTACAACCAGGCCGACGGGATCTGGATCAACTACCCGCAGGCCGAGATCAAGGAGCGCTTCACGCCCGCGTCACTGCGCGACGACCGCATCGTACGCCGCATCTGGGACGCCGAGGGACGGCCGGTCGCGTCCCGGCCGGAGCGGTACCAGCCCAGCGTAGCCGCGACCGGGCGGCCGCTGTTCACCAAGCCGATCACCGTCACCTTCCACACTGGCCAGAGCGAGATCACCAGCGAAGGGATGGCGCTGCTGAACCAGCACGTCGTTCCCCAGGTCCAGATGGCGGCCGGCATGTACATCCGCGTCGAGGGCAACACAGACAACCTCGGCGATGACAAGTGGAACCAGGGCCTGAGCGAACGCCGCGCCGAGAGCATCGTCGAGTACCTGGTGAGCCGCGGCGTGAACCGCGAGCGCATCGTCGCGCGCGGCAACGGCTCGTCGAAGCCGGTGGCCAGCAACCGAAGCATCGAAGGCCGGGCCCGCAACCGCCGCACCGAGATCCTGTTCATCCCATCGAAGAGCTGAGGACCTGCCGTCTGCGCGCCTAGACCACCGAACGGTTTGAATCAGCCGTCATCACCCGGCCTCTGGCCTCGGGCCTCAGACCTCTGCAGGACTCTTCAGTGGAGGTCCGAGGCCCGAAGCCAGAGGCCCCTTGAGGCGGGTGGCGCAGCTTTCAACCGTTCGTGCCCTGGTAGCCGGCCGAACCGGGTTCAGTTCCGTCGTCGCGCGATGACCTCTTGCCTGGCGCCGCGACGAGAGCAACTTCTTGGTATGCCGACCAAGAACACGGTTCAGAAGGCGAAGCGCGACCTTGCCGAGGGGAAACGGCCATCCACGGCGGCCGGCGAGTTCGTGCGCGAGGAGATCGAGCACATCCGCGAAGGCAAGCACGGGGCCCGCTCGACCAAGCAGGCCATCGCCATCGGCCTGTCGAAGGCGCGGCGGGCCGGGGTTCCGCTGAAGCCCCCGTCGCCGGGCCGCACCCAGCCGAGAACCCGGCGCGCGGCGACTCTGGCGTACGAGGCCGGTCAGGGGCGCCGCAAACCGCGGGCGACCTCGCCCCGGCGCGCGCGCGCGATGGAGAAGGCGCTGAAACGAGAGGGATCGAGCGCGGCGTCGCCCGCGGCGCTGTCACGACAAGCGACCAGCGCCGCCACGCGACGCAGCGCCTCCGATCGATCACGGGCGGCGAAGCAAGCCGCCGCGACCAAAGGACCACGCGAGCGCTCGCAATCCGCCAAGCGCGCCGCCGCGACGCGCCGCCGCCGCGGGCGATGAACGCCAGCGCGGCTCCGGGCGCGGGTCTCAGGTAGCGCGCGCACGCGCGACCAATTCAGACCCGCAATCGGCGCGCGTTGCGCGCCGCGTAGGATTGAGCGAGGGCCCGCGAGAGCGCAACGGGCTTTCGCGGCGCCGCGCCGGAGAGTTGCCAGACGCGTGGTTGTGAAGCGCTCGAATTCTCCGGATTTCGGGCTCGTTTCGGCCTTCGATTGCCCGCTGCTGGCGGCGTTGCGCCCGGGCGATCCGCCTACGCGCGCCCAACGACGGCCATTGCGGAAGTAACACAGTTTGGTGCAACCGGAAACCTGGCGGCAACGTCGCTCGACTAGTGTCGTGTCGTTCAAAAGCAACACTCCGTTCGACGAAAGGCGCAAAAAACCATGTGGGAGCAGTACAAGAAGACGTTCGCCAGAACGCAGTTGGTGATCGCGGCAACCACGATCGCAACCTACTTCTACCTGGGCCACGTCGCCGCTCGCTCGGCGGCGTTTTTCTTCGTCATGCAGATCGGCGCGGTCGTCGGCGCGATGTGGGGCGTGCGGCTGAAGCGGAAGGTCGACGGGCAAACCTAGTGACCAGTGGGGGGCGCGCCGATGTCCTCCGTGGAGGCCGGCGGCGCGCATAACGGACAACCTGTACAAAGAGAAGGACGACAATGCCAAAGCTGATACGTGAGAACCGTTTGAATCGACTGGTCGCCTTGACGGCGCTCGGCGCAGCCCTCGTGGCCATCGCACCGGCGCGCGCCTTCGCCGATGACCCCGTGCCGGACAAGATCGGCTCGTTTCAGACGACGCCGACCGCGTTCAGCGTGCCGGGTTACACCAAACCCGATCCCGAGAAAGCCACCGCCAAGGACCTGGCGGTCGCGGTGGACGCCGTCGCGCAGTCGGCGTCACACGGGATCTATTCGGTCAATTTCGTGTGGACGCTGGTCGCCGGCTTCCTGGTCATGTTCATGCAGGCTGGCTTCGCCCTGGTCGAGACCGGCCTCACCCGGGCCAAGAACGCCGCGCACACCTTCTCCATGAACTTTCTGGTCTACGGGCTGGGAATGTTCGGCTTCTTCGTGTGCGGCTTTGCCTTCATGTGCGGCGGCCTCAACGGAACCGCGATCGGCGGACCGGTGACATTGGGAGGCGTGCCGACACTGCATTCAATGTTGACCGCCGGATCCGCAATCAACGGGGACCACGGCTGGGGGCTGCTGGGAACCACCGGCTTCTTCCTGACCGGCAACGGATATGACGCCAGCGTGATCGTCCTGTTCCTGTTCATGATGGTCTTCATGGACACGACGGCGACGATCGTCACCGGCGCCTGTGCCGAGCGCTGGAGCTTCAAGAGCTTCTGCCTGTTCAGCATCGTGATCGGCGCCATCATCTACCCGATCTTCGGCTGCTGGGTCTGGGGCGGCGGCTGGCTGGCCCAGCTCGGCTACCGCGCGGGCCTCGGCCACGGCGCGGTCGACTACGCCGGTTCCGGCGTGGTTCACCTGCAAGGCGGCGCGCTGGCCCTCATCACCGCCTACCTCATCGGGCCGCGCATCGGCAAGTACGGGCCCGACGGCAAGGTCAACCCGATCCTGCCGCATCACATCCCGATGGTGCAGGTCGGAACCTTCATCCTGGCCTTCGGCTGGTTCGGGTTCAACGCCGGCAGCTCGCTGGCCGGGTCGGACGGCCGCATCGGCATCGTGGCGGCGAACACCATGATCGCCGGCATGGCGGCGACCCTGACCGGCGTCCTTTACATGTGGACCCGCTACGGCAAGCCGGATCCCTCGATGATGTGCAACAGCATGCTCGCCGGTCTGGTCGCCATCACCTCGCCGTGCGCCTTCGTGAGCCCGGTCAGCGCCTTCATCATCGGCGGTGTGGCCGGCGTGCTGGTCGTGGTCGCGGTGTTCTTCTTCGACCGCATCAAGATCGACGACCCGGTCGGCGCCATCAGCGTCCACGGCGTCAATGGAATGTGGGGCGTACTGTCGGTCGGGTTGTTCGCCGACGGCAGCTACGGCCAGGGCTGGAATGGCGTCGGCGCGACGGAGTACCTCGGTTCGAAGGGCGCCTCCCTGCTGGGCGTCACCGGCCTCTTCTACGGTGATTCCAAGCAGATCGTGGCGCAGGTGGTCGAGGTGGTGGCGGGCGTGGGCTGGAACGTCGTGGTGGGTGGCCTCGCCTTCGTCATCATCGGCAAGCTGCTCGGCTCGAACCGCGTCTCGGCGGCGGTCGAGATCGCGGGACTCGATATGCCCGAGATGGGAATGCCGGCCTACCCGGAGTTCCTCAAGCCTGTGCCCGTGGAGTCAGTTCCGGTCGCCGAGGTGACGGCTGCCAAGGCCTCCATTCCGGCGCTCGCCAGAACCTGAACGAGACGCTAAAGGCCTGTTCAGAAATCAGGAGTATCCCCGCCGGGGCGCGACTCGCGGACCACACTGCGTCGCGCCCCGGCGTTCGTTTACCGATCGACACCATGCCGCTGACCCCATTCTGGGCCGTCCTCCCCTTCCTCGGGTACCTCCTGGGTATCGCGGTGGTGCCGATCCTTTTCGGCCACTTCTGGGAGAGCAACCGCAACAAGCTGATCGTGGCGGTGCTGGTATCGTTGCCCGTGGTCTTTTTCCTCCTGTCGGTTCCTCGCGGCGCTGCGCTCCTGGGCCGGACCGGCTGCGACTATCTGTCCTTCATGGCGCTGCTGGCGGCGCTGTTCACGATCTCGGGTGGCATCTGTTTGCGCGGCGCGCTGGTCGGGTCGCCGCCGGTGAACACCGCCTTCCTGGCCGTGGGGGCCGTGCTGGGCAGCCTGGTGGGAACCACCGGCGCGTCGGTGCTGCTGATCCGACCGCTGCTACGCGCCAATGAACGGCGCGTGCACGCGACCCATCTCGTGGTGTTCTTCATCTTCATCGTGTCGAACGGCGCCGGCTTGCTGACGCCGCTCGGCGATCCGCCCCTCTTTCTCGGTTTCCTGCACGGCGTTCCTTTCCTGTGGACGCTGCGCCTGGCCCCGCAGTGGGCGCTGGTCAACGGCGCCCTGCTGGCGCTGTTCGCGATCATCGATCAGATCCAATCCGTGCGTGATCGGCGGTTGCCGCGGCGCCGCAGCAACACGCCCGCGCCGCTGCTGGTCGATGCGGCCGGCCCCCTGCGCATCGAAGGGACGCTCAACCTGGTCTGGCTCGCCGGTCTGGTGGGCGTGGTCTTCCTGGTCGGCTCGTACGGTGAGCACTATCTGGGCGACGGCCCGCTGCGCACCGCCGTCCAGGTGACTGGAACGCTGGCTTTCGCCGCTCTGTCATACCGGACCACCCGCGCGGAGGTCCACGCCATCAATCGATTCTCCTGGGGGCCAGTGATCGAGGTCGCCGCGGTCTTCGTCGGCGTCTTCGTCACCATGATCCCCGCCATGTCCTTTCTCGCCGAGCGGGGAAGCAGCCTGGGCATCATCAAGCCCTGGCAGTTCTTCTGGGCCTCGGGCGCTCTGTCGAGCGTGCTCGACAACGCGCCCACCTACCTGACCTTTGCGTCTCTGGCCACGGGCGTCGCCAGCGCGGCGGGTGGCGCCGCTCTGTCACCCGACGACCTGGGGGCGCTGGCCGCGCACCCGGTCGGTCGCGAGCTGCTGACCGCCGTCTCGTGCGGGGCCGTGCTGATGGGCGCCGTCACCTACATGGGAAACGGACCCAACTTCATGGTAAAGGCGATCGCCGAGCAACACCGGGTTCGCACCCCCTCTTTCCTGGGCTACACCTTGTGGTCGTTCGCGATCCTCATCCCGATATTTGCGGTCGTGTCTCATGTCTTCTTTTGATCAAGCTCACTGCCCCCAACGCCTGGCGCGGCCCTGACCATGGCGAGGAGCCTCCTGGTTGGTCTCGAGGAGTCCGCCGGCACCGACCGTGCGACCGCGCTGGCGCTGGAGATCGCGCAGGCGCAGGGCGCGCGGCTGATGGGGTTGACGATCATCGACGAACCGGACATCACCGCCGGCGCGGCGATGGGAATCGGCGGATCCAGCTACAAGCAGGACCGCGACAAGATCCTGATCGAGGAGGCGCATCGACGGGCACACGAGGCCGAGGAGCTTTTCTTGCATCGCTGCCGCAAGGCCTCCGTCCCCGCGCGCGTCCTGGAGATCACCGGTCGCCCCGCCGAGACGATCCTGGAAGAGATGCAGCACCACGACCTGGTCTTCCTCGGGCGCGACGCCAACTTTCAGTTCGAGACCCAGGCCACCGACAACCGGACCTGGGACCTGGTGCTGCACCGGGCATCGCGGCCGGTGATCGTGGTACCGGAGCAGGAGGTGGCCAGGAGCAACACGGTCGTGCTGGCCTATGACGGCAGCGTGGCCGCGACGGGTGCGCTGCGCGCGTTCGTGGCCAGCGGGCTGGCCCGGGAACACCGGCTCCATGTGGTGACCGTCGACGCCAGCGGCGCGGCCGCCTGGGAGATCGCCAGCGAAGGGGTCCAGAACCTGGAAGAGCTGGGGTTCAAGGCCGAGCTCCACAACGTCGTCACCGCGCTGCCCCTCACCGACGCCCTGCTACAGACCGCCGGCCAGATCGGCGCCGACCTGATCGTCATGGGCGCGTTCGCGCATTCCCGCCTGCGCCACCTGTTCCGTGGCTCGGTCACCCAGCAGCTGGTCGAGCGCACCACCATCCCGCTGTTCCTGACCCACTGAGGGTTCAGTCAACGGCGGCGCTGGCGCGCGCGGCGGCGATAGATCGTCGATACGTCGATGCCAAGGATCGCGGCGGCGTCGACCTTGTTTCCGCGCGACTGGCGCAGCACCGCGTCCACGTAACGATTTTCGACGTCCTCCAGGCTGAGCTGGGCGGCGGCCAGCGCATCGGTGGGATCCTTGAGGCTCAGCGGGGACAGGGCCGCGCGCACCGCCTCGGCGTCGATCTCCGAATGGGTCGTGGTCACCACGATGCGCTGGATGGCGTTCTCCAGCTCGCGCACGTTGCCGGGCCAGGAGTGCTCCTCGATGACCCGCATGGCGTCGGGCGCGAGGCGGCGCGGCGCGGGCTCCTTCGAGCGTTGCTGCGCCCGCGCCAGGAAGTGCTCGACCAGCACGGGCAGGTCCTCGGGCCGGTCGCGCAGGGGCACCATCCGGATCGGGATGACGTCCAGGCGGAAGTAGAGGTCCTGGCGAAATCGTCGGTCGCGCACCAGCGCCGGAAGGTCGGTATGCGTCGAGGCGATGCACCGTACGTCGACGGTACGGATGTCGTCGCCGCCGGCGGTGCGGATCTCGCCCGACTCGAGAACCCTCAGCAGCTTGCCTTGCAGCGCGACCGGCAGATCGGCGACCTCGTCGAGAAAGATGGTCCCGCCGTCGGCCTCGGCGAACAGGCCCCGGCGCGGCTGTTCGGCGCCGGGGAAGGCTCCGGCGGCGTGCCCGAACAGCTCGCTCTCCAGCGCCGCCTCCGGCAACGCCGCGCAACCCACGGTGATGAAGGGCGCGTCGCGCCGATCGGACTCGAGATGGATCGCGCGCGCGACCAGCTCCTTGCCGGTCCCGGTCTCGCCGAGGATCAGCACCGGGCTGGACGTGCGCGCCACCCGGTCGACCAGCGCCGCCAGATCCCGCATCGCCTGACCGGTCCCGACCAACCCGCGCGCGCCGAACCCTTCGGGCTTCGTCGCGGCCTGCTCGCGGCTCTGCGACCGAGGCCGGCGCTCGCCCACGGCCCGCTCCAGCATCAGGCGCACGGCGGCCATCTTGAACGGCTTGGTCACGTAGTTGAATGCGCCGCGCTGGATGGCGTCGACGGCGCTCTCCACGGTACCGAAGGCGGTCATCAGGACCACCGGGGTCTGCAGGTCGGCGCGCCGGATACCCTCGAGCACGTCGATGCCGTCCATTCCCTTCATGCGCAGGTCGGTGAGCACGACGTCGACCGGCGCGCGCGCAAACATCTCCAGCGCCTCCGCGCCCCCGAGCGCGGTCTCGACGTCCCAGCCGTGCTCCCCGAGGTAGCGCTCGAGGGTGGCCACCATCTCGGCGCTGTCGTCGACCACCAGCACGCTGGGGTTAGGCACTCCTGGCCCCCTGCTGGACGCGCGCGCTGGACACCGGCCAGCTCACCGTCGCCACCGTCCCGACGCCCATCTGGCTGCGCAGCGAGATCTCTCCGCGATGCGCGCGGACGATCTGCCAGACGATCGCCAGCCCCAGCCCGGTCCCCTCGCCGCGTTTCTTGGTGGTGAAGTAGGGGTCGAAGACCGCGTTCAGCTGATGCGGCGGAATGCCGCTGCCGCGATCGGCGACCTCGATGCGCAGTCGATCGGCGCGCGACTGGTCGCGCGCCACGGTCACCCGAATTCCTTCTCCGGCTCGCGAAGCGTCACAGGCGTTCAGCAGCAGGTTGACCAGCACCTGCTCGAACTGGTCGGCGGCGGCCGCCAGCGCCGGCAGATCATCGGGAACGTCGACGTCGACCAGGATCCTCTTGCGGACCAGCCGCCACTCCAGCAGCTCCAGCACGCGCGCCACCGCTGCGCGCGGTTCGGTCTCCCCCACCGTCGCGGTCTGCTCGCGCGAAAAGTCGAGCACCTGGCGGATCGTCGACGAGATGCGGTCGATCTCGAAAACGATCGAATTCAGATCCTCGACCTGGCGGACCTCGGAGACCCGTTCCAGCAGGAGCTCGGCGCGGCCGCGCACCACCGCGAGCGGGGTTCCGATCTCGTGCGCGAACCCAGCCGACAGCACCCCCACCGTCACCAGCTTCTCGGCGCGGACCAGCTGGCGCTGCAAGCGCGCCACCTCCTCGGCGGCCTGCAGCCGAGCGCGCAGGCCGGCGGCGTGCGCGTGCTGGCGCAAGATGAGCAGCCCGACGGCCAGGATGGCCACCGCGACGCCGGCGCTGGTCATGACCAGCTGCCACAGCAAACCGCGCTGTCGCAGGTCAAAGTCGGCGGCCGCCGCGATGGCGACCACCGACCAGGGCCCCAGCCCCGTTTCCACGCGCGGGGCCACGCCGACGATCACGCGCGCGGGCAGCCCGAGCCGCACCGCACCCGCGTGGGTCGCCACCGACTCGCCGCGGGTGCCACGCTCGATCAGCTCCATCAGCTCGCGGGCGTCGCGCGAGGCCCCCGGTAGCGGCCGGCATTGCGCGAGCTGCTCGCAGCCGATCCACGCCGTCCCGCTCGGGTCGACCAGCACCAGCCCGCGCGCGTCGGTGGGCCGCCGGGACACCTCCTCCAGCATCATCGCGGCGTCGGAGGTCACGACCACGACCTCGTGCGACCCGGCCGGTACGGCGTAAAGGTAGAAGAAGCGACCCCCGATCGTCATCGGTCCGTCGCGCAGCGTGTCCGTGCCGGATGCCGCGCTGGCGGCGAGCGTTTCGCTGGCGTCGACGAGCGCCGGCCCCATCCGGATCGGCTCCTCGGTCGGATCGATGGCGACCACGCGGCGCCGCCCGTCGTGGAACAGCGCGATCGTCCGGTAGTGGGGAACCACGGTCACCAGCGCCTGGAACGCCTGCAAGATGGCGTCGTCCTGCGCGCGCGCATCGGTGGGGTGCTTGCGCGTGCCGGTTGCCAGGGTGGCCAGCAACCGGGTATCGCGATCGAAGGAGTCCAGGAACCCGTGCAGGGTGGACGCCGTGTTCTGGGCGAGACGATCCTCCGCCGCCCGGAGCTCGCGCAAGGCCGCTCGATTCGCGGATCGCATGGTCCAGAGCGACGCCGCGGGCACCGCCGCGACCAGCGCCACCATGATCCCGACCAGGGGAGCCCGGTGCACCAGCAGAGTCTACTGCGCGGCCGGGGGACGTGATCCTGGAAGGTGCGTACCCGGATCCAGAGTTACACGAAGGTGTTTTCCTGGAAACCTGTCGTTCACATTGGATTCGTATAGTGCGAATCGATATGTTGGAGCACGCGATAGCCCCCTACCCGCGCCGCGCCGGCGTCATCGTTCCTGACCTGCTGCGCCGCGCCGGTTGCCCCGCGTCCGCCGATGCAGGTGACCCTGTGGCGCGGGCCCGCGCCGCGGCAGAGATCGTGCGCTGGGTGGGACGCCCGCTGCGCCGCCTGCCGGCGGAGGTTCTCGACGCACCGATCCCTCCTCCGGACGTCATCTTGAGGTCGTGGACCCTCGGCCCGCGGACGCGCGGCGCCCTGGCGCGACTGGGCACGGCGGGCGGGTTTCGAAGCTGGCGGGTGCGCGACCTCATCGGAGCCGCCGGGCTAGGACCGGCGGGCTTCGTCGATCTGCTCGCGGCCCGCGAGGAGGAGGCGCGCGTCCCGACACCGAGGTTGCCGGCCGCGCCCGCGATCGTGACCGCGCGAGGCGTGGATCCGGTGTCGACGCCGATCGCCAGCCGGCTGGCCGATTTCGCGCTGCTGCTCCGCGGGCGGCTTCCACTGCGCCCGGAGGAGCTTGGCGACCTGCTCATCGCCGCCGGGTTGTCGGCGAGGCATCTCACCGTCGACGACGTCATTCGCCTCTTCCGCGAGTGGCAACTACCGATTCCGTTCCGTACCGTGAGGCGCAGTGGAGCGACCGTGCTGGTCCCGCCCGCGAGCCTCGCTTCCGCGGAAGCGCTGGTGACCACCGCCTCGCAGCTGGTCTTCCACTGGGGTCTGTGCAGCCTGAACAGCGTCGTCGGACGCATCCGATCACTGGCGCTGGCCGATCTCGGCGCGGGCGCGGCGGCGCGGGTGCTGGCGTCCATCCCTCGTTTCCGCTGGCTGGACGAGCGGTCCGGGTGGTTCTCGTTTGCCGGCACCAGCAGCCGCGTCCGGATCGCGATTCGCAAGGTGTTCAGTGTCGCGTCGCGCGTGCCGCTGCGCGACCTGAGCGCGGCGCTCGCCAAGCGGGTCAAGGCGCTGGCCACCGCCCCGCGCGCGGCGGTCGCGGCTTACCTTTCCGAGATCGCCGGCTGCGCGATCGAGCGCGACTGGGTGAGCCCGCGCGCATCCTTGGTTCCGGCTCCCCTGCGCGGCAACGAGCGCGCCATCGTCGACGTCTTCCAGCGCTCGGGCGGCAGGCTCACGCGCGAGATCCTGCGCCGGGGCGCACTGGCCTCGGGCGTCAACCTGGCCGCGGTCCGCCATTTCATCCGGACATCACCGCTGGTCATCGCGCGCGCGCGTGACCTGCGCCTGGTGGGCTTGCCGATCGGCGCGGCACGCGGCGCCTGAACGCGGCGCCGGCTCAGGGATTCGCGGGCGGGTCCGCCGGCGCAGGTTGTTCGACGACGGGCGCCTCGACCGCCGGGGCCGGGGCCGGGGCCGGAGACGGGGCCGGGGCCGGAGACAGGTCCTCCTCGGGAATCGACGCGGTCGCGGCGGCGCTGGCGTGGGTGGTGTCCGCGGCCGGCATCGGCGCGGGCATCACCGGTGGGCTGGGTACGGCGATTGCGGGCGGATGCGGCGCGGGAGAGACACCCCGCGGGTGCGCCAGCCGGACGGGAGCGATCACCGGCGCGGTCAGCGGAGCGACCACCGGCGCGGTCGGCTTCGGCGCGCTGCCACTCGGTCTGGCGGGCGGCGCCAGCGTCCCGCTCGGCGCAATCACCGACAACGGGCGGCGGGCCGCCGGCAGCGCGGCCGCCGATCCCTGCGCCCAGGCCGGGGCGTCATCGCGCGCGGCCCGCACCGCCGAGCGAGCGATGATCGCCAGCGCCGCCAGCGCCAGCGCGGCGGCCGCAAACATCGGTGCGCGCCGTCGCGGGACCTGCTCGAAGGTTCCCGAGCGCGCGACGGCCTCGGACTCGTCATCCTCATCGACCGCATTCGCGGCGGCGACCGGAGGGTTGGATTCGACCGCCTCCTGCGCCAGGGTCGCGGCCTCCTGCCGATCGCCCTCCGCGAAGAACTGCTGGGTCAGCGACGAGGGCGGCGGCAACGCCGCCGGCAGGGGCGGTCGCGCGGCGGCCGGCGCGGGCACCGATTGCGGACGACCCGGCGGCGGTGCTTGCGCCGGTGCTGCCCGCGAAATGATCGGCGGCGCGGCCGGAGCGACCGGCGCCACGGCCACCGCCACCGGCACCGCCACCGCCGCCGGCGGCGACACCAGCGCGTCCTCGAAGGCGCACAGGAAGGACGCCACCGAATCGAAGCGACGCTCGGGACTCCAGCTCATGGCGCGGGCCAGCACCGCATCGATCGCGCCCGCGGCGCCGGATCCAGCGCCGCTTTCGAAGCGCGCCGGCTGCTCCCACAATCGCTGGAAAGCCGCGGTGGCGGGAGCGCCATAGGGAGCGGCGGTGCCGCGCAGCAGGCGGTAGGCGAGGGCCGCGAGCGCGAACTGATCGGCGCCGTGGTCGGCACCGTCTCCGTCGTCCTTCCTCAGTTCGGGCGCGACGTCGCCGGCCGATCCGTCACGCACGATTCGACCGGCGCTCCGGGCGCCCGCCGTGAGCCGCGCCACGCCGAAGTCGAGCAGCCTGGGGAATCCGGCCGGGTGAGCGGCGCTCTGCTGGATGAACACGTTGTCGATGCGCAGCTCGCGATGGATGATGCCCGCCGCGTGCGCCACCGAGAGCGCCGAGGCGACGCCGCGCACGATCGAGACCACCTCGCCCAGGGCCAGCGCGCCCCGTTGCTCCAGCCGTTCCTCCAGCGTCTGGCCAGATAGCAGGTCTGTGATGAGGTACGGCGTTCCGTCCTCCAGACTGCCGGCCTCGGTGACCGCCAGCACATGCGGGTGACGCAGATTCGCCACCCTCGCCGCCTCGTCTGTGAAATTCCGCACCACCTGCGGCGGCAGGCCCGTGGCCCAGGGAAACAGCTTGATGACCAGCCGCCGGCCCGGCGTGGGGCCGTGAGTCTCGAACAAGTGCCCGCTCCGCCCGACCCTGGCGCCGAGCCGCGGTCCCGACGACGGCCCCCGGCCGCGCGCGCTCATGCCAGGCTGACCCAGCGTTTCCATTCCGATGCGCGTGCGACCGGGATCCGAATCCCGAGGCTGGCTGTGGTGCGACATGCTTTGACCTCGCTGACCGGGAGGAGCTGCAAGAGTCGATCCCGGTCGGCCGGAGGTCCGCTCACGCCGACGGGGGGAGAGGCGACACGAATGGGGGAAGGCACATCGCACCCTCGCCGGCGATCACCGGGAAGCGGCGCGGCCTTTTCTCGAGGTGGGCCGGCGGGTCGAGGCGGCCGTGGCTTCGATCCAGTCTTGCTCGGTCAACAGTCCTTGCAAGGCGGTGAGGGGAGCTTGCAGCGAGCGCTTCTGGCTGTCGATCCCCAGCCAGAGATCGCCGACTTCGGCGATGCGCTCTGGCATGGTGCGCAGCGTGAATGTCCGGGGGCCGACCAGCGCGCGCTCGACTTCCTGCCAGGTGCAAGGCGCGGACACGGGCGCGCCGGGCTTTGGTCTCACCGCGTAGACCGCGGCGAAGGTCGCGCCGTGTCCGTTGCGGCCGGTGTCGACCAGGATGCGATGCTGGCGGTCGGCCTTGATGAACTCTTGCGTGAAGGTCTCAGGGTGCCGCTTGACCAGCACCGCGCCCGCGCCGTGAGCGAAACGCCACACCGATTCGAAGTCGGCCTGTCCGTCGAGCGGAACCACGATGTGGAAGCCCTTCGAGCCCGAGGTCTTGACGAAGCTGGGCAGGCCCAGCTCCGCGAGCAGATCGCGCACCGCCAGCGCCGCTGTCCGCAACGACGGAAAATCATCCTGCGAAGGGTCGAGATCGAACACGCACAGATCCGGATGGTCGAGATCCGGCACGCGCGAGGTCCACACGTGCGGCGTGATCGAATTCTGATTGGCGAGCCACAGCAGCGATCTCAGGTCGACGGCCAGTGGATAGTGAACCGGCCCGTCGCGTTTCTCGTTACGGGTCGCGATCTCCACCCGCTGCAACCACTCGGGGTATCCCTTGGAGACGTCCTTCTGGATGAAGCCTTTCTTCTCGATGCCAGCCGGAAACCGCTCCATGGTCACCGGCCGCCCGTCGATATGCGGCAGCATCAGCGGCGCGATGGCCTCGTAGTAGGAGCAGAGCTCGCCTTTGGTGATGCCGCTGTCCGGGAACAGCACCTTTTCGGGGTGGGTGATCACCGGAGGTCCTGCGCGCCTTCTCGGGTGACCTCGCGCGCGGCCTTGTCGATGCGCAGGCCCAGCAGGCGGGGATGGCGCATCTTCGAATACGGCGTCCACTCCATGAAGGCGACCTGGACCACCACCTCCGGGCGCACCCAGTGCACCCGCAGGCGCGGCAGCCCCACCGCCCTGGTAAAGGGCGACTCGACGACCTCCAGGGCGTCCAGGCGCCGGCGCAGGTCCAGGAGCAGCTTGCGGTCAAAGCCGGTGCCGACCTTGCCGGCGAACACCAGGTCATCGCCCTCGAAGTAGCCGACCAGCAGCGCGCCCAGGCCGACGCGCCCGCCCTGCGGGTCGGTGAAACCGCCGACGACCAGCTCCTGCGTCGCCTCGCATTTCATCTTGAGCCAGTTCGGCGACCGGCGGTGCTCGTAGGTGGAATCGCGACGCTTGGCGATCACCCCCTCCCAGCCCTCCTTGCAGGCCCGCTCCCAGGGTTCCCCATCGTCCAGGCGACCGACCAGCGCCAGCGGCGGCTGCAGCGGCAGCCCGGTCAGGACTTCCCGCCGGGCGTCGAGCGGCAGCGAGGTCAGGTCGCGTCCGTCGAGCCACAGAACGTCGAAGACGTGATAGCCGGCGTCGTCGCCGTCTCGGTCGCGCCGGCCCCAGACACCCAGCGCCTCGCCGTCGAGGATCACGTCTGCCGCCGGCAGCCGCGCGACGGCCTCGACGACCGAGGGGTACGACGCGTTCTGCAACAGGCGGTTGCGCGACAGCAGGCGCACCTCGCGCCCGTGCTTGAACGCCAGCAGGCGAATCCCGTCGAGCTTGCGCTCGAAGACCCATTGCGGTCCCGCGAACCGCTCGCGCGTCAGCGTCGCTGCCATGGGTTCGAGCCACTGCGGAAAGGCCGTGGTCACGACTCGACTCTAACCCCAATGCGGTCCGGATAGGGCTAACCGCCAAGACGCCATGACGCCAAGATCCGGATTATCAGGGGTCCGGGCTTGGCGTCTGCGGCGCCTTGGCGGTTAACCGCATTGACTCTAACCCAGCGTTTTCCGCGGCCCACCCCGAGCTCGGCCGGCCGGCACGTCCCGGCACCCTCCGTTGACTTGGAGATATTTATAGATATCCTTCGCATATGTCCAGGAAGACACCGCCCGAGAGCGCGCTCTTTGTCCGGCTGCCGGCCAACGCGGTCGAAAAGCTGCATCGCGCCGCCGAGGCCCTGGGCATGCGCAAGAAAGACCTGGTCGCCAGCCTGGTATCGAAGTACGTCGATCCCGACAGTCAGCGCGGCCTTCACGCCCTGGGCTCGCTGTCCAGCCGCAAGGTCACCGTCGACGTCGGAGAATCGGGCCCCGGCACGACGCTGGGCTCGTACTCGTTCCAGCCCTACGACCCGCCCGAAGTGATGAATGCCGAACAAGCCGGTCAGTTCCTGCAGATCGACGAGGCGATGGTGGTCGAGCTCGCCGAGTCCGGCCAGCTGCCGGGACGCAAGCTCGGCCAGGTCTGGCGCTTCTCGCGCGCGGCGCTGGTGGCCTGGCTGTCGGCCCCTGACCGGGAGCACCGGCGATGATCAGATATTCGTCGGATATCCGGGGGCTGGTGCCGACGGTCGTCGAGCAGACCCACCGGGGCGAACGGGGCTGGGATCTGTTCTCGCGCCTGCTCAAGGACCGGATCGTGTTTCTCGGCGCCGAGATCGACGACGACCTCGCCAACGTGGTCATCGCGCAGCTGCTGTTCCTGGAATCGGAAGACCCGGACAAGGACGTCATGATGTACGTCAATTCGCCGGGCGGCGAGGTCTGCGCTGGCCTCGCCATCTACGACACCATGCAGAGCCTGCGCTGCCCGGTCGCCACCTTCTGCGTGGGGCAGGCTGCGTCGATGGCCAATCTGTTGCTCGCCTCCGGCGCTCCGGGCAAGCGCAGCTCGCTCCCCAACGCGCGCCTGATGATCCATCAGCCGCTGGCGGGGTTTCAAGGCAAGGCCACCGACATCGAGCTCCACGCGCGAGAGATCCTCAAGGCGCGCGACACCGTCAACCAGATCTACGCGCGCCACACCGGTCAGCCGGTCGACAAGATCAAGCACGACACCGATCGCGACAACTTCATGACGGCGCCGGAGGCCAAGGCCTACGGCCTCATCGACCAGGTCCTCGATAGCAGCAAGCGGGGCTAGCAGGGTGTTGTCAAACGGGCTTCAGGCTCCGGGCTCCAGGCTTCGGGAACGGATGGGGCCGGCTTTCCGACGGAGGAGCGTCCTCCTGAAGCCCGAGGCCTGAAGTCCGAAGCCGCTCCCTGCGATTGACACCAGGGTGGCGGGCCGTTCCCCCGGGCGGGAAAACCAGGGAGACCGTCATTCCTTTGTCTTGTACCTGTTCATATGTTCAGGTTTCGGCTATCGTCAGCGCATCTCATGTCCACGGCGTCGGAGGTCGCGCGCTCGGGGCCGCTGGCGCTGCCCCGCATCTGCTGCCTGGACCTCGACACCTTCTTCGTGTCGGTCGAGCGCGTGCTCGATCCTTCGCTGGAAGGCAAACCGGTGGTGGTGGGCGGACGGCCCGGCAGCCGCGGCGTGGTGACGGCCGCGAGCTACGAGGTGCGCCGGCTCGGCGTCAAGTCGGGGATGTCGCTGGTCGAAGCCGGCAAGCTCGCGCCCCACGCCATCTACTTGCCGACGCGGGGCGAGACCTACGGCACCTACGCCGAACGCGTGCGGGAGATCGCCCACCGCTACGCGCCGGTGGTGGTGATCGCCAGCATCGACGAGATGTTCCTGGACCTCTCCGGCTGCGAGCGGCTCTACGGGCGGGCCGGCGATGACGGCGCCGACGTCGCCATCGAGCGATCGGTGCTGGCGCTCACCACCGCGATCCACGACGAGCTCGGGCTGCCGTCGAGCGCCGGGCTGGCGACCAGCAAGGTCATGGCCAAGGTGGCGTCGAATCTGGCCAAGCCGCGCGGCGTGATGCTGGTCCCGGCCGGAATCGAACGCGACATCCTGGCGCCGTTGCCGGTGCGATCCTTCCCGGGCATCGGTCCGGTGGCCGAGAGCAAGCTGCACGCCGCGGGATACCAGACGCTGGGTGCCATCGCCGCCGCGTCGATCGACGAGCTGCGGAAGATCTTCGGCGCCTGGGCACCCTCGATCCTGCGCGGCGTGCAGGGTCAGGGCAGCGGCGCTCTCGGCCGTGAGCGCCCGGCGTTCGCGGAGCACGATCCCGAAGGCGAGACCGCCGGCAGCATCTCCAACGAACGGACCTTCCGCGAGGACGTGTCCGATCCGGCCTCGATCGAGTCGGTTCTGTGTGGGCTGTGCGAGCGCGTGTGCTGGCGCGCGCGCCAGCGCCACATCAAGGCGCGCACGGTGACCCTCAAGCTGCGCTACGCTGACTTTCACACCCTGACCCGCTCCCGCACCTTGAGCGCCACCAGCTCCGAGCTCGAGCTTTACCCCGTGGTCAAGGAGATGCTGGCGCTGGCGCGGACCCGTCCGCTGGCGGTGCGCCTTCTGGGCTTGCAGCTGTCGAACCTGGGCGTGTTCGAGCAGCTGTCGCTTTTCGACGAGCACGAGCGGGTGAGCGCCGTGGTCGACGGCATCCGCCAGCGCTATGGATTCTCGATGGTCACGCTGGCCACGCAGCTGGGCGGCACCGGCAAGACCCTGGTCGGCCGCCGATCGGTGGGTCGCAGCCGCTAGTCTTCCGAGTCAGACGCGACGCTCAATTTTTGTCCGAAGACGATGTAGAAAGCAGGGCATGGCCGGCCCCCGAACCAGCGTGAGCCAGAACAAGCCGCCGCGCCGGCTCCTCAAGCTCGGTATCGGCCTGGCCTTGTTAGGGGTGCTCGGGTTCCTGTTCTTGCGCTCGGTGCGCGGCACACGCGCCGCGCCGTACACCCTGCCGCGCGCCAGCTCGGGCCCCTGGAGCGTGGCCACCATCGCCGGCGCGCGGCCCAACGAACCGATGCTGGTCTGGCGACCACCACCGGGCCTGATGGGCGCCCTGTTCGACCAGCTGTTCAAGCGCGCGATGGAGTCGATGGGCCAGCCGGTCGTACCCGGGATCCCGCTGGTCTTTCAGTCGGAGTTTGCGCGAGCCCAGGCCAGCCAGCCCACGCTCTCCCCGGACGCCCTGCTGGCGGCTGCGCGCGAATTGGGCCTCGATTCGCAGCCACCGCGCCCGATCTGCCTGGCGCACCGGCGGGCGACCAGCGGCACAAATGACCGGGAGCAGCTCTACTTCGTGATCTTCGACGCGCCGGACTTCGGGCGCTTTCGCCAGCGCCTGGCCGGACAGGCGAACCCCGGCGTCGCCGCCGGCGCGGCGGCGGTCGATCCGGCGGCGCAGTCGCCCGCATTGATCGTCGCGTTGATCGAGTCGTCGCAGGAGCACTGGCTGCCGCTGCGCGCCGACCCCAAGGTCGACTGCGTCGCGCCCATCGCGATCCCCTGACAGACAGGATCAGGATCGCCGCCCCAGCCCCAATCCCGTTCGGTCAAGGGCCTCGGGCCTCGGGCTTCGGGCCTCGGGTAATACGAACGCCCGTAGGCGGTACGGTTCTCTGCTCATGCCCAGACTCATCGGCCGTCGCGTCGCAAGAGTTTCCCTCGCAGCCCAGGTCCGACGCCCCCGAAGTCCGAAGTCCGAAGTCCGAAGCCTGAGGCCTGAGGCCTGAGGCCTGAGGCCCGAGGGAGGACCCCTTAACGAACTGCATTGGCCCAGGCCATGGGACTGCCCGGTTGACGGGGCCAGCCGGTCAGGCCAGGCGCTGGTTCACCAGCGCATGCAGCGATTCCACCCGGAAAGGTTTATCGAGACGCGGGTTCGGGACATCGTCCAGGAAGGCGCGGGCGCGCGGGGTGAAGGCACCGCCGGTGACGAAGACGATCCGGTCGGCCTGATCGGGCGCGGTCCTGGTCAGCTCGGCGTGCAGCTCCATCCCCGTCATGACCGGCATCATCACGTCGCACAGGATGACGTCGTACCGCTCGCCCGACGAGATGAGCTCGAGCGCCTGCGGGGCGCTGGTCAGCACACGGACCTCGTGCTCCGGCAGAAGCACGTGGCGAACCGCCATGGCCACCTTCTCGTCGTCGTCGATGACCAGGATCCGACCCTTGCGGCCGGACGAGACGATCGGCGCGGGGACGGGCCTCGGCTCCTCTTCCTCGAGGTCGGCGGCGGGGATGACCACGCGGAACACCGTGCCTCGACCGACCTCGCTGGAGACCGTGATCTCTCCGTGGAGCCCGATGACGATGCGCTGGCAGATGGTCAACCCCAACCCGGTGCCGATCCCCTGAGGCTTGGTCGTGAAAAATGGCGTGAACAGCTTTTGCAGGGTATCGGCCGGAATTCCCGGTCCCGTGTCGGCGACCTCGACGATGGCGGCGCCGTCACTGGCGCGTTCCCCGGTGCGCAGGCGGATCTCGTTGACGTCGGCGTGTCCCTCCGGAATGGCCTGGGCGGCGTTGACGACCAGGTTCAAGAACACCTGGCCCAGACGTGACTCGTTGGCCCTGACGAACGGCGCCCTGCCGTAGTCCTTGACCACGCGCGCCCGATGCCGGATCTCGCTCCAGGCCATGCGCAGCGACGAGTCGAGGACCCGGTGCAGGTCGACCGGGCCGCGCCGATCCTCCTCGGCGCGCGAGAACACCATGAGGTCGCGGACGATGACCCGGACCCGCTCGGCCGCCTCGCGGGCGTCGCGGATCTCATCCGAGACCTCGCCGAGCCTGGCGGCGCTGCCCAGGCGTTGTTCCGTCGCGTCCAGCTTCCGGGCCGCGAGCTCGAGATTGCAGGTGACCGCGCACAATGGGTTGTTGATCTCGTGCGCCACACCCGCCGCCAGCAAGCCGACCGACGCCATGCGATCGGAGACCATGAGGTGCGCCTGCGCGCGCACCTGTTCGGTGACGTCGCGCGCGATCGAAAACACCAGCTTCTCGCCGCCGACCTCGACCGCCGTGTCGGAGAACTCCATGAGCAGGCTCGGTCCATTTGCCTTCCTGATCTCCACCGGCGACGACGGCTCGCGCTTCGCGGTGACGAACTCCCCGATGTGGTGACCGACGATCCGCTCCTTGGGCAGGTCGAGCGCCTTCTCCAGCCGGCGGTTCGCCTCACGGATCACGCCGTCCGAGGTCTGGATGGAGATGGCGTCGTTGGCGCCTTCCATGAGCGCGCGATAACGCTGCTCGGACTCCGCCACCCGGCGAAATGAGGTCTCGAGCTCGATCGATTGCACGATCTGATTGCCGATGGCGCGCGCGAACGCCACCGAATCTTCGCTGGCGACGTCGGTGCGTCGCGCTCCGAGCACGATGGCCCCCACGCCCTTGCCGTCCGAGACCAGCGGCACGATCTCGGCGGAGACGACCTCCGCGCGGTCGAGCAGCGTCGCCGAGATCCCGGGCGAAACGACGGTCGAGGGAATCGAGACCGCCGCGCGCCGTTGGATGACTCCCTCCAGGAACGGCATGTGGCCGAAGAAATCCGCCAGCGCGTCCTCCTCGGCCTCGGAAAATCCGATGGCATGACGGACGCGCGGTGGCCCTTGCGTGGCATCGCTCAGAAAGAGCACGCCCTTGGAGATGGCGGCGGCGTCCACGGTGGCGGCCAGCACGCCGCGCAGTGCCAGGTCGAAGTCGGACTTTCGCGACAGCGCGTCGGCGATCCCCCCCAGCAGCACCAGCTGCGCCGCCTGCACCGTGCAGCGACGCGCCAGACCGGCGCTCACGCTGACCTGACGCTCGAGCTGCCGCACGACGCCCTGAGCGTGGGCGAGCTTGACCGAGTCGCTGGGCTCCTCGGTCGGCGCCGGCGCGCCATCGCTCACCGCCTGCAGGATGGCCGGCCCCAGCCCCTCGAGATCGTGGGTGCGCAGGATGAGCGCGTTGGCCCCCACCCTCCTGGCCAGGTCCTGATCCGCCCCCTCCTGGTAGTAGGCCGACAGCAGGAGCACCGGCACGGTCGCCAGCTTCGGCGACCGGCGCACCTCGAAGCAGAGCTGAAAACCATCGACGTCCGACATCAGGACGTCGGTCATGATGGCGTCCGGCACATGCTTGTGCGCGGCGCGCAGCGCTTCGGTGGCGCTGGCCGCGGTGCTCACTCTGAAGCCGAGCTCGCGCAGGTGAATTCCCGTCAACTTGAGCTGAACGGGATCGTCGTCCACCAGCAGGACGCGGCGGGCGCCGCCCACGGGGGCCGTCGGGCCACGGGACAGATAGGCGTCGACGGTTTCGACGACCCGACTGGGGTCGAGCGGCTTGACCAGTATTGTCGTGAAGCCGGCGAGGGCCAGGCGCGCCTCCTCCGTCTGGCCGGCGAAGCCCGAGAGCGCGAGGATCGGCAGCTCGGCGCCGCCCGGGAGGGCGCGCAGGTGCGCGAGCAACTCGAGGCCGGTGACGTCGGGCAGAACCAGGTCTTGCAGGATCAGGTCGGGCAACCTCTGCGCGGCGGCGGTCAGCGCCGACCGGCCATCCCCGACCTCGACGACCGCGTAGCCTTCCATCTCCAGGGCGACCCGCAGCATCCTGCGCCTCACGGGGTTGTGCTTGACGACCAGGATCTGGCGCGCGCTGCTCATGACGCCATCCTGCCCAGATGCCGCGCGATGATCGCCGGAAGGGCATCCGTGTCGATCGGTTTTGCGATGTAGCCATCGCAGCCCGCCGCCCGCGCTTTCTCCTCGTCGCCCTTCATGGCGTAGGCGGTGAGCGCGACCACGACGATCTCCCGGCGCAGCGGATCGGCCTTGAGACGCCGGGTCAGCTCGAGGCCATCCATCCCCGGGAGTTGCAGGTCCATGAGGATGAGCCGGGGCATGAATGAGGCCAGCACAGTCAGCGCCTGCTCCGCGTCGCCGGCCGTCGACACCGCGTACCCTTCGCTGCTGAGCAGAACCCGGACCAGCTTCAAGTTCTGCGGATTGTCGTCGACGATCAGGATGGGATCAGTGGGCACCTGGAACCTCCTTCCGCGGCGCCAGCAAGGGCCGCAGCTCCTGGGCCAGGTGCTCGGCGCCGCCGGTGCCCTTGGCGACGATCCCGCTCACCAGCGGCAGCAGCATTGCCCTCTCCTCCTCGCTCACATCCTTGGCGGTCCAGATGACGATCGGCACGTCGCGCCCGCTGGGCATACGCCGGAACTGCCAGAGGAACTCCAGGCCGTCGATGCCGGGCGCGAGCAGATCCAGCACCACCAGCCCCGGCGGATCGCGTTCGGCGGAGACCAGCGCCTCGACGGCGGTCTGCGCGCACACGACGCGACGGCCGATCTGCGGCGGCAGCTCCTGGACCAGGGTCAGCGCCCCCGGGTCATCGTCGACCACCAGGATCGGCCAGTTCGCTCCCCGCACGTTGCGCGCCGCGGGCGGCGACTCCGCACCCGGATACGCCGGCTGCTCGACGGTGCTGGCCCGGGGCAGGACGGCCGAGAACGTGCTGCCCCGGCCGAGCACACTCTTCACTTCCACCCGGCCGCCGTGGGCCTCGACGATCCTCTTGGTGAGAGCCAGACCGAGCCCCGTGCCCTGATACTTCTTGGCGGCGCTGGCGTCGAGCTGCTGGAACTCCACGAAGAGCTTGCCGACGTCCTCGGGCGCCACGCCGATGCCGTCGTCCTCCACGTCCAGGCGAAAGAGGTCCGGTCCTTCCCGCTTGATGCGGATGATGATGGTTCCCGCCTCGCGCGTGAACTTGATGGCGTTGGACAGATAATTGTAGAGGACCTGCTTGATCCGCGCCGGGTCGACCAGGACGGCGCCCAGGGCCGGATCGCACTCGGTCTCCACGTGCAGGTGCTTGCTGGCGGCCAGGCCGCGCAAGATGTCGCGCACCTCGCCGACCAACTTGCTCGCATCCAGGGACTCGGGGCGGAAGTCCATCTTGCCCGACTCCACCTTGGCGAGATCGAGCACGTCGTTGATGAGCTGCAAGAGGTGCTTCGAGCTGGTGAGGATGTCGCCCAGGTACTCCTGATGCTGAGCCGACACCGGGCCCACCTTGCCTTTGTACATGAGCTCGGTGAACCCGATGATGGCGTTGAGAGGGGTGCGCAATTCGTGCGACATGTTGGCCAGGAACTCGCCCTTGAGCCGGCTCGCCTCCTGCGTCCGTTGCTCCAGCCGCTTGCGCTGCGTGATGTCGCGGATAGCGGCCGTCACCAGCACGCCCTCCTCGGTTTGCATGGGGGCCAGGCTGATCTCGGCGGGAAACTCGCTCCCGTCCTTCCGCAGGCCGCGCAGATCCAGGCCGGCACCCATGGGGCGGGCCTGCGCGCCGCGGAAGTAATCCGAGCGGCTGTCGGGGTGCTGGTCGCGATAGCGCGGCGGAACCAGGATCTCGACTGGCTGGCCGAGCAGCTCGGCGCGCCGGTATCCGAACAGCGTCTCCACCTGTCCGTTGACCAGCTGGATGCGCCCGTCCTGTGCCACGATCACCATGGCGTCGGGCGCGGCCTCCAGCAGGCCGCGGAAACGGGCCTCGATCGCCTGCTGGTCACGCAGGCGGCGCAGCTGGGTGACGTCCCTGGTGCTGACCGCTATGAACGACCCGACGCCCGACGCGGTGACCGCCCGCATCGAAACCTCGACATCGATCAAGGACCCGTCCCTGCGCCGCCGGACGCTCTCGAAGAGGTTCGACCCGGTCTCCACGGCCTCCGCCAGGGCTGCGCGCGCCTCCGATCGCTGCGCCTCGGGAACCAGCAGGGCGTCGAAGAACTGGCCGACGGCCTCCCGGGCCGGATAGCCGAGCATTGCCTCCGCCCCACGGCTCCAGGACAGGATGCGCCCGTCGGGGGCCAGCGCGATCAGCGCCTCGCGCGATTGGTCGACCAGCAGATCGGATACTGACGCGCCGGGGCGCTGCGATGGTACCGCTGACATTCACCCACCCCTTCTGATCCGCCCCCCCGCGCACGGACCAAAAAATTACCGCGTATTGTGTATACACCGGCCGCCCCGGAGGGACCGCAACTCCTTTGGCCCAATGCGGGTCGGTTAACCGCCAAGGCGCCGCAGACGCCAAGCCCGGACCCTGATAATCCGGATCTTGGCGTCATGGCGTCTTGGCGGTTAGCCCTGTCCGAACCGCATTGTCGTTTGGCGCGGACAGATTCGCGATTTCGCCAGTCAGCCGCTGCCCGACCAGCTTGCTGTAACCACGAACCAAGAACCTTGAGGGGCGTCGGTGGCTCGGTCAGAGATCGTCCACCAGCGGGTCGCGCGGCGGGCGCCGGCGCGAGGAGAAGTCAGCGGCGGCGTTGCTCCTGAACGTCCCGGCCCGCTTGCGGCGACTGTCGCACTTCGTCGCCGACGGCGCCGCTCCTGGCGGCGGGGCGGGCGGAGTGGTGACGGCCTCGCCGGTCGCGGCGGTGGGGACCGGGGGCGATTGGCCGGCGGATCGATCGGGATCCTCGACAGGTGGCGGCGCGGCTGGAATCACCACCGGCGCCGCTGCCCGCACCACCGGCGGCGCGGGCGCGTCCGCCAGGCGGGGAGCCGGCGCGACGCGGGCGGGGGGGGTTGGAGATGACCGGCCGGCCGCGCGCGAAGAGCAGCACCGAGATCGCCGCTCCGATGATCGCCGCCAGCACCACCGACCCGGCGGCGAGCCGACGTGTCCGGGGCACGCGACCATCGGTCTGACCGTTCGCCCCCGACAGCGTGGTCGAGAGCAAGCGCGTGCCTTCGAGTCCGCTGGCGCTGGCCGCACCGCGGGACGATCCCGATCGCCAGCTGGCCGACTCGGCGGGCGACGACGGCTGATCTTCCGCGGCCGCGGCATAAAGCGCGCTGACCAGATCTCCCACCTCGGCGAAACGATCTTCCGGTCTCTTGGCCAGGCCGCGCATCAGCACGGCGTCGACCCCCGCGGGAAGGTGTTTCACCAGCGCTCCGGCAGGGATGGGATCGACGTGGACGATCTGGTAGGCCAGCGCCATCACCGTGTCGCCCGAGAAAGGTGGCTGTCCGGTCAGCATCTCGTAGGTGATCCCGGCGAGCGCAAACTGATCGGCGCGGGCGTCGACCGCGGCGTTGAGTCCCGTCGCCTGCTCGGGCGCCATGTATCGCGGCGTTCCCAGCAGCGCCGACTCCTTGGTGAGCTGTTGACTCCCTGATGACCGCGGGACGAGAGCCCAGCCATGAATTAGCGGACCTCGTTTCGTGTGGGGCGCTTGACGATTGCTTCACGGTGAATCTCGATGAGCGCAGGACGCGATGATGGACAGAGTCAGGACAGGAGCTCCCGGCCTGGACGAGGTGCTTGGCGGCGGGTTGCCCCGGAACGGCATCTATCTGGTCCAGGGCAGCCCAGGCGTCGGCAAGACCACGCTCGCGCTACAGTTCCTGCTCGAGGGTAGCAGGACCGGCGACAAGAGCCTCTACCTCGCGCTGACGGAGACCCGCGGTGAGGTGCAGCTGGTCGCTGATTCGCATGGCTGGTCCCTCGAAGGTCTGGAGATCTGCGAGCTGGACGGCCGCGACGATCAGGGCCGGCGAGAGCACGACCAGACGATGTTCAATCCGGCGGAAGTCGAGCTCGAGCAGACGGTCAAGCCGATCATGGAGGCCATTCGACGCACGCGGCCAGATCGGGTCGTGATCGACTCCTTGTCCGAGATCCGACTGCTCTCGCGCGAACCTCTCCGGTACCGGCGCCAGCTCCTGTCTCTCAAGGACCTGTTCCTGGAGCAAGAATGCACGGTGCTGCTCATCGATACTCCGGCTGTGGTTGGCCAGGACAGCGCGGGCATTCTGGAGACGCTGATCGGCGGCCTGATCTTGCTGGAGAAGACCACGCCCTCCTACGGGACCACGCGCCGACGGCTGGTGGTGGACAAGCTGCGGGGGGTGCGGTTCAGCGAGGGGTACCACGACATGCGCATCAAGAGCGGCGGGATGGTCGTGTATCCCCGACTGGTCGCCGCGGATCACCCCGGCACCGCGAGCCGCGAAGCTGTCTCCAGTGACATCCCCGAGCTGGATGCGCTGTTCGACGGCGGCCTCGAGCGGGGAACCAGCACGCTGATCATGGGCGCGGCCGGGACCGGAAAATCGTCGCTGGCGACCCAGTTCGTGATGGCGGCGGCGCGGCGCCAGGAGAGGTCCGTCGTCTACACCTTCGAGGAGACTTTCGGGACCTGGCTGACCAGGACGACCGGGCTCGGCTTCGACGTTAAACCCCACCTCGACGCGGGGCGGGTGCGGCTGGTGCATGTCGATCCGGCAGAGCTCGCTCCGGGCGAGCTCGCCTCCAGCGTGCGTGACGCGGTCGAGCACGGCAACGCGCGCATGATCGTGATCGACAGCCTGAATGGCTATCTGCAATCCGTTCCGGAAGAGAGCTTCCTGGTGCTGCACCTGCACGAGCTCCTCACCTACCTGGCCCAGAACGGCATCACGACGATCATGAACATCGCGCAACACGGGCTACTCGGCCCCGCGATGGCCGCGCCGATCGACGTGAGCTACCTCGCCGATTCGGTCCTCTTCCTGCGCTACTTCGAGGCGTTCGGTGAGGTGCGCCAGGCCATCTCGATCGTCAAGAAACGCAGCGGACGACACGAGCACGCCATCCGCGAGTTTCAGCTCGACCAGGGCGGCGTTCGTGTCGGCAAGCCGCTCAGAGACTTTCATGGCGTGCTCACCGGCGTGCCGACCTATGTCGGCGGGGCGGAGCGTCTCATCGCGGAGTGATGAAGATGACGCCCCGGGAAACAGCCAACGAGGAACGCGTGCTGGTGCTGGCCCCCACCGGCCGCGACGCGACGCTGACGCGCGAGGTCCTGGCCCGCGCCGGCATCATCGGCGAAGTCTGCGCGAGCATCGAGGACGTCATCGGCAAGCTCGGCGAAGGTGCCGGCGCCTTGGTGCTGGCCGAGGAGTCCCTCACCCCCGCGGCCGTGAGCGCGCTCGGGCGCGCCCTGGCCGCCCAGCCGCCCTGGTCGGACATCCCCATCGTGGTCTCGACGACTGCAAGCGAGACCACTGACGCGCGCGTCCGCGCCATCGGCGCGCTGCACCCGAGCGGAAACGTGACCATCCTCGAGCGCCCGGTTCGGGTGTTCTCGATGCTGGTCAGCATCCACGCAATGCTGCGCGCCCGCCGCCGCCAGTACCAGATGCGGGATCTCCACCGCGAGCTGCAAAGGCAGATGGACCGCCTGCAGGAGGAGCGGGATCTGCGCGCGGGCTTCGTCTCACTGCTGGCCCACGATCTGCGCGGGCCGCTGAGCTCGGCCAAGCTAGGCGCCCAGATGCTCATGCGTCTGCCCGAGCGGCTGCACGAACGTCACGAGCTGGGCGGGCTCATCAAGCGCAACCTCGACAGGATTGATCGGATGGTCAACGATCTGCTCGACGCGAGCCTCATCCAGGCTGGCCAGCCGTTGCTGCTCGGCCTGGCCGAGTGCGACCTCGGCGGCATCGGCCGCGAGATCGTCGATGATCTGAACCGTGTCCACGGAGACCGCGTCCATCTCGATACCGAGGACGACGTGCGTGGCTTCTGGAGCGCCGAGGAGCTCCGGCGGGCAACCTGGAATCTGGCCAGCAACGCGATCAAGTACGGTGCGCAGGGTGCTCCGGTCACCGTGAGGGTCAGGAGAGTCGGTGCAAGGGCCCGGCTGGCGGTCCACAATCGGGGCAACCCGATCCCTCCCGACGATCAGCGCCGGATCTTCGAGCCGTTTTCGCGCGCGGCGTCGGGTGCCGAGGGGAAACCGCTTGGTTGGGGCCTTGGTCTGACGCTGGTGCGGGGCTGCGCCGAAGCGCACGGCGGTCTGGTCGAGGTCGAGAGCAACGCCGAGACCGGTACGACATTCATCATCGACATCCCCCTCGACGCGCGTGCTGGACAAACTTCGCGAGAACGAAGCGGGCAGTCACGGAGGGACGACAGTCCGCGCGTCGATGAAGCAAATGGCTGAGCCTGCCGTCTGGCAACGGCGGGAATCGTCGGCCTTTCTGGTGTGTTTCTCGGGAGGAAAAGAAGCGAAGGAATACCCACCCAGGAGAACCCATGAGCGAACCGAGGCACGTCGACAAGCACACCGAGATTCGTCACCTGCTGCGAACCGTGAGCACCGCCCTCGAGCTGGCCATCGTGGCGCGGGCCCCGACCGAGCTCCTGAACCGGTTGGCCCGGGCGTCCGGCCTGCTGGCGGCTGTCATCGAGCTGCCGCTTGACGCCGCTTCGCCGGCAGGGGCGCTGTTTGCCGACCTGATCGCCGATGCGCACGTGGCGGTGACGCGGTGGGAAGCCTGGCAACGGGATCGCGCCGCCAGTGCGTAGCGCGTCGCAGCGCGCTCGCCTCATCCGCCTTCGAGCTGATGACGAGGTCCGGCATGGCGGCCGCACGGAAGGTGTCGGTCCCCGCTCACGGAATCCCTCCTCCATCGGCAAAGGGGTAAGATCCGAATCGCCGCGCGGTCCGCCTCGATGTGATCGCCAGCCGTCTTCCAGGAGATCATCAAGGCGCGCACTTGCACAGCTCCGCGGTGGGCGAGAACGCCTCGCTCAGCTTCTTGTCGTCGTACTTGCTCATCTCGGAGATGATCCTTCCGCGCAGATCGTCGTAACGCTGGCCAAGCAGGTCCGACGGCGCGCCTCCCGATTGAGCCACGCAGGCGAACTTGTTGACGCCACAGATATCCAGCGAATCGCACGCCGGGCCCGCGGGAGCCAGCGACCGCAACGCGATATCGCCGTAGACGACCCTGCCGCCCACGGAGACCAGGCGGATGTCTTTCGGCGCCGCGGCCAGCAGCGCGTCGTAGGGCCGCGCGCGATCCCCAGCGATGACCAGGAAGTCCGCCTTGTGGCCAGACGAGAGCTCGCCCAGGACGGCTTGCAACCCGAGCGCCCTGGCCGCGTTCCTGGTCACCATCTGGACCAGCATCTTCGGCGACAGCACGTCGCCCCACTGGGTGTTGTCGACCCGATCGGCGAAGCGCAATTCGTCGAGCAGGTTCTGCGACCCGCTGAGAGACCAGTCGGTGCCGAGCGCGACCGTGATCCCCTTTTCGATCGCCGCCGGTATGTTGGCGGTCCTGGACAGATCGGTGCCGTGCCCGTACAGGGAGACGTTCGACCTTGGCAGCCACACCAGGCTCATGCCGTGGACCACCATCTCGGCGAGATCCGGATCCTGCAGCGCCGCCCCGTTCACGATCGTGGTCCTGGGCGAAAACAGGCAGCCCCGGTTGCTGGTCGCGTCGAAGAGTCTGCGGAATTCCTTGCGCGCGATGTCGTCGGTCCCGTCACCGATCCGGACCAGATAAGCGTCGGTCCTGCCGCTGCTCTGGTTCGCGCACACCCGGTCGCCCTCCGGCCGCTTGGGAAAGATGTCGGCGGTCTCGATCTTGTCGGCGGGCAGGCCGCTCGATCGCTGATCGATGGTGCGCGCCAGCGACGCGTGGCACTTCTGGTCCTCCGGGACGGCCTGGCCGACGATGGCCGTCGTGCCGGCGATCAGGCCCTTGAGCTCGCCGAACTTGGCCAGCTCGCAGCCGATGCCGCCGCGCGATCCTTTCGATGCGCCGCTCAGAAACTGCTTGGCCTCGACCAGCGCGCGGTAGCGCTTCTTCTCGGCCCACTGATAGTGGTTGGTGATGCGATCATCCGCGCCCGGCGTCCAGTCGGTCTCGTCGAAGGCGTCGAACTGGACGTGATTGTGAGCGTCGATCAGGCCGGGAAAGATGATCCCGTTGGTCTGCACGATCGACGCCGTCGCCACCGCGGGATCGCCCTGACACGACGGCGCCACACAGCGGATCTCGTCGCCGACGATCAGGATCTCGCCGTCGACGACCTCGTCCGGGGTCACCAGGGTGCCGATCAGGAGCAGGCCGCTCGCGCCCTGTCCCAGGATGATCGCGCCGGTGCCTGCCGGCGCGGGCGCGCAGGTCCCCACCTGACAGATCCGACCCGAACCGCAAGGCGCGCCGTTGAGCGGCGTGCCAGCGCCGCACTGGCAGCTGGCCGCGAAGACCTCACCCCGCGTGCAGGGGTTCCCGTCGTCGCACGCCCCGCCGGCCAGGCACTTGGCGTTCGGGGCGCCGGGACTGCAGGCGATCGGCCCCGAAGACCACTCCGCGCCGTCGGGCTGCCGCCCAAAACACTGGCCGGCTTCGGTGGCCCGCGTCGACACGCTGGCCCCGGTGTCCCTGAGCCCGCCGCCACAGATCCCTCCCACGCGGGAGGCGGTCAGCAGGCGGCAGGTGTCGCCGGTGCCCGAGTTGATGAACGGATACTTCACCCAGACCGCCTCTCCCGGCCCGATCGCCGCGCAGGTCGGCGAGCGCCCCGGGGCGCCGCACGACCTGGATCCGGCGGCGTGATTCACGTTGGCGTCGCTCACCAGCTTGGGCGTGCCCCCGCCCGGTGCATCATCGACGTACCAGCAAATATCGCTATCCTTGACCAGATCGACGGGGTCGGCCCCGCGGTTCAGCAGCTCGATCCAGCCCGCCGGGCCGCTCGCGCACTCGTTGACGACCACCGCGGCCGGGCTCTGCGCGCGGGCGGCGCGGCAGCCCACCAGCCCGACCACCAGGCAAAAGCCCAGGGAGAACAGCGCCCGGATCGGGGCGGCCTGCACATCTGATCGGACGCGCGCCGCACTCACAACCGTTCAAACTTACTGCTTACCAGCACCGCCAACAATGATCCGACGCACGCGCCGCTAACCAGGGAGCATTCCCCGGTCGCGCGGTTTTGATCGAAGACCAGTGGGTTCGACGCAGCGTTCATCGTCCGTTTGAATCTACGCGCACAAACCCTCGCGCTGGCAGCACGCTCGGCGCAGAATGCATCTGAGTCTGCAACCCGAGAGGCAAGAAATGACGAGGTCGCCCACTCGATGGTCGGCGGCGCTCTCCGCGGACCTTGCGGCGAACGTGTTCGCCCTGGTCGCGTTGGGCGTTGCCCCCGGATGCGTGAACCGGGGTCAGGTGGCCCCCTCCGGCGCCGACAGCGCGGTCGAAACCGGAGCTCAGACCGGCGCTGGCGGTCATGCCGGTGGGCTCGATGGCGCGGGCGGAACGAGTGATGGCTCTGGTGGGACACGGGAAGGCGCGGGTGGAATGTCAGCGGGCGTGGGTGGCGCGTCCGGTGGGTCCGGCGGGACGCCTTCCGGCACGGGCGGAGTGCTCAGCGGCACCGGCGGTACGCCTTCCGGGGTGGGCGGAGTGCCCGGCACGGACGCGGGCGTCAGCCCCTGCGTTCCCGGCATTTCGCCCGCCAGCGCCCTCATCACCAACTTCTCTCCTGCCACCTGGAACGCTACGCTCGCGCAGTGGGGAACGCCGGGTAACCTCACGGGCACGATCTTCAGCTACGGCGGCGGCAAGACCATCAACGGCGGCCCCACCACCCTGCTCGCACCGCCCTCCGTCGATACGATGGCGGCCAACCCTGCGCTGTCGATCCGCGGCGACGTCGTGTCTGCAGATTACGCTGGGATCGGGATGGCGTTCGGCCAGTGCGTCAACACCACGGCGTACAGCGGTCTGAGCTTCACCCTCGCCGGGACGACCGCCGGTTGCGATCTCTTTCTGCAGCTGCGAACCCAGTCACAGTTGCCGGTATCGAGCAACGGCGCCTGCGTCGCCAATTGCTTCCAGTTCCCCACGATCAACCTTGCGGTTGGCGCCGGCCCCAACACCGTCACCTTCGCCGCTCTCGCCGGTTCCGGCCTGCCCGCGACCGCCGACGCCATGCGCGCCGAGATCCGCGGCCTGCAGTTCCAGTTTCAATCTCCTGCGCCGGTCAACGGAGGCGCTCAGCCGAGCTGTCTGGGCATCAACCTGACGCTGGATGACGTACGGTTCGTCGCCAACTAGCGATCATGGCGTTTCCAAAGCTCTCGAGCGCTCAGGCCGGGATGCGGGGCAAACGCACCACGATGCGGGTGCCTTCGTTCAATACTGACGACAATTCGCGGGTCCCGCCCAGCGCGCGCGTGGTGCGATCCACGATCGCCAGTCCCAGGCCATGGCCCGGGACCTCGAGGTCCAGCTGACCGCGGTAGAAGGGCTCGAAGGCATGCCTGGCGCTTTCTGGATCCATCCCCACGCCGTTGTCTTCGATCGCGATCTCGACCATGGAACCCACGTCGCGGCTCTCGAGCTTGATGCGCAGCGGGCGCGAGCGCGCGCGAAACTTCACGGCGTTGCCCAGCAGGTTGCGCAGGACCTGCATCAAGATTCCCTCCGAGCAGGCCACTCGACCGGCCGACAACCTGGTCGCGACCTCCACCCCCCGCAGCTCTGGCTCCAGCTCCTCGAGCACCGCGGTCACGACGGCGTCCGTCGACGACTGCCCCGGCGGTGGCGCTCCCGCCGTCGACAGCGCCAGCATGTCGTCGACGACCCTCGCCATCCGGTCGACGGCCTTGCGGATCCGCTGCGCCATCGACACCACCTCTTCGGCTTCGCCCCTGGACTCGATGATCAGATCGGCGTAGCCGCGGATGGGGTTCATCGGGCTGCGGAGATCGTGCGCCGCACGGCCCGCGAATGCCTCCAGCTCGGCATTCTTCTGATTCAGGTGATCGACCCGCTCCTGGACCAGCCGGCGTTCTCGGCCGATCACGCGCAACAGCCAGGCGCCGATGAGGATCACCAGCACCAGCGTGGCGCCCCCGACGATGGCGTCGCCCTCGAAGGCGTTGTGGTTCGCCGCCCGGATCGCCGCCGCGTTGTTCTGGCTCCCGTCGAGATTGATCGACACCAGGCGGTTGATCGACGCATAGATCTCGACCACACGCTCCGACCCTGGCTGGGGGGCAGCCGGAAGGCCCGCGATCAGGCTCTGCAACTGAGCACGGAGCTTCGTCCACTCCTCGCGCTCACCCGGGTAAGACGCCATTGAATCGAAGGCCTGGCTGTCGGCCGCGATGGCGCCAATCAGCGTTCTGACCTCGCGGTTTCGCGGGTCAGCCGCGAACATGCGCGTCACCTGAGTGCGAATGTCTTGCAGCAGCACGATCGACCTCAGCGAGTTCTCGAGGATGTCCTCGGTCTCGCGCGCCACCCGCTGCGCAAAGAACAGGTCCAGGCCGAGCATTCCGCCGATGAGGACCGTGACCAGGCCCAGCGCCACGAACACCGGCCACCTGGACAGCCACGGTTTCACCGCGCGCCCGCTCATGAAGCCGCACCCGTCGCGCGCGTCCGCGCCCGTTTTCGCGTGGTACGCTCGATGGCGTGGTTCCCTCCCACGGAAGGATCCTGATCGCGGAAGACGACGAGATGACCCTGGACCTGCTGGCCAGCGTGCTGCGGCGTGAGGGTTACGACATCGTGACCGCGCCTGACGGCCGGGAGGCTCTCGATCGGCTCCAGGAAGGCAACTTCGACCTGGTGCTGAGCGACATCCAGATGTCCCGCGTCAGCGGCCTCGAGATCCTGGAGACCGTCACGCGCCAGCTCCCCGAGATCCCGGTCGTCCTCATCACGGCCTACGCGGAGCCCGGGCGCGCCATGGACGCCATCGCCAGCGGCGCCGCCGACTACCTGTCCAAGCCGGTCGACGTGATGGCGCTCCGCGCCACAGTCGCCCACGCGCTGGAGCGACGGCGGCTGGCCACGGACAACCGTTCCCTGCGCGCCGCGATCGCGGGGCGCAAGGTCCTGGTAGGCACGAGCGCCGCCATGCTCGAGCTCTACAAGCAGATCGCCCAGGTCGCGCCGACCGACGCGACCGTGCTCATCACCGGGGAGAGCGGTTCTGGCAAGGAGCTGATCGCGCGTACCATCCATGAACGCAGCCGCCGCTCCGCGCGTCCCTTCGTGGCGCTGAACTGCGCGGCCCTGGCCGAGAGCATCCTCGAGAGCGAGCTGTTCGGCCACGAGCGCGGGGCGTTCACCGGTGCCACCGGCGCCCACCGGGGTCTGTTCGAGGCGGCCGAGGGGGGAACCATCTTCCTGGACGAAGTCGGCGACATCCCGGCCAAGATGCAGGCCCAGCTGCTGCGCGTTCTCCAGGAAGGAGAGGTCCGTCGCGTCGGTGGCTCGTCGGTGATCAAGGTCGACGCCCGCGTGCTCTCCGCGACGAATCGCGACCTGGCGGTCGAGGCCACGGACGGCCGGCTGCGCAGGGATCTGTTCTACCGACTCAATGTCGTCTCCCTTCACGTCCCGCCTCTGCGGGACCGAGGCGAGGACCTGACGACCCTGACGGAGCACCTGGTGGCGCGACACGCCGCGGTGCTGGGCCGGCCTCAGCCTCGAATCAGCGAGGAAGCGATGCAGGCAATTCGCGGCTACTCGTGGCCTGGCAACGTGCGGGAGCTGGAGAACGCGCTCGCGCGCGCTGTGGCCATGTCCCAACGCGGGATCATCCTGCCCGGCGATCTGCCCACCTTGACCGTCCGCGCTGGCCAGCCCAGCCCGGCGGCGATTGACAGCGGATGGCCGACGCTGGAGATCGTTCAGCGCCGCTACCTCGAGAAGGTGCTCGAGCACACGGGTCACAACAAGACCTCCGCCGCGGACATCCTGGGGATCGATCGCCGAACCATCCAGCGTCTCACCGCTCGGAAGGCCGACGAAGACGACAAGTAAGGCGCTCCCCTTTAGCCGGCGCGCCGACGGATCCGCATACCAGCCGCTGCTCCACCCGCACGAGTCTACGATGCTGGCGCTGCGGGGCGCCCTGTCCTTTCGCCCGCGTCATCGTGCCGCGCCTGCGCGACAAGATGCCGCGGCCGGCGCGGCCAACTCGAGGTTTCGTCACGACGACCCTTTCAGAAGAGCCGCGACCGCGTCGCGCAAGGCCGATACGTCGATGGGCTTTTCCAGGAGCCTGGCGTTGCCCAGACGGGCGACGGCGACCTGCAGGCCCATCCGGGCGATTCCGGTGACTATCAGAACCGGCGTCGTGATCTCCGCGGCTCGCGCCGATCGAACCACCCCGATCCCGTCCATCCAGGGCATGTCGATGTCAGTCACGATCAGATCGAACGGGCCGCGGTCCACCAGGAGCTGGACCAGCTCTCCGCCGCCCGCCGCCTGGGAGATCTCGACGTTCGAGCTGTGCAGCGCCGCGCGCAGAAGCTCGAGGCTTTCCGGATCATCGTCTGCGATCGCGATCCGCGTCACCTTTGGATCAGCCCCCATGTCGACCGTCCTTCCGAATGCTTCGCGATGGGGACGGTGCATCGCCGATGCCACGGTGGCCCTCCGGCTGGGTGGCATCGTGAATGCACCTTCCGACTGCGAATCTCGCCAGGAGGCTCGACATGTTGCGCGGATACCTCGCCTTGATTCCGATTCTTCTCACCGTTCCCGATGCCGCCCGGGCAGAGGCGCCCGCGCCCTTTCCAGCGCCAGCGCAGCAACAAGCGCCAGCGCGGCCGCCCGGACCTCCGCCCGCCGCCGCGCCACCGGCGCCGGCCTTCCAGACGCCCCCCCCGCCCAGCGCGCAGCCGATCGAGCTGCATCAGCAGACGGCCCCCGCGGCCGCTCCGGTGCAGGCGGTCCCGATGCCGGCCGGACAGTGGACCTATACCCAGCAATACGGCTGGCTCTGGATGCCCTACGACCAGCGGTACACCCAGGTGATGGACAACGCCGCGGTCGCCTACGAGTACGTGTACTACCCGGCCTTCGGCTGGAGCTGGGTCGTCGCGCCCTGGGTGCTGGGGTTCGGCGTCGCCCCCTACTGGGGCGCCCCCGGGCCGGTTCACTTCGCGTGGTACGCCCATCCTTGGTTTCGCATCGGCACCGCTCACCTGCGCCCGAGCTGGGGACCCGGATTCGCGGCACACGGCGGCTTCGGGCACGGCGCGGGACGCGGCGGCGGCGGCGGGAGATTTCACCGATGACCAGGGACTTGCGGATCCTGATCGCGGATGACGACCCAGATACCCGACCCGCGTCGATAATCGCGCGGGGAGACCTCAGTCTCCGCGGGCCTGTTGCTCGCAGAACGCGTCGCGGGCGGCGCTGTCGCTTCCGGGGGGATAGGCGGTCGACTGGGCGATCCCCGCCGCGGCCGACGCGGCTTGAGCCTCGATGTCCGCCGCCACGGAGGCGCGCGCCTGGGGGCTGGGCGCGTCGCGCAGCCGGACGAAGTTGACGAACGCCAGCTCGCGCCAGGCTACGATCAGCTGGAACAGCGCCGCCGGATCGGCATTGTCGTCGAAGGTCGGATCGAACCGATCCACCAC
>DASRQZ010000158.1:0-16533 GCA_035696125.1 Polyangia bacterium
CGGCGCGCGCGGCCGCCACGGCGCGATCGACGTCGGCCTGGCGGGCCTCCGCCACCTCGGCGACCAGCGAACCGTCGTGCGGGTTGAGCACAGCGATACGCCCACCGCCAGCGGCGTCGACAAATTCGCCGTCGACAAAGAGCCTGGTCTGGACCTCAGGCACGAGGATCTCGTTGCGACGAAGAATAGCACCTGGCCGGTCGAACAAGAATAACGCCATGACGGGAGGACGCTCAGGCCGGACCTTTGATATTCCCGACCTTTATTCCGGATCGCGCCTTGGCGGCGTCCTGGCGTTCAACCCTCTCCGCCTAGAAATCGACCGGCCAGGGCTTGAGCTCGCCGCGCTCGTACCTTTGCGGCAGGTCGGCGGTGGCGTTCTCCCAGACCAGCAGCATCGAGCGCTTCTTGGAAAAGCCCTGGTGGCGGATGTCGGCGGGCATGGCGGCGACGTCGCCTGCCTTCATGGTCAAGCGCGCGCGCGGGCGGCCGGTCTCGCGATCGGCGACCTCCCAGGTGATCTCGTCGGACAGTTGTACGAACCACTCGACGCGATCGTTGCCGTGGATGATCGGCAGGATGTACTCTTCGGTGGTAGGGCAGAACAGGCTGCGGCCGCACACCGACGTCACCGACGGGTTCCAGGTGACGTCAGAACGCGACAGATACTTGAACAGGTTGATGGCGTGCACCTCGCCCTCGAAGCCGGGCTCGACCTGGACCTCGGGCTCGCTCTGGTCGACGTCGGCGAACGCGCGGTTGACAGGGAAGCCGGCCGCGTCGGTGCGTAGCGGCGAGTCGCCGGGCAGGCCGGTCATGCGCTTGGTCATCACCCGGAAGCGATCGATGGCGGCGATGTTGTCGCCGTTCTTCTCGCCGAAGGGGCTGGCCACGGTCTCGGACGGCGCCGCGAAGGGATCGAAACCGGCGTTGACCCAGTCGGCCAGGATCTCCTTGAACCTGGCCATGGCCTGGGCGCTGTCGAAGGCCTCGACGTACGACAGACCCGCGCCGTGGATCGCTTCGTTGTAACGACCCGCGAACAGCTCCACGCGTCCGTACAGGTTGCGCGTGCCGAAGACCGCGTCGAAGTTCACCAGGCCATAGAAGAAGTTCCAGGCCACGTCGCGCATCAGGGCGCGCAGGAAGGCGTCGGCGCTCATGGTGTGCGACTGGCGCTTGCCCTTGGCCGGCCAGGTCAAGGTCACGAAGTACTCGTCGCGCGCGAAGCTGAACTGACCCAGCGAAAAGGCGTGATATCCGGCGGTGGTGGCGCCGGGCTCTTCCGATGGATTGACGCGAGCGCTGGCGGTCATGATGGTCTCCTTGTCAGCGATAACAGATCTCGCCCCACTTCTCGACGGTGAGATCACCCCTCTGCGTCTGCTGGATCAGCGCCGCCGGGCGCGCGGCGTTGAATCGATAGGCCGCCCCCCGGGGCAGCAGCGCCTGATGCCCGCGCTTGAGCCGGATACGCCCCATGCGCGGCCCCTGCGGCTCGCCTTCGACCAGGACCGAGCCGGGCTTGCCGCCGCCGTCGTCCTTCGTCGCCTGGCCCGACCCGCGCGCGAGCTTGCACAACTCGACCTCGACCTCGCCGTCCATCACCACCACGAACTCGTCGTGGGCACACGACATCCAGGGCGAGCGGCCCTCGGCGCGGATGGCCTCGATCACGTACTCGAGGTTCTTGGCGACCGCGACCTTCTCGTAAGGCTTCGCCCTGGCGACGACCTCGAAGATGTTCGAGTAGACATAGTGCTTGGGATCATCGTTGATGATCTCCATGGTCCCCTTCTCGTACCTGTCTACCGAGCCGAAGACCGTCCGGTAAGTCGCCATGTCGATGTCCTCTCCTCGCGAAAAGCGGTCGCGGTGGGCGAGCGGCAGACAGAGATGTTCCCACAGCGCGCGAATTCGGCAAGCGCGGCGCGCACATCCATGGCGGGGCCGCTCAATTCCGGAACCGGGTGCCGGCCGCGCGACGCGCCGCCCGGGCGCGGCGCTCAGACGCGCAGGACGACCTTGCCGAAGCTGACGTTCGACGCGACGTACGCGTGGGCCGCGGCGGCTTCCGCCAGTGGCAGCACCCGGTCGACGATCGGGCGCAGCGCGCCGCGCGCGAACAGCGGCACCAGGTGACGTCCCAGCTGCTGCACGGCCGCGATCTTCTCCTCCAGCGGGCGCGCGCGCAGCACCGTGCCGGTCAGCTGAATCCGCCGCTGCAACAGCAACTTCAGATCCAGCTCGACGCGCCCGCCGCCCATCACACCCACCAGCATGATCCGGCCGCGCGGGGCGACGCACAGCAGGTCCTCGGCCAGGTAGGGCCCGCCCACCAGCTCGAGGACCACGTCGGCGCCGCGCCCCCCCGTCGCGCGCAGGACCGCGTCGGCGAACCCGCCCCCGCCCCCGCCCGCGCCGATCGCCACCCCCTGGTCCAGGCCCAGCGCGCGCGCCCGTTCCAGCTTGTCGGGCGTGCGCGAGGTGCCGACGGCGCGCGCGCCGATGGCGCGCGCGATCTGGATCGCCGCCGTGCCCACGCCGCTGCCGGCGCCGTGGATGAGGACGGTCTCCCCGGCGACCAGGCGGGCCTGGATCACCAGCGCGTCCCAGGCGGTGATGAACGCCTCGGCGACCGCGGCGCCTTCCTCCCACGACATCCCCTCGGGCAGCTTGACCGCGGTACGCGCCGGGACGGCGATCGCTTCGGCGTACGCGCCGCCACCGCACAGACCGAACACCCGATCGCCGACCGCCAGATCGGCGACCGACTCGCCGATGGCGTCGACTTCGCCGGCGAACTCCAGGCCGGGGATATCGGCGGGCGCGTCGGTGGGCGCGGGGTACTGGCCCTGGCGCTGCAGGAGATCGGCGCGGTTGACCGCGGTCGCGTGCACCCGGATCCGCACCTCGCCGCGCGCCGGCGCGGGCGTCGGCCGATCGCGCAGCTCCAGCACCTCGGGGCCACCAAAGCGGGCGATCACCACGGCCTTCATGGCGCCAAGCATATGGGACGTCCCCCGGATGTTGAAGAAACCCCCGCCAGGCACTCCCAGAAGATTACCGGGTGGATTTCACCCTTCCGAGCGCAGCGTCCTGGCTCCTGGCGGGCTCCTGGCGTCCTTGCCACTGGCCGGGCCCTCGGAGCGGGAGCTCGCCCGGAACCACACCCAGCCTTTGCACGGAACCAAACTGAGCAGTAGCATCCGGGCCAATAGTCACTACTCTTGTACCCCGACGAGCCTACACCCAGACCCTCAACCAACCTCTCATCGTCGCGCGTCTGCCGGGCGCGCGTTCCGGCCCTATCTGGAGATCGGATGAAACACACCGTCGCTCTGATTGATGATCACCCCATCTTTCGTCAGGGGATGAAGGCTCTGGTCTCCGAGCAGCACGACATGGAGGTGGTCGGCGAAGCCACCGACGGGCGGGGCGCCGTCCGCATCGCCGAGACCCTCAAGCCGGACGTGCTGGTGATGGATCTGGCGCTGGAGGGCGGCGACGGAATCTCCGCCGGCCAAGACGTCGCGCGCGCGGCGCCGACGATCCGTATGCTGGCGCTCTCGATGCATACCAGCGAGTTTTTCATCTCGAGGGCGCTGCACGCCGGCTTTGTGGGCTACGCGTTCAAGAACCAGCCGCCGCAGGAGATCCTGGAGGCCCTGCGCCGGGCCGCGGACGGCAAGCCCTACGTCCCCGACGGATTTACCCAGCTGCTGTCGACGGCCGAGAGCGGAACCGGCGCGCGCCGAGACGCCCGGCCCTTCGACGACCTGTCGCGACGCGAGCGCGAGGTCTTCGACCTCATCTTGCGCGGGTTCACCAACCAGCGCATCGCGCGCACCCTGTTCATCAGCGTGAAGACCGTCGAAACTCACCGATCGCACATCAATCGCAAGCTGCACGTCCACTCCACGGGTGAGCTGATTCGACTGTCGGCGCTGAGCGGCTTGCTAGATGGCTGACCCGCACGGCCTGTCCCCACTACGGCCGGCGGCCGAGATAAATCCAGGGTGCTTGGGATGGCCGATGGCGAGGGACAGTGCGACGTTCCGCAAGTGTCGGCCGTGCTGTCCGGTTCCCAAAACCACCGCATCCTCGTCGTCGAAGACGACGAGGACTCCGGCGACATGCTGCGCTTTCTGCTCGAGCTGTGCGGGCACGATGTCCGGCTGGCGCGCTGCGGTGCGGAGGGTCTGGCGATGGCCGCCAGCTGGCGCCCGGACATCGTGATCTCGGATCTCGGCTTGCCAAACGAGCTCGACGGTTACGCCCTGGCGCGCGCGCTGCGCTCCAACCCGCTTCACCGCGCGGCGTTCCTGGTGGCGCTGTCGGGCATGGGACGCGATTGCGACAAGTCGCTGGCCCTCGCCGCCGGCTTCGATTTCTACCTCCCCAAACCGGTTGACCTCGATGCGCTGGAAGCCGCGGTGGCACGAGCCGCCCAGGATCCGGACGGAGAGGGCCGCGGCTACCAGCTCTCCGACTGGCGCGCTCCGCGCGCCTGATACCGATTTTTCCCGTTTGCAATCGACGCCCGATGTGCGCTAGACGGGAAACGTCGGCGGAAACTGGATTCCATGCGGGCTGGGGCAAGCAAACCAAGAGAGGTGACCAGACGACAGCCGAAAAGCGCAGCCGCGCCCCCTGCCCCGGCCGGCGGCGCCCGTAGGGACAGGCCTCGGGCGGCGTCCCCTGAGCTGGTACGTGGGCCGGGGTCGAAGCTGGTGCACGAGCTCAGCGGAACCGTGGCCGCCATTGGCCTGCATCTGCGAATGGCGGCGGAACACGCGCTGCCACCGGCGAGCGCCCAGCACGTCGACGCCGCCGTCGAAGCGACCCGCTCAGCCCGCGACCAGCTCATCCGGCTGGCCGAGATGATGGCGGCTCTCGAACGCCCGAAACCCTAGGACCCGAGGTCATGATCATGAAGAGGCGAGGCGCTCGTACACCGGCGCGGCGCCCGCGCCGGAGCGCGCGGGCTGGTCCCGCCCGCCCTGCTAGCACCGTCCCGCCGGCGCCGGGGCCCGCCGCACCCAACCCGGACGAGGTCATCATCGCGGGGGTCGGCGCCTCCGCCGGCGGCCTCGAGGCCTTCACCCAGCTGTTGCGCGCGCTGCCCGGCGATCCCGGCTTCGCGATCGTGCTCGTGCAGCATCTGTCACCGAAACACCACAGCGCGCTGCCCCAGCTGCTGTCCAAGGCCGGGCCGCTGCCAGTCGAACAGGCGCAGGACGGCACGCTGATCCTTGCCGATCACGTCTATGTCGTCCCGCCCAACGCCGAGCTCACCGTCGAAGGCGGTCGCCTGCAGATCGCCCCGCGCCCGACCGACGGCACCCAGTATCACCCCATCGACGTCTTCTTCCGCTCGCTGGCCGAGTCGACGCAGTCCCGGGCGTTTGGCGTGCTCCTGTCGGGCACCTCGTCCGACGGCGTCGCCGGGCTGCGTGACGTCCGGGCCGCGGGCGGGACCGTGCTGGTGCAGGACCCCGAAACCACCGAATACGACGGCATGCCGCGCGCCGCGATCGCTGCCGGCATCGCCGATCTGATCCTGCCGCCGCGCGAGATCGCCGCCACCCTGATGCGGCTCACCGCCCACCACCTGCGACCGCCCCGAGATGTCGCGACCTCGGCCTCCGGGACGACCTTCGAAGACCACCACCTGCGCCGCATCTTCGCGCTGCTGCGCCAGGCGACCGGGGTCGACTTCAGCCACTACAAGACGCCCACCATCCGCCGGCGCCTGCACCGCCGCATGCTGCTGCAAAAGGCCCCCGAGGTCGGTCAATACATCAAGCTGCTCGAGGCTGACCCGGCGGAGTTGCAGAGCCTGTACCACGATCTATTGATCCAGGTCACCCGGTTTTTCCGCGAGCCGGACTCCTATGCCGCGCTGGCGGCGAAGGTCTTTCCCCGCCTGGTCGAGCAGCGCGCGTCCGACGTCCCCATCCGGATCTGGATCCCAGGCTGCGCCACCGGCGAGGAGGCCTACTCGGTCGCGATCACCCTGCTCGAGTTCCTGGGCGACGCCGCGGAGGCGACTCCGATCCAGGTCTTCGCCACCGACGTCAGCGATCGCGCCATCGAGCGCGCGCGCTCGGGCATCTACCCCATCAACATCGACGAGGATGTCTCGCCGCAACGACTGCGCCGCTTCTTCACCAAGATCGACGGCAGCTACCAGATCGCCAAGGGGGTGCGCGACCTGTGCGTGTTCGCGCATCAGGACCTGACCCGCGATCCGCCGTTCTCCAAGCTCGATCTCATCGTCTGTCGCAACGTGCTCATCTACCTCGATCCCTTGTTGCACAAGAAGCTCATGTCGCTGTTCCACTATGCGTTGAAGCCGCAGGGCTTCCTGATACTGGGGCGGGCGGAGTCGGTCGGGCCGTACGGCGACCTGTTTCAGGTCTTCGAGAAGAAACACCGGATCTTCATGCGCAAGCCGTCGTCGCTGCGGATGGACATAGACTTCCAGCCGCCGGACTTCGGCACATTGCGGACGCCCGCGGGCCGCAAGCCGCAACCAGCGCAACGGTCGCGCGAAGCGACGGGCATCCAGGGCGAGGCGACGCGGGTCCTGATCTCCCGCTTCGCCCCGCCGGGTGTGATCGTCGACAGCGACCTGCGCATCGTGGAGACGCGTGGCCAGACCGGCGCCTTTCTCGAGCTGTCGCCGGGCGAGCCGACGCTGCACCTGTTCAAGATGTTGCGCGAGGGCTTGCTGTTCAGCGTGCGGGCGGCGCTGGGCGAAGCGCGCAAGACCGGACAGGTGGTGCGCAAGGAGGGAATCAAGCTGCGCAGCAACGGGCATATCCGTACCGTCGCCGTCGAGGTGATACCACTGTCGGCCTCGTCGTCGTCTGAGCGCCATTACCTGGTGCTGTTCGACCACCCGACACCTGCGACGCTCGAGGCTGCTGGCGCGACCGGGCCCGTGCCGCCCGGGCTGTCGCCCGACCGAGACGCGCGCCCGGGCCGGCGGTCAAAGAAGGAGGCCAAGGGCCAGCGAGGCGCCGCCGCCCTGGCGCCGCCGGAGCTGGCGCCGGAGCCGAGCCACCTGCGCGAGCTGCAGCAGGAGCTGGCGGCCAGCCGCGAGTATCTACAATCGATCATCCAGGATCTGGAAGCCACCAACGAGGAGCTGCAGTCGGCCAACGAGGAGATCCTGTCCTCGAACGAGGAGTTGCAATCGACCAACGAGGAGCTCGACACCGCGAAGGAAGAGCTGCAGTCGACCAACGAAGAGATCAACACCGTCAACGAAGAGCTGCAGTCACGCAATGAAGAGCTGTCGCGCGCCAACAGCGATCTCATCAACCTCCTGGCCGGCGTGCAGATCGCCATCGTCTTCGTGACCAACGACCTGCGGGTGCGACGGTTCACGCCCATGGCGGAGAAGTCGCTCAACCTGATCGCCAGCGACGTCGGCCGTCCGATCGGCAACATCCGGCCCAACTTCGACTGCCCCGACCTGGAGGCGCTGATCCGGGACGCGGTCGACAACGTGGTGGTCAAGGAACGCGAGGTCCAGGACCGCGACGGCAACTGGATCCTGCTGCGCGTGCGCCCCTACAAGAGCGTCGATAACCGCATCGACGGCGCCGTGCTGGTGTTGCTGGACATCGACGCCCTGCGCAAGCACGAGCAGCGCAGCCAGCAGGCGGAGCAGATGATGAACGCCATCATGGATGGCTTCGCCTCGGCGCTGCTGGTGCTGGACGAAGATCTGAGAGTCATGGCGGCCAACCGCGCGTTCGCCCAGAAGCTGGGCGTCTCGGCGGCCGAGGCGCGCGGCAAGCTGATCTCGGAGCTGGGCAGCGGCCACTGGAACGCCGACGCCCTGCGCGCCCGCCTGCAGGAAACCGCCCACGACGGCGAAAAGAGTCAGCCCGTCGTGCTCGAGGGACGCTTCGGCGGGGATTCGCAACGGCCGTTGCGCTTCACCATGCGCCGGGTCGGCGGCCCGCAGGCCGCGCCGGTGATTCTGCTCACCATCGACGAGGCGCGCGGTGAATGAGCGGGGCCGCCGCCGGCGCCCGCGGGTTCGGCCAGGCCCGCGCCGGAGCGCTGCCTCGGCGGTCGTCGCTGCCGCGGGCGACGTCGACCGGCTGAAGAAGCGGCTGGCCGGAGCGCGCAAGCTGCTGGCCCGTCGCGACGATCTGCTCGACGAGCTGTCGGTCCACCGCGAGGAGCTGCAGGCGCAGAACGACGCCTTGCTGCGCGCCGAGCGCGAGCTGTGGGCGGCGCGCGATCGGCTCGCGGATCTGTTCGATCGCGCCCCTATCCCCTACCTGACGTTGAACGCCGCCGCGGTGATCGCCCAGGTCAACCGCGAAGCCAGCGCCTTTCTGGGCCAGGACGCTTACAAGCTGGTCAACAAGCCGTTCGCGTCCTTCGTCGCGCGCGACGATCGCCCGCAGTTCCGCCAGCACATCGTCACCTGCCGTCGCCAGGCCCGCACTTCGGTGGTCCGCTTGACGCTCACGCTGCGCGGCGGTCTGGTGCCGGTGAGCTTGTCCAGCACCACCACCAACGACGACTGGATCTACACCGCCCTCATCGATCTGCGCGACCGCGAGCACGCCGAGGAGGAGCGCCGGGAGCTGACCATCAAGGCCGAAGCGGCGCGCGCCGCCAGCGAGGCCAAGGACCATTTCCTGGCCATCCTCAGCCACGAGCTGCGCACGCCGCTGACGCCGGTGCTGGCGGCGGTGTCGGGGCTGGAGCGGCTGTGCGCCGGCATGAAGATCGACGGCCACGATCTGTTCGCCATCATCCGGCGCAACATCGGTTACGAGGTGCGGCTGATCGACGACCTGCTCGACGTGACCCGTCTGACCCACGGCAAGCTGACCCTGGAGGTACACCCGCTGGACATTCACGGCGTGATCGGCGACGCGCTGGATCAGGTGAAGAGCGAAGCCGAGGCCAAGGGCTTGCGTCTGGTCACCGCGCTGGCCGCCAAGCAAAACCATGTGCGCGGCGACGCCGATCGCCTGCGCCAGGTGTTCGCCAACCTGCTGCGCAACGCGATCAAGTTCACGCCCCGCGACGGCGAGATCGCCGTCGTCTCCCACGACCACGACGGGGAGATCAGCGTGGCCGTGCGTGACACCGGCGCGGGCCTGGCGGCCGACGAGCGCGAGCGCATCTTCGAGCACTTCGTGCAGGGCGCCAACACCCGCCCACGCGACGGCCTGGGGCTGGGGCTGCCGATCGCGCACGGCATCGTCGCCGCGCATGGCGGCGAGATCCGGGTCTTCAGCGACGGCCCCGGCAAGGGATCGACCTTCGAGGTCAGGTTGCGTGCGCTGGTCAGGCGCGCCAGGCCGGGTTCGCGGCCCCAGGCCGCGGCCGCGCCCCTGGTGGCCGTCGCGCCGGCCCACCACCGCGACACGCGTATCCTGTTCGTCGAAGATCACCCTGACACCGCGCGCATGATGACCCAGGTACTGGAGCAGGCCGGTTACCAGGTGATGGTCGCCGACTCGGTGTCGGGCGCCCTGGCTTACGCCGACCAGCCGATGGACCTCCTGGTGAGCGACATCGGCCTGCCCGACGGGTCGGGCCTGGATCTGATGCGGGAGCTGCTGTCGCGGCGCGCGCCCCTCCCCGGAATCGCGCTCAGCGGCTACGGCACCCGGGAGGATATCAGCCGCAGCCGCGCCGCCGGATTCCTGCGCCACCTGGTCAAACCGATCGACGTCCCCGAGCTGCTGCGCGCCGTCGAGGAGCTGCGCGCCGGGCGATCGGTGCACCGGCACTGATCGGGCTCTGATCCCTCCCCGGCGCCCCGACAGCGCGCGGTCAAAGCCGAGCCAGGATCTCGCGCAGCAGCGCGACGTCGTGTTCGGTGGCGTGGGCCCGCTCGGCCAGGCGCGCGCGCGTGCTCGGCGCGCTGGTTTCGCCGCGCTGGCTGATGGTGCGATCGATCAGCGCCCGCTCTTTCATGGTCCGTACCGCCAGCCACAGCGCCCGCTCCAGCGCGTCGGTCTGGGCGCTGCTGAGGCTGTCCGGCGAGAACACGTGGCCCTCGCGGCAGCTCCATTGCTCGAGGTCGCCCCCGGACACCCGGTAAAGGGGGCCGCTGCAATCCGGGCAGCGCAGGGGATCCTGCTCGGGGCTCTCGGGCGGGCGGGCGCGGTGCCGCTCCCCGATCTTGTCCTGGTCGCGCCCGCGCATGGGGACGCCGTTGCGCCCGGCCACCGCCTTGGCGATCACCCGCTTGGCGGCGCTGGCCGCCCGCTCGGATCCTCGGCGCTTGCTCTTGGTGCTCATGGTCTCCTCGTTGGCGATCTCTGCCAGCAATGGCCCGATCTGGTTGGCGGGCGCGCGAAAATCGACGTCGACCAGGCGCAGGGCGTGGCTCGGCATGCTGGGCGCCGCCGCGTCCTCGGGATCCTGCACGATGGCCAGGCCGCCGCGCGCCTTGATGGCGTACAGACCGGCGACGCCGTCGTCCAGCTGGCCGCTCAGGATGACGCCCACCACCCGATCGCGCACACTGCGCGCGGCGCTGCGGAACAGCGGATCGATGGCCGGGCGCGCGCCGTTCTCACGCGGGCCGTGGCGCAGGCGCAGGTGATCGTCCTCGAGCAACAGGTGGACGCCAGGCGGAGCGACATAGATGCGCCCCGGCCGCGGGACCTCTCCGTCGCGCGCGTGGGCGGTGGGCAGCGGGCTCGCGCGCTGGAGCACCGCCGGCAGCACGCTGTACTCGCTGATGTGGACGACGACCACGATGGCGGCCGGAATGTCCGGTGGCAGCCCGCGGACCACCCGACCGAGCGCCTCGATGCCGCCGGCCGAGGCGCCGATGGTGACGATGGTTCGCCGGGCCATGGCGGCAAGCTAACCACCGCCGCGGCCGAATGCTCGAGGTCGGTGCCCGCGCGAATATCAATCGGGAAAGACCCCGAATGTCGCCCGACCGGCACGCGGGTCGTTGTCGGCGTGACAGCAATCCTTACATTGCGTCGGTCCGCGAGCGGCTCGCGGCGATCAGGAGGAGCATCCATGAACCACGCGTCGACCGAGTCCACCCGTAACCTGGGCGCCCGCGGCCTGGCCTACCGTCGAGCGTCCGCGGAGGCATGGGAGCGCCGACGCAGGCCACCGTCGCCGGCTCTGGACGGGGCCGGCGATCGCGGGCTGTCGCGCTGGGCCCTCGGCGTCGGCTGGTTCAGCGTTGGCCTGGGCCTTGGTCAATTGCTGGCGCCGCGACAGCTGGCGCGCCTCCTTGGCATCTCCGACGGTCCGCGCACCCGCCGGCTCATCCGCGCGCTGGGCATCCGCGAGCTGACCGCGGGCGTCGGCCTCCTGTCGCGGCGGCGGCCGGGGCGCTGGCTGTGGGCGCGCGTCGCCGGCGACCTGGTCGACCTTGGCCTGCTGGGAAACCTGCTGCGCTCGCGGCGCACCCGGGGCGTGCGAATCGGCGGCGCGCTGGCCGCGGTGGCGGGCGTGACCGTGCTGGACGCCTGGCTGGGTCGCCGGACTGGCGCGGCGACCGCGGCGGCCAGCGAGCCGCGCACCGTGCGGCGCTCGATCACCATCGGCCGTCCGCCCGCCGAGGTGTTTGGTTTCTGGCGCGATTTCCAGAACCTGCCCAGGTTCCTCGTGCATCTGGAGTCGGTGCAGGTGCAGGACCCCCGGCGCTCGCGCTGGCGCGTGCGCGGACCCATCGGTAGCACCTTCGAATGGAACGCCGAGATCGTCGACGAGCGCGACAACGAGCTGATCGCCTGGCGATCGATCGGTGGCTCCGAAGTGCGGAACAGCGGCGTGGTGCGCTTTCGACCCGCGCCCGGTGGACGCGGCACCGAGATCCACGTCGAGGCGACCTACGATCCCCCGGCGGGAGCCTTCGGGCGCCTGGTCGCCCTCGCCGCGGGCGAAGAGCCGGGACAGCAGATAGAGGGAGACCTGCGTCGCCTCAAACAGGTGCTGGAGACCGGCGAGGTCATCGAATCCGACGCCAGCATCCACCGGGGACGCCATCCGGCGCGCCCGACGGTGGCGCCCATCGTTCGCAAGGGGGCGGAGCGCTCATGAAGGCCACCTGCTGGAACGGCAAGCACAAGCTGCGCGTCGAGGAGGTGCCGGATCCGCACATCATCAACGACGGCGACGCCATCGTGAAGATCACCTCGACGGCGATCTGCGGATCCGATCTGCACCTTTACAACGGCCTGGTCCCCACCATGGAGAAGGGCGACATCCTGGGACACGAGTTCATGGGCGAGGTGGTCGAGGTCGGCAAGGCGGTCAAGAAGCTGCGGGTCGGCGACCGGGTGGTGGTGCCCTTTCCCATCGCCTGCGGGGCCTGCAGCATGTGCAAGGCGCAGCTGTACTCGCTGTGCGAGAACTCGAACCCCAACGCCTGGATGGCGGAGAAGCTGTGGGGCCACTCGCCCGCGGGGTTGTTCGGGTACTCGCACATGCTGGGCGGCTACAGCGGCGGCCAGGCCGAGTACGCGCGCGTGCCCTTCGCCGACGTGGGGCCGATCAAGGTCCCCGGCGAGCTGCGCGACGATCAAGTGCTGTTCCTGTCCGACATCTTCCCGACCGGCTACATGGGCGCCGAGATGTGCAACATCCAGCCCGGTCAGGTGATCGCCGTATGGGGCGCCGGGCCGGTGGGCCAGTTCGCGATCGCCAGCGCGCGCCTGCTGGGCGCCGAGCGCATCATCGCCATCGATCGCTACGCCTACCGGCTGCGCATGGCGCGCGACCACGCCGGCGCGACCCACACCATCAACTACCAGGACGTCGACGTGCAGGAGGCGCTGGCCGACCTGACCGGAGGGCGCGGCCCCGACGCCTGCATCGACGCCGTCGGCACCGAGGCGCACGGCGTGGGAGTGACGTACGCCTACGACCGCGCCAAGCAGGCGCTGATGCTGGAGACCGATCGACCGATCGCCCTGCGCCAGGCCATCACCGCCTGTCGCAACGGCGGCATCGTGTCGGTGGTGGGCGTGTATGGCGGTTTCGTCGACAAGTTCCCGATGGGCGCGGTGATGAATCGATCGCTGACCATCAAGTCCGGGCAGTGCCACGTGCAGCGCTACACCCGCCCGTTGCTGGAGCGCATCGAGCGCGGCGAGATCGATCCCAGCTTCGTCATCACCCACCGCCTGCCGCTGGCACAAGCTCCCGAGGCCTACGCGATGTTCCTGGCCAAGGAAGACAACTGCGAAAAGGTGGTGCTGAGCGCCTGACCCGGGTCCGATCGGATCCGCGGGTCGACGTCTCGCCGGTCAAGGGGCAATGCCGTTCGGTTAAGGGCCCTCGGGCCTCGGGCCTCGGGCTTCGGGCCTCGGGTAAATTGAGAGAAGTTACGAGTGCCTGCAGAGCCCTGATCACAAGACTCATCGGCCGTGGCATCGCAAGAGTTTCCCCCGGCAGTCCAGGTCCGACGCCCCCGAAGTCCGAAGTCTGACGCCTGAGGCCGGAGGCCTGAGGCCCGAGGGAGGACCCCTTAACCGAACTGCATTGGGTTAAGGGGCCGGGCGCAATCGCGCTCAATCCTCATGAAAGGAGCATTACTAAGGGCACTCAACAAAGTTGGCGGGCCGCGCACAGACAACAAATCCTGTTGTTTAACTTTCCAACGCGCGACAGCGAAGTGTATACATGCCTCCTCAATCCGGCCGCCCCCCCCATTTTGTTATCGGCCGAGCTTAGGAGGACCATATGTCCATCGAGACGAGCATGCGACGTCGAGCCGCCGCTCTGCTGTCGGCGCTACTGGTCGAAGGGCTCCTCGCGGTTCAACCGAGCCCCGCCCGGGCGCAAGGCGCGAAGCCCGGGACCGCCACCGCCGCGCCGGCCCCGCTGCCGCCGGGTGCCGCCGCACCTGCGCCGGCGCCCGGGCCGGCACCGCCACCCCCGGTGATGCCGGAGCCGCATCCGGCGATGCCGCCGCCCCCACCGCCGCCGGTCCCGGTCGCCGTCCCCGTCGAGACGCCCCCTGCCGGGATCGAGCCCGCCGCGCCCGCGCCCGCGCCGGCCGCCGGCGAGATGCCCCTGCCCGAAGGCTACTACGAGGAGAAGGACCTCGACGTCATCAAGGTCACCGTCGACCGGCGCGAGAAGAGCATCCAGAGCTACGCCGGATCGGCCAGCGCGTACACCGAGGAGGACCTGGCGCGGGTCGGGGTCAACTCGGTGCGCACGCTGGGCAACGCCAACCCCTCGGTCGAGATCGGGACCCAGGAGGGGAACACCGAGATCACCGTGCGCGGCGTGGGCAGCTACGACAACACCGAGGTCAACGACCCGGCCGTCGCCACCTACTTCGACGGCATCTACATTCCGCGTCCGCGCGGCGTGGGATCGATGTTCTTCGACATCGAACGCGTCGAGATCAACCGCGGCCCGCAGGGCACCCTGCGCGGCCGCAACGCAACCGGCGGCTCGCTCAACGTCGTCGGCGCCAAGCCGCGCCTGGGCGAGTTCTCGACCGGCGGCGAGCTACAGTTCGGCAACTACTCGCAGAAGCTGGCGCGGGCGATGATCAACATCCCCGTGGCTCCGACCCTGGCGCTCCGCTTCGCCGCCTTCTCCGAGAACCACGAGCCGTTCTACACCAACGGTGGACCGATCCACAGCATCACGCCGGCCGAGAGCGCCGACAGTCTGGCCTACCGCGCGGGCCTGCTGTGGAAGCCGATCGACCGGTTGCGGATCCACCTCAAACACGACTATATCCAGGAGAAGGGGACCGGCTACACCGGCACCAACTTCGACGCCCCGCTGCGCGCCGGCCTGCACCCCTCCGAGGTGCCCGACCCGCGGGCGGTGATCTGGCGCGGCCCGCAGCCGTCGCAGGACATGACCCACAAGGGAATCTCCGGAAACATCGACGTCGACCTCGGACCCCAGGTGCAGATGGAGATCATCAGCAGCTATCGCGACATGAACTACCGCCAGATCACGGGCGGCAACGCCGGCGTGGCCTACTATGGCGCGGACCCGCCCCAGCTCGACAACTGGAGCGCGACCTACTGGCACACCACCTCCCGGTCGACGGTCCAGGAGCTGCGCCTCTACGCGCCCGATACCGCGCGCCTGCGCTGGAACGCGGGCTTCTTTTATTTCTACGAGAAGCAGCAGGTCTTCCTGGGCGGCACCAACGACAACGCGCAGGGGTTTGCCGGCATCGAGTTCAACATGCCCGACGTGCGCGCCCACTCCGAGGCCGGCTACCTCGACGCGACCTTCGACATCAGCAAGGTTTTGCGGGCCACGGGCGGTGTCCGGGTCACCCACGAGCACAAGCTGCGCAACGGCATCGGCAATGTGTACGGCGGCATCAACACCGGGGGGCAACCGTTCCGCTTTGGTACCGAAGGCTTCCGCTTCGCCGAGTTCGGCCGCACCATCTACGATCCCACGACGGTCACCGACCAGCGGCAGGTGATCCTGGACGGCATCGCCAACCCGGGCGCGCGCGACAACCTGGCGCAACTGCTGGCCAGCGTCGATCCCGCCGGCGGCTTCAATGTCAACGCCCAGCACGGCAGCTACGTTGACACCTCCATCGACTGGCGCGCGGGCGTCGACACCGACGTCACCCCCGACAGCTTGGCCTATGCCAACGTCACCACCGGCCATCACTCGGGCGGCTTCAACGACACCTTCAAGGGGCCGAGCGGCTTCATCGCGCCGACGTACAAGCCGGAACGGATCTACGCCTTCGAGGTCGGTAGCAAGAACCGCGCGCTGAACCGCAAGCTGACCGCCAACGCCGCTGTGTTCTATTACCTCTACCGGGATCAGCAGTTCACGGGCACGCAGTCACTGATCGATCCGATGTCGAACACCGTGGTCGGTGGCGCGACGCTGTTGCGCTACAACGCGGCCCAGTCTCACATCCTGGGCCTCGAGGTCGACGCCCACTACAAGCTGCCCCACGGGCTGGTGGCGTCGGCGATGTTGCTGGCGATGGACGCCCGCTTTGACCGCGGGAAGATCAATGACAGCCGGCAGGGGTTCGGACCCGACACCGAGCCGGAGATCAACCTCGACGGTCGGCGCCTGCCGCGCTCGCCGCGACTCACGATCAACTACTCGCTGGCGCAGAACTTCACGACCTCGATCGGATACTTCGACTGGATCGTCTCCGCGCAGACCCGCAGCCAGTACTTCATGACGCCCTTCAACGGCGATGGCCGCGATCCGCTGACCGGGGCCGAGAACACCCGCCTCACCGACGTGCAGCCGACCTACACCCGACTCGACGCCGGCCTCGGCTACACCCGCCTGGACGGCAAGGTCAGGCTGGAGCTGTTCGGACAGAACCTGACCAACACCATCTACCTGGCGTCGTTCAACCAGACGCCGAACCTGAACCTGCGCTTCTTCAATCCGCCGCGGCAATACGGCGTACGGCTGCAGCTGTTCTGGTAGCAGGCGCCTCCCTTACGCCCAATGTAGTTCGGTTAAGGGGTCCTCGTTCGGGCCTCGGGCCTCGGGCCTCGGGCCTCGGGCCTCGGGCCTCGGGCCTCGGGCCTC
>DASRQZ010000159.1:0-14756 GCA_035696125.1 Polyangia bacterium
GTCGGGCCTCAGGCCTCAGGCCTCAGACTTCGGACTTCGGACTTCGGGGGCGTCGGACGGCTGCGCTGGGCGCTCGGAACGCGACCACCTGCATTTCGTCGGCATCGCGATCGGCTCGGCTTCCGAGGTGCGCTAACTTGATCGGCCTTGCGGTGCGCCTCGGATTCGCCACCGAAACCGATGGCGGGCGACTGCAAGCCGGCTACGGCTGTGTGATCGGGGCTCTGCAGGCACTCGTAACTTCTCAACTTACCCGAAGCCCGAGGCCCGAGGCCCGAGGCCCTTAACCGAGCGGCATTGCCCTTGAGGTCGCGCACTGTCCCGCAGATAACACCGTGAGCCAGGAGCCCGCATGCCGTAGACTGCTTGTGCGGTATGTTCCACCGTGCGCACCTTCAGGACGCACTCCTCACGGATGGCGTTTCTGCGACCCAGGCCATGGACGCGTTGCTCCACGACCTTGGCCAGGCGCGGGCGCGCAAGCGCCCGCTGGGCCGACCATTCGTCACACTGGCCTACGCGCAGAGCGTCGACGGCAGCATCAGCATCGCGCGTGGCCAGCGCTCGGCGCTGAGCGGCCCCGAGTCACTGCGCTTCACCCACGCCCTGCGCGCGGGTCACGACGGCATCCTCATCGGCGTCGGCACGGTGCTGGCCGACGACCCGGAGCTGCGCGTCCGACTGGTCGACGGCCGCGATCCCCAGCCGGTGATCGTCGACAGCCACCTGAGCACGCCGGCCAGCGCCAGGCTGCTCGCGCGCGCGCCCTGGATTGGAACCACGGTAGGGACGGCGCGCCAGACGACGTCGGGCCCGCCGGGCGCCGTCGATCAGCGTCACGGCGCGGGCACCGGCAGCGACGAACGGCGCGCGTGCATGGAGGCCCGCGGCGCGCGCATCCTGACCTGTGAGGCGCAGCCCAACGGCTGGGTCGACCTGGCGACGTTGCTGCACCTGCTGCACGACGCCGGCATCGAACACCTGATGGTGGAGGGCGGCGCGCGCATCATCACCAGCTTTCTCGATGCGCGCCTGGTTGATTACATCACGGTCACCATCGCCCCCATGTTCATGGGCGGGCTACCCGCCGTCGGCCGACTCCGCCGTCCTCCCGCGCTCGCCGCCACCCCAGCGCCCGATCAGAGCGTCGTGTTCGGTCCCGCGCTCTCGCGCTGGGTGAGCGCGCGCCTCGGCCATGACCTGGTGTTGTCGGGTGAGGTCGCTTGGCCGGCCGACTGAGCGACGAGAAGACCCGCGCGCCCGGAGGCCGGAGCGTGCTTTATTTCACCGACCGGCGTCGAGTCGAGGTCCGCGACGAATCGCTCGAGCCGCCCGGCCCCGGGCAAGCACTGGTGCGCAGCGAGCTGTCGGCGCTGAGCGCCGGCACCGAGCTGCTGGCCTTTCGCGGCGAGCTGCCCCGCGACCTGCCGGTTGACGAGACGCTGGCAGCGCTGGCCGAGGGGACCTTTCGCTATCCGTTCCGCTATGGCTACGCGTCGGTGGGTCGGGTCGTCGCCGCCGGTTCGGACGTCGCCGGCGAATGGATCGGGCGGCGCGTGTTCGCTTTCCAGCCCCACGCCAGCGCCTTCGTGGCGCCGCTCGATGATCTGGCGCCGGTGCCCGACGGGCTGGCCGTCGAGCGGGCGGTGTTGTTCCCGCACATGGAGACCGCGGTCAACCTGATCCTGGACGGCGGCCCGGGTCTCGACGACGCGGTGCTGGTGATCGGCCAGGGCGTGATCGGGCTCCTGGTGACCGCACTCCTGGCGCGCTTTCCGCTGGCCGTGCTGGCGGTGGCCGAGCCCAACCCGGGGCGCGCAGCGCTGGCCCGCCGCTTTGGCGCGCACGCGGTGGTCGACGGCGCCGCGCCCTGGAAGGCGCTCGCGGGCGGGCGTGGCGCCGATCTGATCTACGAGCTGTCGGGCGATCCGCGCGCGCTCGACCTGGCGATCGCCGCTGCCGGGCACGAGACCCGGATCGTGGTCGGGTCGTGGTATGGCGCCAAGCGCGCGCCGGTCGACCTCGGCGGGAGTTTTCACCGGCGGCGCCTGCACATCAGCAGCAGCCAGGTCAGCCACATCGGCGCCCCGCTGTCAGCGCGCTGGGACCGGGCGCGCCGCCGCGAGGCGACCTGGCGAGCTCTGGCCGAGATCGACACCGGGCCGCTGGTCGGCGATCGAGTCCCCTTCACCGACGCCCAGCGCGCCTATGAGCGTGCCGACGCCGGTGGCTCGGGCGCGCCCCAGATCTTGCTGACCCACGGCGGCCTGGCGTAAAAGACCGGCAGCCATGGCCAACGCCCTCTTCACCGTCGGCATCCTCCGCGACTTCGTGACCCAGCACTTCCTGATCGGCGGTGACTGGGGCCGCGAGAACCAACCGCACTCCCACCACTACCGCATGGAGGTGATCTTCGAGGGCGACCGCCTCGACCGCCATGGCTACCTGCTCGACATCGCCGAGGTCGAGCCGCGCCTGGATGGCATCGTCGAGCGCTACCGTGATCGGATGCTCAACGAGCTGCCGGAGATGGCTGGTGTGAACCCTTCGCTGGAACGGTTCGCGAACGTGATCGCCGATCGCCTGGCGCAGGACCTGCCCGCAGGACAGGTCACCACCCTGACCGTGAAGCTCTGGGAGAGCGCGACCGCCTTCGCGACCTGCGGGCGGACGGTCGGCGGCTCGGGCTAGGGCCCCGGACAAGCTCGATCATCGCGCAGAGCGGGCCAGCAGCACGGGCAGCAGCAGCGCGCCCACCAGCGCCGCCAGGGCGACGCCGCCCACGTGCCCCAGCACCAGGTGCGCGCGGCCGGCGATCGGGCAGTGGAAGAGCAACGCCAGGCCACCCATGGCGCCGCCCGCGGCGCCGAGAGCGATGCCGATGCGCCGCGCGCCCATCGGCAGCACCCGGCGCAGGACCAGGGCGCCTGCGATCAGGCTGACGACGGCGATGGGCAGCAAGACGCCGATGCAGCGCAGGCAGGATCGCAGCAAAGGCCCCGCGCCGTCGGGAGCGAGCGCGCTGGCGCCGGGCGTGTCCAGCGTAGGCAGCAGGTAGAACACCGCCAGCGCGCCGATGACCCACAGCCCCACGCGCGAAGCGCGCCCCGCCGACGGCAGCACGTCGCCGCGCGCGGGGACCAGCGCGACCGCCAGCGCCGCCGCGCAAGCCGCCAGCCACAGCGCGCCGTCCAGGACCAGCAGCGCCGGGGACAGCGCCGCGAGATCGTGGCGCAGCGGCCGCAGCGCCAGCAGCAGCAGCGGCCCGACCAATCCGGCGGCCAGCACGGCCGCGAAGGCGCCGAAGCGACCGCGCGTCCGCACCGCCCCCATGCCGCCCACCGCCCGCAGCAGCGCCGGGTCGGGGGGCGGCGCCGGCCCGTCGAGCTGGCCGGCGATCGGGGGCATGTCCGCGGGCGCGGGCAGATCGTCGTCCTTGGCGTTCATGCGAGCTTCTTCTCCCGGGGACGCGCCATCAGCTGGCGCAAGGTGACGTAGGCACGGTGGGCGCGCAGCTTGATCGCGCCGGGCGTCGTGCCGGTGATCATCGCCGCCTCGGCGTGGGAACGACCGTGGACCTTGGTGAGGATCAGCGCCTCGCGCTGATTGCCGGGCAGGTGCTCCAGCGCGGCCATGGCGGCGGTCGCCAGCTCTCCCTCGGCGTCGGCGCGCGCATCGGCGGCGGCGCCGGTGATGTCGGCCGCCGGCTCGGCCGCCAGCGTTCCGTCCCTGGTCAGGCGCACGCGGCTGCGCTTGCGCCGGCGCATCTCGTCCAGGCAAGTCCGGTGCGCGATGGTGTAGATCCAGGGGATCGGGTTCGCGCCCACGACGTAAGAGGCGCGCGCCTCGTGGACCTTGAGGAAGGTGTGCTGCAGGAGGTCCTCGGCCGCCGGCTTTTCCCCGATGAGACCCCAGAGGTACGCCAGGATGCGCGGCGCCAGCAGGGTGTAAAGCTGGTGGAATGCGGCCTGCTCGCCGGCGCAGTACCGCCTCATGATCTCGCTGGCTTCGAGCGCTTCGCCGTCCATGATCCGGGTTGACCCGTTTGTCGCCCCTCTTCTAGACCGGGGCCCTGGCCTTCACAACCGGGCGCGCGGCGGTGTTTTCTCGGTCGATCCGACATACGACCGAGCTACGCCGGCCGCGACCGCGGGTTACGGTCAATGCTGTTTGGTTAAACGCCAAGACGCCAAGACGCCAAGTCCGGATCTCTTCAAAATCCGGACCATGGCGCCGTCACGGCGGTTCGATGCCCCAGACCAGGACTCCGCGCTGGTACAGCGTCACGTTGATCCAGTCGGTGAATGAGGTCTTGCTCCGGTCATACGAGTAGTCGCCGATCTGGTTGAAGACGACGCCGAAATCGGGATTGGTGCTGTTGAAGCGCGACTGCACCTCGGCGAAGGCAGCGTTGGTCAGGTTACCCGCCGCTCCGTTGAACGCGAGCTGCATGTACTGGTCGGCGCCGGTGCGGGTCACCGGCACGAAGGTCGCCGTCACGTTGCCCTGGATCGGGACGTTAGCGCTGTTGACGGCGAAGTCGATCGCGGCGGCGTAGCTCTGCGCGCCATCGCCGGTGAACCAGTAGCGGATCGTCAGATCCGAGAGCGGCACCGCTGTCCCGGTGAGATTGAGGATCCGGAACCGCTGATGCGGGTTTTGCGAGACGTCGCTGGTGTCGGTGGTGAGGTACTGCAGCCGCAACACGCCGCAGATTCTCCCGGTGCACACGTTGGGCGCGGCGCAATCGGCGGCCTGGGTCGGGATGGTGCAGGTGGTCCGGCACACGTTCGCGCCGGTGTTGCAGTTGAACCCGCCCGCGCAGGCGCCGGTGGTCGAGGTCTGGCAGGTGCCGGCGCCGTTGCACAGCCGCGGCTGCACCTGCGTCGCGCCGGTGTTGCAGCTGCCCGGCACGCAGACCGTGCCGCCGGCGAACAGCCGGCAAGCGCCCGACCCGTTGCAAAAGCCGTCGTTGCCGCAGGTCGACACCGCCGCCGCCGGGCACTGGCTGGCAACCGCCGGCGGATCCCCCGCCGGGACCAGCGAGCACACGCCGACCCTGCCGGCCAGCGCGCACGACTGACAGGTCCCGCTGCAGTCCCGATCGCAGCAGACTCCCTGCGCGCACACCGTGGAATTGCACTCGTCGCCGATGGTGCAGGTCGCGCCGTCCGGCTTCTTGCCGCACACGGTGCCGTTGCACGAGTTGGGCGCCAGGCAGTCAGCCATCGAGGTCGCTGGCGCGCAGGTGGTCTTGCACGCGCCGGTGAGGCTGCTGCTGTCGCACAGGAAGGGATCGCAGCGCACGGTGCTGACGGTCAGGCAATGTCCGATGCCGTCGCAGGCGCGGGCCGGGGTCTTGACGGCGCTGCCCGCCGGGCAGGAGCCGGGCACGCACTGGGTTCCCATTGAAAATAGATGGCAGGCGCCGGCGCCGTCGCAGGTGCCGTCGGTGCCGCAGCCCAGGACCGCGGTGGTCGGGCAGCGATTCATCAGGTCGGCCTGCCCGAGCGGGATATTCGAGCAGGTGCCCCGCGCCGGGCCCGGCAACGCGCACGACTTGCAGGTGCCGCCGCAGGCGCTGCCGCAACAGACCCCCTGCTCACAGAAGCCCGACGCGCACTCGGAGGTGGTCGTGCAGGCGGCGCCGATGGTCTTGAGCACGCAGGCGCTGCCGCTGCAGATCGCGGGCGAGACGCACTCGCTGGGCGTGGCCAGAGGCGCGCAGCTGGTCTTGCACGCACCGGTGGTGGGGTTGCTGCTGTCGCACACGAACAGGCCCGGGCAGGGCGAGGTGGTGGAGGCCAGGCAGGTCCCGGCGCCGTCGCAGGTGCGCGGCAAGGTGAGCATGGAGCCGGTGCAGGAACCGCGCACGCACTGGGTGCCGGCCGTGTAGCTGCGGCAGGCCCCGGCGCCGTTGCAGGTTCCGTCGCGCTTGCAGGTCGAGGGGTCGTCGACCGGACATTGACCCAGGGGATCCTGACCGTCCGGGACGTTGGAGCATTTCCCGGCGCTGCCGGCCAGCGCGCAGGACTTGCAAGTGCCGGAGCAGGGCACGTCGCAGCAGACCCCTTGCTCGCACAGGTTTGAACCGCACTCGCCGGCCAGCATGCAGGTCGCGCCCAGCGGCTTCTTGCCGCAGCTCATGCCGTCGCAAGTGTTCCCCATCGCGCAATCGGCGTTGCCGTTGGCAGAGTTGCACACCGACAGGCAGTTGCCGTTGGTGCCGCATTGATAGGGTTCGCAGGGCTGCGTCGTGCCATCGACGCACACGCCCGCGCCGTCGCAACGCGCCGCCACGGTCTTCGTGACTCCGGAACAGGTGGCCGGTTTACATTGCGTGCCCATCCGGTGCAGCCGGCAGTTGCCGACGCCGTCGCAGGTGCCGTCGTTGCCACAAGTGCTGGGGTCACTGAGTTTGCATTCACCGGACGGCGCCGATCCCTGGGGCAGGTTGGTACACCGGCCGAGCGACGATGCTTGGTTGCACGCCTTGCAGGGGCTCGAGCACACCATGTCGCAGCAGACCCCTTGCTGGCAGGTCCCCGACGCGCACTCGTTGCCGAGCATGCACGACGCCCCCTGCACCTTGCGACCGCACACGCCTCCGTTGCAAACGTTGCCGCCCGAACAGTCCGCGGTGGTGCGGCAGCTGATGAGGCAGCTCCCGGCCGGACCGCAGGTGTACGCGTTGCACGAGACGGCGCCGCCCGAGAGGCACATGCCGGCGCCGTCGCAGTGAGAGGCCGCCATGCCGGTCGAGCCGCCGGCCGGACACGTAGGGTCGTCGCAGACCGTCGCGCGCGAGTACAACTCGCAGTTGCCATTGCCGTCGCACAGTCCGTCGGTGCCACAGGTCTGGCGGCCGCTGTCGGCGCACTGGCCGAGCGGATCCGACCCGGCCGGCACCGCCGTGCACGCGCCTTCGCTGCCGGGGACCGCGCACGACATGCAATTGCCCCCGCACAGCTCGCGACAGCAAACCCCCTGCTGGCACAGCGAGGAGTTGCAGTCGTCGCCGGTGGTGCAAGGCGTGCCGAGCGGCATGCGGCCGCAGCTGCCGTTGGTGCAAACGTTGCCTCCACCGCAGTCCTTGTTGGCGGTGCAGCGGTTGAGGCAGGAATTGCCGGCCAGCATATCGCACACATAGGGATCGCAGGGCAGGCCCGAGATCGGCTTGCACGCACCCGCTTCGCAGCGCGACGCCAGCGTCAGCGTGGCGCCGCTGCAGGTGGCCTGCCTGCAGGTCGTGCCGGTCGGATAGCGGCGGCAGGCCCCCGACCCGTCGCACATGCCATCGCGGCCGCAGGAGGCGACGCCTTCGTCGGGGCAATCGTTGCGGGGGTCGGACCCGAAATCGGCCGGGATGCAGCTGCCCACGCTGCCCTGCGCCGAGCAGGTCCAGCACGCCAGGGTGCAGGCGCTCTGGCAGCACACGCCCTCGACGCAGTAGCCACTCACGCACTCGTTGCTGCTGCCGCACGACTTGCCGTCGGCCAGCGTCCCGGGCGTGGACGCAACGTCGGTGCTATCGGTGGGCGCGTCCCGGCGCGCGTCAACTTCGCCACCACCGTTCCCGGCGCCGCCGTCGGATCTGGCAATGGGCTGATTGGTCCTGCCGCAGGCGGAGGCCCCCGTGAAAATCCACATCGCCAGCAGCCCGATTCGAGCGCCGCCCGCGAGTCCCGGCGTTGGGCTCTTGTGCATAAGCTGACCTCGGCAGTAAGAGGTAGTAAAAGGTAGTAAGAGAGAGAGCGATCACCCGCCGCGCGCGCCGTCTTCCGGCGCAGCGTCGCGGAGCCGATCGAGAGAGCCTGAGTAAGGACGGAGCAGGTCGATCCTCCCGGTGCGCGAGAGTCCAGGGCGCCCTTGAAGCGTTGAGTCGAGGCCCTCCCGCCCATTATTATTACAGCGACGGATCGGGACAGGTCAACTCATCGACCCCACGTGACGCCGATCGACGAACGTCGCGTCAGCGACGAGACCGGCTTTCCGCGGGTCGCGGGTCGGCTTCGGCCATCGTGGGATGCCGACACTGATACCGACACTGATACCGACACCGGCACCGACGCTCGACGCCACCGCCTAGACGCGGCGACTCGGGCCTGCGGGCTTACCCCGGTCTTACCCCTGGAGCAGCTTGAGCGCGATCTGCGGGATCTGGTTGGCCTGCGACAGCACCGACACGCCGGCCTGCAGAAGGATCTGGTTGCGGCTCATCGTGGAGGTCTCCTCGGCGACATCGACGTCGCGGATGCGGCTGTGCGCGGCGGACAGACTGACCGCGGCCTGGGTGGCGGCGGTGATCGCCCTCTCCATCCGGTTGCCCTGTGCGCCCAGCGTGGCGCGCGTCGACGAGATCGACTGCATGGCGGTGTCGATGATGCCCAGCGCCTGCTGCGCGCCGGTCAGCGACGCCAGGGTCAAGGTGGTGAGGCTCAGGTTGGTGACCGTCGAGCTGCTGGTCGTGACCACGATCTGGTCGTTGGCCGCCACGTTGCGGATGCCGATCTGGAAGGTCAGTGCCGCGTTGGTGTTCAGCAGCGCGACCCCGTTGAATTCAGTCGCGTTGGCGATGCGGTCGATCTCGCTGACCAGTCCGTCGACCTCGTTCTGGATATAGCCGCGCTCGGTGTTGCTCACGCCCGAGGAGGCCGACTGGGACGCCAGCTCGCGCAGGCGGGTCAGGATGTTCTGCGACTCGTTGAGCGCGCTGTCCGCCGTCTGCACCACGTTGAGCGCGTCGTTGGCGTTGCGCACCGACTGGTTGTAGCTCTTGATCTGAGCGGCCAGGTTGACGGCGATCGCCATGCCGGCGGCGTCGTCCTGCGCCTTGGTGATGCGATAGCCAGACGACAGCTTGGCCAGCGAGTTGTTGAGGTCCAACTCGGTGCCCATCAGGTTCCTCTGGGCATCGAGAGAGCTGATGTTGGTCTTGATCGACATCGCCATGGCTACGGTTCCGTTCTCCCGGTGACGGGCTGGGTTGAGATCGCTGATCCCTGTGGGTCGCCTTGACGTCCCCAAGCAGCAAGCGCCGCGCCAACGACCGCCGCCACGATCCTGTCGCGGAATCAGGCCGGTTCGTGGGCCGCCCGGTGCGCGGCTAGCGATAAATTACCGGGCCGACGCGGAATGGCCCGGCAAGAATTACCCAGTCACCAGTTTCCTCGCTAGCCGGACGCAGTGCCCGCCAGCAATCCGGCTCGACCGTGGAGCGAGATTGCCTCCTCGTGCCGCGTCTCGCAGACTGTCACGAACATGAATCGCCCTCTCCGACGACGACCGCTGCGGTTCGCGGCCATGGTCGGGCTCATCGCCGTGGGTGTGCAGATACCCGCCCTGCTCACCCTGGTGCGGCTCCTGGGGCGCGCGCTACCCGTGCTGGCGGGCGCGGCGCTGCTCACCCTCCCCTTTCTCTGGAGCTCGCTACGCAACCCGTTCGACCGGCAGCCCCGGTCGCGCCTGCACATCACGCTGGTGATGTGGCCCTTTTACCTCTGGTGGACGGTCTGCCTGACCTACTTCCTGTTCGCGCCGCTGGCGCTGCTGGTGGCGCTCTGCACCCCGGCCTCGCTTGACCACGCGCTGGCGCTGGCCGGCACGCTGTCCGTGGTCGCCGGGGTGGCCGCGTTGCGCCGGGCGCCGCGCATCGTCAGGCAGTCCGTCGCGATCACGGATCTGCCGCCCGAGCTGGAGGGATATCGCATCGCGCAGATCTCCGACCTGCACTGCGGGCCCTTCACGCCGCGCGCGCGCGTGCGGCGCTGGGTGGCGCGCGCCAACGCGCTGGGCGCCGACCTGGTCGCCGTGACCGGCGATCTCATCACCTCTGGTGAGCACTACGTCGCCGCCGTGGCCGAGGAGCTGGGCGAGCTGCGCGCCCCGGACGGCGTGTGGGCTTGCATGGGCAACCACGACTACTTCACCGACGGGGAGCGACTGGCGGGGGAGCTGGAGGCGCGCGGCGTGCGCGTGTTGCGCAATCGCGGCGTGACCCTGGCGCGCGGCGCGGCGCGCCTGTATCTGGCCGGCGTCGACGACACCTGGACGCGCCGGCACGACGTCAGCGCGGCCCTGCGCGCCCGATCGGCCGGCGCGCCCGTCGTGCTGCTGGCGCACGATCCAGAGCTGTTCGTCGAGGCCGCCGCGCACGGCGTCGACCTCACCCTGTCCGGCCACACCCACGGCGGCCAGATCGCGGTGCCGGGCGCGACCCGGCGCTGGAATCTGGCGCGCATCTTGACGCGCTTCACGGCCGGCCTGTTCCACGACGGCCGATCCACCCTGTACGTCAGCCGCGGCCTGGGCACGACCGGACCGCCGGTGAGGCTGGGCGCCCGCCCCGAGATCGCCATCCTCGAGCTTCGGCGCGCGCTGGTGGCGGACACGCCCCTCCACGATCTCGCCGAGGAGGTCATCCGCGAGGCCAGCCGCGCGGGTTAGCTGTAGCCAGGGATCGCTGACGCCGACGCCGACGCCGACGCCGCCGCCGACCTTGAGTCCAATGCGGGTCGGTTAACCGCCAAGGCGCCGCAGACGCCAAGCCCGGACCCCTGATAATCCGGATCTTGGCGTCATGGCGTCTTGGCGGTTACCCCTATCCGAACCGCATTGACCTTGAGTCGGTTCCAGATCCGATCCTGCCGTCGGCGTCAGCGTCGGCGATCCCTTGCATTTCCGACTCCCGGCGCGAGCAAGTCGGCTATGGTCGCGGCCATGCGCGTGCTGATCATCGGAGGGACCGGCCTCATCTCCACCGCGATCGTCGAGCAACTGCTCGAACGCGGCGACGAGGTCACCCTGTTCAACCGCGGCCTCAGCGAGATCCGCTTCGCGGGCGCCGACCGCGTGCGGATCCTGCGCGGCGACCGGCGCGACTTCGCCGCCTTCGAGGCCGAGATGGCCCGCCACACCTTCGATTCGGTCATCGACATGGTCGCCTTCGCGCCCGCCGAGGCCGACTCGCTCTTGCGCGCGTTCACCGGACGGGCGCGCCAGATCGTGGTTTGCTCGACTGTGTGCGTGTACGGCGGACCCATGACCCGCCTGCCAGCCAGCGACGACGAACCGCACCGCCCGGTCACCGACTACGGGCGCAACAAGTCGGCGATCGAGCGCACCCTGCTGGCGGCCAGCGGCCGCGATGGGCTGGCCACCACGGTGCTGCGCCCGTCGTTCACCACCGGCGCCGGGCACACGCTCGCTGGCTCGGTCATGTTCGACGACACCACGCTCGAGCGCCTGCGCCAGGGACTGCCGGTGATCGTGCACGATGACGGGCAAACTCCGTGGGCGATCGCCCACGTCTCCGACGTCGCGCGCGGCTTCGTGGGCGCGCTGCTCAACCCCAAGGCTTACGGCCAGGCCTATCACCTGACCAGCGATGAGCACACGACCTGGGACGGGGTGTGGCAGGCCATGATCCAGGCGGCCGGCGGTCAGCGCCCTTCTCCGATCGTGCACATACCCACCCGCTTCCTGGCCGAGGTCGCGCCACGCCGCGCGGTGGGAGTGAAGTTCATTTACCAGTACGCCTCGACCTTCGACAACGGCAAGGCGGCACGTGACCTCGGCTTCCGCACCACCGTGCCGCTGGTCGAGACCTTCCGCCGCCAGATCGCCTGGATGGAGAGCGCCGGGCGGGTAACGGGCGTCGACGAGGACCGCTTTCAGGATGTGCTGATCGAGGCCTTCGAGAAGCGCCGGCCCCCCGCCCCGGGACGGCTGCGCGACTTCAATCCCTGGGGCAACGACGTCCGTATCTGATGGCGATCACGCGGCGAAACCGGTCGAATCCTGAGCCGTCTGGCGCCGGCCCGGTTCGCCAACCAGACCGCCGGCCCTTTGAAGATCGCGTGTTAGACTCCGTGCGATGCGCTCGGCACCAGGCCCGTTAGGTGGTACGGCGATCGCGATCGTCCTCGGCCTGACGGGCGCCGGCTGCAAATCCAGCGGCGCCGCCGACGACGGCGGGGTCATGGGCGACGTCGACTTCGTGAACTGCGCCGCCGAGACCCGCGCGACCCCGTTCCGCCAGGGCATGCAGGTGACCTCGCGCAACGGAACCTATCTGCTGAAAGTGCTGAAGAACACCTTCCAGGATCCCACGCTCCAGGTGCTGACCATCGATCCCGCCAAGGGGGTCGATGTGTGGACCATCGAGATCGACGCCGCGGCCACCGGTGCCCCGCTCGACGGGATGTCGATCGCGGTGAAGCCCTTCATGCCCGACCACAACCATGGCACCACCGCGGTCGGCATCACCGCCGCCGGGGCCGGGACGTACACCATCGCGCCCTTGAACCTGTACATGGCCGGCTACTGGGAGATCACCTTCAACCTGACCGACATTTCGGGCGACGCCCCGACCACCGACAGCGCCATGGTCCCCATCTGCATCCCGGACTGATGGATCGTCGCTACGGCGGCGGCGCGACGCAGCGGGCGTTCGAGGTCGCGGCCGCGATGGTGTTCAGCGAGGTGTAGGCGCTGGCGGTCGCGCACAGCAACAGATTGTTGGTGCGGTCGTCGCGGTAGGGGACGGCGTTGACGCGCGTCCATTCAACGCTGGCGCCGCCACCGAGCTGGTAGCGCGGCACAGCGGCGGCGATTGTCGGCGCGAGGTCCTGCGACTCGACCAGCGAGGCCAGCACGTCGTCACCGATGGCCTTGAGGAAGACCTGCACGCTGACGCGATCGGGTGCGGTGGTGAAGGGCCCGGCGACCGGATAGATGCGCTTGAGGTGGCTGCGGGCGAACGAGGTCGGGTCGGCCAGCACCACCTTGACCGGCCCGGGCAGCGCGTTGCCCGTCAGGCTCGCCGCCTGCCAGAACATGTGCGCCTCTTGCCGGTTCTCGTCGAAGATGCAGTCGCGCATCAGCCACAGATCGGGATCGGCGGCGTCCTCGGCGGTCTCGCCGTCGGCGAGCCCGCTGCGGTAGATCACCTGCTCACCCGCGTAGGCGGTGACCTCGACCCAGGCGCGGCGATCCTGCGAGGCGCCGCTCGGCCAGCTGTGCCCGGCGGCCACGTTGTCCAGCGCCACCGTGATCCGGCGCGCCACGTCGTCGACGCACACTGTCCCCTGTAACACGCTGTCGAGCATGCGCTGCGCGCTGGCTCGCTGCGCGACGGCGTCGGCGCCGGGAAACGGGGTCAGCGGCACGTCGACGGCCGGGAACTCGTGGCTGTGCAACCGGCGCGTGCGCGTCGACACCACCGAGGCGGGCCCGTCGCTGCCCGCCATGTGGCACTGGCCGCAGCTCTGCCCGTGGGGCTGGATCGCGAACAGAGTTCCCAGCCATTCCTGGTAAGTGCGCTCCAGCGCCACCTGGTGCGTGTTGACGATGTCGTGGCAGCTCCCGCAGGCAGCGGCCGACTCGGCCTGGGCACCGTCGAGCAGCGGCGAGTAACCCGAGCGGTGCGGCGCGCCCGCGACCGGATCGGCGATCGGCCCGCGCATGCGTCCGTCGCTGGCCAGCTTCAAGGGATTGTTGTGGTCGCCGTCGATCGATTCGGCCGAGTGGCAGAAAAAGCAGGTCACCCCGCGCTCGGCGGCCGGCAGCGACGATAGCTCGCTCCCGTCGGTGGTCAGGCCGTCGCGCACCGCCTGCGGCGCGTGACACTTGACGCAGAAGTCCCCCAGCGCGCCGCCGGTCTCGCGCTGCCCGCGCTGATTCATGGCCAGGAAGACCGGATCGTCGGAGGCGTAGGCGTGCATGCTGCGCGCCCACTGGTCGAACTGGGTCGGGTGGCAGCCCTGGCAGGCGACCGGGTCCTTGAGCTCGGCGCTGCTCAGCAATCCGTTGCCACCCCCGTCGCCGCCGCACGCGGCCAGAACCAGCGCCACTGCCGCGGCCAGCAGCGTCGGCGTCCCCCGGCGCCGCGGGGCCGGTCGAGCGGCAACGGCGCCTGTGCTTCGCGTCGGCGGCGGAGGCATGCACCAGTGAGTATGAATCACGGCCACGTTTTGTGTCAGATTAGCCGCGTGCTTCAAAGCGCGCCGCGCCGGGCGGGCATCCAGCCCGCGTCGACCGGCCTCTTGCTGTCGTTCTGCCTGCTGCTGGCCGTTGCCTGCTCGGGCGGCACGCCGACCAGTTGCCCGACCGAGTACCCGACCAGCTGTCCGTCGCCGGCGCCCACTTTTTCCGCCGACGTCGGGCCGCTGATCCAGGCCCATTGCGCCGTCTGCCACGGTCCCGGTCAGCAGATCCCCCGCCTCGACACCGACGAAGTGATCTCGATGCCGTCGACCAGGCAGAAGGTCTTCTTTCAGATCCAACATTGCTCCATGCCGCCCGCGCCCCGCCCGCCGCTATCGGCGGCCGAGCGCGACACGATCCTGGCCTGGCTGGTGTGCAGCAGCGCAGCCCACGACTAGAGCAGCGAACGGTTTGAAAGCTAGACCACCGCACAGTGAGGGGCCTCTGGCTTCGGGCCTCGGACCTCCGGTGAAGAGTGCTCCAGAGGTCTGAGGCCCGAGGCCCGAGGCCCTTGACCGGGTGCACGGCTCATTCAAACCGTTCGGTATTCTAATGAGTGACGCCTCGCCGGCCAGCGGGCTCAGGGAACGTCGTAGTAAAAGGCGACGTGGCCGTGCGGCGAGTCTTCCAGGATGTCTTCGCAGCTCTCGTAGAAGTGGAAGCGCACGATCCAGCGGCCCGACTCGTCGAACTTGACCGGGCTCACGGTGTACTTGCCGCTGCCGGCCGGGATCTCGGTGGTCGTGGTGCCGTTATTGGGGATCGGGTGC
>DASRQZ010000160.1:0-32815 GCA_035696125.1 Polyangia bacterium
CATCGACGCCGGCGCGATCCTGGAACCTGGAGCGACGATCGGGCCCGAAGCAGTCATCGGCGCCCGCGCCCGGGTTGGCGCGGGGATCACCGTCCACCACGCGGTGGTGTGGGCGGACACCCAGGTCACGGCGGACACCGCCCACGCGGTGGTCACGGGTGAAGGCACGGTAGCCTTGGAGCCGGCCCGGTGAAATCGGCGGGCGGGCCTCGCGTCTCGCGAGCCCCTGCTAGTTCTCGACCCGGATTGTGACGACCGTGATGTTGTCGAGGCCGCCGTTCTTGTTGGCGGCCGAGATCAGGCGGCCGCACAGCACGTCCAGGTCGCGCTCGGCGACCACCATGTCCGAGATCTCCTGGTCCTTGACCATGCCCGACAACCCGTCCGAGCACAGGACGTAGACGTCGCCCAGGCGGGGGTTGTCGATGTGCACGTCGACCTGGACGCTGTCCTTCATGCCCAGCGCGCGCACGATCACGTTCTTGTGCGGGAAGTTGGCGATCTCCTCCGCGGACAGGTGCTTGATCTTGATGTAGTCGTTGAGCAGTGAGTGGTCTTCGGTGATCTGCTCGAAGCGACCGTCACGGCGGCGGTACAGGCGGCTGTCACCGACGTGGCCCACGATCAGCGCGCCGTCGGAGAAGAGGGTAGCGACCACGGTGGTCCCCATACCGTGGCAGTTCGGATCCTTTTGCGCCTGCTCGTGAATCTTCAAGTTGGCGAGCTTGATCGCGGTCACCATGCGGTTGACGTCGTAGCGGTGCCCGCGATCCATCTTGAACGGCCAGGTCAGCTGCTGCTCGTCCTGGGTGGCGCGGAAGAAGCCGGCGATGGTCTCGACCGCCATCCGACTGGCGACCTCGCCCGAGGCGTGGCCGCCCATGCCGTCGGCGACGATGGCCAGCCGCTCGCTCTCGGGGAGGAAGTACGAGTCCTCGTTGTGAGCGCGCTTCATCCCCACATTGGTTTCGCCGGCGAAGCGGACGCGCATGCCGTCGAGCGGAAACGACGAGCTCATGGACGCACCATCGTATCGTTCCTTCCCACCCTTATCAAACCTCTTTGCGGCTTGATGAAGTCGATGGGGGGGCCAAGGGAGATGCGCAGCGGCCCCGACACCCGATCTTTCCGGTAAAGGTCGCCGTCGATGGTATAGGCCATCACATCTTCGACGGGTTCGATGTCGACCGTCGAGGCCACCGCGCTGTAGGCGCGCGAAGGAGCGACACCCCGCCCGGCGTGCACCGCCACGAAGTCAGGGATGAGGGCCAGCGGACCGGCGTGGATGGCGATGACCCCGAAGCGTTCGGGATCGTCGTCGGCGCGGTGGATCAGCTTGAAGCCCAGGCCGACCTCGCGCACGGTGGCGACGCCGATGGTCACGAAGTCAGGCCAGCTGATCGGCACGCCGTCGACCTTGACCACGCCGCGGAAGCGATGGAAGACCCGGCGCACGAATGGGCCGACGATGACCGCCGAGCCCAGCAGCCGCAGCAGCAGCCACACCGCGCGCCCCGGGCCATAGCCGCCGGGCGCGTAGTACTCGTTGAGGAAGTTGGCCATCAGCCCGTTGCCGAAGATGAAGCCGTACTGGGTGTCGACTTGTATGCAGCGGCGGCGCAGGGTCTCGGGCGGCTTGCCGGAGCGAGCCCCCCCGGCCAGCTGTTGCACGAAGGCGTGCGGCCGCTCGCGGACCCCCAGCGAGCTCGCGACCACGTTCATGGTCCCGCCGCACAGCGCGGCGATCGGCGGCAAGGGCTCGCTGCCGAAGGCGCGCACCAGCGCGGTCACCGTCTTGTGCAGTGTCCCGTCGCCGCCGTGAACCGCGATGGCGTCGGGGCGCGACTGGTACAGCTCGCCCGCCATCTGGGCCAGCTCCTCCAGGCTGCGCGGCGCGAAGACCCGACCTGTATCCGCGAGGATGCCCTGAAATTCAGCGGCGATCCTCGGATTCCGCCGATTCGCCCGCGAGCGTGGGTTGACGAAGACTGCGATCACCCGGGGGTTCCGCTAGCTTCTCGAGCACCGAACGGTTTGCAAGCTGGGCCACCGCACCTCGAGCGGCCTCTGGCTTCGGGCCTCGGATCTCCAGTGAAGAGTCCTCCAGAGGTCCGAGGCCCGAGGCCAAAGGCCCCAGCTGGGTGATGACGGCTCATTCAGACCGTTCGGTGTTCTAATCTTCCGCCGGGGCGTCTTCCGCCGGCGCGTCGTCACCTTCGGTCTGGTCGCCGCCGCTCGCTGCCGCCTGGATCTTGGGATACCAGCGCTCGAATACCTCCGCGATCTGGCGGGCTTGCTTCTCGCTGGAGATGTTGAACGACGACTGCTTGCGGTAGACGCCCTTGGCCTTCTTGAAGCGGACGATCGCCATCTTGGGCGCGCGGAACTTACCGCTGGCCCGATCCAGCTCCTGGAACAGGAACATCATGGTGGCCCAGCCGCCCTTGGTCAGGACGACGCGGTCGATCTCCTTGCGAACCAGCGTGCCGTCCTCTTCATAGTCGTAAGTGAGCTCTTCCAGGGTCTCGGCCATCGGTTGCTTGTCCTCGGCTCCTGCTTCGGACTCAGCGGCGCAAGCGCTCTTCGATGGCCGCGCGGTCCTCTGGTCTCAGATCGACGAACTCGACGCCCATGCCCGCGACCTCGCGGGACTGACCGCGCGAGACTCGCGAGACGCGGCCGGCGGCCCGCACGCCGGGTCCCCCGTGCGGCAGCTGGAATTGCAGGGTCAATCGCGCACCCACCTCGAACAGGAGATCAGTGCGCAGAAAGGCACCCCCGGTCGAGACGTCGGCGTCCTCGAATCGGATACCGTCGCGCACCGGGTTCGAAGGGTCGCTCACGACTACCGGCAGCTCGAGCACGGCGCGGACCTGCTTGCGGGCGTCGCGGCTGACCGGACCGGTCACGGGCGCAGCTCCACCGCCATCGAGGCTCGAACCTCGATCGACAGGTGGTTGGACACCGCGAACGGCGCGACCTGTACCCGCGCGCGGCTCAGCACGTCGAGCGACGCGGCCACCCCGTTGCCGCCGTTCGCCGCCAGTGAGGGATTGACCGCCACCAGCAGCCGCGCCAGCAGCGCGGCCGGGACGACCAGCGTGCTATCGCCACCGGCGCCGGCCTGCACCGCGCAGGAGATCGCCGCGGTGGCGCCGAAGGGACGCAGCTCGATGATCGTGGCGGCGCCACCCGAGACGCCGACGACCAGGGCGAGGCCGTCTCGGGTCTCGAGCTTGGCGCCCCCAGCCAGCGGCGCGCCATTGACCGCCAGGATGCGGGGCGCGACCGGCACCGCCAGCTCCACGATTGGCAGCTCGGATGCGGGGGTCAGCAGGCCGACCCGCTCTGGCAGCGTCGCGAGCGGCAGCGGTCCCGATTCCGCGACCACGCCGCCGACCACGGTCGCGACGTCGGGGAACAGGCGCGGGAACGGGCGTACGATCGTGGACGGCGGCAAATCGAATCCCTCTGGTCCGCCGGACGAAGAGTGTCGGGAGTCGCCGAGAGCCAGCCCGATGCCGGTCAGCTCCTGCAGCTCGATCGAACCGCCCTGCGCGGCCAGCGCGCCGGCCGACAGGTCCAGGTCGCGCAGCTCGCAGTCGTGCTCCGGGGCCGACGCCGCGAGCGGATCGACCACGCCCAGAACGTCGCGGGGCGCCACGCCCGATGCCATGGCGTGGAAGGCCAGCACCGAGATCATGGGCGGCTTGGCGGCACCTTGCGGGCTGACGTCAAAGCGGATCGAGATCTCTCCGGTCTGCAGGGTGGGGGCGACCGAGGCATCGCGCGCGTGTTGCTCGCCTTCGCACCCCCCGGTGGCCAGCGCCGCCGCCGTCACGGCCGCGGCCGCGAGCGCACGCAGCCACACCCCGCCCCCTGGGCAAGCCAGCTTCGCTCGAGATGTCGAGAGACTCATCAACACATACATCCTAACCTGCCAGCAGACCCGACACCATAGCGGGCCTCTACCAGTCTGGCCAGATTCTGGTAGTACATGGTGCCATAATGTCACGCATCCGCTCGGAAGAGGTTCGCGAGCTGGCCCTGCTCGCGCGCCTCGAGCTCAGCGACCAGGAGATCGAGCGCATGACCGGCGATCTCGACGCCATCCTCGGCTACGTCGACGCGCTCAAGGAACTGGACACCGCGGCGGTCGAGCCGATGACCCACGCGGTGCCGTTCGATTGTCCCCTGCGCCCCGATGTGGTCGGCGCGTCGCTGCCGGTCGAGGAGGCTTTGCAGAACGCCCCGCGCCGCGAGGCCAGCTTCTTCCAGGTGCCCCGCATCGTCCACAAGTCCGGCCAGGACGGCGGGCACAAAGCCGGCGAGCCCGGCGGGCACAAAGGCGGCGGCGAGGACGAGCCTTGACCGCGGGAGATCGCGCCGCCATCGACATCCGTGGCGCCTCGATCGGGGCGCTGGCCGACGGGGTGCGCGCCGGCAAGCTGCGCGCGCGCGACCTCACCGAGGCTTACCTGGATCGCATCGCGCGCCTCGACGGAGCGCTCGGGTGCTACCTGCTGGTCGACGCCGACGGCGCGCGCCGCCGCGCCGACGCGGTCGACGCGGCGCGCGCCGCCGGACGCGACCCCGGACCGCTGGCCGGCGTGCCGATCGGGATCAAGGACATCTTCGTCACGCGCGGGGTCGAGACCACCTGCGCGTCGAAGATCCTGCGCGGATTCATCCCGCCCTTCGAATCGACGGTGACACAGCGCCTGGCCGACGCCGGCGCGGTCGCGCTGGGCAAGATCAACATGGACGAGTTCGCCATGGGATCGTCCAACGAGAACAGCGCGCGCGGTCGGGTGCACAACCCCTGGTCGCTGGCCCACGTGCCGGGCGGATCCTCGGGCGGCTCGGCGGCCGCGGTCGCGGCGTCGCTGTGCGCGGGCGCCACCGGCACCGACACCGGCGGGTCGATCCGGCAACCGGCCGCGATGTGCGGCGTCGCCGGCATGAAGCCGACTTACGGGCGGGTGTCGCGCTACGGCGTGATCGCCTTCGCTTCCTCGCTCGATCACCCGGGTCCCTTCGGGCGCGCCGTCGAGGACGTCGCGGCGCTGCTGGAGGTGATGGCGGGCGCCGATCCGCTGGACGCCACCAGCATACCGGCGCCGGTCGGGCGCTATCGCGACGCCTGTCTCGCCGGCGCTGAAGCCGGCGCGCTCAAGGGCGTGCGCCTGGGCATCCCCGACGAGTACTTCATCGCGGGCATGGACCCCGAGGTCGAGGCCGCGGTGCGCGCCGCGCTCGACGAGCTCGGGCGCGCGGGCGCCCAGCTGGTGCCGGTCTCGCTGCCCCATACCAGGTACGCGATCGCGACCTACTACCTCATCTGTACGGCCGAGGCATCGTCGAACCTGGCCCGTTACGACGGCGTGCGCTTTGGCCACCGCGCTTCCGATGTGCACTCGCTGGCCGAGCTCTACGCGCGCACGCGTGGCGAGGGTTTCGGTCTCGAGCCCAAGCGCCGCATCATGCTCGGCACCTACGTGCTGCGCGCCGGCTACTACGAGGCCTACTATGGCAAGGCCCTGCGCGCGCGCCGCAAGCTGGCCGATGACTTCGCCGCCGCCTTCACCCGTTGCGACGCTATCGTGACCCCGACCTCGCCGATGCCGGCCTTTCGATTCGGCGAGCGGATGGGTGATCCCCTGCAGATGTACCTGGCCGACGTGCTCACCGTGGCGCCCAACCTGGCCGGCGTGCCGGCGCTGGCGCAGAGCTGCGGCTTCACCAAGGCCGGGCTCCCGATCGGCCTGCAGATCATCGGGCCGCCGCTGGGCGAGGAGGCCTGCTTCCGCGTGGGCGCGGCCTACCAGGCGCGCACCGAATGGCATCGCCGCCTGCCCGCGGATCCGCCCGCGGGCGGTAAGCCGGCGGGCGGCAAGTCGGAGATGACGTCGTGAGCCTCGACGCGTACGAGGTCGTCATCGGGCTCGAGGTGCACGCGCAGCTGTCGACGCAATCCAAGATCTTCTCCTGGTCGTCGGCGGCGTTCGGCGCCGACCCCAACACCGCGACCGACCCGGTGTGCCTGGGGCTGCCGGGCACGCTGCCGGTGCTGAACCGGGCCGCCGTCGATTCGGCGGTGCGGCTGGGGCTGGCGGCGGGCTGCAAGATCCGCGCGCGCTGCCGCTTTGCCCGCAAGCACTACTTCTACCCCGACCTGCCCAAGGGGTTTCAGATCTCGCAGTTCGATGAGCCAATCTGCGAGGGCGGCGCCATCACCTTCCGCCTGCGCGGCGAGCGCCGGTCGGTGCGTCTGGTGCGCATTCACCTGGAAGAGGACGCCGGCAAGAACCTGCACGCCGCGGCCGGGGTCAGCTTCGTCGACTACAACCGCGCCGGCGTCCCGCTGTGCGAGATCGTGAGCGAGCCCGACATCCGTTCGGCGGAGGAGGCCGCCGAGTACGTGCGCGCCGTGCGCGCGCTGGTGCGCTACCTTGGCATCTGCGACGGCAACATGGAGGAGGGGTCGTTGCGCTGCGACGCCAACGTGTCGCTGCGGCTGTTCGGCGCGCCCGCCTACGGCACGAAGACCGAGCTCAAGAACATGAACTCGTTCAAGAACGTGCGCGATGCCATCGAGCACGAGGTCAAGCGGCAAGCCGCGCTGCTGGAGCGGGGCGAGCGCATCATCCAGGAGACCCGCCTGTGGGACGCGGAGCGCGGCGTGAGCGCCGCCATGCGGTCCAAGGAGCAGGCGCACGACTACCGCTACTTCCCCGAGCCCGATCTGCCGCCGCTGGTGGTGACCGAGGCCGAGCTCGGCGCCGCGCGCGCGGCGTTGCCCGAGCTGCCCGAGGATCGCTTCGCGCGCTACACCACGGCGCTGGGGCTGTCGCCGCAAGACGCGGGGGCGCTGGTGGCCGAAAAGGAGATCGCCGGGTATTTCGACGCCACCTTGGTGGCGGGGGCGCCGCCCAAGCGCGCCGCCAACTGGGTGCTCAACGAGGTGCTCGCCCGCGTCGACGACCCGCGCCTGCTGGGTGGTGGCGACCTGCCGGTCACGCCCCCGGCGCTGGCGGAGCTGGTCGCGCTGATCGAGGCCGGCACGCTGTCGGGCAAGCAGGCCAAGGACATCTTCGCCCGCATGTGGAGCGAGCGCCGGAGCGCCGGCGCGATCGTCGCCGCCGAGGGTGTGGCGCAGGTCTCCGATCACGGCGCCATCGAGGAGGCGTGCCGCAAAGTGGTCGCCGCGCATCCCGACGAGGCGGCGCGCTTCCGTTCTGGCACCGGTCGGCTGATGGGGTTCTTCGTGGGAGCGGTGATGAAGGAGACCGGCGGCAAGGCCAATCCCAAGACCGTCAACGAGACCCTGCAGCGGCTCCTGGCGCAGGTATAGAGTAAGCACAGAACCAGAAAGGCAGGAGGGGAGATGTCTGTTGAACCCTTGCCCCCGGGCCAGCGACCCCCCGGTCACCCCGGGCTGCTATCGCCGATCTTCTGGCGCGATGGCCAGGTGGTGATGATCGACCAGCGCCGTTTGCCCGACGTCGAGGTCTGGAACGGCTACGATTCGTGGCAGGAGGTGGCGCGCGCCATCGCGGACCTGGAGGTGCGCGGCGCGCCGGCCATCGGTTGCGCGGGCGCCTTCGCGGTAGCCCTGGCGGCCCCCACCGTCAAGACCGCGGTCGGACTGCGCGGCATCTTGCGCCAGATCTCCGATGCCCGCCCGACCGCGGTCAACCTGAGCGCCGCCGTCCACCGCATGGCCAACGCCATCACCGCGGGCCGGGATCCGGTGCAGGAGGCGCAAGCGATCTGGGACCAGGACCTGGCCTCCTGCCGGGCCATCGGCGCGCACGGAGCGGCTCTGCTGCCCGATCAGGGGACCGTGCTGACCCACTGCAATGCCGGCGCGCTGGCCACGGCGGGTTACGGCACCGCGCTGGGGGTGATCCGGGCGGCGGTGGCGGCCGGCAAGCGGCTGCGGGTCCTGTGCGACGAGACCCGCCCCTTTCTACAGGGCGCGCGCCTCACCGCCTGGGAGCTGTCGCAAGACGGCATCCCGGCCGAGGTGATCGTCGACGGCGCCGCCGCGCATTTCCTGTCGACCGGCGAGGTGGTGGCCGCGGTGGTGGGCGCCGATCGCATCGCGCGCAATGGCGACTGCGCCAACAAGATCGGCACCTTGGGCCTGGCCGCCGCCGCCGCGACCTTCGGTGTTCCGCTGTACGTCGCCGCGCCCCACACCACCTTCGACCCCAACCTGGCCAGCGGGAAAGGGATCCCCATCGAGCAGCGCTCCGAGAACGAGATCCGGCGGCTTGGCGAGCGAGAGATCGTTCCCACCGCCGCCGGTGTCCGCAACCCGGTCTTCGACGTGACCCCCGCCCGGCTGGTCACGGCGATCATCACCGAGACCGGCGTCTACCGGGGACCCTACGCGTTCGATTGAACGCCAGGACGCCGAGGCGGGGACGCTTTGAAGTCCGGTCCCGGACGTTGGCGTCCATGGCATCGTGGCGTTTCTCCCATCCGACCGCTCCAGACCCTGGAATTGAGCCGGGAACGCTTGACAAACTACCCGTCCTCTCTAGACTACGCCGCTCGCCTGGAGGGCAGTTCGAACCATGTACGCCGTCATCGTGTCGGGTGGAAAACAGTACCGCGTCGCCGAGGGGGAGACCCTGCGCGTCGAGAAGCTGCCGGGTCCCGCCGGAACCAAGATCTCGTTCGGGCCGCTGCTGGTGGCCGACGATGGCGGCAATGTGTCGGTGGGCCGTCCCACCGTCGGGGGCATGACGGTAGAGGCCGAGATCGTCGAGCAGGGGCTGGGCAAGAAGATCATCATCTTCAAGTACAAGCGCCGCAAGAGCTACCGCCGCAAGGCCGGGCACCGGCAACCCTTCACCGCCGTGAAGATCATGGCGATCCACGCCGGCCAGGCCGCTTGAGACAGCCTGAGACACGGGACAGGAATTAGCGATGGCACACAAGAAAGGTCAGGGCAGCTCCCGCAACGGCCGCGACTCGCACGGCCAGCGCCGCGGGGTCAAGCGCTACGCCGGTGAGGCGGTCGCCGCCGGCAATATCCTGGTGCGCCAGGTGGGGACGGTGATTCACCCCGGCGTCAACGTCGGGATGGGTCGCGACTTCACCCTGTTCGCGCTCAAGAATGGCACCGTGAAATACGCGCGCTCCGGCGTGCGCACGGTGGTCAGCATCCTCGCCGCTCCGGCCAGCGCGACCTAGCCGCGTGGGGCGGCGCCGGCCGCGCGCGCCGGTCGCCGAGTCATCATGCAGTTCATCGACGAGGCCCGCATCCATGTTCGGGCCGGCGACGGCGGCAAGGGTGTGGTCGCGTTCCGGCGCGAGAAGTTCGTGCCCAAGGGCGGTCCCTCGGGCGGCGACGGGGGCGACGGGGCCAGCATCGTACTGGTGGTCGACGGCGGCATGTCGACGCTGCTGGATTTCCGCTACCGCAAGGAGTACCAGGCGCCGGCCGGACAGCCGGGCGCGAACAAGGACAAGTATGGTCGCGCCGGCGAGGATCTGGTCCTGCGGGTGCCGCCCGGAACCCAGATCTTCGACGACCTGACCGGCGGGTTGCTCGCCGATCTGCGCGACCACGGCCAGCGCTTCGTGGTCGCCAGGGGCGGCAAGGGCGGCCGGGGCAATATCCATTTTGCCACCCCGACCGACCGCGCTCCGCGCCGTTCGGAGCCGGGGCTCCCGGGCGAAGAGCGCGCCCTGCGTCTCGAGCTCAAGCTGCTGGCCGACGTCGGTCTGCTAGGTTTTCCGAACGTCGGAAAATCTTCGCTGATAGCGCGCGTATCCGCGGCGCGCCCCAAGATCGCGGACTACCCCTTCACCACCCTGGTCCCCAACCTGGGCATGGTGCGGCTCTCGGGCGAACGCTCGTTCGTGATCGCCGACGTGCCCGGTCTGATCGAGGGCGCGCACCAGGGCGCCGGTCTCGGCGACCGCTTCCTGCGCCACCTGGAACGTACGCGGGTGCTGTTGCATTTGCTGGACGCCACCGCGGGCGCGGGCCGGACGCCGTTGCGTGACTACGAGGCCATCAATCGCGAGCTGCGGCTCTATGACCGCGCGCTGGCCGAGCGCCCCCAGATCGTGGTGCTCAACAAGATCGATCTTCCGGAGGTCCGGGCTCGGCGCGCGCGCATCGCCGCGCCCTTTCTTCGCCGCGGTCTCGAATTGCACGCCGTGAGCGCTGCCACAGGTGAAGGCGTGCCGGAGTTGCTCGAAGCCGCGTGGCGATTGCACGCGAAAGCCCGAAGTCACGCAGCCGATCACGCAGCAGCCGAACAGGCAGCCGAAAAATCGGATCGCAGCCCGGCTCGCGACGCTGACCAGACCTCGGCTGAGGCGCGCGCAAACGCGCGCGGCACCGAGGCTGGCAAGCGGGCGTGAACATTGACCAACACGGCGCGTCCTGATATAGAGGGCCATCGCCGGAGTCATGTCCGCGGCGGCTGAGTCGCCCTTAACGAACGCTAGACGGAGCAAACACCCATGAGATCGTGTTGGACCGCTGGTTCGCCCAGGACCGCCCGCGTGTCGGGGGTGATCGCAGTTGCATCGCTGCTGGTTTCTTCGGCCGTCGCGCGTGCCGCCGACAACGCCGCCGCCACGCCGGGTAACACCGCCGGACCCGCGCCCGCGGCCGATGCGGCTCCCGCGCCCGCGGGCGCGCCCGCGACCGGAGCGTCCGCCGGCGGCGCCAACGATCCCGGTGCCTACACCGTGCGGCTCCGCTCGTTGGAGAAGAACGTCAACGAGCTGAAAGAGCAGATCTTTCGCACCAAGGCGCGCATCAATCTGCTCAAAGAGACCGTGCTCGGCGGGGTCATCGGCGCGTCGCGCGCCATCATCCGCCACAAGAACGAGATGGGCAGCTCGTACCGCCTGATCCAGGCCGTCTACGCCCTCGATGGGGTACAGATTTTCTCCAAAGCCGACGAGAGTGGCCGTCTGTCGGAGATGGGCGAGTTCGACGTCTACAACGGCGCCATCCAGCCGGGCTCCCATACGCTCAGCGTGGTGATGCTTTATCAAGGCAACGGCTTCGGGGTGTTCAGCTACCTCAAGGGCTACAAGTTCAAGGTGCGGTCCAGCTACAACTTCGTCGCCGGTGAGGCCAAGACCACCGGGATCACCGTCGTCGGCTACGAGAAGGGAAACCTGACCACCGACATGAACGACCGGCCGCAGGTTGATTTCCGAGTCAACGTGATGGCGGCCGGCGAAGGCGCCGCCGCCGCCGCGAAAAAATAGAACCAGTGGCATAGTCGATGAGACCCTCCAAGCTCACCCGTGCTGCGCTCGCGCTTGTCCTGGTCAGTCTGATGCGGTCGGCGCACGCCGACGAGATCGACGACTACACGCGCAAGCTGATCGACCTCGACCAGCGCGTGCACGTCATGACGCTGGAGTTCAAGGACGCTCCGCCGCCGCCGCCCGACATCGCCGACCGCCGCGTGGTCGACGCGCAGGTGCTGTTCGGTCTCAAGAACTTCCAGGAGGCGGCGACCATCCTGCTGGACGTGATCGAGAAGTGGCCGAACTCGCGCGCCTACGACGACGCGCTCTTCTTGCTCGGCGAAGCGCTGTTTCAGGGTCACGACCCCTACTCGTCGCGGCGATACTTCGAGCTGTTCCTCCAGCGCAGCACCGGCTCGAAGCGCGAGCAGGAGGCCCTGCAGCGGCTGATCGAGATCGCCTTCCGCACGGGCGACTACGAGCATGTCGACGACTACCTGGCCAAGCTGGAGAACATCCCGCCCGAGCGGCTGGAGCCGGCGACCCCCTACGTGCGCGCCAAGCTGTTCTACTTCCGTGGCAAGGACGACGACGCGCTGGCTCAGTTCTCGACCATCCAGCCCGGCAACCCTTACTACTTCCAGGCGCGCTACTTCATGGCGACCATCCTGGTCAAGAAGGGCGACCTGGCGGGCGCCGCCGCCGGCTTCGAAGGGCTGCTCAAGCTGCAGGCGCCCGACGAGGGCACCAAGGAGATTCAGGATCTGTGCCGGTTGGCCATCGGGCGCATCCTCTACGAGCGTTCGCAGTTCACCGCGGCAATCGAGGCCTACCAGACCATCCCGCGCCAGTCGAAGTACTTCTCCGAAGCGCTCGACGAGCAGGCCTGGACCTACATCAAGGCCAAGGAGTGGCAGAAGGCCTGGCGTTCGATCGATCTCCTGCTGCTCAACAACCCCGACCTGCCCGACGCGCCCGACAAGCGCCTGCTGCTGGGAAATTTGCAGCTGCGCATCGGGAACTTCTACTTCGCCGAAGCCGCTTTCACCAAGGTGCGCGACGAGTTCGATCCGGTGCAACGCCAGCTGCAGGCCGTGCTGGTGCGCTCGCAGGCCGACCCGGCTTACTTCGACAACCTGGTCGGCAAGAGCCTGGAGAAGTTCGACATCTCGGTCTTCGTGCCGCCCACCGCCGCCAAGTGGGTGCGCGCCGAGCCCGACGTCGAGCGCATGATCAACCTGGCCACCGACGTCGGTGAGCTGCAGCGCGACCTGCAGGAGAGCGAGAAGCTGGTGGCGCGCATCCAGCGCGCCATGCAGAGCAACGGCCGCAGCGGCATCTTCCCCGACCTGGCGGCCGCGCGCACCAGGTCGCTGGAGATCGAGAACCAGCTGATCGAGATCCGCCAGAAGTTCGTGGGCCGCGTGCGCGCCATCCTGAACCCGATCCTGAGCGCCGACGAGCGCAAGACGCTGGACCACATCGCCGTCGAGCGCGACGCCCTCGAGCGCCAGCTCAAGAACCTGCCCACCACCCAGGACGCGATCAAGTTGCGCTCCGACGACGTCAAGGCCGGCTACAAAGAGCTCGACGGGCGCGCCTCGGAGCTGAACGTCGAGATCCAGTCGCTGGAGGCGCAGCTGGTGGCCATCGAGCAGTACTACCGGACCTCGCGCACCGAGCAGAAGATCCGCCCCGAGGACATCCAGCAGCCGCTCAAGGACCTGCGTGGCACCGTCGAAAGCCTGCGCGCGATGCACGACAAGATCCGCGAGGAGATCGCCGACGCCAGCCGCGAGGACACCGTCGCCGGAGGCTCCGGACAGATCGAGCACGACGCCGGGGTGCGCCTCACCGAGCTGCTGCGCCAGGAGCAGGAGGTGCAGGCGCGCGCGAAGCATCGGCTGGGCGCCGGCGATCAGCAGACCGTCGACCGCGTGAACGGCGTGCTGTCGCGGACCGAGGCGGTCGGCAAGCAGATCGACGAGTACAACCAGCGGGTCGACAAGCAGGTCGACCTGCGACTCGAGACCGTGAAGACCTATCTCGCGACCGAGAAGGAGGAGCTGGCGCGGGCGAGCACCAAGCTGGGCGCGGTGGTCAACGAATCGCAGAACCTGGGCGGCGGGCTGGCGCACGCCATGTTCAGCCGCGTCGCCGACCGCTTCTACGATCTGGTGGTCCGCGCCGATTACGGAATCATCGACGTCTCCTGGGGCCTCAAGGATCAGAAGACCAGCGCGGTGACCAAGCTGACCAACCTCAAGAACCTCGAGCTGCGCGCCCTGGACGAGGACTTCAAGAAGGTCATGGAGGACGACAAGTGAGGCGACCGAGCGGAGCGGTGGGCGCGCTGGCGCTGTCGGCGGGCCTACTTTCTCTTGTCGTTTCCGCGGCGATGGCCCTGGCGGCGCCGCTCGCGGCCGGTCCGGTCGACGCGCGCGCGCTGGACGAGATGACCCGCGACGTGCAGCACTTCGCCGACGCGGTCAAGGATTACCGGTCGACCGCGCGCATGATCGTCAAGCGCGCCTACAGCGACAAGACCAAGGAGATCAGCGCCAAGTATGATCCCCAGATCGCGATGAACGACCGCGAGGCGCGTGAACGCCGGCAGAACGCCATCCTGATGTTCGAGGGCTTTCTGCGCCGCTACCCGAATGACAAGCGCTGGACGCCGGACGTGATGTTCCGGCTCGCCGAGCTTTACTACGAGAAGTCGGCCGAGGAGTTCCTGGACGCCGACGAGGCTTACAAGAAGGCGATCGATTCGCCCAACCCTCCCACCACGCCCCCGCCGCGCGTCGACTACACGCCGACCATCACGCTCTACAAGCGCCTGCTGACCGAGTTTCCCAACTATCGCCTGCTCGACGCGGCCTATTACCTGCTGGGGTTCTGCCTGGGTGAGATGGGTCAAGAGGCGCAGGCGCGGCAGGCGCTGCTGGCGCTGGTGTGCTCCAACAAGTTCAAGGCCATGGATCCGCCCGACCTGCCCAAGATGGGCGACAAGCCGGACGACAAGAACGAGGATCCCTACAAGGATTGCACGCCGGTCAAGGAGTCCAAGTTCGTCCCCGAGTCCTGGACCCGCATCGGTGAGTTCCACTTCGACAACCCGGCCGAGCTGCGGCTGGCCATCGCGGCCTTCAAGCGCGTGCTGACCTTCAAGGACTCGCCCTACTACGATCGCGCGCTCTACAAACTGGCCTGGGCCTACTACCGCGACAACCGGTTCCCGGAGGCCGTGCGCGAGTTCGACAACCTGGTCAAGTACGCCGATGCGCGCAAGGCGGCCGGTCAGAAGGTCGGCTCCGACCTGCGTCCCGAGGCGGTCCAGTACCTGGGCGTCAGCTTCGCCGAGAACGACTGGGACGGCGACACGGTTCCCGACGCCGAGACCGGCCTGCAGCGCGTATCGGCGTTCTACAAGGGACGAGAAGACGAGCCCCACGTGCGCGAGGTCTTCCAGCGCCTGGGCGACATCTTCTTCGACTCGACCAAGTACGCCGAGGCGATCGCCGTGTACAAGGCGCTGCTGGCGCGCTGGCCTGCCTACCCGGACGCGCCGCGAGTCCAGGACAAGATCGTGCGCAGCTACGAGCGCGACCGCAACATGATCGCGTCGGCCAAGGAGCGCGAGGCGCTGGGCCGCAATTACACCAAGGGCAGCGCCTGGTACGAAAAGAACAAGGACAACCCCGAGGCGCTCGCGGTCGCGCAGCAACTGGCCGAGGACGCGCTGCTGACCGCCGCCACCAACGTCCACGCCGCCGCCCAGGCCTGCAAGACCAAGTGGCAGGAGAACCAGAAGGACCTCAAGAAGCTCGAAGAGTGCAAGGCCCTGTACCGCACGGGCGCCGAGCTGTACGAGAAGTACCTGGCGGCCTACCCCAACTCGAAGCGCAGCTACGAGTTCAGCGCCTTTTACGCCGACGCGCTTTACTACTCCGGCCAGCTGCCGCAGGCCATCGCCGCCTACCAGGCGGTGCGTGATTCGCAGCTCGACAATCGTTACCAGGAGGATTCGGCCTTCCGGATGATCAAGGCCTACGAGGAGATCATCGACGAGATGCGCCGCGACAAGAAGATCGACGATCCGCCGATCCCCGACGAGAAGAACACCAAGCCCCCGGTGACGCCGACCGCGATGCCGGACATCTACGTCAAGTACACCGCGGCCATCGACTGGTACGTCGACTACATCAAGAACGAGCGCACGCCCGACCTCAAGTACGCCGCGGCGGTCATCGCGCTCCGCTACCACAACTGGCCCGAGGCCCGCCGGCGCCTGGGTGAGATCACCCAGCTCTATTGCGGACCCAATCCCGAGATCGGATTCAAGGCCTACGACGCAATCTTGCAGACCTACTTCATCGACTTCAACGTCGAGGACGAGGAGCAAAAGGACTGCGCGCTCGGCAAGCTGCTGAACGTCGCCGACCAGTTCAGCGAATCGCCGTGTGGAAAGTCGCCCAAGGCAGCCCCCTACCTGAGTCGCATCGCGCAGATCAAGGCTTCGGTGAAGACCACCATCATCACCAAGCGCCTGCAGCTGTCGATGGAGAACGAGGAGAAGGGCACCAACAAGGAGCTCACGGTGTGCCGGGAGTCGGCGGGCGGCATCGCGGTTGTGACCGGAATCTCGACGGGCGCGGGCGTGGCCCGCAAGCCGGGCGAGAAGGCGCCCAGCATCTCGACCGAGCTGGACGTCGGGCTCGCGCTCGACCTCATCGACGTGGTCAACGCCAACCCCAAGGACTCGGGCGCGCCCACGGCGCTGAACAACGCCTGCGTGATCTACGAGAAGCTGTTCCAGTTTGGCGAGGCGACCAAGTGCTACGAGCGACTTTACAAGGACTATCCCGAGTCGGAGTGGGGCAAGGAAGCGCTGTGGAACTCGTCGCGTAACCACTATCGGTTCTTCGAGTTCGATCAGGCGGTCAAGGGCTACCTGACCCTGGCGCAGGATCCCAAGTTCGCGGCCTCGGAGCACCGCAAGGAAGCGCTGGGCCTGGCGGCGTCGCTGCTCGACAACGACCAGCAGTACGGCAAGGCTGCCGATCTCTACAAGCGCTACTCCGAGGCGGTGGCCGACAAGCCGCTCGACAGCGCGCAGGCGTACTTCTTCAGCTGCAACGCCTACGAGAAGTCCAAGGAGGTCGGCAAGCAGAGCGCCTGCCTCAAGGACTTCATCAAGAAGTTCAACTCCCAGCCCGAGGCCGGCGACCTGGTGGTCCAGGCGCACATGAAGCTGGCGGTCATCACCGAACAGGGCAGCCGCGACAAGGCCGCGGTCCTGAATGCATACAAGAAGGTCCGCGACGAGTTCGTCGCCAAGAGGCTGCCCGCGGCGACGCCCGCCGCCGGCTTTGCCGCCAAGGCGGACTTTCTCATCCTCGAGGAGAAGTTCAAGGCCTTCCAGAAGAAGGAGCTGAAGTTCGGCAGCAAGCCCGAGCAGATCAAGAAGACCTTCGACGCGTTCACCGCCGAGTCCAAGGCGCTGAACGAGGAGTACCAGAAGATCTGGAACTACAAGGACGCGACCTGGACGCTGGCGGCGTTCCTGCGCAGCGGCGACATCTACTACGAGTTCGCACAGAAGCTGATCAAGGCGGCCAACAATCCACCCGATGACGTCAAGAGGCTGGCCAAGATGGCGTGCAAGGCCAACCCCGACGACTGCGGCATGGTCGAGACCCAGTACAAGGACGCGGTCTACCAGTTCGTCACTCCGGTCGAGGAGGAGGCCAAGAAGCGCTGGAAAGACACGCTGGCGCGCGCGGTGCAGCTCGGCGTCACCAACGACTACGTCAAGAAAGCACGCGAGAACCTGTCGAAGTACCTTCCCGACGAGTTCCCGTTCATCAAGGACGAGCGCATCGGACTGGAGTACCCATGAGGACCGGCGCGGGCAGGCATCGGAGCGTCGTCGCCGTCAATCTGGTGCTGCTGACGGTCTGGACGCTCGCGCCAGCGCCGGCGGGCGCTCAAGAGCAGGCCGCCCCGGCGCCACCCGCCACCGGTGACGGCGCCCCACGCAAGCGCCGCCAGCCGCCGCCCGCGGTCATCCCGACCGCGGAGACCCAGGCGGCCGAGCAGCTGCTGCAGGCCGGGAAATACGAGGCCGCCGTGGCGCAGTCCAAGGCGGCGCTCAACAAGAACGAGCGCTACACGCCCGCCATGCTGGTCATGGCCAAGGCCTACTACAAGCTTCGCAAGTACGAGTGGACCAAGAAGCTGTGGGAGATGATGCAGGCCAACGGCGCCTCCGACGCGGAAAAGTCGGAGATCTATCAGCTCCTGGCGTTTCTCGAGGTCGAGCAGAAGAACGTCCCAGGCGCCATTTTGCTGTTCAAGAAGGCCGCCGATGCTCGTCCCGACAACGCCGTGATCTGGAGCAACCTTGGCGCCCAGTATCTGCTGGCCAAGAATTACCGGGAGGCGGCGCCGGTGCTGGAGAGGGCGGCCCAGCTGCAGCCTGGCTTTGCCAAGGCGCACCTGAACCTGGGGGATGCCTACCGAGGCCTGCAGGAGTACGAAAAATCGCAGGCGGAGTACCAGCGCGCCCTACAGCTCTTCCCCAACTATGCCGACGCTGTGTTCAACCTCGGAATCCTCTTCCTCGATGCCGACAAGATGCCGAACATGGATGTCCCGGCGCGTATGAACACGGCCATTCAGTATTTCCAGCGCTACCGGCAGATGATGGGTGGGACCTTGCCCGCCGGTGACCCGGTCGACGCCTACATCCAGGAAGCGCAAGAAGGCATCAAGAAAGAAGAGAAGCGCCTGGAACGACAGCGCAAGAACGAAGAGCGAGAGCGGCAGCGCGCCGCCAAGAAGGCCGCCGACGACACGGCCAAGGCCGCCCCGGGCGGCGGCGCGCCCGCACCGGCCGCGCCCGCGGCACCGGCCGCGCCCCCCAGATGAGACGCAGAGGCGCTCCATGACCAAGACCACGACCAAGACCGAGACCGCGACCAGGACCGCGACCCGGACAGAGACGGCGACGCCCTTCGGTGGCTTCACGGCTCCCAGCTTCCGCGTCGCCCGCATCGGCCTTGCGGCGCTGTCATCGGTGATCGTCCTCGCTGGCGTCGGTGGCGTCGCGCGCGCGCAAAAGGCGGGCGGCGGCGCGGCCATCTCGGCTCCCGCACCCGCTCCCGCGCGAACATCCGTGCCCGCGACGGCCGCCGGCGGCGCGGCGGCCGCCGACGCGCCCAAGGTGAAGGTGGAACGGGGCGCGGGTGGCCACAAGGTCTACCGGATCACCGAGGAGATCCGGATCGAGGGCAAGATCCAGAAGCCCGAGGCCTTCTTCTTCTACCAGAAGTCCAGCATCAGCTACGACTGGCAGGAACTGAAGAAGGACTTCATCCCCAAGATCCTCGACAGCGTGTCGAAGGCTCCTTTCTAGACAAGGACGGCTATGGCGCAACCAGCGGTCAGAGGTACCCAACAGCCCGGCGTGGCTCCCAAGGTGAAGATCCTGCGCATCGGGATCATCCAGGGTGGCCGCATCGTCGAGGAGCGGCTGGTTCGCAAGCGGGAGAACATCACGATCGGGCAGTCCGCCAAGAACCTTTTCGTCGTCCCGTCCGAAGCCCTGCCGCGGCAGTGGCTATTGTTCGAGCTCACCGGCCACCACTACGTCGCGCATTTCTCCGACGGCATGGACGCCCGCATCGCGGTCGGCAACGAGATCATCTCCCTGTCGCAGCTCAAGCAGGCCGGCAAGATCCAGAAGCGCGGATCGAGCTGGGTGCTGCCGCTCGACGAGCGGTCGCGCGGCAAGATCACCCTCGGCGACATGACGATCCTGTTCCAGTTCGTCACGCCCCCGCCGCCCCAGCCCCGCCCCCAGCTGCCCGCTTCGGTGCGCGGATCGATCACCTCACAGCTCGACTGGTCGTTCACGACCATCGCGATCGCCAGCTTCCTGCTGCACCTGCTGCTGGTGATCTACCTGCGCAACGTCGACTGGCCCCGCAAGCCCGACATCGAGGAGATCCCCGACCGCTTCGTCAAGATGGTGATCAAGAAGGTCGAGCCGCCCCCGGAGGCCAAGAAAGAAGTCGCCAAGGTCACCGAGGAAGAAAAGAAACCGGAAAAGAAGAAGGGCGAGGAGAAGAAGGCGGTCAAGAAGGAGCTGACACCCGAGGAGAAGGCCAAGCTGGCCGAAGAGAAGGCCAGGGCGGACGCGGAGCGCCGTGCCCGTCTCGCCGAGCAGGTGAAGTCGACCGGTCTGCTGAAGCTGCTGGGCGCGCGCGCCGACGGCAGCGGATCGATCGCCGACGTCCTCGGCAAGGGCGACGTCGACCGCGATCAGGAGAAGGCCTTCCAGGGCGTGGGCGGCATCGGCGTCGCCAGCGCCAACGACCAGCTGCGCGGCATCAAGAGCGGCGGCTCCGGTTCCGGAAAGGTGGCCACCGTGGGTGGCCTGCGCGGCGGCGGCGCGATCTCCGAGGGCGGCACAGGTAATGCCGCCGCGGAGAAGCGGGTCACCGGCATCGTGAAGACCGAGGCGCCCGCCGTCGACGGCGAGCTCGATCCCGGTCTCATCTCCAAGGAGGTGCGCGCGCGGTCGGGGGCGATCAAGGCCTGCTACGAGCGCGCGCTCAAGCGCAACCCCACGCTGAGCGGCAAGATCGTCATGCACTGGACGATCACCGCGGCCGGCACCGTCTCGGGCGTCGACGTCGAACAGGACTCACTGGGCGATCCGGAGGTCGGCAGCTGCATCAAGTCTCTGGTCGCCCGCTGGCGTTTCCCAGCACCTGCCGGTGGTTCGGTGGACGTCTCGTTCCCGTTCGTCTTCCAGGCCTCCCAGTAGTCACGCGCCCGGCGTTGACTCAGCCGGGTAGGGTCCTTATAATTTCCGAGACCGTTTCAGGTAAGTCTGCGTTCATGGACGGGGTTTCCGAAGAAACGGAAAGGACCGGTCACCGTGCCCAACCTTTTAAAGACTCCCAAGCTTCTGCTCCTCAGCGTCCTGTCGGCGGGCAGCGTCTTCGCGCAGCCGGCTCCCGCGCCCGCCCCAACCCCAGCTGCCGCTGGTGAGGTCGACATCTCGGTCAAGCAGCGCCCGACGTTGAACCCGCAGGAGATGCTGGGTCAGGGCAAGGACTACTTCAAGGCCATGAACGACACCCTGGGCCACATCCAGACTCTGCAGGAGACCGCGCGCCGCCAGAAGGACATCATCAAGCTCAACTGCGTCACCGACAAGCTGGTGCAGGCCAAGGTGAACATCAACATCGCGGAGCAGGCGATGACCTCCTTGCAAGAGACCATCGCGCGCAATGACGAAGGTGGTCGCACCCACGAGTTCACCCGCCTCACGATCGTCAACCAGAAGGTGATGATCCTGGGCACCGAAGCCGAAAATTGTATCGGTGAGGACCTGAGCTTCGTCGGCGCGACCCGCGTCGACGTCGAGGTCGACCCGAACATCCCGACCACCGACCCGACCCAGCCGCCGTCGCCTTCGGTGGATCTGGTTCGCCCGCCGCCCGCCAGCCGATACCTCTGAGTGCGGGACCCTGAGCGGGTTCCCCTCCAGGATCTCGAAGCCCATCACGAGCCGCTGCAGGCCGAGCTGGCGATGGCCGCCGTCCGCGTGCTGGCGTCGGGTCAGTTCATCTGCAGCGCCGAGGTCGCGGCCCTGGAATCCGAGCTGGCGGCGGCCCTGGGTGTGCCCCATGCCGTGGGAGTCTCGTCCGGCACCGACGGCCTGCTCGCCGTGCTGATGGCCTGCGGCGTGGTTCCCGGGGCGGAGGTGGTGACCACGCCGTTCTCGTTCTTCGCCTCGATGGGGTCGATCCTTCGTCTCGGAGCACGACCGGTCTTTGCCGACATCGACGCGGACACTTTGAACCTGGACCCGCGCGCGGCGGCCGAACGCGTCACCGCCCGCACCCGCGCGGTGCTGGTGGTGCATCTCTTCGGGCGTGCGGCCCGTCTCGGGCCGCTGGAAGACCTTTCCAGGCGTCAGGATCTCTCGATCGTCGAGGACGCGGCGCAGGCGGTGGCCGCCTCGCTGGTCGAGGACGGCGCGGCGGGCCGCGCGCGCAGCGTGGGCTCGCTCGGGCGTGCCGCGGTGCTGTCATTCTTTCCCTCGAAGAACCTGGGCGGCTTCGGCGACGGGGGCATGGTGCTGACCCACGACGCCGCCCTGGCGGGGCGCCTGCGCCTGCTGCGCGGCCACGGCGCCGCCGTCAAGCATCACCACGATACCGTCGGCGGCAACTTTCGCCTCGACGAGCTGCAAGCGGCCCTGCTGCGGGTGAAGCTGCCCCACCTGCCACGCTGGACGGCGCGCCGCCGCGAGGTGGCGAGTCAGTATCGCGAACGCCTGGCCGACCTGCCGCTGCGCTTGCCGCCGCCCGATCCGGGCTGCGTCTGGAACCAGTTCGTGGTGCGCGTCCCGGATGGCAAGCGCGACGGGCTGCGCGCGCACCTGGCCGGCGCCGGAGTCGACAGCGCCGTCTACTATCCCATCCCCCTGCACCTGCAACCGTGCGTGAGCGAGCTCGGCTGGCGGCGCGGCGATTTCCCCGAAGCCGAACGAGCGGCGCAGGAAACGCTGGCCTTGCCGATCTTTCCCGAGCTGACGACCAGCGAGGTGGATCGGGTGGCGCAGGCAGCGCGCGGGTTCTACACAGGAGACCGCCGCGCGCGCGGCGGCTGACGTGCGCGTTGCCGGATCGTTGCCGGGCGTGGCTGAGCCAAGCTACGGCTGGTTCTCGTCGCTGGCAAACAGCTTGGCATTTGTCCCACGGCCCTCCAGTCGATACCCGGCGCCGCAATCCGCGCAGCGCACTCTCCCGGTCGCCCGCTGGCCCCCGCGTAACGTGACGCCGCAGCGGCAGATCCAGCCCAGGCGGCGCGCGGGCACGCCGCCGACCAGCGCGAAGGCGGGGACATCGGCGGTGACCACGGCCCCGGCGGCGATGAAGGCGTAGCTTCCGATCTCGGCCCCACAGACGATGGTCGCGTTGGCTCCGATGGTCGCGCCGCGGCCGACGACGGTTCGCCGCAGCTGATCGCGGCGATGCAAGAACGCGCGGGGATTGATCACGTTGGTGAAGACCGCCGAAGGACCCACGAACACGTCGTCGGCCAGCTCGACCCCCTCGTACACCGAGACGTTATTCTGAATGCGGCAACCATCGCCGATGACGGCCCGGCTGGCGACGAATACGTTCTGCCCCAGCGAGCACCGCGCGCCGATGCGCGCGTGCGCCATGACGTGGGTGAAGTGCCAGATCCTGGTCGCGACGCCGATGCTCACCGGCCGCTCCACGATCGCGGTAGCGTGTGCCCAGTAAGTCATCCTGCGATCGTGACCGGCTTGCCTCCCGCCCGCATCGATCGCTCTCCGGCCTCCAGCACGCGCACCACCGCCAGCCCCTGCGCGCCGTCGCTGCGCGGGCGGTTGCCGGTGCGGACGCAGTCGATGAAGTGCTCGCACTCGACGCGCAGGGGCTCCTGCTCGCGCGCCACCGGCGCCGTCCCGTCGATGGTGCGGCTGCCGTGCGAGCCGACGATGGTGAGCGATCGGCGCTTGTGCGCGTCGATCCAGGAGACGTGAATATGCGCGACACGGCCGTCGGGCCAGCGCAGGGTCGCGAACGCGACGTCCTCGATCGAGCGGGCCGGCTGCAGGAAACAAGCTCCCGTGGCGCTGACCACCGACGGCGCTCCGCCGAACAGGAACATCGCCACGGCGATGTCGTGCGGCGCCAGCGACCACCAGGCGTTTTCGTCGACGCGCACCACGCCCGAATTCACGCGCTGGGAATGCAGGTAACGCGCTTCGCCCAGCTCGCCGTCGTCCAGCGCGCGCTTGGCGACCAGGACGGCCGGGTGATACAGCAACAGGTGCCCGACCATGAGCGTCCGCCGGTTTCGTTCCGCCACCAGGCACAGCTCCTCGCTGTCCGCCACGGTGAGGGCCAGCGGCTTCTCGACGAACACGTGTCGGCCCGCCTCCAGCGCGTGGCGCGCCAGCCGGTGGTGGCTGCCAGCGTCGACGGCGAGCGCCACCGCGGTGATCTCCGGATCGCCCAGCAACTCGTCGAACGAGCGGGTCACGCGCACGCCCGGGTGCGCCGTCGCGACCCGCGCCAGCAGATCGGGGCGCAGGTCGCACACACCACGCAGCGACGCTCCGGACGCGCGGGCGAAGGCGCCGACGACGTTCTTTCCCCAGCTGGATGCGCCCACGACGGCGACACCTACGTTGAACATCAGGCGCGCATGCTAGCCCACCTTTTTTCAAACCATGTACAGAATCGCCTGTTCGCCGACGATGGAGGAGTGTCGATGCCGACCATCATCCGCCTGCCATTTGCCCTGACCACGCTGATGCTGCTGGTGGGCTGCGCGTCCTCGCCGGCTCCGCTCACGCGATCCCGCCGCGAGCTGGTGATCGGCTACGACGACAACCGCCCCAGGGACGTCATCGCCTTTCCGACCGCCACCTACGAGACGGTGACCCGCTTTGACCTTCCGGCGGGTGAGCACCACCCGTTGCGACTGCGGTTGCAGGCAGCCGCGCAGGGCGCGCTGGAGATCAACTTCTACGACAGCACACCGCTGGAGACGCCCGGCCAGACCATCCTCACCGTCAGCCGCTTCGTGGGCGCCGCCGACGTTTCCAACGGCACCGACGGACGCTGGATGGTGGAGGAGCTGGGCGACGCCAAGCCACTGAGCGGGGTGGTCTGGGTCGGGGTGCGCAAGACCAGCGGGGACCCGACCGTCTGGTCCAGCGGCGCGGTCAGCAGCCAGTCCTTCATCCGCAACAACGACCCGCAAAACCCGATCCCCCTGCTGCCCATCAAACGTAGCCCCATGCTCCGCTTGGAGCTGGCCCCCTGACGCGACTCCGGCGCTTCCTAGCCCTGATGACTGATGACTGATCACGGCAGTCGTCGCTCGCCGTCGATCTCGATCGCGCCGGCGATCTGCTGTGCCAGCCAGTCCGTCGCGCGCTCGATCGCGTCCTCGAGGCCGCGGCCGCCCGCCAGCTCGACTGCGATGGCCGACGACAGCGCGCAGCCGGTGCCCCGCGGGCTGCGGCCGGGGACCCGGGGACGGGTGTACCGGCGCTCGCCATGGGCGGTCACCAGCACATCCGTGATGCTGGCGCCCCCATCGGTGACACTGCCCAGGTGGCCGCCTTTGATAAGCACCGCGGGGACGCCGGCGCGATGCAGGTCGAGGGCAGCGGCGGCGGCCTCGGCCGCGGTCGTGACCGGCCGCGCGGCCAGCAGGGCTGCCTCGGTCGCGTTGGGCGTCGCCAGGGTCGCTCGGCGCAGCAGGTCCAGCACAGCGTCGAGCGGTCCCTGCCAGAGCGCCCCGCCACTGGAGGCGGCCAGCACCGGATCGGCGACGATCGGTCCGTCAAACCGCGCCAACCCGCGCACGACGGCTGCCGCGTGCTCGGGTCCGGGCACCATCCCCACCTTGACCGCCCCCGGCACCGGCGGGCGCAGGGCCCAGCGCAGCGCGTCTTCCAGCGCCGCCGGCGCGCGCGGCTCGACCGACAGTACCCCACCCGCGTTCTGCTCGGTCCACGCCGTACCCACCATCCGTACCGCGGCGCCGAGCGCCGTCAGTGTAAGCAGATCCCTCCCTATACCGGCCCCTGCTCCCGGGTCGACGCCGCCGACGGAGACGATGACATGGCTGATGGTGCCGCTTCGCATTTGCGACCGATTCATGACATCGGTATCATGGACGCGCAGCAGGAATCCGAGTCCTTGACCGGAGTTGGCGACGACCAACTTGCTCCGGGGCTCGCACAGTCGCCGCCGCCAGAGATTTTTCCAGAGATCGCCGAGCTCGTTCGCAACAGAAGGTCCAGCGTGGGATCGTTACTCCCCCAGCCGATTCAGTTCGGCAAGTACACACTCTTCGAGCGAATCGGTCGAGGAGGGATGGCCGAGGTGTACAAGGGCCGAATCCAGGGCCCGGCCGGCTTCGAGCGCGTGTTCGTGGTCAAACGGATCCTGCCCCATCTGTCCGAGGATCCGACCTTCATTCGCATGTTCGTCGAGGAGGCCAAGCTCTCGGCCCGCCTCAACCATCCCAACATCGTCCAGATCTTCGAGCTCGGCGCGGTCGAGAGCGAGTACTTCATCTCGATGGAGTACATCCGCGGCCGGGATCTCGCCGACACCATGCGGGCGATCTGGAAGACCATGGGCCCGCCGCGCCCCGAGCTGGTGGCCTACGTCGGACGCGAAGCCTGTCGCGCGCTCAGCTATGCGCACAGCTTGACCGACGACAACGGCCGGCCGCTGGGCATGATCCATCGCGACGTCTCCCCGTCCAACATCATGCTGTCCTACGAGGGGGGCGTGAAGCTGCTCGACTTCGGCATCGCCAAGGCGCTGGGCGAGGCCCCCGAGACCACCAAGAGCGGCACCATGAAGGGCAAGTACGCGTACATGGCGCCCGAGCAGACCGAGGGCGACGACGTCGACAGCCGCATCGACATCTTCTCGTGCGGAATCGTGCTGCACGAGGTGCTGACCGGCCGCCGCCTGTTCAAGGGCGCCAACGACATCCAGACCATCGAGCGGGTGCGTCGCTGCGAGGTGCCGCCGCCCTCGTTCCAGAATCCGATGTGCCCGCCCGAGCTGGACAACGTCGTGCTCAAGGCGCTGGCGCGCAACCGCGACGAGCGCTTCTCCAGCGCGTCCGAGATGGCGGACGCGCTCGACGACGTCGTGCACACCTCCCGCTTTCAGCCCAGCCACCTGGCGCAGCTGGTGCACGACCTGTTTCCCATCGAGGGTGGCGTGGCGTCCGGCGCGCCGGAACGCCGCCCGCCCACCAACACCTCGACCGGGCCTTCCCACGGCACCGGCTCGGGCGCGCCGTCCTCGACCCGCTCGCCGACGATCCAGCCGGTGACCCGGCCGGCGACGTACGGGGCTGGGCGGGCCGATGTGAACGCGGCCGACCTGCTGCGCGGGCGCCGGTCGCGCCTCGGCCTGGTCGCGGGCGTGGTGGGCGCGATCGCGATCGCCGGCTTCTTCGTCTGGCGCGGATCGGCGGCGCGCACCGCCGATCAAGAACAAGTGAATTCCGTGCCCAGCGATCCCGCGCGCCGCTTCAATATCTACGTCAAATCCGAGCCACCGGGCGCCGACATCTTTCTCGACGGCAAGACCAAGCCGGTCGGCGCGACGCCCATCAGCCTGCCCATCGACCTCAGCGGCGTCAGCTCGGTCCAGATGGTGCTCAAAAAGCCGGGCTACGAGGACTACCGGCAGCTCATCACCACTGACTCCCCGGTGTCGATCAACCTGCAGCCGCTCGAGGCGACGCCAACGTTTCCTTCGCAAGCGCCCGCCCCGGCGTCGAACCCGCAAGAGGCCGCGCCCGCCAACCAGGAAGGCGACTCCGCAGCGAAGGCGACCAGGCGGCGCCCCGCCGCATCCAGCAAGCGCACCGGCGCCCGCTAGCCTCCAATAAAGGGGGCCATTCGGTCGGCCGGGCTTGACAGCGACGTGCTGGCTTGATGCTGTCGGCGGGATGTTTCGTGGCGCCAAGATAGCGGTCGTCATCCCGGCCTTCAACGAGGCCGACAAGCTGGCCGCGACCGTGCGCTCGGTGCCGGGCTTCGTCGACCACATCCTGGTCATCGACGACGCCAGCCGGGACAGAACCAGCGCGGTCGCGGCGCGCGCTAGCCGGCGATCGTCTGGTCGCGGGGCGCGGGGCGCCATCGAGGTCCTCACTCACCCGCGCAACCGCGGCGTGGGCGCTGCCATCACCACCGGCTATCAGCGCGCGCTGGCGCTGGGTGTCGACGCGACCGCGGTGATGGCCGGCGACGGGCAGATGGACCCCGCCGACCTGCCGCGCCTGCTGGCGCCGGTGGTGGCGGGCACCGCGGACTACGCCAAGGGCAACCGCTTCGCCTGGCCGGGTGGCTGGCGGGCGATGCCGTTGCATCGCGCCGCCGGCAACGTCGCGCTGTCCCTGCTGACCCGGCTGGCCACGGGCTACTGGCGGGTCTTCGATTCGCAGTGCGGATACACCGTCGCCTCTCGCCGCGCGCTGCTGGCCATCGATCCCGCGGCGCCGGGCGCGGTGTTTGCCCGCTACGGGTACCCCAACGACCTGCTGGGCCGCTTGCGCATCGCCGGCGCGCGCGTCGTCGACATCCCGGTGCGCCCGATCTACGGCGCCGACTGGCGATCGGGCATCCGGATGCGGCGGGTGATCCTGCCGCTGCTGTACGTCTTGCTGCGCTCGTTCCTGCGCCGCCTGACGGCGGCGCTGTCGCCCGCGCGCCGGGGCGCGCCCATCGATCAGGCGGCCGTGGGGAACAGCCGGTGGTCGTCGGCGTCCTGACGACGTCCTATCCGCGCTTCGCGGGCGACGCCGCCGGTAGCTTCGTCGGCGACGATGTCCGCCGACTGGTGCGCGGCGGCGCAACCGTCCAGGTGATCGCAGCCGGCGATGGCCCCGCGGGAGTGACCCGCCGCAGCGAGGACGGCGTCGACGTGACCCGGATCGGTACCGGTGGCGGCGCGCTGTTTTACGGCGACGGCGCGCCCGAGGCGCTGGAGCGTGGGGGCGTGCGCGCCTGGATCACCGCCGCGCATTTTTCCGCCGCGCTCCGTCGCGCGCTGGCGGTCGCGGCGCCAGGATGGGACCGCATCGTGAGCCACTGGCTGGTCCCCTGTGGCTGGGCCGCGGTCTCGGCCGCCCCGCGGTTGCCCCATCGCGGCTATGCTCACTCCGGCGACGTCGCGCTGCTCGAGCGCTTGCCCTTCGGCCGCGCGCTGGCGGGCCAGCTGGCCGCCGCTGGCGCCGACCTGGTCTTCGTGAGCCGTGATCTGCGCGCGCGCTTCGCCGCCCTGCTGGGCCGCGCCGGCGACCGCGCCGCGAGCGTCGGCCAGGTCGAGCAGCTGGTCCCGCGCGCGGACCTCTTCCCGGCCGTCTCGGCCGCCCAGCGGGCGGCCGCGCGCGCTCACCTGGGCGTGAGCGGGCCGACGGTGGTCGCCGTGGGCCGCTTGATCCCCATCAAGGGCTTCGATCTGCTGGTCGACGCCGTCGGTGACCGGGCCCGGCTGATCGTGATCGGCGCCGGGCCGGAGGCGGTGGCGCTGCGCGCGCGCGCGCGTCGCCGTTCGGTCTCGCTGACCCTGCCCGGCGTGCTGCCGCGAGCGGAGCTGGCGACCTGGCTCGCCGCCGCCGACCTTTACGTGCAGCCGTCGCGGGCGCTGTCGTCCGGTCGCACCGAGGGTGTGCCGCTGGCGACGCTGGAGGCGCTGGCCGTCGGCGTGCCGGTGATCGCCGCGCGCACCGGGGGACTGGCAGAGCTGGACGGTCCGGTGGCCTTCTTCGACCCGGGCGACGTCGCCTCGTTGCGCCGCGTGCTTTTGACCGCCCTGCACATCGCGATCGCGCGCTAGCATGGCGGCATGACGACCCCGCCGAACAGCATCCCGATCTTCCAGGTCGACGCGTTCGCCGACCGACCGTTCACCGGTAATCCCGCCGCGGTCTGCCCGCTGGAAGGGCCGCTGCCCGACGCGCTGATGCAGGACATCGCGGCCGAGAACAACCTGTCGGAGACCGCGTTTTTTCACCGTCAGGGCGCGGGCGCCGACGGCGCGCTCTATGGCCTGCGCTGGTTCACCCCCACGGTGGAAGTCGACCTGTGTGGTCACGCGACGCTCGCCTCGGCGTTCGTGCTGATGACCCAGCTCGACGACAGCCGCGCCGAGGTCTCGTTCAAGACGCGCAGCGGCCTTCTGGGCGTGCGCCGGCGCGGCGATCTCTACGAGCTCGACTTCCCCGCCTTGCCCGCGGTGCCCGCGCGCGAGCCCACCGCTGCCGTCGCCGCCGCGCTGGGCGGAGCGCCGCTCGAGATCCTGCGCGCGCGCGCCTGGCTCGCGGTCTACCCCAGCGCGGCGGCGATCCGAGCCCTGGTCCCCGACATGGCCGCGCTGTCACGCCTTGACACCTCGGTGTGCGTCACGGCGCCGGGGGACCAGGACGCCGGCGACGCGGACTTCGTCTGTCGTTACTTCGCGCCCGGCTCCGGCATCCCCGAAGATCCGGTCACCGGGTCGGCTTACTGCACGCTGGCGCCCTACTGGACGGCGCGGCTGGGCAAGGAGCGACTGCGCGCGCGTCAGCTCAGCCGGCGTGGTGGCGAGGTCCAGTGTGAGCTGGCCCCCGACCACCGGGTACGCATCGCTGGCCGGGCCCGCCTGGTCCTCACCGGCACCTTTCACTACTGAGCGGTTGGACCGGTGCGTCGGTCGAGCGGTGTGTCGAGAAACGTGGTCCGAATGTAAAGGGAACGTAACGGGCGCGTAACGAGTTGTGCAGCCCGGGTCCCAGAAATGCGAAGGATCGTACGCAGTGCCCGAGCTTCAAAGGCGCTAACAGGCTGATATCGCCTGAATAGTGATATCGGCACGCGCCGTGCTACTGATCCAGGTGGCCTCGCGGCCACGGAGTGGTGAATGAAGTCTCGAAGCTCGTCTGTTCCTGAAATATCCGTCGTTCTGGCAATTCGCAACGACGAAGAGACGGTCGGGCATCTGGTCCGTGGGTTGGTGGCACATCTGCGGGGACTGCGACGATCGTTCGAGATCGTCGCGGTCAATGACAACTGCCGCGACAACAGCCTCTCGATCGTCAGCTTGCTGCGACCCCAGGTCCCCGAGCTGCGCGTCGTGGGCTCCAATCTGGGCGGCAGGGCCTTTCTGCGCGGAACCTCCGAGGCGCGCGGCGCCATCGTCGTGCTGATGGAGGCGAGCCGCAGCGTGTCCCTGGCGCCGCTGGGCTGGGCGCTGTCCCGGCTCGAGTCGGGGCGCGAGGCGGTGATTCTGCGCGGCCGTTACATCGTGGCGCGCCGCCTGCTCGCGCTGCCCGTCATCGTTCGCGCCAGCGGGCCTGGCCTGCTGTTCGAGCATCTGTTCGAGCGCCGCGCCCGTGACCTGGGCATCGACGTCGTGGGCACACGGACGCGCAATCCAGCGCCGCTGTTGCTGCTTCCGGTTCTGCGTTTCCTTGCCGCCTGATCTGGACGGCCAGTGCCGAACTTCTGACGGTCGGCACTAGCCACGGCGTTCGGCGCGGCACCAGCGCCCGAGACCAGCCTCCACGTCTGGGATGGACGGTCGGCGTCGCGCCAACCTCGTCCTGCGGTTGCGTTTCGGACCTGGACCCGGCGTGCTAGGCTTGCGACGATGGCGTCGCTTCTGCTCGCGATAGTTGGGCTTGGCTTGCTGATCGTCCTGCACGAGGGGGGGCACTTCCTGGTCGCTCGTTTGTGCGGGATGCGGGTGGAGCGGTTCTCCATCGGCTTCGGCCCCACGTTGATTGGCTTCAAGCGGGGCGGCACCCTGTTTCAGATCGCCCCTATCCCGCTGGGGGGGTTTGTCCAGATCACCGGTCTCAACCCCAGCGAGGAGTTCGATCACTCCGACCCCTACGTGTACCCGAACCGGCCGCGCTGGATGCGACTGGCGACGATCCTCGCTGGTCCGGCCGCCAACTATCTCTCGGCGATCATCCTGATGTTGATCGTGGTGTTGTCCTTCGGCGCTCAGTCGAAGATGTACCGGATCGTCCAGCCGATTCCCGGCAAGCCGGCGGCGTCGGCGGGTCTGGCGGCGGGTGACGTGCTGGTCGAAGCCAACGGCCGCGCGGTCGCCGCGTCGGCTCCGATCAGCGACGTGATCCGTGCCAGCCAGGGCGCGCCCGTCACCATCAAGGTGCTGCGCAAGGGTCAGCCGATGACCTTCGTGGTCAGGCCCGAGCAGGCCCGCTCGGGCAGCTACCAGATCGGGGTCGAGCTTGGCCCCGTCGAGGAGCGCACCCGGGTGGGGCTCCCCGAGGCGCTGCGCGAGGCGGTGGTGTTTCCCTACTATGCCTCGGTCAACACCATGACCAGCCTCTACGACCTCGTGCGCGGCCGCGTTCACTTCCGCGATCTGTCGGGCCCCATCGGGATCACCCGGGAGATCGCCAAGGCCGCCAATCGCGGCGTGGTCGACTATTTCGAGTTCGTGGTGACGCTGTCCGTGTACCTCGGCTTCTTCAACCTGCTGCCGCTGCCCGCGCTCGACGGCGGGCGCGCCGTGTTCTTGCTGATCGAATCGGTCCGGCGCCGCAGCGTCAACCCGCGCATCGAAGCGGCGGTGCACACCGTCGGCTTCGTCCTGCTGCTGGGGGTCCTGATCATGGTCAGCTTCAAGGACATCTTCGCCAAGGGGTGAGTGATGCCGCCGCGTCGCGGCCGAGGCCCCGCGCGAGCCGGCTCGCCCATCCACCAGGGGTTGGTGGGCGAACGGGTCCTGGTCGGAAGTCCGTACCTGGCTGATCCAGATCTGAGGCGCGCCTACGGCGCGGAGATCGCGCCGCGCACGACCATCGCGCTGGCCAAGATCCTGGCCGAGGTCTATGGCACAACCGGACGCGGCCACAAACCTGAGACGGCGCCGCGGCGAGTGCTCGACCTGGGCGCCGGGACCGGTGCTGCCGGAGACGCAGCGCGCGCCTTCTTTGGCGCCTTCGTCGGCGCGCAGATCGAGGTCGTGTCGGTCGACCGCGTCGCCGGACCCGGCGGTCCCACGCCCGGCGTCCTCACCGCCGACCTGGTGGCTCCCGGCGCGCTGGCCGCCGTGTGCGGCCCGCTCGACCGCAAATTCGATCTGATCCTGGCCGCGCATCTGCTCAACGAGCTCTTCGTCGCGGTCCGGGCGCCCGAGCGAACGCTGGCGCGCGCCCAGAAGGTGCGCGACTGGTGCGAGACTCTGCTCGCGCCGGAGGGGATCATGGTGATCGTCGAGCCTGCCCTGCGCGAGACCTCGCGCGAGCTGCTGGCCGTGCGCGACCGGCTACTGGAGGCCGGCCTGCGGGTGATCGCGCCCTGCCTGTGGACGGGGCCTTGCCCGGCGCTGGCCAGAGAGCGCGACTGGTGTCACGACGCCGCGGCCGGCGACAGCCAGGGACCGGGCCAGCGGGCGCGACGAGTCGACTTCAGCTACCTGGCGCTGCGCGCCGCCGGAGAGCCGCGGTCAGGCGCGCCCGATGCCGGCGCGGCGGACCCGGCTCTGTTTCGCATCGTCAGCGACGCGCTGGTTGACAAGGGCCGCCTGCGCTTCTTTGGCTGCGGCCCGTCGGGCCGCGACGCGCTGGTGCGATTGAACCGCCACCGCACGGCCGCCAACCTCGCCTTCGATCGACTGGCGCGGGGTGATCTAGCGCGGATAGCACAGGCCGCGCAGGCCGGCGACGGTCGCCGCATTGGCGCGGAGACCATCGTGGAAAACTTGACTCAGGTCCCGGCCGAGTAGTCGTCGTTGTACTTGATCTGCTCTGGGGTGAGGGCGTCGATGCTGATGCCCTGGGTGGCGAGCTTGATGCGCGCCAGCTCCTGATCCTGCTCGGGCGACAGCTCGTAGACGCCGGGCTTCATCGACTTGCCGTCCTTGGCCAGCTTGCACAGCGCCAGGTACTGGTTGGCGAAGGACATGTCCATGACCTCCGAGGGGTGGCCCTCGGCGGCGGCCAGGTTGACCAG
>DASRQZ010000161.1:0-5815 GCA_035696125.1 Polyangia bacterium
GGCCAGCTCGCACCAGGTCCACTATCCGTCGGCGGTATTCGGGCGGGTAGGCGGGATGGGTTTTTGGCATCGTAGTCTCCTTTTCGCCCCGAAGGGCTCAGGTGTCCACGAAACCGGGTCAACTCCAACTCGCCCGAAGCCCGAAGCCCGAGGCCCGAGGCCCGAGGCCCGAGGCCCTTAACCGAACGGCATTGCGGTTAAGGCGGGCGGGGGTCGTCAACTAGAACGCCGCCGGATCGTTCTTCTCGATGACCGTGTGCCGGAATACGTTGATGAGCGCGACGCGCTCGTCGTCGGCGATTTGCTGCACCACTAACTCGGCTTCGGCGTCACCGTCGACGCGCATGTTCTTCTTGAAGATCTCCCGCAGGGTTTGCACGGACTGCGCCGAGCCCTCGTTCTTGATGCGCCGGACCTCCGACGCCCCGCAGATGCCCCAGCGATGCCTCAGATCCGAAGCCGCGGCGGCCCCGATGCGGGAGATGAGCAAGCCCAGGTCCTGCCAGTGCGCCACTCGTTGCAGGCTGAATCGCGTGTTGAGAAACAGCCGCGGTATCGAGGTACTGACCAGCGCCTCGACCGATTCAATCCCCTCCTCCGACAGGCGCGTAATCTCGGCCTCGCCGACGTCATCCAGAGCATCCAGAGACGTGCCGACGTCGCGCTTCTTCCGATCGATGCCCAGGGTGCTGGCCACGCGCCCCTGGATCCAATCGAAGGCGGGAGGACCTAACACAGCCACGCCCGCGCCCAGGCCCAGCGCCACCAGGTGAGCTTCCACGTCGGTGGCCTCGAAGATCGCTCTGCGCATCATATCCGGTCCGATGACCCGCAACAGCAGGATCAGCGCCAGCGTCGAGACCACGGCCAGGATCAGCGTGCGCATGGCCTCTGCGAACATCCGTTTGGTGGCGTCGTCGTTGGCGGTCCGGATGCATACGCGCGCGAGCTCGAGGAGAAAGCTGGTCGCGGCCGCGCCGATCACCGCCAGCGCGACCATGCGCCTGGACTGATGGTCTGCCGCTACGTCGTTCCACGGAAGCAGGAAGGTCACCGCACCCACGATCGTGACGGTGGTGATCATCCCCCACAGCCCGGCGAACACCTCGGCGCGCGAGAGGAACCAGTGGGCGCGCCCGAGCTCGAACGCCCAGCTCGAGGCCGCGAGCTCGGCGACTGCGGGACCTTCCAGGTCGGCGGATACGCGCGGGCGGATGTACTGACAGACTGCGCGCTTGTTGATCAACAAGTAGCTGAACCAAGCCAGCATCGGGGGCAGCAGGCAGGCGATGATCACCTGCACCGCGAAGTGGTTGTCGATGAGCTGATGGCGGGTACCACCCTCGGGCGGTGATGGGTGTGGGAAAAGCAAATCCGGGAACAGGACGGTGGTGAGGCTGCCCAGGATCAGCTGGGTCGCCGCCAGCAACACCACGCGCGGGACCCACTCCATGCGGCCGGCCTCCCAGGCGGGCTGGATGCTCAGCCGACCCTCGCGGGTGACGGCGACGGTGCCGGTGATTCGCGAGGTCGTCGCACCGGCCGCCGGCCGCTCGCCCATCGGGGCGCTTGCCGCCGGGGTCACCATCTTCAGCGTTTCTTCTGCCATCGCCGCCCCTCCCTCTGGATGTCACTGGGGAAAACGGACGGCGCGCGGATTCTTCCTAGAACTTTCGCACGGGGGGCTCGCCGGGGGTGGTGTCAGGTGGTCCCTTGGGGGGCAAGCGGCGCACCCGCGACAGGTCCAGGTCCGGTTCGACGACCTTGCGCACCATCACCGGCACGCGCGTGCCCGAGCGCAGCACCCGGCGGTGCGGCGGCGCTCGGCCCGAATCGGACGGCGCGGTCGGATCCAGACGACGTGACAGCCGGCCCACCACCTCGACCACATCGCCGGCCGCGATGTTGATCTCGGAGGCGCGCACCTCGCGGTCATCGAGACGCAAGCGGGTCAGGAAGGGATGGTCCAGCTCGAGCAGCGTGGTGCTGCCGAACTGCATGCGCTGGTCGACGGGGAAGGGATCCAGCAACATGCCGCCCGTGACCTCGACCCAGATCGGCTCGTCGGTGCCGTCATCCAGCTGGAAGTCGAAGGCGACCTCGTGGAAGAAGTCCGCCGACAGCCAGGTGCCCTTGCGAAAGCGCGCCAGCGACCAGACCGCGGCGCGGCCGGCCAGCGCCGACGCCGCCGTCCGCCGCGAGACCACCACCCCGCGCACCGCGACCGCCTTGCGATCGGCGATGGCGCGCAGCTCGGACACGTGATAGCGGCGGTGGCGGGCGATCAGCCGGTGCAGGCGGTTCGCCAGCCGCACGCCCAGGGGCCCCGACGCCGCCGACAGCCCGGTGGCCGCCGCCGCCGCCGCGACGGCGACGCCGAACTCGTTGCCGGCCATCGCCAGCACGCCCCAGGCCGCCAGGCCGGCCGCTAGCGTGGTGGTTGCCGCGGTGGCGACGCGCACCCCGCGCGGAAACGAGACCCAGCGCGCGAGCGGACCGCCCGTTCGGGTGAGCGCCGCCGGCTCACCCTCGGCCAGCGACCCGCGACGCGCGAACAGATCCAGGAAGCGCGCGACCGCGCGATCGAGCTGGATGCCGATCCAGGCCACCGGACCGTCGTTCAGCGGCACCGAGGAGGCAACGTCCCGGGTGACGGTCGCCCCGTCCCACTCCGGGACCGAGACATCCTCGTGCTTGCGCACCACCAGGTCGCGGTCGCTCATCTGCGCATCTCAATTGTCACACGGCCCGCCGGCGCGCGCATCCCTATAAGAAGGCCAGCTCAGGCGAGCGCGACATGTGGGAGCGGCGCCCCGGGGCCGACCGGATGTTGCCGAGCCGACTCGATTTTACAGGTAGAATTCCGCCGCTTCATGTCCGATCCCGATTTCGATTCGAAGCTGCCGAAGCTGCCCGAGCTGGCGAACCGGCACCTCGATGTCCTGCGCAACGCCGCGCGCGGCGGGCAGGAACGGTTCCTGGTCGCGTTGCCCGACCCGGCAGAGCGGCAGCGGGTCGCCGCCGCGCTGGCCAACGAAGGATTCGTGCTGGAGGTGCGCTCGATGGGCGAGGCGCTGGCGCGGCTGGCCGACGAGCCGTTCGACCTGGCGTTCGTGACCCTCGACGAGGACGCCGCCGGGGATCCCCTGGCCGCATCGCGCGAGCTGCGTCCCTTCACCGACCTGGTGCTGATCACCGAGAGCGACCCCGACCGCTGCGCGGCTGCGCTGGGCCGCGAGGTCGCGGCGATCCTGCCGCGGCCGCTGCCCGAGGTCGACGCCCTGTTGCGCGCGCACGTCAAGCGGTTGGCTGGATTCCGCCGCTCGCGCACCCGCGGCCTGCTGGTGGTCAACGCCTTCGCGGGTGTGCGCCAGGAGCTGCTGTCGTTGGTCCCCGACCTGGTGGCAGCCGTCGATCTCATGGTGGCCGAGGCCCGGTCTGACCCGACGATCTTCGTGCTGGGCGATGCCGATCTGGCGCGCGCGGCTGGCGCGCTGCCCACGTCGGCCGCTCAGCCTGACGCGGTGGTGCTCGGCGTGGGCGCCGACGAGACCCTGGATCTGCGCCTGGGCGAAGCGCGCGTGCGCGGGCCGGGCGCGGCGGTGGTGATCGTCGACGACGCGCCCAGCACCGACCACCTGCGCACCGCGATCTACGGCGGCGTGCGCGCCTACCTGCCGCGCGCGGCCGTGACCATCCTCGGCCGGGTCGCGGCGTCGGCGGCGCTGCGCCGGCGCCACGAATCGATCGGGATTCGCATGATCGAGACGCTGGCGCGTTTCGGCGTTTTGAGGCACGACGACAACGACCGCGCGCGCGCCAGCCTGCACCAGGACGTCGACGTGCGCCTCATCGCGGCCACCAACGTGCCCCGCTCGCGCACGCCGGTCATCCCGACCGGCCACGAGGTGCTGGTGGTGGACGACGAGGTGGTTGTGCTGACCGTGCTGCGCGAAGCGTTGCGCCGGGGCGGCTACCGCGTCACCACCGCCGCCTCGGCCGAAGAAGCGATCGACCTCATGCAGCGACGCCGTTTCGATCTGGTGCTGACCGACAAGAACCTGCCGGGCGCGTCGGGGCTGGACGTGCTGCGCGCCGCGCGCGCCCTGGCGCCCTCGCCCGCGATCGTGCTCATCACCGGGTACAGCTCTTATGACTCGGCGCTGGAGGCGCTGGACATCGGCGCCCACGATTACATCGAAAAGCCGATCCACGACGTCGAGGATCTGCGCTTTCGAATCAGGCGCGCGCTCTCGCGACGCGACGAACAGCTGGCGCGCCCACGTCTGGCCACGATCGGCGGGCGGTCGGGGCGGGTGCTGCTGGTCGAGATCGAAGGCGCGCGGCGCAAGTTGATCGCCGACTACCTGGGCAAGGTCTACCACGTGACCTCGGCCAAGGACGGCGACGAAGCGCTGGCGCTGATCAAGCGCGAGCACTACGATCTGGTGCTGGCCGATCGGCACCTGCCGGGCGTGTCGGGCCTGCGGGTGATCGAGCACGCGCAGCGCTTGCTGCCCCATTGCGCATCGGTGCTCTACACCGCGTACCCGTCTTACGAGTCGGTGAAGGAGGCCTTCGCGACCGGTGTCGACGCCTTCATGGTACGGCCGAGCGAAGACCTGAAAAAATTGGGTGAGAAGGTCACGGAAGCGCTCAGCGGTCGGGGCGGAATCCTGTTAGGGTAACCGCCACGCGCTCTGGTCGCGCCGGATCATCTACATTGCACGTTGCACCCATGAGAAGCCCCCATGAGAATCGCCTTCACACATAACCTGCGCCTGACCGACAGCGAAGAGGAAGCCGAGTTCGACTCCGCCGAGACCGTCAACGCCATCGCCGACGGGCTGCGCGCCGGTGGGCACGAGGTCGAGAAGATCGAGGTCACCGGGCCGGCGTCGCGCCTGGCGGCGCGCATCGAGTCCTACGGGCCGGATCTGATCTTCAACACCGCCGAGGGGCGCCGCGGGCGCGCGCGCGAGGCGTTCTACCCGGCGCTGTTCGAGGAGCTGGGGTTTCCCTATACCGGATCGGACGCCTACGTCCTCACGGTCACGCTCGACAAGTGGTTGACCAAGCTGGTGCTGGGATCGCTGGGCATCGACACGCCGCGCGGCCGGCTGGTCACGGTCGACGATCTGCGCCGCATGAAAGACCCGGGAACGTTGGGGTTGGCGCTGCCGGTGATCGTCAAGCCCAACTATGAAGGGTCATCGAAGGGGATCGGCGACGACGCGGTCGTGCGCGAGCCCAACGTGCTGGCCGATCTGTTGCCACGCGTGCTGCGCTCGTACCCCAACGGCGTGCTGGTCGAGGAGTTCGTGGCCGGCAGCGACGTGACCGTGCCGTTCCTGGAGGGCCGTGGCGACGAAGGCGTGCTGTTGCCCGTCGACTATGTCGTCGAGCCGACCGCGCGTAGCCGCTTCAACCTGTATGACTACCGGCTCAAGTCGGCGGAGTCGAGCAAGGTCCAGGTGCGCTGCCCGCCCGATCTGCCGCGCGACGTGGTGTCGCGGCTGCGCGCGATCTCCAAGATTGCGGCGCGCGCGCTGGGCATCCGCGATCTCGGCCGCATCGACTTCCGGCTGGGCGAGGACGGCCGCATCTACCTGCTCGAGGTCAACGCGCTGCCCTCGCTGGAGCGCGGCGCCAGCACCTTCGCGGCGGCGGCGCGCGAAGGCCTCGACTACGCCGAGGCGCTGGGCGCCGTGGTGGAAAGCGCGGCGCGCCGGCAGGGGTTGGTGATCAAGCCGGGCGCGCGCAAGCGCCGTCCCGCCGATCCGCTACGCATCGGCTTCACCTTCAACGTCAAGCG
>DASRQZ010000162.1:0-20434 GCA_035696125.1 Polyangia bacterium
GACGCCGACGCCGACGGATGAATCGTATTCGTGGGGATTCGCCAGCATCGCGGGGGGGCCGGGACCCTCTCAGGGTCCCGGATATCACAACAGCTCGAGCCCCAAGAACTTCCGGACCGCGAAGTACTCCTCGCTGACCGAGAAGGACAGCAGGTCCTTGAGGCGCTGCTTGGCGGCCAGCGGGCTGATGGTGGTCGGCTCCATCGAGATCACCCGCGCGGCGGCCGGCAGCTCGTTGCCGAGCACGAACCCGACGCGCGCGGCGGTCAGGTCGGTGGCCGCCATCCAGCGCTCCATGTCGACGACCTCGCCGCGCGCTGACAGCAGCTGCTGCCCGACCACCGCCATCTGCTCGATCACCGGCTTGGGCACCATGCGACGCAGCTGATCGGTCAGCTTGTCGACCTCGCCGTTATAGGCCCCGGGCCCCAGGTCCGCGCCCACCAGGGCCAGCGCCGAGCGCAGCGCGATGTCCAGCGCCGCCGCCGAGGGCACCGCGCAGCGCAGGAAGCGCTGCGGGCGCAGGAAAGTCATACGCTTGCCGAGCTCGAACACCAGGTCCTGCTGTTCCGCCCGCCAGCCGAACTGCGGTCCGATCACGAAGGCCGGGGTCAGCGCGCCCTTCTCTTGCAGATTCAGCAGCGACAGGTTCTGCGCCTCGCCCTCGCGGAAGAACACGTCGGGCGCGGGCAACTCCAGCGTCTGCGCGACGTAGCGGAGCAACGGCAGCGGCGCGCGGTCGTCGCGCGCGACGTCGACGCGCTCCTTGCGGCGCAGGCCCACGGCCTGGTGCTGCTGCGCCGTGGTCGCAGCCACGAAGTGCCCGAGCAGCATGAAGACCGCCGCCACGAAGCGATCCTCGTCGGGGTGCACGACGCGCGCCCAGGTCTCGTCGGTGAAACTGCGCTTGGCCGAGCGCAGCTCGCGCGGGCGGTGGTGCTCGTAGAACTCCAGCAGCTCGGCGTCGGCCTTGCGCAAGAAGGCCAGCGTCGCGGCCACGCACCAGTGCTTGTCGAGCGCGCCGGCCTCACGATAGAGCTTGGCCAGCGCGCGGTACGACCCCAGGCGGTCGGGCATCTTCGACACCAGCAGCTGGTGCTCCTCGATGGCCTTGTCGACGCGGTCGGGGCCGGCCTGCACGTAAAGGTCGGCCAGCCGCTCGTGCCGTTGCAGATTCTCTGGCTCGAGCGAGCTCGCGACCTCGAACGCCGTGGTCGCCATCTCCCGGTCGTCGAGGCGGCGCAGCGACACCTCGCCCAGGCTGTTCCACAGCCGCAGGCGCAGGCCCTCGAACCCCTGTGCCGGCAGGCGCTTGATCATCTTGCGGTAGTTGCGCGCCAGCTCTTTCCAGCTCTGCGACTCGGTCAGGATGCGCTCGATGGCGTCGAACGACTTGACCTCCTCGGGCGCGCCCTCGAGCGACCGGTTGAGCAGCTCGACCGCCCCCTCGATGTCGTTGAGCTCGTCGCGGCGGATCAGCGCCGCGGTGTAAAGGTACTTGGCGCGTACGTCGGGCACGGTCTCCAGATCGGCCAGGCGCACCAGGGTCTCGGTCGCCTGCCCCCACAGGCGCGCGGTGGTGAACAGCTCCAGCAGCTTGTGCAGCGTGGGACGGCGCCCGGGCTCGAGCCCCAGCGCCGACTGGTAGGCCGCGATGCCCTGCGGGAGGTTGTGCAGCTTGTCGAGGTAGATCTCGCCGATCTCCTCGAGCAGGCGCACCTTGCCGGCGTCGTCGGCCAGCGCCAGCAGCGCGCGCTTGTCCAGCACCAGCGCCGCGAAATCGCCCTCGTCGGCGTGCAAGCTGGCGATGCCCTCCAGCGCGGCGCGGTTCTGGCCGCTCTGCGCCGACGCCTTCTCGTAGAACGCCAGCGCCGTGCCGCGATCGCCGAGCTCGGTGGCCGCGCGCCCGAGCCGCACGTAGACCTCGAGCAGCTCCTTCTCCGGCAACACCCCCTCGTGGTGAGTCAGCACGTCGCGATACAGCTTGTCGACCTGCGACCAGGCCTGGCGCTCGAACTGAAGATCGGCGAAGCCGGCAAGGATCGGCAACGAAGACGGCGATGAAGGCGGCGTCAGGGCCAGGGCCGCCTGGTAGTTGGCCAGGGCCTTTTCGCGCTTGCCCAGCTTGTGCGCCGCGAACGCCAGGCGGCTCTGCAGATCGGCCAGCCGCTGCGGGTCGGCCGCGATCGCGCCGGTCGGACCGGCGGCGCCGCTGTCGCCCTCGGCCGCGGCGGCCGCGATCCCGCGCCGCACCAGCATCTCCAGCACCGGCTCCAGCTCGGCGAAGCGACCTGCCTGCAGGTAGATCGGCACCAGGCGCAGCGCCGCCGTCTCCTGCTCGGGATCGACGGTCAGCACCTCGGCGAAGATCTCGGTCGCCTTGGCCACATCCTTGATGTGGTCCTCGAACAGCACGCCCGCGTCGGTCAACAGGCGCGCCTTCTGCAGCCGGTTCTGGGTCAGCGACGCCGCCTCCAGAAAGACCTTGGTGGCCCGCAAGAACTCCGCCTTGGATCGGTAGAGCGCGCCCAGCGCGTCGAGGGTGGCCACCTCGCCGGGCGACACCTCCAGCGCGCGCACATAGCGCTCCTCGGCCGCCGTGCGGTCGTTCAACCCCTCGGCGTAGATCCCGCCCGCCTCCACCAGCGTCGCGGCGCGGTCCGCGGCGCTGGCCGCGACCTCCGCCGCGCGATCCAGCATCTCGGCGGCCTCGCGCCAGCGCGACCGCCCCTGGTAAAGGCGCGCCAGCGCGCGCAGCGTGGCCTCGCGCGCGTCGCCGAGCTCGACGGCGCCCGCGTAGGCGTCGATGGCGCGGTCGACGTCCTTCAGCTCTTCGTCCAGCACCCGCCCGAGCGCGACATACAGATCGCGCGTCGCGGGCGCCTCGCGCGCCAGCGCGATCTGGCGGTTCAACGCCTCGACGAAGGGCAGCCAGCGCCTGGACTGCCGATACACCCGGCCCAGCGCGCGGAAGGCGTCGTCGTCGTGGGGATCGATCTGCAGAATCTGCTCCAGCGCCTCGGCGGCGCGGTCGACGCCGTCGGGGCGCTCGTCCCACTCGGCGGCCAGCCGGCGCAGCAGCATCAGCTTCTCGGCGCTCTCATCGGTGACCTCGGCCAGCCGCTCCAGCGTGCGCAGGTAGTCCTGGTCGCGCCCCTGCTTGTCGTACAGCTTCTCCAGCGAGCGCAGCGCCGCGCGGTTGCCGGGATCGCTCGCCACCACCGCCTCCAGCGTCGCGATCGAAGCGTCGACGTCGCCGGCGCGCTCCAGCACCTCGGCGCGCGCCGCGCGGATGCGCGCTGCCTCCTCGGGATCGGTGGTGTTCTTGCCTTTGTCCTCCAGCAGGCGGGCCAGGTCGGGCCAGCGCTCCTTCTTGCGGTAGAGCGGCTCCAGCGCCTCCTGCGCCCGGATCGACGTCGGGTCCAGCTCGCGCACCCGTTCGTAGGTCTCCATGGCGCCGTCGATGTCGGCGAGCCGGGTCGCCTGCACCTCGCCCAGCTGCAGGCGCAGCGCGATCTCGCGCGCCGGATCGCTCCCGTCCCCGCTGGCGGCGACCGCGCTCAGCGCCTCGGCCAGCTCGGGCCACTTCTCCTGCTTGCCCAGCAGATCGACCAGTGCCGCCGAGGCCTGCGCGCGCGCCGGGCCGCCCACCTCGCCCGCCGGCTGGATGGCCAGCACCTGCTGGTAGGTCGCGACGGCGGGATCGTACTGGTTGAGCTCCTCGGCGTAGATGCGACCCAGCTCCAGCGTATGGCGGGCGCGCGCCGCGGGGCTGGCGATCCCCCCGACGATCGCGGCGTACTCGGTGGCCAGGTCGCCCCACGCGCCGGCGCGGCCCGCCAGGCGTAGCAGGTCTTGCAGCAAACCGGGCGCGTCGGGGTCCAGGCGAAAGGCGGCCGTGGCTGCGGCGAACGCGCGGTCGGGCGCCTCCATCTCGGCGTCGTAGACCCGGGCCAGCTCGCGCAGCGGCACGATCTGCTCGGCGGGCGCGGGCAGGCGCTCGATCTGGCTGAGCAGCAGGTCGACGACCTTGTCCCACTCCTTGGCGGCGCGCAGGCGATCCTCGGCACGCCGGAGCACCGCGCGCGCCTCGTCGTCGGAGGTGTCGCGCCCCCAGATCTCCAGCCAGGCCTCGATGTCCTCCTGGGGTGGGCGGGCCTCGGCGGCCACGCTGTTCCAGGCCTCGCCCAGCGCGCGGACGATCTCTTCCAGCGTGCCGTTACTGGGCACCGGCGTCAGGCCCTGTTCGGCGGCGACGAGGTCGGCCTCGAAGCCGGCGTCGCCTGGATAGATCAGGAAATGCTCGACGCTGGATCGATTGGCGCCCAGCAGCCGGCGCGACACCAGCTCGAGATCTGGATCGGGCAGGCCGAAGCCCAGGAGCACGAAGGACCAGCGCTCATGAAGGTGAGCCACCACGTCGGTGATACCGGTCGGCGTCACCCGCCGCCGCAGATCGGCGGGCGACAAGCACAACGTCTCGGGCATCGCCACGCTGCCGCACAGCTGCAACAGGAAGCGTCCGCGATGCTTTTCCAGCGCCTGCGCGTCGCGCGCCAGGAACGTTGGCAACGATTGGCCCGCGTCGTCGATCAAGAGCCCGCTCCACAGGTCGTCGAAGCCGGTGGTGATGACCGCGCGCCAGGGAATGCGCGCAATCAACGCCAGCTCGTCCGATGCTTTGGCCTGCGGGGGGAATGCGTCTTTGAGCACCTCGGCAACGACGTCGTCCGAAAGCTTGGCGCGCAAGAACGCGATCGCGGCGCCGAGTCGCCCGTTCTTGACGAGGGCCAGCACCAACGCCCGCTCCGACTCGCCCTCGAGCCAGGCGGCGAGGCGCGTGGCGAGATCGTCCCACCCGGGCCCGCCCGCCAATCGCGAGCAACCGAGGCCGGCGACCAGCACCGCCTGGCGGCCCTTGATCCTTTCGATGAGTGAGGGGGGCCAGTCTTTCATCCGCGCCGTCCTTGTCGCCTGCTTGGTCGCCTGCTTGCTCGCCTACGTGCCGCGCCGCTGCCGCAATGAGCGTTGCCCCGAAACCACCGTAACGACCGTTGCCGCTGCTCGAGACCAACGCGCGCAAGGCGTGCTGCAAAACCTGCTGAAGAGGCGCGGTCTGGAGAAGGCACGGGAAATCGACGCCTGATACCGCGAACCGTATCACGAAGACAACGACGCCAGACGACGAACACGGACACCAGCAGTGGAACGCCCACAGGTGACCGGCTCCGTCGGGGTCCGTGCTCCCCGTCCCGACCCTTTGCCGCCCAGCATCTGCGCCGGTGTCGCTCATTCCGGACTTTCGGGACGGACAAGACGCCCACCACCCAGGGCGCCATTTTCGCCCATGCCCGCGCCGATGCGGACGAGACACGACGAGACAGGGCGGGATCGACGGTCATCTGGACGCTCCCGCTGTAGGGCCGCTCACCTCTCAAAGTGTTGCGGAGGCCCCCCCACCTTGCTACCGTGCTTTGCCATGTGGCGTCGGCGAATCTTCCGGGGCACGGCCCTGATCGGGGCGGCGTCGGCGATCTCGCTCGCCTGTTCGTCAAGCACACCCATTGACATGTACTATGGCACCGATGCCGGAGCTGGATTCGAGGCCCCTCCTGGAGTGGGTGGCAGCAGCGGCCAGGGCGGTGACGACGCCGGCGACGACACCGGCGGCGCTGGTGGCTCGGCGGGGGCGACCGGCAGCGACGCCGGCAGCGACACCGGCAGCGACGAGACCGCGGAGACGGCTCCTTGAAATATCAGTACCAATATCCGAACCGCCCGCCGCGCACCGGTGTGGCTCAAGGCCGGAGGCACGGGCATGCAGGTCGCTTGCAGTAATTGTCAGCTGAGTTTTCAGGCTCCTGAAGGCGCCGCCGGGCTCATGTGCCCGATCTGCCGGAGCCCGTTGCGTCCGGCGCAGGCTGCCGGCGACGCCGCTGTCCCCACCAATGTGACCGAGTGGGAGGGCGGCTCGCTCGACGATCTCGTCGCCTTCCTGGCCGGTCCGGCCTGGCCCGTGCGCATCGAGGTCCTGCCCGCCAAGGGCGACACCCCCCTGGGCGAGGTCCACCTGCTGGCGGGCGGCATCGCGGAGGCTCTGTTCGCCGGCAAGTCGACCGAGGATGCCATCGACAAGCTGCGCGCGGTCCCTGGCGCCCGGTTCCGCATCGAACCGCGGCTGCCCAACCCCAGCGACGGCGACCTGGCCAGCCCGGGACCCGACTCGGGCACGCTGGACTCGCGTCCGCTGGCGCACCTCATGCGCTACTGCGAACAGTACGTGATCACCTGCGGCATCGAGGTCTGGCGCGGCAGCGACACCGCCCGCGTCGAGTACCGCAAGGGCGAGATCAACGGCGTCACCGTCGGTGGCATCGACGCGCCGGAGCGGCTGGCCGAGGTGATGCAGTGGGCGTCGGGCAACTACCGCCTGACCGTGCCTCCGCTCAACATGCCCGAGGCCATTCCACGCGTGGTCAAGGCGGCGCCCGCTCCCGCTCCCGCAGCCGCCCCGCCCGCTCCCGCCCAGGCCCCCGCTCGATCGCCGGCGACCCCGGCGGCGGCCCGGCCACCAGCAGCCACGGCCCCGGCGGCGCGGCCACCGGCCCCCGCGCCGCCCGCGCCCCAGGCACCAGCGGCACCCGCGCGCGCGCCCGTGAGCACCCACGCCACCCGGACCATCTTCGGCATGCCGGCCCTGGATCTCGCGGGCCTCAAGGCCGCCGAAGCCGCCGCGGCGGTCACCCGCCAGACCAGCGGCCCTGCTTCGGGTCCCAGCGCCGCCCCCTCGGCCAGCGCGGCGCCACCGGCCGCGGCCCCGACCACCTCCCCAGCGGCCATGGCGGCGGGCAGCGCGCCAGCGGCGCTGACCAACGACCGCCAGGGATCGATCAAGACGATCTTCGGCGTGCCTGCGCCGCGCATGCCCGACAAACCGGCCGAAAAGGCCGCGGAAGAGCGCGCCAAGGCGGTGCGGGCGGCGGCCGCGCAGGCGACCCCGGCCGAACAGGCGTCGCAACGGACCGAGCGCAAGACCGGAGCCCGCAAGACGGTGGTCCCGGCGCCGGCGATCATCATGCCACCCAGCGGCGGCGAGTCGGCCCCGGGCGCCCAGCATCTGGCTGCAGCGGTCGGCACCACGGCCGAGGCGAGCCGGACAACCCCTCAGGGATACGGCGGACCGTCCGCCCCGGCCGAGGTGGTGCCGGTCAAGGGGGCGGTGATGGAGGACCGAACCGCTCCGGTGCGCGCTTCGACCGCCAAGAAGTCACGCGGCATCCCGGTCTGGACCTACGTGGGCGTCGGATTCCTCTTCGGCCTCGCGCTGCTGGGTATCTACCAGCTGGTGGGCGTGCTCGCGCACTGATGTTTGGCCAGGTCGCCGAGGTCTACCGGCGGACGCGCAAGCCCAAGGACATCCTCTGGAATCGCTTCGTGGCACGGCCGCTGGCCGCCGTGCTGCTGGTGCCCCTGCGCGCGACGCCGATCACACCGAATCAGATCACCCTGCTGACGCTGGTGGTGTTCGCGGGCGGCGCCGTGCTGATGGCGCTGGGCGCCGGGTGGCGCAACCTGATCATCGCCGTGGCGGTCATCGAGCTGTCCTACGTGCTCGATTGCGCCGACGGCCAGCTGGCCCGCCTCAAGGGCACGTCGTCGCCGGTCGGCGCGCACCTGGACTTTCTCATGGACGAGCTCAAAGCGTTCCTGCTGATCGCCGCGGTGGGAATCCGCCTCTGGTTGGCCAGCGCCCGGACCTGGTGGCTGGTCGAGGCCCTGCTGGGGCTGGTGATCGTCGCCTCCGCGATCAGCCTCACCACCTTCCTGCGCCGGCCCGAATACGCCGCCGCGACCGGGGCCAAGGTCGGCACCGGCGCGGGTGACTACGGCGCCGGGTTCGAAGCGGCCCCGCCCGCAGGCGGGCTGTCGCCGTTGCGCGCGCTCGAGGCGCTGGGCAAGCTCATCATCCACTATCCGAGCTACATTCTTTTCGTCGCGCTGGCCGATCGGATTGACATCTTCTTGCATGCCTACCTCCTGATGAACGGCGCCTACGCAGCACGGTCGCTGCTGGGCATCACCCTGCGCCTGGGACGGGGGCCGGCGGCGCCGTGAAGGCGATCATCGTCGCCGCGGGCCGCGGCCGGCGCCTGGGACCCGAGACCGCCGAGATCCCCAAGTGCATGGTCGCCATCGCGGGCCGCCCGATCCTGCACCGCCAGCTGACCGCCCTGGCGGCGGCGGGCGCCGACGACGTGGTGATCGTGCGCGGATACCTGGGTGATCGCATCCAGCCGAGATCCACGTCGGCGTTCGCGTCAACGTCAGCGTCAGCGCCGGTGCCGGTGCCGGTGCGCTTTGTCGAGAACCCTGAGTGGGAGCAGAACAACATCCTCACCTCATTGCTTTACGCCGAGCACGAGATGGCGGGCGGGTTTCTGTTCTCGTATTCGGACATCGTGTTCGCGACCGAGCACGCCCAGCGCGTGGCCGCCTCGACCGCGGATGTTGCGCTCGTCGTCGATCGGCGCTGGCAGGACGCCTACGCCGGCCGCGTGCAGCACCCCGTGTCGGAGGCCGAGCTGGTCGCCGTCGAGGAGACCCCCGACGGGCCCCGCGTCCGCCGCGTCGGCAAGCGGGTCGTGCCCGCCGAGCGGGCCGCAGGCGAGTTCATCGGCCTGGCCAAGCTGTCGGCGGCGGGAGCGGCGGCGCTGGCCGGCGTATGGGCGCGGGCGCGGGCGCGCGGCATGGACCAGCCCTTCGGCCAGGCGGCGACGCTGCGCCAGGCGTATCTGTCGGACGCGTTCAACCAGATGGCCGACGACGGCGTGGCGCTGGTGCCGATCTTCATCGACGGCCGCTGGCGCGAGATCGACACCGAGGAGGACCTCGGCCGCGCGCACGCGCTGGTCGACGGGTGGGATTGACGGGCGACGCAGCGACGGGGGGTTCGCGAGATGACCGGACCAGATCCCAGCCACTGGTTACATCGCCTGACCGCCGAGGAGTGGCTGGCGGCCGCCGATACCGAGCTGCTCCATTGTGAGGAGACCCTGGGTCGCCGCGCGGTGCGCGCCGGCGTGACCCACGCGCGGCGCGCCGCGGGCATGGCGTGGAATGCGCTGCTGGCGCTCGCGCGCGCGCCCGACGCGAAGTTCGGACGCAGCTACATGGACCACGTGGTGGCGCTGGCCGGCGATGACGGCGCACCCGAGGAGATTCGCGCGGCGGCGCGCGTGCTGCGCGAGACACCGGCGGCGCCGCCAGCGTTGATCGCGATCGGCAAACCCGACCTCACGGTGCTGGACCAGGCGCGAAGGATCGTGGACCACGTGCGGGAGAGGGTGGCGGCCGGACGGGTCGATCGCACCCCTCCGCAAGGCTTGCCCTCTCCCTAGCCCTCCCCCGAGGACGACGAGGACGGGGGAGGGGACCGGAAAGGGATCCGCGACGGGGACCGGATCCGATTCCCTCTCCCGCGGTCCGCCGCGGGGGAGGGTGAGGGAGGGGGCAGGCCTTGCGGAGGGACGTCCGTCGAGTGTCCCTACTTGGTCGCGTCGGCCTTGGCCTTGGCGGCGTCCTTGCGCGACTCCACGCCCGCCTTCTCGCTCTTGTTACCGGCCTTCTCCATGGCCTCGGCGGCGTCGCCGTGCGCTTCGCCGGATTTCTCGATGGCCTTGCCCTTCTTCTTCATTTTCTTGCCGGCGTTCTCCATGTGCTTGTCGTCAGCCTTGTCGCCCGCCTCCTCCATGGCCTTGCCCTTCTTCTCCATGGCGGCGCCCTTGGCCTTTTCCGCATTGGCCGCCTTCTCTTCGGCGTTGCCCTTCTTCTCCATGCGGTTGCCCTCTTTCTCGGCGGCGCTGGTCTCGGCGAGGACCAGCGGCGCGGCGAGCAGCGCGAATGAGAAGGTGCCGGCGCCCAGTAGAGACATCAGTCGGGAACGGATCATGGAGAGCTCCTTTGGAACCTCGGTTCCAGTGGTTGTGCTGGGAACCTGGCAACCTGCCCCTGCAAGACAACCCCTTGCGTGCCCGGGATCTGGCCCTACGCGCGCGTACGGGCCGGGCTCAGGACCGGGCGGCCAGGTGGACCTTCTCGACAGTGATCGCGTGCCCCAGCAATGCGGCCGCTCGCGCCGCGAACCAGCGCGGATCGTCGGTGGTCGCGAAGCGCCGCGCGCCCCCCTGACCGAGGCGCGCGGTCATCTCCGGGTGGCGAACCATCCATTCGGCCAACCGCGAGGCGACGATCTCCCCCTGCACCAGAATCTCCGTGGGCGTCGCCGTGGTCGGCGTGGTCGTTCCCCTTCCGGCCACCGCGTTCTTCTCGACGATCGCGCGGATCGCCGGCAGCAGCAGCGGGTAATGGGTGCACGCGAGCAGGATCCGATCGGGCGCCGCCGCCAGCACCGGTTCCAGGTACTTGCGCAGGAAGTACTCCGCGCCCGCGCCCGCGAGCTCCCCCTCCTCGACCAGCGGCACCCACAGCGGGCAGGCCTGCTGGATCAAGCGCAGCGCGGGCGCGAGCTTGTCGAGCTCGAGGCGATACGAATCGGAGGCAATGGTCCCCGTCGTGCCCAGCACCGCCACCGTGCCGCGCGCCGACACCGTGGCGACCGCCCCGGGCGCCGCGTCGGGCGGTAGCCCTGCCAGCGCTTCGGCCGACGGTCGCACCACCCCCAGGATGCGGCGGTCCGGCCGCCGCGCCGGCAGATGGCGCTGCTGCAGGGTGCGCAGCGCGCGTGCCGAAGCGGTATTGCAGGCCAGGATCACCAGCGGACAGCCGGCGTCGAACAGGAATTCGACCGCCTCGCGGGTGAACTCGTAGATCACGTCCGGGCTGCGGGCGCCGTAGGGCGCGCGCGCGCTGTCGCCCAGGTAGTAGTAGTCGAAGCGCGGCAGCCGCTCGATCAGCGCCTCCAGCACGGTCAGTCCGCCGAAGCCAGAGTCGAAGACGCCGATCATTCCGGCGCGGACGTTACCGTGCCGCGCCCGATCGGAGAAGCCCCGCCGGCCTGGTCGGCGTCGTCGGCTTGATCGGCGTCGCCGGCCTGGTCGCCGGCGGGTCGGCGTCATCGCGCCGGCACACGATCACCGGCCAGCCCCCGACGGGGCGCATGACCGCACGCATCGCGGGCGCGCGCTCGAAGCCACGGTGCGCGTCGGGATCGGGTTCGATGTCGACCACCCCGGCGATCTCGACCTCGTCGCCCGGGCTCAGCGTCAGCTCGCGCGCCGCCAGCCCCACCAGCCGCGCCAGCCAGCCGTCGGCGGACAGCAGCGCCGAGCGCAGCCGCCACTTGCCGGCGACCAGGCTCAACGCGACCGGCCCGCAGGTGGGCTGGCCGCGCACGCGCTGGGCCCGCCCCAGCAGGATCGCGTCGCGCGCCGGCACGCACAGGCGATGCCCCCCGTCGAGCTCGACCGCGAAGTCGATACCGCGCGTCTCCGCGGCGCCCGCGCACGCGCTGGTGGCCATGACCACCGCGCGGTTGGTGAACAGGCTGGGCACCGTCGCCTGGGCGGCGATGATGCCGCGCACGCGCACCACCCGGCCCGCGGAGGTCGATGGCACGCCGTCGCGCTGGCCCGGCGACCAGAGCCGCGCGCGCGCGAGGCGCCGCATCAGGCGAGCGCGCGCCAGCCCGCCCAGCGCCGCGCGGGGCAACCAGCAAGCCAGCGCCCCCAGCGCCGCCACGCCGGCCAGTCCGTAGGGCGCGGGTACCAGCAGGAACGGCATCGCCAGAACCACCGGCACCGCCATCGCGGCCGCCCAACGCGCCGCCGCCCAGGCGCGCGGCTGCAGCCGTTGCGCCGGCGGCCCTACCGCCAGCAGATAGCCGGTGCCGTTGGGCACCAGCGCGCCCTCTTCGGGGGCGCGGGGGGCGCGCAAGCCGGCGCTGCGCTCCCAGCCGACCAGCAGATTTCCGTCGACTCCCACCACTACATTCTACGTCAGCGAAAACGGGTAGGACACCACCTGGCTGCCATTGGAGGGTGGAAACCGGATGCCGCCGACCACCCCCTTGATGCAGCCGTAGATGCCACCTTTCTGCAGGATCGCCGGCGCCTCGACGCGCACCCCGCGCACGTTGCCGCTGCGCTGGATGCGGAACTTCACCGTGACCCGCCCGGGGACGTAGGTCTCCTCGTCGGGGCGCGCGCGGAGGATGCAGCTCAAGATCGACTCCTCGCGCGCGCGAAAACGGTCATCGATCTCGTCCTGGGTCAGCTCATGGCTGCCGCTGTCATCCGACATGTCGATGCGGATCACGTCGGGCCGCGACAGGTCGTCGCCCTGGCTGACCAGCTTGAGGTCGGACGGGCTCAGCCTGATCGGCTCCGGCTCGGGTGGGCCGGGATCCAATGACGGCGTCGACGCCGATCCCGCGGGCGTGCCGGGATCCGAAATGCGCGCCAGCCGCGCGGCGCCCCGGCGGCGCTTCTTCTTCTTCTCCTTGCTGTCCCTGGTCGGCGCGCCGCCGTCGGCGACCGCGGTCACGGGCGGGGCCGCCATCCGCTGCTTCCAGTACAGGTATCCACCGACGCCGACGCCCGCGACCAGCAGCCCCAGGATGAACCCTCTCATTGGCCGGAGAGTGTACCCGAGCGTTCCCGCTCGCGACTTCGCGGCCGAAGCGCGTGGCGCTCTACTCGTCCTTGAGCTCGACGTTCCAGTACGAAGCGTCTGGTAGACCGAGGAACGGAAGCCATTCGCGGTAGCGGACCTTGCCGCCGTTGGTGCGGAAGGTGGGGGTCCAGCGCGGGCGTGCCGGCACCTTGAGCAGCTTCATCTTGGCCTGCTCCGGCGTGCGCGCCGCCTTGGTGAGGTTGCAGTCGATGCAGCAGCAGACCACGTTCTCCCAGGTCGTGCGGCCGCCCTGCGCGCGCGGCACCACATGGTCGAGGTTGAGCTCCGAGCGCGGCAGCTCCTGTCCGCAGTACTGGCAGGTGTTGCCGTCGCGCATGTAGATGTTGTGGCGTGAGAAGCGGACCTTGGTCTTGGGGATGCGGTCGTAGAGCTGCAGCACGATCACGCGCGGGATGCGGATGGCCCGGTGGACGGTCTTGATGGTGTCGCCGCTCGACATCTCGTCGGACAGCTGCGCCCAGCTGTCGAAGTCGAAGGTCTTGAACTCCCGGTCGATGACGCGCGCGACGCCCAGGTAAAGCAGCGTGAACGCGCGCTTGGCGTTGGTGACGTGGATCGGCTGGTAGTGACGGTTCAGAACCAGCACGGCGCTATCGGTCATTGGTCACCCGGGCAGGCCACCGCAGCGACGCGTCGCGCGCCAGCGCCCTTTGGCGCCCGCACCCAAGGTCAAGCGCGCGCCAGCGCCTGGAGGCAAAACCGTTCGCTCCGAAGCCGCTATTTTCGGTCCAGGCCAACTCCTGGAACATAGCAGGCGGCGGCGCCCTCAGCAAAACGGGGGCGTGACCGTTCCGTGACGAATCCGGGGTAAAATCCCGGGACTTTGAGTATTCAGCCGGTCTCCGCGCTGGTCGCGGCCATCGTCAGCTTCGCCATCGGCGGGTCTGTGCTGCTGCGCGAGCCACGCCGGCGCGCCCACGTCCTGTTCGCGACCTTCTCGTTCAACATCGCGCTCTATTGCTTCCTGGCCTTCCTGGCCAAGCGCTACGACCCCGGTATCTTTTACTGGGCGTCGCTGCTGGTCGCGGTGTCGCTGCCGGCCACGGCGCAGCGCTTCTTCCAGGCCTTCCTGGGCGACGAGGCGGGACCGCCGCCGCTCAGTCGCTCGACGGTGGTGGGGGCCGGGATCTTTTACACGGTGCTCTGCTTCTCGCGCTTCATCGAGCCGCTGCACAACAGCACCTGGTTCGGGATCGCCTTTCTGGCCTACGTCTTCGCGGGCCTTTATCTGTCGGTCTTTTACCTCTACCAGCGCTACCGCGTCACCCCGTCGCGGGTCGAGAAGACCCGCTTGCTCTACCTGGTCGTGGGCGGCGTCGCCACCGTGACCTCGGCGCTGCTCGAGGCGCTGCCGCGCGGTCCGCTGTTCGGGAACATCTTCATCATCGTCTACCTCTACTTCCTGTCGCAGAACCTGGTGCGCTACCGGCTGCTCGACCTGAACGAGCTGCTGGGGCGCATGGTGGTGCTGGGGACGCTGGTCTTCATCCTCACGCTGATCTACGGCGTGCTGGTCGGCTGGGTCGGCCCGGACGAGCACGGCCTGTTCTTCTTCAACACGCTGCTGGCGTCGACGGCCATCGCCATCCTGCTGGAACCGTTGCGCGGGCGGGTCGAGGGATCGATCAACCGCTGGATGTTCCAGGAGAAGTACGAGCTCACACGGCGCATCGAGAACCTGCGCGCCGACCTGGCCAATGTCATCGACATGCGCGCGCTGGTGCCGCGCGTGCTGTCGGCGCTGGAAGACTCGCGCCGCATCACCCACGCGTCGATCTACCTCGTCGACCCCGACGGGTCGGGTTACGAGCTGGCCGGCCACGTCGGCCCGCGCCCCGAAGGGCGCTTCGACGCGATCACCCACCGCGCGTTCTTCGAGCGCCTGCGCCGTGCCGGGGTCATCTCGCTCGAGGGGCTCGAGCGCGAGATCGCGGCCCGCCGCACGGTCTCGACCGAGGAGCGCGAGAGCCTTCAGCTGATGCTGCGCACGCTGGAGCAGATGAACGGTTCGGTCGCCCTGGGGTTCAGCGGCGAGGACCAGCTGCTGGGCGCCCTGGTGCTGCGCGACGAGCGCTTGCGCGAGGCCTATTCGTCGGACGAGATCGAGCTGTTCCGCGGCGTGGCCACCACCATCGGCGTCACCCTGCAGAACTCGCAGGTCTACGAGCGCATGAAGGAGCGCGACCGCCTGGCGGCGCTGGGGCAGATGGCGGCCGGCCTGGCGCACGAGATCCGCAACCCGCTGGGGTCGATCAAGGGGGCGGCGCAGCTGCTGCAGCCCGGGGCCGCGCACCCGCCCGACAACACGCGCGAGTTCCTGGACATCATCGTCGAGGAGGTCAACCGCCTCAACAAGATCGTGTCGCAGTTCCTCGACTACGCCCGACCCTACCGCGGCGAGCAGCGACCGCTGGAGGTCAACGATGTCGTGCGCAAGACCCTGCAGCTGCTCAACAAGGAGCAGGGCGGCCACAACGTCGAGATCGTCACCAGCTACGCCGACGGGCTACCGCCGGTGCGCGCCGACGCCGAGCAGCTCCTGCAGGTGTTCTTGAACCTGTCGCTGAACGCGCTGCAGGCCATGCCGCAAGGCGGGCGCCTGCTGGTTTCGACCAGCCTGCGCCGCGCGACCCGCCGGGGTGCCGCCGCGGCCTTCTTCGAGGTGCGGTTTCGTGACACCGGCGTCGGAATCCCACCCGGCGACCAGCGCAACCTGTTCATCCCCTTCTTCACCACCAAGGAGAAGGGGACCGGCCTCGGGCTACCCATCAGCCAGCGCATCATCGAGAACCACGGCGGCACCATCGAGGTGCGCTCGCAGCCGGGCGAGGGGGCGACCTTCACGGTGCTCTTGCCGATCGAATCGGACGCCTATGCGGCCTATGCGGCCTTCTCCGAGCCCAAGTCGGACTCCACGCGCGTCATCGCGCCGCGGCCCGATAGCAAGAAACCGCCGCCGCCGCCCGTCCCCACCCGGTTACCGCCACCCGGGCCGCCCGCGCCGCCGCCGGTGCCCGCGGCGGCACGCGCCACCGCGGGAGGTCGAAAAGGGTAGACTGCGCGCACCGTGACTGTCGAAGCCCCCCACAAGTGCGTGCTGATTGCGGACGACGAGCTCAACATGCGCCGCGTGCTGGAGGCGATCCTGCGGCGCGAAGGCTACGACGTGATCACCGCCGCCAACGGGATCGAGGCGCTGTCCGGGATGAGCAAGAACGTGCACACCGTGATCACCGACCTCAAGATGCCGGGGCTCGACGGCATGGGTCTGCTCAAGAAGCTGTCGGCCGACTACCCCGACGTGCCCGTGGTGATGATCACCGCGCACGGATCGGTCGAGAACGCCGTCGAGGCGGTCAAGCTGGGCGCCTTCGACTATCTCGAGAAGCCGTTCGAGCAGGAGCAGATCCGCCAGATCGTCAGCAAGGCGATGAACACCTACGCGCTGGCGCGACGCGACGCCTCGCCCGAGGTGCCAGCAGGGCGCGGACGCTTCCGCCTCATCGGCCAGTCGGGAGCCATCCGCCAGATCTTCGTCGCCGTCGAGAAGGTGGCCGACACGCCGTCGACCGTGCTGATCACCGGCGAATCGGGGACCGGCAAGGAGCTGATCGCGCGCGCGCTGCACGAGAACTCGTCGCGCCACACCGGACCGTTCATCAAGATCAACTGCGCGGCCATCCCCAAGACCCTGATGGAGTCGGAGCTGTTCGGCTACGACAAGGGGGCCTTCACCGGCGCGGTCGGTGCCAAGCCCGGGCGCTTCGAGCTGGCGCACGGCGGGACGCTGTTCCTGGACGAGATCGGCGAGATCCCGATCGACATGCAGGTCAAGCTGCTGCGCGTGCTGCAGGAGTCGGAGTTCGAGCGGGTCGGCGGCATCAAGACCATCAAGGTCGACGTGCGGCTGGTCGCCGCCACCAACCGCGACCTGGCGCAGGACATCGCCAACGGCGGCTTCCGCGAGGACCTGTACTACCGGCTCAACGTCGTGCCGCTGCACCTGCCGCCGCTGCGCGACCGGCGCGAGGACATCCCGTTCCTGGCCAGCCACTTCATCGCCAAGTTCAACGATCGGCTGAAGAAACAGGTGACCGGCATCGCGCCCGAGGCCGTGCAGCGTCTGATGGCCTACAACTGGCCCGGTAACATTCGCGAGCTCGAGAACGTGATGGAGCGGACCATCCTTTTCTGCGAAGGGCCCGAGATTCGGGTCGAGGAGCTTCCGCCCGAGCTCTTTCACCTGGGACCCGCGCCGGCGTCGGCGTCGGGCGAGGACAGCGGACGTGTCACCGGGAGCCACGCGGCCGTCGGATCGCCGGCGGCGAGCGCGGGCGTGGGCACGCCCGTCCCGGCGCCGACGTCGACCTCCGCCAGCTCGCTCAAGGAGGCGGTGCGCGCCGAGACCGAGCGAGTGGAACGCGAGCTCATTCAGCGCGCGCTCGACGAGACCGGCGGCAACGTCACCCAGGCGGCGCGCAAGCTGAAGATCTCGCGCAAGAGTCTGCAGACGAAGATGAAGGAGTTTGGCCTGCGCGACCGCGAGATCAGCAAGCCCGGCGACGCCGAAGGTTGACGCCGGTAGAGTCGGTCAAACGCCACGGACGCCAAGAACGCCACCAAGTCCGGACCTTCTAGAACACCGAACGGTTTGGAAGGTGGGCCACCGCGCCTTGAAGGCGCCTCTGGCTTCGGGCCTCGGACCTCCAGTGAAAAGTCCTCCAGAGGTCTGAGGCTCGAGGCCCGAGGCCCGAGGCCGGGTGATGACGGCTCATTCAAACCGTTCGGTGTTCTCGTGGTCCGGATCTTGGCGTCGTGGCGTCCTGGCGTTTCACCTCTCCGAGGGGCAGGGACGCTTTCGGATCGCGGGCGTTGTGTTATCGTCGCGCCACTCCTGTGAGCGGCAAGCGACGGCAACCGGTGCCCGGATCTCGCCTGGGCAGATGGTGGATCGGCCACGGCGCGCTGACGCTGATGCTGGCGTTGACCTCGATGGTGGCGCTGCTGCCGGCGCGCGCCGCGACCGCCGCCGAGGTCACGCGGGTGGTCTCGGCGCTGGACGACGACAACCGCTTCGACTTCAACCTCACGCTGTCCTGGCTGCATGACGCCAAGAGCGCGTTCATCAAGCGCGAGGCGGTGGTGACCCGCACCGCGCCCAACGGCGACACCCTGACCCGCAGCGAGCTCATCAAGGATCTGCAGTATGTGCAGACCCGCAACGTGCTCAACCTGCGCGCCGACTTCGGCATCCTGTGGGACCTCGGCCTCCACGTCGAGGCGCCCATCGTGCTCGGCGACGATCGCCGCCTGGACTTCGATCAGAGCCAGGGCGCCGACTGCCACTACCCCGGCGAGTTCGACCCGGTGACCCAGCAGGAGGTCGTCCCGAACTGCGTCGACGCCAGCAACTCGACCGTCCTGCGCGACGGGATCCTGCCGGTGAACCGCGCCTCCAACCCGGTCAGCTACGGCATCGACGCCCAGCATCCGGGCCGCTCCTACGCGGGCGAGCCGACGGTGTTTCGCGGACCGACCCGGCGCGGGCTCGAGTACCTGGGCCTGGGCCTGACCTGGGCGGCCTTCAACCAGGCGCGCGACGACACCAAGCCGACCTGGACGCTGGGCTTCGACGCACGCCTAGACGTCGGCAAGGACATGCGCTTCGACTGGCTGGACCCCGGCGCCAACACCGCGGTGGGGCTCGGCTACCACCAGCTGCTCTGGTCGACCATGGTGTCGCGGCGCTTTCGCAGCTTCGACCCCTACTTCGGCGCCTTCTACATGTTGCCGGTGCGCACCAACGGCAGCCCCTTCCAGCGTTACCCGATGGGCGGGCAGACCGCCGTCGAGCCGCAGCAGCGCGCCGGCGTGCAGATCGGCGTCGAGCAGATCGCCTGGGAGAAGCCGAGCGCCCAGCAGCGCGTCACCGTGGAGGTGCGCGGGCGGATGGACCATCACTTCTACGGCCGCAGCCACAGCGAGCTGTGGGAGGCGCTGGCCGGCTCGCCCCAGTGCGCGACCGACGCCAGCAAGTGCCGCAGCGACCCCGGCATGCCGGGCGGCGCCTTCGGCATCGACTCCGACGGCGGCAACGCTTCACCGCACCCCGGGGTCACCGAGACCGAGGCCTACTCCACCTTCGGCGGCGACGCCGGCCTGAACATCCAGGTCGGACGCTACCTCCGCTTCCGGGGCCTGTTCGGCCTGGCGCTGGACCTGCCGCACTTCATCACCTTCGCCAACGCCGGCGTGGACCGCGACGGTGACAACGCGGTCCAGCTCTCCAACCCCGCCGAGAAGAACCCGACCTATCGCGAGACGATAGACAACCCGGGCCGGCGCTTCCGCGTCGAGGGGACCCGGGTGTGGTCCTTGCTGCTCGAAGGCTCGTTGATGTTCTAGGAGACTGGTGTCAAGCGGGCTTCAGGCTGCAGGCTTCAGGAATGGAAGGGGGCGCGCCTTCCACACGGTCGACAGACTTTCCTGAAGCCCGAAGCCCGAAGCCCGCCCGCTGCGTTTAACACCAGTCTCCGAGACTCCTGGTCAGAAGCTCGCTCAACCACCCTGGCTGTCGGTGGCGATGGCGTCCAGGTCGGCGTACAGCAGGCAGCGCTCCTCGCTCTTGAGGTCGCGCAGCAAGGTGTCGGCAAAGGTGCGGACGCTCTCCACCACGCGCGCGCGCGACAGGCTACCCGGCACCAGGGCGGAGAACGCCGAGGCCAGCGTGGCCCGCTGCTTGGCGTGACCCTCGTGCATCTGGGCCTGCAGGACATCCCCCCAACCGATCACGTCGCGCAACGCGGTGGCCAGCAACTCTTCCTCGAACTCCACGTGGTCTTCGAAGGCCTCGTAGAGCTCGCGTGCGTGCGCGCGCAGCGGCTCGAGCTCTCGCTCCGAGCTGGTGGCTCCCTCCGCCCAATGAATGGTCTCGCTCACCAACCCACGCAGCTCTTCGTGTCGCGACAGGATGGCATCGCGCGCGTCGCTCGATGACAAAGGTTCCTCGGTCGTCATTCTCATGGCCACACCTCCTCCCCTTTCGCCCCCAATCTTAAACAGACGCGCCGGGAGCCGTCAGCGACGAATCGGGTCGTTTACGCAAGTTACTCGGGACTGAAACCATCCCTTGACCGAACGCCCACGCCCACGCCTCGCTGGCGGCGGGAGACGCCAGCCGCCCCAGGTTCTTTCGCGGTGAAGGCGCGGATCCTACATGGGTCAGCCGGCGTCGATCAGGTCGATGCGCCGCTGGTGCCGGCCGCCCTCGAAGGGGGTGTCGAGCCACACGTCGAGGATCGGGAGCAGGTCCGCTTCCGGGACGAAGCGCTCGCCCAGCGCCAGCACGTTCGAGTCATTGTGGGCGCGCCCGGCGCGCCCCGATTCCACGCTCCAGGCCACCGTGCAACGAATGCCGCGCACCCGGTTGGCGACGATGGCCTCGCCGTTGCCGGAGCCGCCGAGCACGATGCCGCGGTCGCATTCGCCGCGCGCCACCGCCTCGGCGACGCCCCGCATGATCGGCGGGTAGTCGATGGCAGCGGCGGAATCGGTGCCGAAGTCCACGACCTGATGCCCGCGCGCCGCGAGCGCGCCCTTGAGGATCTCCTTGTAGCGGAACCCGGCGTGATCGGCGCCGATGGCGATCTTCATCGTGAGGTCATTCCCCCGCCGGTGATGTGATAAACGGGGGTGGCGTTGGCCGGCGCGCCACCCGAGCGGCGGCAGGCTACCACGGGCCACGGCCCGCGGGGGAGCAAACCCCGGCCGGAACCGAGCCCCG
>DASRQZ010000163.1:0-39250 GCA_035696125.1 Polyangia bacterium
CTCCGGACCCCAATCGGGTCGCGGGGGTTGGGAGAAGCTGCGCCGACGCCGACGCCTGCTCATACTGAGGACGGTGATCTTTCCGGCAGAGTCGAGCGAGCGACGTCCGATGAGTGAGGACATCCTGGCCCGGATGCAGGCAGAGCGATCGCGCTGGTCGCCTTCGTCATCAGGGAGCCCTGAAGATGGTACTGACTTAGTTTTACCCGTCAGATTGACCTCTGTTGGCCGCCAGCGATGCGTTCGATCTTGAGCGAGTACTTGGGGATTCGATATGCACCCGGGCGCGCACTATGGGGTGAAATGGGCCGTTCCGTGTCGTTTTCCAGCGTGCTCGCAGCTCCGCGAGCCAAGCCACGACGAGCTCGGCGGCGGGCCGCACCTCCAGCGCGCGGTTGAACTGCGCCTCGGCGCCCAGCGCGTCGACCAGGCGTGCGGCGGCGCGCCCGCGCACCGCGTAGGCCTCGGTCAGGATCTCGCGGCTTGTCGAGCTCGCGCCGCAGGCGATCGGTGGTCGCGGCCGCGTCGGCAGTCTGCCCGTCGCGCAGGAAGGTCTGCGCCAGCGGCAACGCCTCGGTCCCGCGCGCGGCGTCGATCTGCCCCTGGCGCTCGCGCGCCTCCGCTAGCGCCAGCCCCGGCTCGAGCTCGCCGATGAACTGGTCGGCGTCGGCACGCACCCCCGACGCCGGCGCCTCGCGCACCAGCGCCTGGTAGTAGTGCAGCGCGCGCCGCTCGAGCCCACTCTTCTTCTCATCTCCGAGCACTTGCGGGAGCACTGCCCGAGGTTGAACAGGATCTCATGGACCTGCTACAGGCTGTACGCCTTGTTGCTGTTCCGAAACTAAGGACACAACCAAATCTGGGGATCGTCTTGTCTTGCGTGGCCGGGGGCGGCCGTAGCGCAACTCGTGGCACCGACGACCGATATAGGGGATGAGGCACCCCTGACGCTCTCGGGGGCAATGGGGGTGGCATGAGACTGATCTGGCAGGCATCCGTCGCAGCTTCGCTGGCGATAGCCCTCGCTGCCGCTACCGCTCTCGCCGAGGACGTCGATGCGATCCTGAGAAAGGGAAACGATTTGCGGCGCGGCGGGCGCGATCGCGAAGCGCTCAGCGAGTTCCAGCGCGCCGCCCGGATCAACGAGACGCCGCGAGTGACCGCGCAGATCGCCCTCGCGGAACAGGCACTGGGCCTGTGGGTCGCCGCGGAGGCGCACATGACCAAGGCCTTGGCCGCTGGCACCGACCCCTGGATCGCCAAGAACCGGCCCATCCTGGAAAGCGCACTAGGCACCGTCCGAACTCACATCGGCACCGTCGAGATCTGGGGCACGCCCGAGGGCGCCGAGGTCCTCTTCGACGGGAAGCCCGCGGGGCGCCTGCCATCGGTCGGCCCGCTGAGTCTGGTCGCCGATGAGGTCGCGCTTCAGGTCCGGGCGCCCGGTCACCTCGACTTGAACCGCACCCTGCACGTCAGGGCCGGCGCCCTGATGCGCGAACATGTTGAGCTGCGCGCGCAAGCATCGCAGCCGACCGCTCTGTCGAGGGTCGTCGCGGTAGTTCCCGAAGTCGCGCCGTCTCCACCCACACCCGCGGCAACGAATGGGGGAGGCGGTCAGCTGCGCCAAGGGGCCACGCCGCCAGTCGCCCGACGCGGACCTTGGACGATCACGACCGCTGGGCTCGCCGGCGCGGCGCTAGTCTTCGGGGTGGTCGAGCATGTGGTCTGGCAGAACAAGGTCGATTCCTTCGGGTCGCTGGGTTGCGACGCCGATCTTTTGGACCGCGGTGGCGAAAGCTGCCCGCAGCTTTACGACTCCGGGAGACGCGCGCGGACCTTGGCATTCATCGGGTACGGTGCCGCAGGAGCGCTGGCGGCGACTTCGATGATTCTATACCTTGCTCGTCCCAGCGCCACGGGACCGGTTGGTTCCTCGATGGCCTGTGCCATTTCGCGGGCTGTGCACGTCCAATGTGCGTGGCGGTTCTGAGCAAGGGAAAGAGCAGATGTCTCTCAAGACGTTCGCAGTTTCCCTGCTGATTGCTTCCTGGTTGCTGGCCGCGGGGCCCTCCTGCAACGGGTTTCGGCGCGCCGGCGGGCGTGACGACGCGGGTGGCGAGGACGGGGTCAGCGCCGACTTGGCGACCGTGATGGACAGTGGACAGGACCAGCCCGCGACGGCGGATCGACCACCGGACTTCGAGATTCGAGAGGCGAGCGCGGAGTCGTCGTTGGCGGAAGATACGAGTAATGATCGTGGACTGGTCGACTCGGGCGGTGGGGATGCTATCCCCGATTCCCGACCCGACCTGCCGAAAAAAGCGCTTGGTGACCCGTGCACGATCGCAGCGGCAGCCGACTGCCAGTCGGGATTCTGCGTCGACGGAAGGTGTTGCTCACAGACGAACTGCGGCACTTGTGAAAGCTGTACCGGTGTCGCGGGTACCTGCGCCCAGGTGGTCAGGAAGGAGGATCCCGGAACTTGCGAGGGTCTCCAGCTTTGCAACCAGACCGGCCGATGCATCGATCGGATCACCGAATTCACGATTCCGACGGCGAACACGCGCCCTCTCGGCATCGTGACTGGCTTGGATGGTAACCTGTGGTTCGTTGAGAGTCAGCTCAACAAGATCGCACGCATCAACAGCCTGGGCAGCGGCTACGTGGAGTTCTCCAGCCCGTTTTTCGCCTTGCGAGAGATCATCGCGGTGGGACCGGATCGCAACTTCTGGTTTCCCAGCGGCGACGCCATCGTTCGGATGGATGCTGGCGGGACGCCGGCGCCACCCTTCATGCTGGCGGCCGGCAGTCGACCGTTCGGCGTCGTCGCTGGTTCGGACGGAAATATGTGGTTCACGGAATCTTCCAGCAACGCCATAGGACGGATGGGCACGGACGGAAGCAACCTGGTCGAGTACTTGGTGCCGACGCCAGGCGCACTGCCCGCTGATATTACAGTGGGAGCCGACACCAACCTCTGGTTCACGGAGTATGCGGTCGGAAAGATCGGTCGCGTCAACCGAGTCGCAGGCACGGTGACGGAGTTTCCCATCCCAACCTTCAACAGCCAGCCCCAGGGCATCGCGCTCGGTCCGGACGGCAACGTGTGGTTCGTCGAATACGGCGGAAACAAGGTGGGCCGCATCGACCGGGACGGGGTCATCCGGGAATTCCCCGTGCCGACCGGCGGGCAGCTTCTGTACATCACGACCGGGCCTGACTCGAACCTCTGGTTCACCGAGAACTACCCAAACAAGATCGGCCGCATGGACGTGAACGGCTTCGCCACCGAATTCCAGCTCCCCAGCCCGATGGGCGGCGTGTACCACATCGTGGCGGGGCCTGACGGTAACCTCTGGTTTACAGAAGTCGAGGGCAACAAGGTGGGACGGATCATTCCCTAGAGAAAAACCCCGCGGGCCCTCTTGTTTCGCCGTTCTTACGAGAGATTGGCACCTGTGTCTGTGCTCCGAGATGCGGAGCAGCAGGGTCGATTTTCACGGGCCGCGCGGAACATCTTGCTGCCGGATGCGTTCCCAGCTTACGGTTCTATCCGCGGGCGATGTGAACGCGCCGCGCTTGGCAGGCACTGACCGGGGGAAGATCGATGACGACTTTTGAGTTCCGAGCGACACGAGTCGGCGCCACGCTGGCGGTGCTGGCCGGGACTGCGAGCTACGGGTGCGTTGATCAACCGTCGCCGACGCCGGCGAGCCCGGACCGGGACGCCGCGGTGGTGACCATCTCTGCTGCACTGGTCACTTCCCCGGCCACCTGGCACAACCTATGGGGCAGCTGGCCGGCGGCACGCTACGAGTTTGGGGTGGCCTACGATTCCGATCGTCAGGAGATCGTGGTTCAGGGAGGTCGACTGAACACCAGCGGGGACGCGGGCGGTGACACGTGGGTCTGGAACGGCGCTCGCGGTTCATGGACCGAGCAGACCCCGTCCGAGGGGAACAACTTCCCGCGCGTGGGCAACGCGATGGTCTACGATCCGGTGCGCAAGAAGACCCTCCTCTTTGGCGGCTGGCAGCCGAGTGGAATGTTATTTCTCGGCGATACGTGGGAATGGGACGGCGCGACGCAGACCTGGACCGAGCGCACGCCCAGTACCGCGCCCTCCGCGCGCTACGGCCACGCGATGGTCTGGGATCCCGATCGGCAGAGGGTGGTCCTCTTCGGTGGCAAGGATCTGAATAACCAGCGAAAGAATGACCTCTGGGAATGGGATGGCGCCTCCGCGACCTGGATGACCCGGGCGCAAGGGGGAACCATTCCCACGGCGCGGTACGGGCACAAGATGGCCTACGACGTGGTTCGGAAGACTGTCGTTCTCCGTTCTGGCAACACGGGGACGGTGGATCCGGGGAGCTGGACCAACGACACCTACGAGTGGGACGAGCCGACGAGCACCTGGACCAAGCCGACGCCGACCGGCTCGCCGAACTACTACTCGAACGGTTGGGACAAAGTCGCATTCGATTCGGAACGCTCCAAGGTCGTCGTCTACTCGGGCTACTACCCCAACATGTTCGAGTGGAACCCGGTGGCACCCCAGTCTTGGAACGTTCTCACGATGCCCTCGACCGGTGGCCCCGCCTACGACGGTGAGCTGGTTTTCGATGCCTCCCAGCATCAGATGGTGGTCTTTGGCGGCCAGACCGTGCGGACGCTGTGGCAGTGGGACAACGCGGCCCTGTTGTGGATCAATCGTTCGACTCCCTTCTCCGGTCCGCTGCAGCGCACGGGCCCGTCCCTGGCCTTCGATGCCATGCGAGGCAAGCTCCTGGTTTTCGGCGGCCTCGCGGCCAGCACCTACTACAACGACATCCAGGAGTGGTCACACGTCGATGCGACGTTCACGAACAAGACCAATCCGGCCGGAACGCGGCCGGACGGGCGCCAGCAGAGCGCCATGGTCTACGACAGCAAGCGAGACCGGATACTCCTCTACGGAGGGACCGGCGCGACGACATTCAATGACTTCTGGCAGATGAATCCAACGACACACGCCTGGACCCTGATTCCAATCACCACCACGCCACGCCCGCCCGCAACCTACAACCAGAACCTGTTTTACGATGTCGTCGGGGACAAGCTCCTCATGGTCGCCAACTCGGGCTACATCCCGATCTGGCAGGCCGATCTGGCGACGGGCCTCTGGACCGATCGGAGCGTTCCGTACTCTACGGCGCTGGCCGAGCTCTACGGCCATGTCTCTTACGCGATGGCGTTCGACCCGGATCGGCGAAAGGTCGTGATGTTCGGGGGATACTACCTGTCCAAGGACACCGCCGACATCTTCGAGTTCGACGTGGTGTCTGGCACTTGGGCCAAGCGTGATACACCCGTCGGCCCTGTCCCTGGAGGTCGCAAGTTTGCGGCCCTCTCCTACGATCCCGGGCGCCGGGTCATGGTGATGTTCGGCGGTCAGGGAGGAGTCACGGGCGTCTACGGATATGATGCACTCTCGGACTCGTGGGAGTGGGATGGAACCAGCAACACCTGGACCGAGACCACCCCGGACCCCGTGCGGCCGTTAGCGCGCTACTCGCACGACATGATTTACGATCCGACCCGCGGGACGATGCTGGTATTCGGGGGGACAGTGCCGGCCGACACGACCTACGGACTGTCAGAGATCTGGGAGTATTTTCCCAACAGCGCTCCGCGGCCCAACGGCGCGGGCTGCTCGACGGCGACTGCATCGCGGTGCGCTTCTGGGTTCTGCGTTGACGGCGTGTGTTGTGCGGCCGCCTCTTGTCCGTCGACCTGCCAGGCGTGCAACGTCGAGGGCCCGTCGAAAGGAACTTGCGCTAGCGTTCCCGCGGGCAATACCGACGACACCTGCGCCGCTGACCAGGCCTGCGACGCCGCCCAGAAGTGCAAGAGCCGCAACGGCCTGGCGTGCGCCGGCTTTGCTGACTGCGCCAGCGGGCACTGTGTCGATGGCGTGTGCTGTGAGAGCGACTGCACCGACACCTGCAAGGCGTGCAACCTTACCGGCAAGCGCGGGGTCTGCTCCAACATCGGGGTCGGCGTCGAGGATCCGGTGGCGGCGCCGACCTGCGTCTCCGATCCGATGCAGGGCCGGGCATGCGACGGCACTGGGAATTGTTCTAACCTGCCTCGGCCGCTCGGCAGCCTCTGTACCGCCAGCGGCCAGTGCGCGGGCGGTCGCTGCATCGACGGGGTGTGTTGCAACTCGACCTGTACCCAGACTTGCTACGCCTGCAATCTGCCCACGGCGATGGGAACCTGCTCGCTGCTGCCAGCCGGCCAGCAGGACCACAGCGCGCTGACCACCGCGGGCGTGCCGACCAGTTGCGACGGAAGCAACCAGTATTGCGCCTCCGGTGCCTGTCAGATGAACAAGAAACCCAACGGTGGCACCTGCACGGCAGCGGCCGACTGCGGCAGCACCTTCTGTGTCGACGGATACTGCTGCAACAGCGCCTGCGTCGGCACCTGCCAGGGATGCAACGTCCCGGGTAAGCTCGGCAGCTGCGTGAACCTGGCGGCAGGTTCGGTAGATATGAACGCGACCGTGGCCTGCGCGATGGGGCAGTACTGTGACTCGGCGGGGACCTGCCAATCGGGGTTGAAGGCCAACGGGGTCACCTGCACGGCGCCCGTCCAGTGCGGGTCCGGCAACTGCGTCGACGGCTATTGCTGCGACTCAGCCTGCGCCAGTCCCTGCACGGCGTGCAACGTCGCCAGCAATGAGGGCACCTGCACGGCGGTCACTCCGGGCGGCACCGATCCCACCGCGAACCCTGCCTGCGCGTCGCCGAACTACTGCATCAACGGCGGTTGCACCGTCGGGCGCAAGCCCAATGGCGCGAGCTGCAAGCTCGGGAACGAGTGCGGCTCCAACAACTGCGTCGATGAGACCTGCTGCGAGAACTCTTGCGGGGGCAGATGCCTCACCTGCAAGAACGCGACGGGCACTTGCACGCTGGCGACGGCGGGAACCGACATCCGCCAGGACTGCGGCACAGGGGATTGCGCGGGCACCTGCAGCGGTGAGGGCAGCTGCAACTACCCGGCGTCGGGCAAGCAATGTGGCCAGGCCGGGTGCCTCAGCGATGGTGTGATTCACCAGAAGGGCATGTGCGACGGCGCCGGCAATTGCGCCAACGACGTGGTCGTGACCATGAACTGCAACGGGTTCAGGTGCTACCACGACGCCACCGACAACACCGACAAGTGCGCGACCAGCTGCGCGACCGATCCCAATTGCCAGATCCCGAACTTCTGCGACGACACCCAGCACTGCCCGGCCGATTTCGACAATGGCCACAACTGCACGCGCGACAGCCAGTGCCAATCGAACCACTGCGCGATCGCCCCGGGCGACACCAGCGGGGTGTGCTGTGATCGCGACTGCCGGGCCTGTGGGACGTGCAACCTCCCGGACACGATGGGCACCTGCGTCCCCACACCGGCCGGCACCGACCCCCACCACGACTGCATCGACAGCGCCAGCGATCCCACGGGGGTGTGCGGCGGCAAGTGCAACGGCCAGTGGGGCTGCGAGTTCCCGGCTGCGGGCACAACCTGCGGGACCTGCAAGCAGTGCGACGGCGCCAGCAAGTGCTCGGTCAAGCCGGAGGACGACGACGCCTGCGGGGTGATCGACTGCGATCAGCTCGACACCAGCTGCATGGACTACCGCGACCTCCAGCGCAACCGCTGCGCGTCGCTGGGCGTGTGCAAGGCCGCGAACACCACGACGGCCTGCACCGACGTGATGGTGAGCTGCGTGCCCGACGCCGGCGGCGGCGCCGACGCGATGTCGATGCCGGACGGCGCCGGGAGCGACGACGCCTCGGTGCCGCCGCCCAAGAGTGGCGGTGGCGGCTGCGGATGCGAGGTGGCAACCGGTGACGGTCGCGGCGGGCTGTCGACGCTGGCCGGGTTGTTCCTGGCCGCCGGCCTGATCGCCGGCCGACGCCGCCCAGGGAGGTCGCGGCGAGGGTGACCCCGTCCGCACACGCCGCCAGCGAGGTGGGGCCCACCGGATGAACGACGGTGGTACCTACGATCCGACGCTGAAGCGCCCCTACAAGGGTCCGGTCTCCGACCTCCCCGAGGGGTTGGAGGTCGGCGAATACCGCGTGCTGCGCAAGATCGGCGAGGGCGGCATGGGCGCGGTCTACGCCGCCGTGCACCCGGTGATCGGCAAGCGGGTGGCGATCAAGGTGCTGGCGCCCCACGTCGCCAACCACCCGGAGCTGGTGCGGCGCTTCGTCGACGAGGCGCGCGCCGTCAACAAGATCGGGCACCCCAACATCGTCGACATCTTCTCGTTCGGGTGGCTGCCCGACCAGCGGCATTACTTCGCGATGGAGTACCTCGAGGGGCAGACCCTCTCGGATCGCCTGAAGGCCGGCCCCATCGCGGTCGACGAGGCGCGCCGCCTGCTGGGCCAGATCTGTGGCGCGCTCGAGGCGGCGCACCAGGTCGGCATCGTCCACCGCGACCTCAAGCCCGAGAACATCTGGATCGCCCAGCCCAAGCACGGCGACTCCTACGCCAAGCTGCTGGACTTCGGCATCGCCAAGCTACTGGGCGACGCCGACAGCGCGCCCCACACCCAGACCGGCGCGATCATGGGGACGCCGGCCTACATGGCGCCGGAGCAGTGCCGCGGCATCGGCGTCGAGGCGCGCACCGACGTCTATTCGGTTGGCGTGATCCTGTACGAGATGTTCACGGGCCGGACGCCGTTCCAGGGCAGCTTCGTCGAGCTGATCACCAAGCACCTCAGCGACGCACCCGAGGCGCCGTCGCGCTTCGGAGCGGTCCCGCCCGCGCTGGAGCGCTTGATCCTGTCCTGTCTCGAGAAGGAGCCGGCGCGGCGTCCGGCGTCGGCGGCCGCGCTGGCGCGCGAGCTGGAGGCGGCGCTGGTGGCGGTGCCGGCGGCCCCCGCCGCTCCGCCGCCGCCGCCGGCGCCGGCGCCGGCGCCGGCGGCGGGCGATACGCTGTCGCCGTTGCCCGGCAAGACCTCGCCAGGCTCGACCATGCACCCGGCGCGCACGCGCGCGCCGCTGCTCTGGATCGGGGGCGCGGGCGTGGCGGCGCTGGTCGTGTTCCTGTTCCTGGTGCTGGCCCGCCCGTCGGTACAGCCGGAGCCGAGCGCCACCGCGCTGGCGGACAGCGCCAGCATGCCAGCGGCGCCGGCCCCCGCCGCTGCCGCCGGGACCGGGCACGTGCGGGTGGTCGCGCAGAACGCCAGCAACGCGCGCTTCTTCATCGACGATCGCCTGGTCGCCTCGGGTGCGCGCGAGGCCGATCTGCCCAGCGTGACCCCCGATCGACCGCACGTTCTGCGCGTGGAATCCGACGGCCTGACCCCCGTCGAGCGTACCTTCACCGTCGCCGCCGGCGGCGTGGTCGAGATCCAGATGACCCTGGGCTCTGCGCCGATCAGGGCGCCAACGCCGACGCCTCCGTCGGCTCCGGCACACCAGGCCACCCAGAGCTCCCGCACCACGGGCACGGCTTCCTCGTCCCCCAGGCCAACGGCCAAGCCCGCGCGCCATCGCGACGGTCTGGTCGGCGACGACATCTTCGACAAGCCCTGACTGGAAGCTCGGACCGAAGGGTCATCAGCTGTCAGCTATCAGTCTTCAGGAGATAGTGGGCGGCGGTCAGCTTTCTGGCGGAGCGCGACAAAGCTCTGGACAGCCTCTGCGATCAACTCGGCATTCGAGCCGCCTCCTGAGTCCGTCACCTTTTCCTGTCGACTGAAAACTGAAAACTGATGACACCTCGCCCAGCTACGCCCACCGCCCCAACCACCGTGCACCGAATCCCCAGAGTCGGCCGGTTAGAAGCTAGAGGCCCCAGCCCCCACTGACCGGCAGGTTCGCTCCGGTGACGTAGGCCGCCTCGTCGGAGAGGAGATAGAGCGCTGCGTTCGCCGCATCGCCGGGCGAGCCGACGTAGCCGGCGGGAATCTCCGCGGCGCGTTTGGCCCGCTCGTCCGGCGTCATCGCGCCGGTGTCGAGGAACCCCGGGGAGATCGCGTTCACGGTGACGTGATGCGGGGCCAGCTCCTTGGCGAGGCTGCGCACCAGGCCCAGCACCCCGACCTTGGCCAGGTAGTAGGCGGTGAGTCGCGGCTGCGCCTGCATGCGATCGGCGTTGGCGATCCCGAAGGCGAGGATGCGCCCCCAGCGCCGGTCGATCATGCCGCGCGCGACCAGCCGCGACAGGAAGAACAAGGAGTCGAGGTTGCTGGCCAGCATCTCGCGCCATCCCTCGGGCGTCTCGTCGAGGATCGCGACCCGATGGTACGGACCAGCCGCGTGCACCAGGGCGTCGATGCGCCCGCGCCAGGCGGTGACCTCGGCCACCAGCGCCTCGCACTGGTCAGAGCGCGACACGTCCGCCTGCACCGCGATCGCCGCGCTCCCGCGCGCCTCGATGGCGGCGCGGGTTTCGGCCGCCACGTCGGCCTGTCGCCGGTAGCCGATCGCGATCGACCAGCCACGGGCCGCCAGCTTGAGCCCGATCTCGCGCCCGATCCCGCGCGCCCCACCCGTGATGAGCGCCACGCGATCCATCTCTCCACTATAGAGGCGCCGGGCGCGGCCATCAACGCAAGGTGCCCCCTGGTTCATAGCTGCCGGTGACGTCGACCGATACTATGAAACCGCGCCCGTAAATCTCTGGCGGGCGCGCAGAGCTAGACCGGCCGGAACGGTCCTTGGACTGGTGGAGGCCGAGATGGTGCTGTCAAATGGCCAGGTTCGTCCCGCTGATATCACCCTGGAGACGCGAAACAGCGTGAAGTGGGTGCTCTGTCGCCCCTCCCCGAGAGGGCTCAGCACCTTCGACGCCCCCAATGTTTTCAAGGGCACATCCTGGGAATACTACCGCATCCCCAAGGGTACCCAGCTGCCTCTCGGCGTGGCAATTGTGAGGGATAGGTTCAATCCGCGTTTGGACGCCACTCACTACACCATTGCTCCGGCTCATGACATGCCGCTAGATCAATTCAAGAACCTGCTCGACCAACTCGCACTTCTCTTGATCCGGGAAGCCGCATGACAATCGACATCTCCGAGCCCCATCTGACGTTGCTGGTTTCTGCGGTCAACGACGCAATCAAGTACAACGAAGCCTTCCTGCACAGCGAAACCATCAAGGACATCTCAGACTACGAGGAACACCTCGTCGGCCTCGAGAGCCTTCAGCAGTGGCTGGAGGCCCAGTACCGGAAGGCGCAGGCCGCCAACCCCGATCTGATGAAGTACGAACAGATCGTGCGATCTTCCGACGGGCGGTGAGGTCCGGCTATCTGGCGGAGGTAGGGCCTGCTAGACCAGGGCCGAGCGGGTGGGCGGGGGTTGGTAGAGCTTTTTCCACTCGTTGTCGACGTGGGCCAGGCGATGCTCGATGGCTTCGATGTTCGCCTGCATATCGGACATGGCGGCGGCCATCGCGGACAGAGCCTGCGGTTGCTCGGATTCCTTCGCCAGCTCCTCCAGTCGTCCGCGGGCGATGCGGACCCAGGAGCGGGCCTCGGCCAATGCCGTCTTCGCTTCGACTCGGAATACCATGGCCGCCCCCATCGGTGGCTCACTCCTGGAACTTGAGACCGCCCGCCCGGGCGCGAGCAGCGACGCGCCGCCGGCGTGCGCGAGGGTGCTTGACATCGGCCGGGCTCGACCCGAGCATGCGCGCGATGCCGTACAGATATCGGTTCAGGATCGCTGGGCTTCTGCCGGCCTTTCTGCTCTCGGGGTTCGGCCACCTTCTGGTCCCGGCGATGGTCGCCGGAGGGATCGCCCAGGCCGCGCCGGCCAAGCCCCGGGTCGCGGTCATGTCGGTCACCGCCGAGCAGCTGAGCGCCGAGGTGCGCGCCAAGATGGAGGCCGCCGTCGCCGGCGGGCTGGCCGCGTCGGGCGCCGACGTCGTCGACAGCGCCACGACCATGCGGCGGATAACCGCCAAGGGGTTGCGTGGTTGCGACACCTCGACCTGCCGGATGGCGATCGCCGAGGTCACCGGGACCAGTTACCTGGTGCGCGGCTCGGTCGAGAGCATGGGTCGCAGCTATACCGTGCGACTGGAGATGATCGACGGCGTCACCGGCGGCGTCCTCGGCACGCGCGAAGACCGCTGCGAGATCTGCACCGAGAGCGAGGCCTACGAGACCGCGAGCGTGACCGCGTCGGCGCTCAAGGCGGAGGTACTCAAGCGCCCCGGCCCCGCGACCGCCGCCGACGAGTCGGCGCTGGGACCGGGCACGCTCGCCCCCTCCGCCGGGCGGCCCACCGGCGATGACAACAACTTGCTCACCTCCGGGCCCCCACCCGCCGCCTCGGTCGAGGCCAGGCGCGGGCGTTTAGGGGCGCTGTCGTGGATCGGAGTCGGCGCCGGCGCTGCCGCCATCGGCGCCGGGATCGTCCTGATCGCGATCGATGGTCACGGCACCTGCAGCCAGTGGAGAGACGACCGAAACTGCCTGAACCACTTCACCACCAGAAACGGCGGCGTGGCCCTGATCGGCGCTGGCGCGCTGTCGGCGGCGCTGGGAGCGACCTTCCTCATCGGACGTTTCTGATCGCGTCTTGAAACTTTCAGCTGGCGTCCGCGCGTGATCGCGCCCACTCGACAGCTCCGCGCGGCAACGTCGGCGATCGCCAATGACGGAAGTCGTGTAACATCGCGCGACCCGCAGGAAGATTGCCCCTCGCATTTTCATCCCTCGGAGCCACGACATGACCACGACCCATCGACTCTGTACCGTCGGCATCGCTTCGTCGTTGAGCCTGATCCTGCTGCCGGGGGCGATCTGGGCCCAGGGAACGGCGCCCGCGCCCCCGCCTGCCTATCCCGATCCCAATCAGACTCAATATCCGCCGCCCCAGCAGCAGCAGCAACAGCCGGGGCAGGCGCAACCTTATCCCCAGCAGTATCCTCCGCAGTCGCAACCGTATCCGCAGCAGGGTTATCCCCCGCAGTACCCGCAGGCGCAGCAGCCGTATCCGCAGCAGCAGGGCTACCCGCAGCAGTATCCGCCCCAGCCCCAGCCGCAACCGTATCCGCAGCCGGGGTATCCGCAGCCGGGGTATCCGCAGCCATATCCCGGTCCTTATCAAACACCCCCGCCCCCGCAGGGTCACCACGGGCTGTTGCTGGCGGGCTTCCTGGGGATTCACGCCTTCCAGGGAGACACCGGAGAAGGGTTGAGCCCGGGGCTGCGGCTCGGCGGCCTCCTCGGCTTTTACGCCAGCCCGGTCTTCTCGCTCAACGGGGAGCTCGCGCTGGACTTCCTCAACTACGACAATTCGGCGCTCAACAGCGGCGCGACCGCCGCGCGCGTCGTGCTGGCCTTCAGTCCGCTTTATCACGTGCCGACCGGCCAGGTGGAGCTGGTGGTCGGGCCCAAGATAGGCTTCTGGGGGACCTCGATCAGCTTTGATAACAGCGACGCCAGCGCCTCGTTCGCCGGGTACCTGCTGGGCCTCAACGCAGGGTTGTTCGCCCGCGTCGGCAACGTCAGCCTGGGCGGGCTGGTCAGCTTCGAGGCGGGGTACCCGACCCGCATCTGCAGCGATGATGGCACGGGCGAGATCTGCGGCGACCCGATCGGGGCCCAGAAGGACGCCGACAAGGTCCTCGCCGTCACCGGCGCGATCCTGTTCTGATCGCGCCCGTTCCCGGGGGCGCTCCCCCTCAGGGCACTTCCGGCTCGGTCTGCTTGGAAGCCAGCTCACGGCCGCGGATCGCGAGCCGATTGTCGGGGTCGAGCGTCAGCGCCGCCTGGTATTCGCCCAGCGCCTGCGTGTAGCGCTGCATGTGATAGTAGACGTCGCCGAGCAGCAGGTGCGCCGCCAGCGGGGCGCCGCCCGTGGCCAACGCCTCGCGCCCGCGGCGCATGGCCTCGGCGTATCGGCCGGCGTTGAACGCTGCCTGCGCCTGCTCGAGCAAGCCCGATCCCGAGACCATGCCAGACGTCGCCGGCGGCGCCGCCGCCGCGGCCAGCGTTGTCGCCGTCGCCGTGCGCCGGGGCGATGGGGGACTGGCCGGCGCGGTTGTCGCCGGCTTGGACGGCAGCGCCAGCGGCCGGGTCGGGCGACGCGCGCTGATGGGCGGCGCCGACGACGGTAACTTGACCTCGGCGCGTGCAATGGGCTCGACCACGGGCGCGCTGGCAGCCGGCTCGGGGAAGATTGGCCGCGATGGCTCGGGCCAGCGCGCCGGCGCGGCGGGCGCCGGGGCGGCAGCCGCCACCACCACCGGCGACGGAGCCCGCGCCGCCGGCGTCGCCGGGGCCCCCGGCGCGCGCACCGCACGCGCGTGGGTGACCTCCGCCTCGCCGGCGCCGCGACCGAACCACCACAGGCCCGCGAAGACCACCAGGGCGCCGGTGCCGACCCCCAGGATCCAGGGATGCGAGTTGATGACGTGGCGGATGCGCAGGGTCTGTTGCGGCGAATCGCCGGTGGCGTCCTGGGTCAGTGACACGCGGGACGGCGCGCCTTTCAGGGTGGTGAGACAGCGGACCAGGTCGTCCTTGAGCGCCTCCATCGACGGCTGCCGGTCGTTGGCGAAGCGGGACAGCGCGCGCATCACCACCGCCTCGAGGTCGGCGGGAATGCCGGGGCGTAGCTCGCGCGGCGGGCGCGGGTCCTCGGAGGCCTTCTTGTTGAGGATGGCCAGGATGTCCTCGCCCTCGCAGGGCGGGCAGGCGGTCAGCATCTCGTACAGCAGCCCGCCCACCGCGTAGACGTCGGTGCGCGCGTCGGCCGGCATACCAGCCGCTTGCTCGGGCGACATGTAGACCGGCGTACCGACGGCGACGTCCGGATTGGTCAGCCCCTGGCGGCGCGGCCGCCCGTCGTCCAGGTCCAGGGTCTTGGAGATGCCGAAGTCGAGCACCTTGACGAAGTCCTCGTCCTCCTTGCGGTTGACCAGCATGATGTTGGCCGGCTTGAGGTCGCGGTGGATCACGTCGACCGCGTGCGCGGCCTGCAGCGCGCGACAGATCTGCGCGCCGATCAGGATCGCGCGCTCGACCGGCAGCATGCCTTCTCGGTTGATGAGGTCCTCGAGGTTGAAGCCCTCGAGGTACTCCATGACGAAGAAGAACGCGCCGTCGTCGGTGGTGCCCGAGTCGGTGACGTCGACGATGTTCGGGTGGCCGATGCGCGAAGCGGAGCGCGCCTCGCGCCGGAAGCGCTCGACCAGCTCCGGCGTGTGCCGGTAGCTGGATTGCAGGATCTTGACCGCGACCCGCCGGCCGATGTCGATGTGCTGGCCTTCGTAGACGCGGCCCATCGCGCCCTCGCCGCACAGCCGGCGCAGGTAGTAGCGCCCCGCGACCGTGGTGCCCACGCGCGGGTCCTTGTCCTGGTCGACGACCCGCGGGTGGGAGTCGTCGCGCGCGTCCTCGCGCCCCTCGGCGTGGGCGTCGCTGGGCGCGCGGTGCGGGAGAGGCTGCGCGCGCATGCCCGGCACCGGTGTCGCGCGCGCGTTCGGGCTGTGCGGCACCGTGTAGCCCATGCTGCGCGACGCGCCGGCGCCCGACAGGAAATGGCTCGCGCCGCGCACCATCTCCTCGCGCTCGCGCCGCTCGTTGTCGGTGTCCTTCTCGAACAGGACCTTGAGGAACTTGGCCAGCCGGTCGGCGTCGGTCTCGGGCGCGGTCCTGGCCAGGAAGGCGCCCAGGTCGGCGCGCAGCTCCTCACCGGTCTGGTAGCGATCGGCGGGGTTCGGTTGCAGCGCCTTCATCACGATGCGGTCCAGCTCGGGCGCCACCCGATCGGTGATCTGCGACGGCGAGATGGGGCGCGGGTTGCGTACCCGCTCCAGCGCGTCGGCGGTCGAGTCGTTCTTGCCGGGCGCGAAGGCCGCCGCCTTGACCGGGAACAGCTGCTGTCCGGTGAGCAGCTCCCACAGCAAGATGCCGCACACGTAGAGATCGGTGCGCCCATCGAGGTGCTCGCGGCGCGCCTGTTCGGGCGCCAGGTAGCTGAGCTTGCCGAAGATGATCCCGGGCGCGGTCTGCTGCAGCTTCAGCGTCGAGGTCGCCAGGCCGAAGTCGGTCAGCTTGACCTCGCCGCTATACGAGAGCAGGACGTTGGCGGGCGAGACGTCGCGGTGGACCAGGTTGAGGCCACCGAAGGCGTGCGCGTAGCCCAGGCCACGCGCCAGCTCCTTCACGATGTAGGCGGCGACCTCGACCGGGAAGGGTACGCCGCGCTGGGCGCAGCGGTTCCAGGTCGCCAGCAGGTCCTTGCCGTCGATGAAGTCCATCGCCAGGTAGATCTGGTCGTCGCTGTGGCCGGCATCGAAGACGGTGACCAGGTTGCCGTGCGACAGCTTGACGGCGACCATGGCCTCGTCACGGAAGCGCTGCACGTTATCGGGCGCGACCAGGTGCGGGAGCACCTTCTTGATCACGCACAGCTTCTCCATGCTGGGCGCGCCTGAAAGCGCGAGATAGAGCTCTCCCATGCCCCCTCGTGCGAGCGGCTTTAGCAGCACGTAGGAGGCAAACCGTCGGGGAAACTCGCGCTGGTCAGACACGGGGGCCTATAGCTTTACCCGGAAAGCCTGGGTAATTTCACCCATTTTTGTTGTAAGGTCACCAGTTGCAGAATGAGTAGGGGAACGAACGGTCCTTCGTCAAAAGGTAGCGCTGACGCTGCGTCTGACGCTCCGTCTGACGCTTCGTCTGACGCTTCGTCCGGAGGTGCCGGCGAGCCGGGGCGCAACGGCCAGAACATCGTTCTCGGGATCACCGGTGGCATTGCCGCGTACAAGGGCGCCGAGCTGTGCCGCCTCCTCATAAAGGCCGGCGCGACGGTGCGGGTGGTCCTCACCGATGCCGCCACCCACTTCGTCACACCGTTGACCCTGCAGACGCTATCGGGTCACCGGGTGGCGCGCGACCTCTTCGACCTGGACGAGGAGTCGGAGATCGGGCACATCCGGCTGGCCGATCAGGCCGACCTGATCGTGGTCGCGCCCGCGACAGCCGACTTCATCGCGCGCCTGGCCGCGGGGCTGGCCAGCGATCTGCTGTCGGCGGTGGTGCTGGCGTCGCGGGCGCCGGTTCTGCTGGCGCCGGCGATGAACGTCAACATGTGGCACAACCCGATCACCCAGGCCAACCTGGGACGCCTGCTGGGGGCGGCCGGCGGCGGCCGTTTCAGCACCGTCGGCCCCGACCGCGGGGAGCTGGCCTGCGGCTGGGTGGGCCAGGGGCGCCTGATCGAGCCGCTCGACATCCTGACGGCCGCGCAAGCTTTCATCTCATCCGGCGAGGGGCGGGTCCGCACCCAGGCGATCGCCGACGCCGACGCCGACGCCGACGGGGACGCCGACGGGGAGCGGCAGAGAGTCGGCGATCTCTCTGGCCGCCAGGTGGTCGTCACCGCGGGCCCTACCCGCGAACCGATCGACGACGTGCGTTTCCTGGGCAATCGCTCGTCGGGGAAGATGGGGTTCGCGGTCGCGCAGGCGGCGGCGGCGCGCGGCGCGCGGGTGACCCTGATCGCCGGGCCGGTGGCGCTGGCCACGCCACCGGGCGTCGCCGCGCGCGTCGACGTCGAGACGGCCGCGGAGATGGCCGAGGCGCTGGCGGCCGCGACGCCGTCGGCCGACGTCGTGGTGATGGCGGCGGCGGTCGCCGACTTCCGTCCGGCTGCGCGCATCGCCGGCAAGCTGTCTCGGCACGACGCGCCGGGGTCAGGCGGCGCGCTGCCCGCGCTGGCGCTGGTTGCCAACCCCGACCTGCTGGCGCAGCTCGGCCGCGGGCGGCACGGCACGCTGCCGGTGCTGGTGGGGTTCGCGGCCGAGGCGGGCGGCGGCCCGGCGATGCTGGCGCGCGCGCGGCAGAAGCTGGCCGGCAAGCAGTGTGACATCGTGGTCGCCAACGACGTCAGCGCCCCAGGCACCGGCTTCGGCGCCGAAGACAATCACGTGATCCTGGTCTTCGCGGACGGTCGCGCTGTCGAGCTTCCGCGTGCACCAAAGCTGGCGATCGCCGGGCAGATCTGGGACCATGTAGTTGACACGCTGGCAGGACGCGCGCGGTCGCCACAAACGGTCGCCGAGGCCACGCCCTCCGCGGTTCCGCCGCGCAGCAGTTGAGGTTCGGAAAACTCGGAAGATGCCTGACCCCCGACTCAAGACGCACACCCCCCAAGCCATCAACCACCTCGCACGCGCGGGCGCCAGCCTGGCGGGCCGGCAGGTGATCGCGGGCCCCTCGGCGGGTCATGTGCCGCCCTGGGGCGAAGCGGCGGATCCCGATTTTCACGGCACGCTGGGCGCGATCTGGATCTGGGCGCGTCACCAGCATCTGGCCGGGGATGCGCGCTTCGCCGCCCCCCGTGCTGCCGCCTGGGCCTTCATCGAAACCTCGGCGCGCCGGTTCATCCCCGACGCCCTCGGGTCGGCCGCCAGCGACGAAGCGGCCTACGACTGCGCCATGGTGCTCCTGGCCCACGACGCCGATCGGGGGCTGGACGGTGGCAACGGTCGGCGCCAGCTGCTGGCCGATGGGGCGGCGCGCCTGCTGTCGTCGTACCTGGGTGACGTCGACGACCTCGAGGCGCGCGAGTTCCGCGATCCGGGCTTTCTGGCCTGCGCGCTCATCGGGTACGCGCGCACCGTCGAGGATCGTGGCCTTCTGGCCAGCGGGCGGCGCTTCGTCGAGCGGGCCTTCGGTATGAAGACCCCGGTCGACTTCGCGTCCGAGCCGGCGGCGACCGGGGGGTTGTTCGATTTCTCCTCGACGACGGCGACGCGGATCATGGCCATCACCCTGGCCGAGGGGACGACCCCCTTCATCGGCGCCTGGCTGCGCGAGCGCATCGCGCCCATCGCGCCCGCCGCCTTCCTGCCGCGACGGCTCGACGAGAACACCTGGAACGGCTGCGTTGCCTGGGCGCTGGGGCGCGCCTACGTGATCTCGACCGATCCGATCTTCCTCGAGGCTTACTTCGCCATCATGGACGAGCTCGAGCGGCGCGACGGCGATCGCGACGGCGCCATCAGCCGCGACCGCGCCGTCAAGGGCGCCGAGACCGCGGCGACCTTCTACTACGCGCTGGCGGCCGACGCCCTGGTCACCGCCGACGGCGTGACGGCGACCGCGACGGCGCCCAAGGCGGCTCACCACCCCGGCACTGCGCGCGCCGGCCACGACGTCCGACGTTGAGAGCGCCCGCGTGAGCAGTGAGGAGACAAGCGTCGAGGAGGTGTCCACCCCGCGCCAGGAGCTGCGGGAGATCGTGGCGCGCACGCGCACCCTGCTGGAGCTGAGGGGGCGGTCCGGGTTGCTGGGGGTTCGCAAGGGAAAGACCATCCGGCGTGGGACGTCGGCGGGCGTGGCGGGGACGGCGATGGGGACGGAGATTTCGCCGACGCCGACGCCGACGCCGACGGGGGCGGAGCTGGGGGAGTCGGCGGCGGGGCCGATCGGGGCGCACGGGTTGACCCTCGTTCGCGAAGAAATTGGTGACTGCCAGCGCTGCCGGCTGTCCGGGGGCCGCAAGAACATCGTGTTCGGGGTCGGCAACCCGCAGGCGCACCTGGTCTTCGTGGGAGAGGCGCCGGGCGCCGACGAGGATCAGCAGGGCGAGCCGTTCGTGGGCAAGGCCGGGCAGCTCTTGACCAAGATGATCGAGGCGATGGGCTATCGGCGCGAGGACGTCTACATCTGCAACGTCATCAAGTGCCGGCCGCCCGGCAACCGCAACCCCGAGCCCGACGAGGTCGCGGCGTGCGAGCCCTTCTTGAAGAAGCAGCTCGCCTCGCTGCGCCCGCGCATGATCGTGACCCTGGGCAAGTTCGCGGCACAGTGCCTGTTGCGCGACGACAGTCCGATCTCCCGGCTGCGCGGTAACTTCCGCAGCTACGAAGGTATCAGCCTGATGCCCACCTTCCACCCCGCGTACTTGCTGCGCGATCCGAGCAGGAAGAAAGAAGCGTGGGCCGACCTCAAGGCCGTCAACGCCGCCCTGAAGCGCCTCGGCTTCGAGCCGCCGCACGGGGCGGCGGGGTAGGGGACGCCGCGGAGCTCGCGTCTCGCAAGGCCTGCCCTCTCCCCGGCCCTCTCCCGCGGACGGGCGAGGGTGACGCGTCTTTTAGCGCTGCGAGTGGTTCAGCACTTCTACTCTACGCACCTCCCTCCCTCGATTCCGGCGCCCCCACGGACGGTCAATCAAGGGAGGGAGGCTCGGAAAGTAGGGGCGCAGAACCACCTGCACGCCAAAGAACCCGTCACCCTCGCCCGTCCGCGGGAGAGGGCCGGGGAGAGGGCAGGCCTTGCGAGAAGCAACCTCAGAACCCCACCGGCGCGCCCGTGCTCTTCACGATCTGCTCTTGCCCGACGCCCGCGGCGCGCTCGACGCACTTGAACCCCTGGCCGGTGACGTCGAAGACGCCGAGCTCGGTGATCACCCGCGCGACGCATCTCAGCGCCGTCGGCGGCAGGGTGAGCCGCTCGACCAGCTTGGGCTTGCCGTCCTTCGACGCGTGGCTTTGCAGCACCACCACGCGACGCGCGCCGGCGGCCAGGTCCATGGCGCCGCCCATGCCCGTGATCATCTTGCCGGGCACGGTCCAGTTGGCCAGGTCGCCGTTGCCGGCGACCTCCAGGCCGCCCAGGATCGCCAGGTCGACGTGGCCGCCACGGATCATCGCGAAAGACAGCGCCGAATCGAACACGCTCGCGCCAGGTAGCGCGGTCACCGTCTGCTTGCCGGCGTTGATCAGCTGCGGGTCGACCTCTGCCTCCAGCGGAAAGGGGCCCATACCGAGGAGGCCGTTCTCCGAATGCAGGAAGACCGAGACCCCCGCGGGGATGAAGTTGGCGACCTCGGTGGGCAGGCCGATGCCCAGGTTGACGATCTGGCCGTCGGCGATCTCGGCGGCGGCGCGCCGGACCATGTCGTCGCGCGACCAGCTCACGGCGCGCTCCGCGTGGTGCGAAACTCGATGATGTTCTTGTGCACCGGCACCTCGACGATGCGGCGCACGAACAGGCCCGGCAGGTGGACGTCGTCGGGGTCGAGCGCGCCCAGCGGCACCAGCTTGTCGACCTCGGCGATGGTCAGCCGTCCGGCCATCGCCATCAGCGGGTTGAAATTGCGCGCCGTGCGGTAAAAGCGCAGGTTGCCGAAGGTGTCGCCGATCGCGGCGCGCACGACGGCCAGGTCGGCGCGCAGCGGCGTCTCGAACACGTGCGGACGCCCGTCGATGACCCGGGTCTCCTTGCCCTCGGCGACCGTGGTGCCCGCGCCGGTCGGCGTGAAGAAGCCGCCGATGCCGGCGCCACCGGCGCGGATTCGCTCGGCGAGCGTCCCCTGCGGATTGAGCTCGACCTCGACCTCGCCGGCCAGGTACTGCTCGGCCAGGTCGGGGTTGCCGCCGATGAAGCTGCAGATCACCTTGCGCACCTGCCGGTTCTTGAGCAGCACCGCCAGCCCCTGCCCCTGATTGCCGCAGTTGTTGCTGATGATGGTCAGCCTCCTCACCGCGCGCCGGGCGATGGCCTCGATGCAGGCCTCGGGGTTGCCGCTGAGGCCGAAGCCGCCCGACATGATCGACATCCCGTCCTGGATGCCGTCGAGCGCGGCGTCGACGCTGGCGAAGACTTTGGATTTCATCGCAGCTCCCGCTGGTCGTTGATCTATGAGAACGCCTGGTCCATCGCCGCGCCCAGCTCGCCCAGCGCCTGGTCCAGCTCGGCGCGTTCGATGACCAGAGGCGGCGCCAGGTACAGCAAGTTTTCACGCTTGTGCATGTGCAGGTGATGGGCTCGCAGCGCGGCCGCCAGGCGGGCCATCGCGGCCGGCGCCGCTGGCTGGCGCGGCGAACCGGGCAGGCACAGCTCGAACGCCCACAAGAGCCCCAGGCCGCGCACGTCGCCGACGTAGGGCCGGGCGCGCGCGAAGTCGGCCAGGCGCGGCCCCAGCCACTGCCCCAGCTCGGCCGCGCGCTCGACCAGACGCTCGTCGCGGGTGGTCTCGATGGCGGCCACGATCGCCGCGCACACCAGCGGGTGGGCGTAGCTGGTCAGCCCGCACCACAGCACCTCGTCGTCGAAGTGGCGCGCGACGCGTTCGTTGACCACCACTGCGCCGCCCGGCGCGTAACCGCCGGTCAGTCCCTTGGCGACGGTGAGCAGGTCGGGCGCGACCCCCTCGTGGTCGACCGCGAACCAGCGCCCGGTGCGCCCGAAGCCCGACAGCACCTCGTCGGCGATCAGCAGCACCCCGTGACGGTCGCAGATGGCACGGATCTTCTTCCAGTAGCCCGGCGGAGGAACGAACACGCCGTTGGCGCCGACCACGCCTTCCAGGATCACCGCCGCCACGGTCTGGGGCCCCTCGCGCAGCAGCACGGTCTCGAGATCCTGGGCGCACTCGTGCGCGCAGGTCGCCGGCTCTTTGCCGAAGGGGCAGCGGAAGCAGTACGGGTCGGCCATGCGCACCACGCCCGGCAGGCCAGGCTCGAACCTCTCGCGCCGGGGGTCGCCCGACAGCGACAGCATGGCCAGCGTCGCGCCGTGATAGCTGCGCGTGCGCGCCACCACCTTGCTCCGCCCGGTCACCAGGCGCGCCATCTTGACCGCGTTCTCGTTGGCCTCAGCGCCCGACAGGCAGATGAAGCTCTTGGTCAGGCCGTGCGGCGCGATCTCGGCCAGGAGCTCGCCCGCGCGCACCTTGTCGGGGAAGACCGAGGTCGGGTAGGCGAGCAGCCCGCGCTCGGCCGCGGCCGCCAGCGCGCGCCGCATGCGCGGGTGGCCATGCCCCAGGCTCGCGTTCCAGGTCATGCTGCCGAGGTCGAACCAGCGCGCGCCGTCCGCGGTCTCGAAGCGCGCGCCCGCGCCGCCCACGATCGGGAGCGGCACGGCCGCGCGCTGCGCCGACCAGGTGTAGAAGACGCGCTCGCCTTGGCGCGCGCTCAGGGACGGGGAGGCGCGGACGTCGTCGTCGTCGTGGTCGCCGTGGCTCTGGTGGCTCACGGCGACGGGTCTCGATGCACATCGGCGCCCGCGCCGGCATCGGCGTCGGCGCAGGCGCGCGCGAAGACCTCCGCCGCCAGCGTCGCCTGGGCATCGGTCAAGATCAGCGGCGGCGCGAAGCGGATGGCCTTCTTGCCACACTCCAGCACCAGCAAGCCACGCTGGAAGCAGAGCTGGGCGACCGCGTCGGCCAGCGCCGGCGTGCGCAGCTCGACGCCGATCATCAGGCCCAGGCCGCGAATCTCGTCGACCGCGCGGCTGCCGGCCAGCGCCTGCGCGAGGCGGTCCTTGAGGAACGCGCCCACGCGCGCCGAGTTGTCGATGAGGCCGCGCTCGAGCAGCTCGATGGTGGCCAGCGCGGCGGCGATGCTGACCGGGTTGCCGCCGATGGTCGACCCGTGGCTGCCCGCCGGCCAGGTCATCAGCTCTTGCTTGGCCATCATCGCGCCCAGCGGCATACCCGAGGCGATGCCCTTGGCCAGCACGATCACGTCGGGCACCACGCCGAAATGCTCGGCGGCAAACATGCGCCCGGTGCGCCCCATGCCGGTCTGCACCTCGTCGAAAACCAGCAGGATGCCGTGCGCGTCACACAGAGCGCGCAGCCGCGGCAGGAAATCGGCGGGCGGCACGACGTAGCCGCCCTCGCCCTGCACCGGCTCGACGATGATCGCCGCCACGTCCTCGGGCGCGACGGTGTGCGGGAACAGCTCGCGCTCGATGCTGCCGGCGTCGCCGTAGCTGGCGTGGTGCACGCCGGACAGGAGCGGCCCGAACCCTTTGCGGTACTTCGACTTGCTGGCGGTCAGCGACAGCGACCCCAGGCTGCGCCCGTGGAAGCCGCCGCGGAAGGCGATGAGCTGGGATCGCTTGCTGTGGTAGCGAACCAGCTTGATGGCCGCCTCGACCCCCTCGGTGCCCGAGTTGGTGAGGAAGGTCTGCCAGCGCGGGTGGGCGAAGGCCCGCGCCGCCAGGTCGGCCAGCTTCTCGCACAGCGCGCCGTACCCCGGATAGTGAAAGTCGGTGCCGCAGATGTGGATCAGGACCTGGGCTTGCTCGGCGATGGCCGCGCTGACCGCGGGGTGGCAGTGCCCGGTCGACGCCGTCGCCACGCCGGCCTCGCAATCGAGATAGATGTTGCCGTCGAGGTCCTCGACCATGCAGCCGCTGGCGCGCCGCACAGCCAGGGGGTAGCAGTCGACCAGCGAGGGCGACAGGAAGGGGCGCTCGCGCGCGATCATCGCGCGCGCCAGCGGCCCGGGCGGTGGGGTGACGATGGTGATCGGCTGCGAGGCCAGCGCCTGCAACGCCTGCGCCTGGCGCGAGGCGGCGGTCGCCGGACCCGCCGATGCCGCGCCCAGCGTCATTCGACCACCGTGCGGCTCTGTTCACGCAGGTAGCACTGGATGGTGTAGTGCCCGCCGATGTTCTTGCCGGTCGAGCCGCTGCCTTTCCAGCCGCCGAACGGCTGCACGCCGGGCCAGGCGCCGGTGGTCGCGCCGGCCGCGCGGTTGACGTAGACCACGCCGGCCTCGACGCGATCGAGGAAGGTGTCGATCTCGTCCTGCTTGCGGCTGAACAACCCCGCGGTGAGGCCAAAGCGGGTGGCGTTGGCCGCCGCCAGCGCCTGGTCGAGGTTGTCGACCGTCTGCACGGCGACGATGGGGACGAACAGCTCCTCGCTCAGCAGCGCGTGATCCGCGGGCAGTCCGCTCAGGATCGTGGGCCGCACGAAGAAGCCGTGCGCAAGGTCCCCCTCGCGCAGCACCTGGCCGCCGGCGCGCACCGCGGGGCCGGCGAGCGCCACGTAGCGCTGGTAGTCGGCGAAGCTCGCGCGAGTGGCGAGCGGCCCGACGAAAGTGTCGGGGCGAAGGGGATCGCCGATGCGGGTGTCGGCCGCGGCGCGTTCCAGCCGGCGCAGGAACTCATCGGCGACGGCGCGGTGCACGTAGACCCGCGAACAGGCCGAGCACTTGTGCCCGTTCATCCCGAAGGCGGAGCGATGCACCCCTTGTACGGCGCGGTCGAGATCGGCGCTGTCCATCACGATGGCCGGATTCTTGCCACCCATCTCGACGATGCACGGCTTGGGGTACTGGGTCGAGAATCGTTTGAACAGCTGCTGGAAGCCGACGTCGAACGACCCGGTGAAGGTGAGCCCATCGACGCCCGGGTGCATGGCCAGGCCGTCGCCGACGACGCGCCCGCTGCCCGCGACGCAATTGACGGCGCCAGCGGGCAGGCCGGCTTCCTCGAAGATCTGACACAGCTTGATCGCCGACAGCGGGGTCTCCGACGAGGGCTTCATCACCACGGTGTTGCCGGTCACCAGCGCCGCCGCCGCGGGCGCGCCCATGAGCGCGTAGGGGAAGTTCCAGGGCGCGATCACCGCCCACACGCCATAGGGCCGCAGCACGCTGACGTTGTGGTCGGTGGGCGCAAGCTTGGCCATCTCGCGCACGAAGCCACCGTTGCTGCGCATCTGGTCGGCGTAGTAGGCGAGCAGGTCGGCGGTCTCTTCGATCTCGCCCAGCGCCTCGACGCGGTTCTTGCCCATCTCCCAGATCAGCCAGACCGACAGCTGGTAGCGGCGCTCCCGGATGATCTCTGCGGCTCGCTCGATGAGCCGCGCGCGCTCCACCCAGGGCGTGCGGCTCCAGGCCGGAAAGGCGGCCCGCGCCGCCGCCACGGCGTCGTCGACGTCGGCGGCGCTGCCGCTGGCGACGCGCGCGACCAGCACGCGGTCGTCGGCCGGGCTGCGGCGCTCCATCATGTCGGCGCCGGGACGCGCGCGGCCGCCGATGCGCATGGCGTGGTCTCCGCCCAGCGCGCCGGCGACCTCGGCGATCGCCGCGTCGAAGCCGGCGCGCACCTCGGCGTTGTCGGCGCTGAGACTGACGTAGGTCACCTTCGCGGGCGCGCTCATGTCGACCCTCGCCTTAGGATAGTTGAATTCGTCGCCGAGGACAAAGCGCACGCCGGGTTCAAATCCCAGGGCCACGCCGCCGCCAACGCCGAGGCCGACGGAATCGCGGGAGATCTTGCCAGGTGCATCGGCGAACCTGGCACCTCAAGAATCGATATTTTTCCGCGAAAAATTGGCCTTTCTGCAACTTCTTGGGGTGTCTTGCGCGTTGACACCCCAATTCCGAATCCGTAGTCTAGCGCCCCCGGTCAACCCCAGGGGGAACGGAAATGACCAAGGCAGAGCTCATCGAGCGGGTGCACGCCAAGAAGCACATCCCCCGCCACCTGACCAAGAAGGCCGTTGCCCAGATCGTGGACGCCGTTTTCCTGGAGATGGGTGACTACTTCATCCGCACCAAGGTCACCCGCAACGCCACCGCCAAGCTGACCTATCCCGGGTTCGGGACTTTCTTGAAGCGGCGCCGGGGCGAGCGCACGGTCAAGAACCCGCAGAACGGCGACCCTATCGTGATCCCGCCGCAATCGACGATCACCTTCTCCCCCGGCCAGGAGCTGCGCAGCCTGCTCAACCGGAACGGCAAGAACGGCGCCAAGGACCGCGATCCCGAGCCGCACCAGAAGAACGGCCACCGGAACGGCGAGGCCCTCGACAAGAACGGGCAGGCGCCCGTGGTCAAGAACGCCGCGAAGTCCGGCGCGAAGTAGCCGTTTCAATTGAGCTGGCGCCGTCTGCGGCGGGGGTGGCAGGGTGGGCTGTCCGCCCCGAAGTCCCCGAAGGGGACGAGCTCCGCGCGGCAAAGCCGCGCTTCGCTCGACGCGTTGCTGCTGGCCGCGGCCCGGCGCGTTGGCGCGTCGCGACGCGGGCGAGCGGGCGGCGCGTCCGCTAGAATGAAGCAAGATGCTGGATCCGCGCCGTGAGCTCGCCGACCTGCACATCCACGTCGGTGCCGCGGTCGCGCCGCACATCCTGTGGTCCATCGCCCACGATCAGGGCTTCAAGCTGCCGGTCTCGACTTACTGGGAATTTCGCGACCTGGTCACCGCCGCGCCCGACAAGGTCAGCTCGCTGGGCGACTACCTGGCCATCCTGCACCAGTGGACCGAGAAGATTCAGTCCTCGCCGGCCGCCATCGAGCGGTCGGTCTACGAGATCATCGGCAAGGAGTTTCGTTCCAGCCACGTGTCCCTGATCGAGCTTCGCTTCAACCCCATGAAGCGCAACCTGGGCGGCGAGCGCGACCTGGACCACATCATCCACGCGGCCCTGCGCGGGATGGACCGCGCCTGCCTGGAGTATGGCGTGCGCGCCGGTCTGATCTTCTGCCTGGCGCGCGAGTTCCCGATCGAGCTCAACGAGATCCTGGTCAAGAAGGCCATCAAGTATCGCGCGCGCGGCGTGATCGGCATCGACCTGGCCGGCCCCGAGATGCACACCCTCGAGCTCGGCGAGCAGGTCGACGGATATCGCGCTCTCTTCGAGCGCGCGCGCGCTTCTGGCCTCGGCACCACCGTGCACACCGGCGAGACGACCTATACGGCGGCGCCCGGCGTGCTGGCCGTGCTGGAGAAGCTCTCGCCGGCGCGCATCGGCCACGGCATCGCCGCCGCGCGCAGCGAGGAGGCGCTGCGCAAGCTGGTCGAGGCCGGCACGGTGCTGGAGATATGCCCGAGCTCGAACCTGCGCACGCGCGCGGTCGCCGACCTGGCCGACCTGGCGGCGGCGCTGCGCACCTTCGAGCAAGCCGGCGTGCGCTTCACCATCAACACCGACGGCCCTTATCTGTTGAACACTCACCTGCGCCACGAGTACGACCTGCTGTCGGAAGCCGGCATCCTCAACGAAGCCCAGATCGATCGCGCCATTGCAGTGGCGCGGGCGGCGACGTTCATCCGCTAGTCGGGCTTCAGGCTTCTGGCTGCGGGCTTCAGGGATGGAATGGGGTGTGAGCCTTCTCCGCCGACAGAGCGTCTTTCCTGAAGCCTGAAGCCTGAAGCCCGAAGCCCGAAGCCCGAAGTCCGAAGCCTGAAGCCCGCCCGCTGGGCGTTCAGCGCCTGGTGCGCGGCTCACGTGCGCGGGCACGTGTTAGGGTGATGGCGTGAGACTCACGGCCGTGGTGCTGGGGGCGTGTTCGCTCCTGGTCGCGCGTGGCGTCGCCGCGGCCAGCAGCTCCTCGGCCAGTTTTTCTTGGGCCCCGGACGATAGTCCCGCGGTGGCGCGTGGGCGCGAGGTGGCGACGCGCTTTGACCAGGAGTCGCTGTTCGAGATCTCCGTCGAGGTCAACAACGCCTTCTCGGCCGACAACCGGCGCGCGATCGCGGTCGCCGAGGAAGAGCTGCGCCGCGTGCCCGGGGTGCGCCGGGTCTTTGGCCCCAGCCGCCTGGTCGACCTGGCGATGGATGAGGCCGGTCGCATCAGCGCCCGCCCGGTCCTGCAGCGCGGATCGGGCGAGGGTGAGGGCGAGGATGAAGCGGCGCGCCGGCGCGTGGTGCGGCGCGCCGACGCGCTCGGCTGGTTCCTGTCGCCCGACGGCAGCCGGGTGCGCTTTCTGGTCGACACCGACGATCCGGGCGCGCTGCGCCAGCCGCTGGAGCAGGCCATCGCTTCATCGGGGCTGCAGCTGCTGCACGCGGCGGGCGCGCACCTTGGCGGCGAGGCGCTGTGGCCCGACCCGGGCGATCCGGACGCGCGCTGGGCGTCCAGCTTCTTCTCCGGCGTCTGGATCCTGGTGGCGCTGTGGGGCGGCCGCTGGCTGCTGACCTCGGTGGGACGTTATCCACGGCGGCGGCGCTGGCTGGTGGCGGCGGCGGGCGGCGCGGGCGCGGCGGCCCTGTTCGCGCTGGGCGCGGTGGCGCCGGTGCGCGCGATCGCCTGGCGCGGCGCCGGTGTCGCCGTTCTCTCCGCGGCGCTGGGGCTGGCGCGCGATACGCCGGACGCGATGCCCGGCACCCAGCGCTTGCTCGCGCCGCGCCCGTCGCTCCTGCTGGCCGCCGCCGCGGGCCTGCTGGTGCTGGCGGCCGTGCGTCTGGCGCCTCGGGTTCCCATCGGGACCCAGCAGTGGCGGCGCACGCCGTTCCTGTTCGTCAGCGTGCGTGGCGACCTGGAGCAGCCGGCGGTCTTGCGCGAGGTGCGGCGTCTGGGCGACTTCCTGCGCGCGCAGCCGGGGGTGGCCAACGCCTGGTCGGTGGCCGATCTGTTCTTCGGCGTCGCGCTGCCCGGTGATCAGGTGGCGCGCGTACCAGACGGGGTCGACCGCGTGCGCCGCCTGCTGGTGCAGGCGCGCGCCGATCCGGCGGTCGCGCTGGAGATCGCGCCCGACCACCGCGAGGCGCTGGTGGTGGTCCGCTTCGACGACGACGCGCCCGCCGACCGGCTGCACATCCACGATCGCCTGGCCCACTATCTGCGCACCGAGCTGCACAACGCGCTGCTGAGCGTCGATCTCACCGACCCCCACCTACCGGCCGCGACCCGCGCGTTCGGGCGGGGCTTGCTGGCCAGCGACGCGGCCGAGCGCATCGTGCGTATCTGCGCGCGCTCGGGCCGTCCGCTCAACGACGCCGAGGTCGCGTCGGTGGACCGCGTGGCGCGCCAGGCGGCGCTGGTGCCGGCCGCCGACTTCGGCAAGCTGCGCATCGAGGCCGCGGCCGAGCTGCGCGACTTCCTGCAGGCGCCCGGTGACGGCCGCGGCGCCATCTACCTCGCGCCAGCCCAGCGGGCCCGGCTGGCGGAGGAGCTCGCCGCTCTCAGCCCGGACGCGACCGCCGAGGATCTGGGTCGGGTGCTGGCCGCTCACCTGGGCGCAGCGGCCGGCGACCTGCGGCTGACCGCGCTCGCGGCCGTGCTGCGGGTACGCTTGGCCGAGGTTCGCCTTCGCCACGCCGCTCGGATAAATTTTCGCACCATGCTATACGGCGCCGACCTGCCGACCCAGGGCATGCTTTCGGACGAGGTGCGCAGCGCCACACTCGACGCCATGGGCTGGGTGGCTGGCATCCCGGTGGCGGCGGACGCTCCCGAGGCGCTGCGTCTGGACGCGATGGCCATCGGGGGCGCCGCCAACGATCGCGCGCTGTCCGACTTCCTGCGCCCCGCGCTGCGCGGCGGCGCGATCCTGGCCGCGGTGGTGCTGGCCGTGTTGCTGATCGCCGCCGGGCGTGGGCGCGGTCTGTTGTGGTTGCCGGTGGGCCTGTCGCCGGCCGCGGTCGCGCTCATCGCCCCGTCGCTGTTCGGCGAGCCGGTGGGGATGCTGTTCCTGTCGTTCCTGGCCGGAGCGCTGGCCGGCGGCTCGGTGTGGGCGGTGGCGCTGGCGGCCCGGAGGCCGGCGTGACCCGAGCGCGGGCGCGGGCGGTGGCCGCCGCCGCGGCGCTGCTGGCGGTGGGCGGCGCCGCGCTTGCGGGCTGCGCTGTGCCGCCCTGGAGCATGGGCCGGCCGCTCGACGGCACGCCTTCGATCCCGCCGACCACGGGCGCGCCTTCGATCGCGGCGCTGCACGTCCGGGCGCACGCCGAGCGCGCGGCGCGCCGGCCCGCGCTGGAGCTGCGCGCGCTGCTGGCCATCGCCGGCGCCGAACGCCTGCAGGCGGAGGAACGCACCCGGCTGGTGCTGCTGCTGGAAGAGCGGGCCACCGAGTTGCTGGCGCTGGGGCGCGCGGTGCCCGCCTGTGATGACCTGCGCGCGCTCGAGGACCTGGCGCCGGCCCGGGCGCGGGCGCTGGCCGCGCTGCATGGGCAGGCCGAACGCGACGCCGGCGACGTCTGGCTGGCCGTCGGGGACCGCCGGCGCGCGCGCGCGGCCTACGAGATCGCGGCCGCGCTGGGCGTGGGCGCGATCGACATTCGCCTGGCGGCGGTCAGCGATCCCGCGCCGGCGCGCCTGGCGCGCGCCACGATCGAGCGGGGCGTGCTGGAGCTGCCGCTGCGCGCGGTGCCGGCCTTCGCCGAGGTCTACGTCGGATTCGAGGCGTCCGGGCAGAGCCGCGCGGCGCTCGAGCGCGCGCGCCGCGCGGCGCACCAGGAGAACCGGCGCGCGCTGCTGGCACGGATCGATGCGCGGCTGGCCGCCGGCGCCGCGGCCGCGCCGGGGGTGGCCTCGCCCGCCAATGTCTCGCGCGCGGCCGCCACCGACGACGGCCCGGGGGAGGGCGAGGCGCGCGCCTCTGGCACCCGAGACGCCGGCGTGCCGCCCACGCCCGACGGACAGCAGATCGACCAGCTGCTCGACGCGCCGGCGGTGCCAGCGGCGTCGCGGCCCCCGGTCGAAGATAGGCGGCTCGGCGACTGGGCGGTGGGCGCCGCCTCGGTGTCGTTCCGGCTGCTGCCGGTACTGGGCGCGCGCGCTGACCTGCTGGCTCCCGGTGAGCGCTCGCGCGCCTGGTCCGATCTGCTGCTCGACGAGGATCCGACCGCGCCCGAGGTGCTGGCCCTGACGGCGGTCATCGACGGCCTCGCAGGGCGCACCGGTGGCACCGAACGCAAGCTCACCGATCTGGTCTACTTCACGCCTGACCGCTACCAGGGACTGGTGCGCGCGGCCGCGATCTGGGAGCGGGTGGGGCAGGCGCGGCGGGCCTGCGCCTCCTGGCTGCGCGCGGCGCGCTGGCGCGACGAGCCCGAGGATCCGGCCTGGCGCCGCGCGATCGCCTGCACGCGCCGGGACCCGGACGCCGGCGATTTTCGCGCCATCACCGCCTATGTCCTGCAACGCGCCCCCGCCGAACGGCGTGCCGCGCTGGCGGTCGAGCTGGACCCGCTGGCGGCGGCGCCGCCGCCAGCGTCGGCCACGACCGCGCGCGCGGCGGCGCCCGTCAGCGATCGACGGGCGGGCGACCCAATCCCCTGCGATACCGGCGGTAGTCCTCGATGATCAGGGGGTGATCGAAGGGGATGTCGGACGGCAGCGCGTCGAGCGGAAAGACCCGCGCCTCGGCGGCGTCATCGCCCCCCACCGGCCGGCCGCTGCCGCGGCCAATGAAGACCACACCGACGGTGGAGATGCCGCGCGGATCGCGCTTGGGGTCGGAGTAGACGCCCAGCAACTCGGTGATCTCGACGTCGAGGCCGGTCTCTTCCTTGGCCTCGCGGCGTCCGGCATCCGAGACACGTTCACCCCGTTCGACGAAGCCACCGGGCAGGGCCCAGCCGGCCGGCGGGTGGGCGCGCCGTATCAGCACGATGCCGCCTTCCATTTCGATGATGGTGTCGACGGTGACAAGGGGGGTCTCGGGTGGTCCGCTCATCGCTTGCGCTCCTCGAAGGCGACCACCTTGGCGCGCAGCGCTTCGAAGGTCGCGCGCGCCGCCGGTGCGTCGGCCAGGTTCTTCTTCTCTGCCGGGTCGGCGCTCAGATCGTAAAGCTCGTAGCGCCGGTCGCTGATGCGGTGGATGATCTTGTGCTTTCCGTCGACCATCATGGCCGCGTGGTGCGGCCAGGCGGTCGCGGGCAGCAGCTCGGAGAAGATCGGACGCGCCGGTCGCTCTTCGCCGCGGATGCGGGGCAGGAGGCTCCGGCCGCGCATGCCGGCCGGCACGGGCGCGCCCACCAGGTCGAGCAGCGTGGGACCGACGTCGACCAGCGACACCTGGTCGTCGAAGGCGCGCGGCGGCTGGCCCGGAATGGCGATGATCAGCGGCACGCGCAGCTGCTCGTCGAACAGGTCCTGGCCGTGGAAGTAGACCTTGTGCTCGCCCCAGGCCTCGCCGTGGTCGGCCATGACCACGATCGCCGTGTCATCTGCCAGCCCCAGCTCGCCCAGCGCGGCGAACAGCTTCTTCAGCCACAGGTCGACGTAGGCGATCTCGTAGTCGTACTTCTCCATCAGCCCCGGCACGCCGCTGAGCCTGGGCGGGAACTCCTTGTGCGGGACGTAGCTCGAGTGCGGCTCGAAGAGGTGGGTCCAAAGGACAAAGCGCTCCTTGTGCGCCGCCGCCTTCCTCAGGCGGTCGATCACCCGTGGCACGATGCGCGGCGACGCGACGTCCTTGTTGGACTCGGCGATGGTGCCGGCGCCGTCGTCGGACCACTCGGCGAACGCCTTGCTGATGCCGCGGTCGGGGGTGAAATAGAAGTGCGAGAAGATGCCCAGGTTCTTCCAGCCCGCCGCGGCCAGCCCCTCGAAGAAGGTCACGTTGCTGGGCAGCAGGTTGGGGTAGTTCACGCCCGGCTTGTCCCAGGCGATGTCCGACGGGTAGCGGCTGGTGAGGATCGAGGGGAAGGAGCGCGGCGTGTTGGGCGCCTGCGACCAGGCACGCCGGAAGTAGGCGCCGCGCCTGGCCAGCGCGTCGAGGGCCGGGGTCAGCGATCGCCCGGGCGGACGACCGTAGCCGGCGACGCCCAGCCGGTCGGCGCGGAAGGCGTCGATGGTGACAATCAGGATGTTGCCCTTGAAAGAGCCGGCGCCCGAGCCCGCGGCGGTGCCGGCCCTGGTCCTGGCGGGCGAAGGATCCTTCGCAGGCGCGAGTGCGGGCAGCACCGGCGGCGGCTCGGCTTCGGACGCCGGCTCCGCCGCGGCGACCGCGTCCCCTCCCTCGCAGTTCTGATCGACGCCGTCGCCGGGCAGATCCTCGGCCCCTGGATAGACGTCGGCGCGGGCGTCGTCGCAGTCGCCGCCGCCCCAGCGCGCCGAGAAACCGTCGCCGTCGTGATCGGTGAACCCGCGCGCCAGCGCCGCGCCGAGACGCAGCCCCAGCGAGCCGTCCGCGATCGCCTTCCAGATCACCGACGACTCGGGAACTCGGGCGCCCAGCGCCAGCGCGATGAGCACGCCGGCCAGCGCGGCGATCTTGGCGGCAGGCGGCGAGATCCGCCGTGCCAGCGCCGCCCCGCGCGCCGAGCCGCTCCAGAAGATCCCGTGCCCGACGCCCAGCACGGCGGCGATGGCCAGCGCGCCCAGCGGTCCCAGATCCAGCACGCGCCAGTCGGCGCGCGAGAGCGCGAAGATCCCCGCCAGTACGCCGCCGCCCAGCAACATCAGCAGCAGCAGGCCGGTGCTGCCCAGCCGCCCGGGGCGCGGCACCCGCGCCGCCAGCGCGCGCGCCGGCGCGTAGGCCCCGAGCGCGACCGCGGCGCCCGGCGGCGCCGCCAGCAGCACCAGCCCCGCGGAGGCGATGGCCGCCAGCTTCTGACTCTGCATCTTCCCCACCAGGATCTGGTGTCCCAGCGCTGCGACGATGGCGATCACCCCGAGCCCGGCCAGCGCGGCCAGGATGCCCGCAGTCACCCGGCGGTCGAGCTCGGGTTGAGCGCGCAGCGCGGCCCAGCCCCCCGGCAGCGCGCCCGCCGCCGCCCCCCACAACGCGCCCAGTCCCAGCCCGACCAGCAGCCCGGCGAACCCGTAAAGACCGATCGCCACCAGCGCCAGCGGCACGAGCGGCACTGGCCCGTCCGCGCGCACCAGCGTGATCAGCCCATCGGCCAGCCCTGCGCCGAGCAGCCCGGCGAACGCGGAGGCGGCGACGGGGCCGTGGAGATCGCGAATCCTCACGTCAGAGTGCAGCAGCTACCACGGCGGAGTGGACAAGACAACCGGGAGCAGGGGCGGCCGGGTGGTTGGGCGCGGCGGTCGGGTCTCGCAAGGCCTGCCCTCTCCCCGGCCCTCTCCCGCGGACGGGCGAGGGTGACTTGTCTTTCGATGGGGGCGGTGGTTCAGCGGCTCTGCTCTACGGACCTCCCTCGCTCGATTCACCGTCCGTGGGGGCGCCGGAATCGAGGGAGGGAGGTCCGGAAAGAGGAAGCGCCGAATCATCACCGCGCCCAAGAACGCGTCACCCTCGCCCGTCCGCGGGAGAGGGCCGGGGAGAGGGCAGGCCTTGCGAGACGCGACGCACGTCCCCCGCAACGTCTTTCGATGGGGGCGGTGGTTCAGCGGCTCTACTCTACGGACCTCCCTCCCTCGATTGATCGGCCGAGGGCGCTGCGCGTGCTTGACGCGACGCCAGCCGGCGCGCTAAGTGCGTATGCCTTTGACGTTTCGCCGGCTCCGTCGCTCCGTCGTCCTCTTCCTCCTCCTGACCGCCGCTTGCGGCGGTCGGCGCCCGGCTCCCGCTGGCTTCGACGGCGCGCCCGCGCCGGTCGCGCGGCCCGTGGTGCCGCCTCCGCCGGCGCCGCCGCCTCCACCGCCGCCGCTCGATCTGGCGGGCTATCGCACCGCGATCGATCTGGTGGCCAACCGGATTCACGCGGTCTCGCACCGCGAGGGCCGACTGGTGATCGACGCGGGCTCGCCGGACTTCCTCAAGTACATCGACGGCAACTGGAAGACCTCCTGGTATCTGACAGAGAAAGACCAGGGCAAACCGGCGGCGCTGGTGGCCAACATCTCGTCGCTGCTCTTCGTGCCCATCGACTGCGATGGTGACGGTGTCGGAGCCGGCGCCGGCCGCGGCGCGCCCGGCGACACGCTGCTGTCGTTCACCGGCCGCGCGCTGGCGCCCAAGCAGAAGGTGACGATCTTCGCCAACGAGAAGCCGGTCGCGACCCTGGAGCTCGACGGGATCGCCAAGCGCCACGACGTCACCATTCCGGCGGCGGCGCTGAAGAACGGCGACAACCGCTTGCGCCTCACCTTCCACGGCGCCGGCATGCTGGCGGGCGGCCGGCGCAGCGCCGCCGCGGTCACCAGATTTGCGCTGGGCCCGGCGTCGCTGGGTCCGGCGACCTTCGATCCCGCGCCGGTGGTCGCGCGCGACGTCGACGTCGGCGGTACACGCAAGCGCGCCCTGGCCATCCCGGGCAACGGGTCGCGCCTGTCGTTCTACCTGCAGGTCCCCGAGGCGGCGCGTCTGGCCATGGCGGTCGCAGCACCCGGCGGCGCCGCCGACGTGTTGGTGCGCGTCGCCGTCGACGGCCAGCCCGCGCGCATCGTGTACGAAGGCCACGCCGGCAAGGAGTGGGCGGACGCCGCCGCCGACCTGGGCCTGGCGGCGGGGCGCGCGGCGCGCATCGATCTCATCGCACGCGGCGGCGAGGTGGTGTGGGGCGATCCGCGCGTCGTGGTCAAGGCGGCGCCGCGCCCGACGACCGGCCCCGGCAAGCGCTTTGATCACATCTTCGTGTGGATGGTCGACACCTTGCGCGCCGACAAGATGCACGTCTACAACCCGAGGACCCGGGTGCAGACGCCCAACTACGACGCCTTCGCCGCCGACGCGACCCGGTTCGAGTGGGCCCAGGTCCCCGGCACCTGGTCGCTGCCCTCGCATGCCTCGCTGCTCACCGGGGTCTACCCGAGCGTGCACAAGGCGGTCGCGCACGAAGCGCGCCTGTCCAGGGATGTCCCCTTCGTCGCCGAGGAGATGAAGAAGGCGGGCTACAAGACCGCGATGTTCTCGTCGAACGGCTACATCTCGTCCAAGTGGGGCTTCGATCGCGGCTGGGACGCTTACCGCAACTTCATCCGGGAATCGCTCCCCAACGGCGCCGACTATCTGTGGAAGACCGCCAAACCCTGGGTGATGTCGGGCTTGCGCAAACCCCAGTTCGCCTACCTGGCCACCGTCGAGCCGCACGTCATCTACAATCCGAAGAAGCAGTTCCTGATCAAGTACTGGAACAAGCCTTACAAGGGCCCGATCAAGCCCGCCAAGAGCGGCGTGCAGCTTGGCTTCATCAAGTCAGGCAAGCTCAAGATCAACGACAACGACAAGGCCTACCTCGAGGCGCTGCATGACGGCGAGATCACCGAGAGCGACGCGATCTTCGCGACCTTCATCGCCGACCTCAAGTCGTCCGGGCTCTACGATCGGTCGGCGGTCATCGTCGTCTCCGACCACGGCGACGAGTTCTGGGAGCACGGCAGCCTCGGGCACGGCCACTCGGTCTATCAAGAGCTGGTGCGCATCCCGCTCATCATCCGCGCCCCTGGTGTCTTCCCCCAGGGCAAGGTGGTCGGGAGCGACGTCGAGGTGATGGACCTTTACGCCACCATGCTGGAGCTGGCCGGGATCAAGCCGGGCGCGGGCGTGCAGGGGACGTCGCTGATCGGCCTGGCCGCCGACGAGATCGGTCGCAGCCCGCGGGCAGCCTTCACCATCGACGGTCAGATCGCGCGCGGTCTCAAGGTCGCGCGCTATCGCCTGGTGCACCTGGGCGGGCAGCGCATCGAGCTTTACGACGAGCTGGACGATCGCCGGGAACAGAAGAACCTGGCCGCCGACCACCCGATCGCGCTGCGCCAGATGCGCAACGTGTTCGGCATCCTGTACGGTTACGAGCAGCGCTGGAACAAGTCACGCTGGGGCACGGCGGCCAACGTCACCCCCGAGTTCTGGAAAGATAACGGGGGCTGAGCGGCGGGGCAGGGCTGCTAGCGCGGGCGGACCCTGCCGCGCTCAGTGACAGGCGTCGAAGCGCTCGTGCAGCGACTGCATGAGCGCTGGGTTGTGGCGCTGGAAGTGGTTGAAGTACCCGCTGAAGCCGAAGAGAAGCCCGACGATCAGTGACACGGCGGCCAGCAGCGCAAGGAGCGCCGCCGCGAGGTGGCGGGCGCTGCGCCGGCGCGCGCGCGTGGTCTCCAACCAGGCCCACGCGCCCACCACGGCCAGGAGCAGCAGCGCGGGCGCGAAGTCGCCCTGGTAGCGCATGGTCCCGGCACCGGCCAGCAGGGGCACCGCCAGCGATCCGCCGGCAGCGACGAGCAGCACGGCCAGGAACCAGCGCCAGCGGCTGTCGGAGGCGATCGCGCCGGGCGTCATCCGATCGAAGGGACCCAGCGCCGCCGCGAGCGGCAGCGCCAGCAGAAACCACAGCACCGGGACCAGCAGGAAGAGGCCAGCGGTCGGCTCGTTGACCCGATACTCGTCGGCCAGCGACAGCCAGCCGGGAAACAGATCCGGCGGGTAGCCCCACTCGGCCGTGAGGTAGGGGAACTTGCAGCCGTGGCTCGCAGGGCGGAAAAGGTAGACGAAGATGTTGGCGGGCAGGAAGCGCGCGCCGAAGGGGAGCCAGCGGAAGCCCATCTGGTAGCTCTGTCCGAACTCGGTCCAGGCGTCGAAGCGCAGCTTGTTGAGCCACATGTGGCCGAGCGTCACCAGCATCAGCGGCGCGGCCGCCAGCGGAGCGAGCCGCAGCAACCGCGGCCAGCCACCGCCGGCGACCCGCCAGCGCGCCAGCGCCGCGACGGTCATGGTGGTGGCCGCCGCGGGCAAGAGGCTGACGCGCGACGCGCCCGCGAAGCCGGCACACAGGCTGCCCAGCATCAGCCAGCGCAAGCCCGCGGGGGGGCGCGTCGCGAAGACGCTCTGGAAGATGCACAGGAACGCCAGCACCATGAAGGCGCTCCCACCCGCGATCGCGGCTTCGTAGACCCCGCCGCGCGCCAGCAGATAGGGCGTCGGGTGCGCGAACGCGATCAGCAACATCGCGGCGCCGACCGACCAGGCCGGCGGGGGCGGCAACAGGCGCCGCGCCATGGCGCGCACCAGCAGCGCGCCGGCGATCGCCTGCACCAGCAGAAACGCAAACACCATCGGGTCGTCGCCCACGCCGCGCTGGACGTGGAACAGCGCCTTGACCGCGGCCAGGATCGCCGGCGGCAACAGACCCCAGTAGATGTAGATGCGGCCCCGGTAGTAGCTGTAGTCCCAGCGCCACAAGGGCATGTTCTTGGGATCGAGCGGATCCGTCAGCGCCTTCAAGCCCGGCGACGCCTCGACGGTGGTGTAGAGGTGGCCGGCGCGGAAGCCCTCGGCCTGCGCGTCGTAGTGGTTGGTCCAGCTCGGCCAGGTCGTGAGGTGGCCGGCGGAGATGACGAACACGTAGTACACCGTCACCGCGGCGACGAAGACCAGGAACCCGAAAAGCGAAACCAGCCGGCGAGGCCACGCCCACGGCCACGGGCGCGGCCACGGGCGCTGGTGTTGCCGGCTCGGTTCAGACATCGCCGCCGCAGGTTAGCCATGCGGCGCCGACGGTGTCCATGGCTTCGGACAAGGAAGCCGCCAGGTGGCTGGCTACTGCGTCTGGGTCTGGCTCGCCGCCTTGGGCGCGGTGCGCTCGCCGAAGATGTTGTGCTGCACGGCGCCGCACACCACCGAGATCTCGTCGACCACGTGGGTCAACAGCTCGTGGATCGAGCGCGGCATCGGCGCCAGCGACTTGTCGCCTAGCCAGGCGTCGAGGCCGGCCATGGTCTCGATGGCGCGCGCCGAATCGGTGCTCTCGGCGTCGGACCACAGCCGCTCCATGATCTTGTGCGCCGACTGCACGCAGTAGCGCAGCGAGCGCGGGAAGCGCGGCTCGAAGAACAGGAAGGCGACCACCTCGGCGCGCGACACGCGGCCGCGGTGCTGGCGCATGAACGCGTCGAAGCCCGAGCAG
>DASRQZ010000164.1:0-9513 GCA_035696125.1 Polyangia bacterium
GAGAATTGCGTCGCGATGCCACTGAGAATCTGCGCGCTCTCTCGGCGCGTTTGACGCTGCTGGAACTGGCCGGCGCAATCGATGGCGCCACCGTGCTGGTGGACGGACGTGCGCTTGGGGAATGGACGAGCGGAACCCCGATCTATCTGCTGCCCGGAAAACACACCCTGCTGGTACAGGGAGGGCCAGGCGGCAGATTCGAACGAGCACTGACCAGCCTGGTGGGCGGCCGCCGATTGAGCGTGGAGGTTCCAGGAGTTGCCCCGCTGATACCTCCCCCAGAGCCATCCGCGACTGCTACCCCGCGCCGGCGCTGGTGGCTCTGGGGAGGCATCGCTGGGATTCTGATCGCCGGCGCGGTGGCGGGCTACGTCGTCACCCGACCCGACCGGCCGCCCTGCGACTTCTGTCCCTAGAGAGACAGGTTGCCGGCCGGCGACGTCTCCTCGCGAGCAGGCTCAACGACAACCCAAACCAAACGACACCGATCCAGGCGGCGCTCCGCGCTTCGTTGACCGAGCAGCCACATCCCGACGGATCGACCGGCATCCGGCGAGCCGGGCTCGCGTCGGACGCGTCCCGGGTCAGGTCTGCGTCGACGTCGGCGGCGCCCACGTCGTATGCGTCGATGCCGCCGTCAGCGCCGCCAGCGCCTGGAGCACCACCAATCCCGGAGCTGCCACCCTCGGCCGAACGGCCACCGATCCCCGCGTCTGCCATCACCACACCGCCGGCGCCTCCAGCTCCCCTGGCACCTCCGGTGGCGGCGGTGTCGTCGCCGCCATCGGTGCCAACGACGCCGCCCGTTCCCGTGACGCCGCCCATGCCGACGACACCGCCAGTGCCCATGGCGCCACCCGCACCGTCGCCCGTTCCCGTTCCGGCACCCCCGGATCCGCCGGCGCCAGCCGTTCCACTCTCGCTCCCCGGACCATCAGAACCACCGTCGCCAGCCCCGGGATGTTCGGCGTCAGTTGCTGCGTCACCGGCGTTGCCAGTCGAGCCACCCGTACCCCCAGCCTCCTGAATGGTGAGCTCGGCGGGACAGTCAGCATCCGCCGTCCAGTTGTGGAAATCGGCGATCGCCGCCTGAAGCTCCGCCCGCGTGCCCGTCCTCGGCCCCGCGTACGCGAAGGACAGGTGGCCATTGGACTTCACTGCGACGTTCGCTCCGGCGAGGGACCGGGGCAGCTCCGAGACGTGGTCCATGACCGTGGCGGCCCAGCCGCCGGCCGCCGACATCTGAAAGCCCCACAGCAACCTGGGGGAGCGGGTATCCGGCGATTCCTCGAGGGCGCCCTGGAACAGAAAGACCTGCTCATCAGGCGCGAACAGTCCGTCCACGGCGATGGTCTTCGCTTCCCCGGCGAGCCAGGCGTCCATCGAAATGACGTCCTGGTTTCCATTGAAGTCTGGAAAGTATCCGTCGCCGTCGGCCACCATGTCGGTGTAGTTGATCTCATAGAGACCGTCGGTGGGCGCGGGCAATGGTACGAGCGACGTCACCTGGATGTGGTTGCGGCCGTCCTTGAGCGACGTATCCACGCAGGTCACCGCCACGTCGCCCGGTTGCAGGTATCCGCTCTGCGCCCACGCAGAGGGCGTCCCCATGGCGCAACAGCTCGCCACGAGACCCACGATCCCCAACCACCGCATCATCGGACCGCGCATCCTGGACATCCCCCTGTTTTTGAACCTGCCCTACTACAACTCCCCTGGGCTTGGAAATTCCCTGACCTTTCGGTAGAAACCTGCCATGGCGGTCGGTGGACCGGAGCACCCGCGGGCGGCGACCACACGGCGGCGGTTCGTGTTCCCCGAACGGCTGGCGGATCGCCACCGCGCGGCGGGACGTCTGGGGCCTTTCCTGGCCTGGGCGGTGGTCTACGCGGACATCGGGACCTCCATCTATTACGTCCCGGGGCTGCTGTTCAACGAGCTCGGCCGGCGCACGCCGTCGCCGGCAGCGGCGTTCGTGCTGGTGACTGGCCTGGCGGTCATCTTGCTGGCGCTCAAGTACGTCGACGTGTCGGCGCGCTATCCCGACGGTGGCGGCGTGGTGTCGGTGGCGACCGACGCATTCAACCCGCTCGTGGGCTGCATCGGCGGGATCCTGATCAGCATCTCTTACTTCCTGACCGGCGCGATCTCGGCGGTGTCGGGGCTGCAATACCTGGCCGGGCTGTTCCCGGTGCTCGACCACTGGCTGGTGCCGGGCGCGTGCGCGGCCATCGTGGGACTGGGATTGCTCAACTACGTCGGCGTGCGCGAGTCGGCGATCCTGACCGCGGTGCTGGCCATCGCCTCGTTCGTCGTCAACGTGATCGTGGTCGGCGTGGTGTCGCTGCAGCTCAGCCCGGCGCAGTGGCGGCTGGTGATGGCGCAGTTTCAGTCGGCGGCTGCGCTGCCGCCCTGGCCGCTGCTGGTCGGGTTCTCGGGATCCTGGCTGGCCTATTCCGGGTTGGAGTCGATCAGCCAGATCGCGCCGGCGCTGAAGCCGCCGCGCGAGAAGACCGCGCTGCGCGCGATGATCCTGGTGATGGCGGCGATCCTGCTCATCTCGCCGCTGGCCACCGCGCTCGAGACCGCGCTGCTCAAGGCCAACCAGGTCAACCCGGATCGCTTCATGTTCGAGCTCGGCGTCGCCTTCGGTCCGCGATCGCTGCAGCTGTCGATCGTCATCACGTCGGCCGCGCTGCTGCTCGGGGCCGCCAACACGGCGCTCATCGGCTGCTACCACGTCTTCCTGGCGCTGGTCCGCCTCGGCTTTCTGCCGCACTGGCTGTCGGGCCGCAGCGTACGCTTCAACACCCCGCACCGGGCGATCGTGATCTCGGTGCTGGCGCCGGTGCTGGTGATCCTGGCGTCGCGCGCGCAGCTCGGCATCCTGGGCGAGATCTACACCTTCGGCCTGCTGGGCGCGTTCACGCTCACCAGCCTGGGGCTCGACCGGGTCAAGTGGCAGGAGCGCGTGCGCGGCGTCGGCTTCTGGCTGGGGGTGTTCACGTCGGCGCTGGTGGTGGGCGCCTGGGCGATCAACCTGGTGCACCGGCGCGTCGCCACGGTGCTGGGCGTCGCGGTGACGCTGATCGGGTGCGCTTACTCGCTCGCGGTCAAGAAGGGCTGGGTAGGCGCCGGCCAGAAGGGTTTCGTGCGCGCCGAGGACGCCGAGCAGGCCGGCGGCGCCATGGGCACCGCGTTCGAGATCCTCACCGTCGACGAGGCGATCGACATGCGCTCCATGTACCGCTCGACGACGCTGGTGGCCTTGCGCTCGCCGAATCTGCGCATGTTCCAGGAGGCGGCGGCGCGCGTGCGCGGTTCCAACGAAAACGCGGTCTACCTGATCTTCATCGACGAGATCCCCGGGTTATTTTTCCCACCCAACACCGGCCCGTCGCGCGAGGCGCGCGAGGTGCTGGCCATCGCCGTGGAATTCTTCCGCGAGGCCGGCCTGGTCGCGATCCCGATCTGGCGCATGGCGCACGACGCGGGCGCGTCGCTGGCCGGCGCGGCGCGCAAGCTGGAGGTCGGAGCGGTGCTGGTCGGCACCTCGCAGCGTGGCGCGGTGTGGCATCTCTTGCGCGGCAATATCCTGAGCTCGCTGGTGCGTGACTTGCCGCAGTCGACCCGGGTCTGGATCTGCAATTAGCTACTGGTGGAGCGCTCGATGATGGGCGACGCCGTCTTGATGTTTTCTTGATGCGGGACGGGCGCGATTTGACGCCGTCTTGAGGCGGAAGGCCGTAGTCCTTACGGAGGGGACTGCCGCCATGGACGATGCCTTTTTAGCCTTGCCGGGGCCGAACCACGGCGCGGAGGCGCGCGAGCGTCTCGCGGCGATCTTCGCCGCCGATCACGCCCGCGAGCGGGCCCGCGCGCGGCGTCACCGCCTGCTGGCGCTGCTGGGGGTGCTCGGTCTGCCGCTGTGGCTGACGGTGGTCTGGCCAGCGCGGCTGCCGGCCGGTGTGGGCACGCTGGTGGCCACGGCCTGGGCGGTGACCTTCGCCAGTATGCTGGTGGCGCTGGGCTGGGAGGGGGTCGCGTACCGGCGGCGCGCCCGACAGATCGCGACGCTGGGGCCGCTGCCGGTGCTGCGCTCGGCCAGACGCGGCGCGCCCTCGGCTTGCACGGCGCTCGCCGAAGACCAAGACTGAGCGTCGGGGGCCCGGCCGACCGCCGGCTCCCGATCCATGAGACTGCCTGGACGTCGAGCCCCATCCTCCGCGGCGCCGCGGCCGCCGGGCGCATCCGCCCCGCCCCGACGCCTGACCGCCGCGCGCGACTACGCGCTGGCCGCCGCGCTGGTGGCCCTGGCCACCGGGATCGGCGCGGCGGCACGCATGCAGCTGCCCGAGCTGGTGATGCTGTACCTGCTCGGCGTGGTGATCGCGGCAGCACGTTTCGGGCGCGGCCCGTCGCTGCTGGCGGCGACGCTGTCGATCGTGGTGTTCGACTTCTTCTTCATCCCGCCGACCTTCACCTTCACGGTGTCGGAGGATCGCCACGTCCTGACCTTCGCGATCATGCTGGTGGTCGGCCTGCTGACCAGCGGCCTGACCCTGCGCATCCGCAAGCAGGAGCAGGAGGCGCGCGCCAGCGAAGGGCGCATCGCCACGCTCTACCAGTTGAGCCGCGACCTGACGGCGGCGGTCGATGCCGAGCAGGCGGCAGGCGCGACCGCGCGCCGCGCGGCGGAGATCTGCGCGGGCGCCGCCGCCGTGCTGGTGCCAGACGCTGGTGGCGGGTTGCTGACGCTGGCCGCCAGCGGCCCCGATCTCGCGCTCACCGGCGGCGAGCGCGAGGCGATCGCTGGTACGCTCGGCGGCGCGCCTGGCCCGGGCTCGACCGAGCGGCTCACCTGGGTGCCGCTGTCGTCGAGCGGCGAGCTGCTGGGCGTGCTGGTGCTCGCGCCGCCCAGCCGCGCGCTGGCGCGCGAGCCGCGCGACCTGCTCGACGCCTTTGCGCGCCTGGCCGCGCTGGCGCTGGAGCGCGCGCGCCTGGCCAAGCGCGCCGAGGACGCGGCCGTGCGCGCCCACACCGAGGAGACGCGCAGCTCCTTGCTGTCAGCCGTGTCCCACGATCTGCGCACGCCGCTGGCCGCGATCACCGGCGCCGCCACCACGCTGCGCGACAGCGCCGCCGCCGGGAGCGCGCCCGGCGACGGCGGCGTCATCGACCCGGCCCAGCGTGCCGATTTGCTGGACACCATCTGCGAGGAGGCGGAGCGCCTGGAGCGACTGGTGCGCAATCTGCTCGACCTCACCCGGCTGGAATCGGGCGCGCTGGAGGTGCAGCGCGAGTGGATTCCGCTGGAAGAGATCGTCGGCTCGGCGTTGATGCGCCTGGAGGCCCGCCTGCACGGCCGCCCGATCCGCACCGATCTGCCCGCCGACCTGCCGCTGATCCCGGTCGACGCGGTGCTGGTCGAGCAAGCGCTGGTGAACTTGCTGGAGAACGCCGCCAAGTACACACCCGCGGGTAGCGAGATCGCCATCGCCGCGCGCGCCGATCAGCAGGAGGCGGCGGACTCCGGGGTCCAGTCGGTGGTCCAGTCCGTCGTCATCGAGATCGCCGATCGCGGCCCCGGCCTGCCACCGGGCGACGAGGCGCGCGTGTTCGACAAGTTCTTTCGCGGGCGCAACGCCGGCCCGACCGGCGCCGGGCTGGGCCTGGCCATCTGCCGCGGCGTCGCGCACGCGCACCGCGGGACACTGTCCGCGGCCAACCGCTCGGGCGGCGGCGCGCTGTTTCGACTCAGCCTGCCCCTCATCGGCAAGCCACCCGCGCCGCCGCCCGATCTGGAGGCGGCGCTGGGCGCGTCCGAGACGCCGTCATGACGACGGCGACCGATCCGGTGGTGCTGGTGGTCGAGGACGAGCCGCAGATGCGCCGCTTCTTGCGCGCGTCGCTGACCTCGCACGGCTTCCGCCTGGTCGAGGCGGGAACCGCCAAGGAGGCGCTGGCGCTGGCGACCAGCGGCAGCCCCGAGGTGATCCTGCTCGACCTGGGCCTGCCCGACGGCGACGGCATCGCGTTGACCCGCAGCCTGCGCGAGTGGTCGAGCGTGCCCATCATCGTGCTGTCGGCGCGCGGCCGCGAGTCCGACAAGGTCGAGGCGCTGGACGCCGGCTCGGACGACTATCTCACCAAACCCTTCGGCGTGAACGAGCTGCTGGCGCGCATGCGCGCGGCGCTGCGACGGGCCAGCCAGCCGTCCGGCGCGCCGGTGATCGAGATCGGCGCCCTGCGCATCGATCTCGCGCGGCGCGAGGTGACGCTGGGCGAGCGCGAGCTGCACCTGACCCCCAACGAGTACCGGATCCTGGCCCTGCTGGCGCGCAATCCGGGCAAGGTGCTGACCCACCGCCAGATCCTCAAAGAGGTGTGGGGGCCCACCCACGTCGGCGAGACCCACTACCTGCGCGTCTACATGGCGCAGCTACGCCGCAAGATCGAAGCCGACCCGGCGCGCCCCGAGCTGCTCATCACCGAGCCCAGCGTCGGCTACCGCATGCGCGACCGCGGCTGACTCGACCGGCGTTCCGGGCACGCGCCCACGCGCTCACACTTCGAAGACGGTGTCGTCGATCCAGCGCCCGTTGCCCAGCACCCAGGCCAGCGCCCGCGCGCGCTCGAAGGCGCGCGACAGCTCGATGGCGGTGGTCTCGATGCGCCAGCCGTTGACCCGCTGGCGCGTCACCGTGGCCAGCACGCGCCACTCCTCGAGCTTGTCGGCGATCTCGCCACGGTCGCGCATCTCGGCCGCGCGCACCGCGGGGTCGGGCGGACCGGCCAGCGGAAACAGACGATCCAGCATCGCCTCGTCCGAGCTGTCCTCCAGCTGCGGGATCTCGTCGAGCAACCCCACGGCCCAGGCGATGCCGGCAGCCGCCTCGACGCGCCAGAGCGCCGCCAGGTACAGCGGCTCGTCGAGATCGCCGATGGGGACGTGAATGATGTGGGTCGTGAACGAGTCGGCGCCGCCCATTCCGTCGACGTACCAGATGAGGCCGGCGCGGCTCTCTTCCAGCGATGGAGTGTCAGTCACGCCGTCGCGGTACTGCGACTCCAGCATGGCGCGCCGCCACGCCACCAGGCAGGAGTTCAACGCGCGCAGCTCGCGCGCCTGACGGTGCGGCTCGGCGGCGCGGCGCCGGCGAAAGATCATGCCGAGCAGCACCAGGCTGGTAGCCAGCGCCATCCCGATCGCGATGTTCATGGGCGACCTCTCGCCAACCAGGCGCGAAAATCGGCGGGCGTCGTGAAGTAGGTCGGCTTCATGGACCGGCGTGGGACTTTTTCCCTTCGCGCCGCCTCCGTCAAGAACCGTCGACGATGACGCGGTGACTTGAGCCGCGACGAGTCGACTCGGTGATCACGCCCCGCGTCCGACGCCGAGCGCTCCCACGGATGAGCCGCGGCACCTCGAACGCACGACCTGGAGGCGGGCTTACAGGTTCTGATCGCAGAGCGGTCAGCGCGGGTCGTCCACGCTGACGCGGCGAGCGTCGGAGCCGATCAGCCCTGGGTGATGGGAATGTATCCGGGCTGGCCGGCGACGCGGTTGATCCAGTTGCGGACCTGCGGAAAAGGACCGAGGTCGAAGCCGCCCTCGCCGGCGACGTGGGTATAGGCGTAAAGCGCGATGTCGGCGATGGTGTAGCGCTCGCCGACGAAGAAGGCACGGCGCGCCAGGTGGCCCTCCATCACGCCCAGCGCGGCCACGCCCTGCACGCGCTTGGCCGGTATCGACAGGTCCATGAGCGGCGTCACTGGAATGCGGTGGGTGATCCAGTAGCGCACGGTGGCGATGTTGGGTTCGTGGTTGTACTGCTCGAAGAACATCCACTGCAGCACCTCGGCGCGCTGGCGACGGTCGTCGGGCAGGAAGGGCGTCCCCTCGGCCAGGTACCAGAGGATGGCGTCGGACTCGGCCAGAAAGGTTCCGTCGTCGAGCTCGAGCACCGGGATGCGACCGTTGGGGTTGCGCGCCAGGAACTCGGGCGTGCGGGTCTCGCGCTTGTCGATGTCGTACTCGACACGCTGATAGCGCACGCCCAGCTGCGACAGCAGGAGCCGCACCTTGAATCCATTACCCGAGGTCAAGTGATCGTGCAGGCGCATCGTGCCCCAAGAGATAACACGGCCGAGATGACACCGCAGAGATAGTCCGGTGCGGCGCACAAAAGCGCTGCTGCCGACGCACATGGCGGTCCCGGCGCACGACTGATTCTGGATCGCGGCGCTTTTGACCTAGAATCGAGGCGTGCCCGCCGACGAAGACCTGGACCAGCTGCTGGCCGCCCCTTTGCCGACCTTCATCGAGGAGCGGCGCCGCCTGACCGACGCGCTCAAGGCGGCGGGGCGGCGCGACGACGCCAAGGCGATCGCCAAGATCAACAAACCCAGCGTGCCGGTCTGGGTGGTGAATCAGCTCGCGCGCAGCGAGGGCTCGCTGCTGACCCGCCTGGGCGTGCTGACCGATGAGCTGCGCGACATGCCGGCGGCGGGATCGGCAGCCGCGGCCGGGTACGCGCAGCTGGTGACCGAGCACCGAGAGGTGCTGCGATCATTGCGCGCTGCCGCCGAGCGCATCTTGATCGCGGCTGACCACGACGCCGGCCCGGCGCTGCTGGAGCGCATCGTTCACAGCCTGCGCGCCGGCATGGCCGACGCCCAGACCCGCGCCGCGATCGAGCGCGGGCGCCTGCTGCGCGAGATCGGCGAGGTCGACTTCACGTCGATGGTGGGCGCGGCGGCGGGCCCGTCCGCGTCGCCGGGGACGGCGCCGGCAGAGCGGGCACCGCCGCACCCACGAGCCCCCGCGCGGGCGCACAGGTCCGAAGCGGCCGATGTCGGGCCCGCGGCGCAGGAGCGCGCACGCGAACGCGCGGCGCTGCAAGCCGAGCGCGAGCGCACCCGGGCGCGCGCCGCGGCCGAGCGCGAGCTGGAGCGAGCGCGCAACCAGGCAACCGCCGCGGGCCGGCGCGCCGTCGAGGAGCAGCGCGCGCTCGAATCGGCGCGCCGCGTGCTGGAGGCCGCCAACCGTGCCGTGGAGGCCGCCCGCCGAACCCTCGAGGAAAAGGAAGAACGCGCCGCCAGCGCCCACCGCGAGGAAGAGATCGCCGCCCGCGCCGTCGAGTCCGCCGAAGCCGCGGCACGCGCGCTCGCGGATCACTAGCAGGGTGGTGTTGAACGGGCTTCTGAACGGGCTTCTGAACGGGCTTCTGAACGGGCTTCAGGCCTCAGGCCTCAGGCTTCGGGCTTCAGGCTCCGGAAATGGAGAGGGGCGCCTTCCGACGGAAGAGCGTCTTTCCTGAAGCCTGAAGCCTGAAGCCTGAGGTCCGAGGCCCATCCCCTGCGGACGACCGCTTCCTTCGAATGATGTCCTATACTGCCGCGCTTCATGCTCGATACTGCCGCTCCTGCCACGCGCGCCGCGATCCTGGCCGTTCAGCTACCCGGCGTCGATGACGCGGCATTCAAGTCGTCCCTCATCGAGCTGGGACG
>DASRQZ010000165.1:0-9630 GCA_035696125.1 Polyangia bacterium
CGATCGACGTGGTGAGCTTCACCGCCAGAGGACCCTTGTCTTCCGAGGCGGCGAGCGCGAGCAATAGAGGGAGTGCGAGTGAAACCACTGGGAGGATCTCCGGCTAGCCTCCATTGCAGCGACCGTGCCGGCCGCGTGGACCCGGGTTCTCGTGCTGTCAGAGCCGCGATCACGCCCGGGGCGTCAGCCGAGTGGCGCGCGCGGCGGTCAGGAGCGTGACGCGTCGGCATTCCGACGGCGCAGCTTCTCGACCAGCGTCGTGCGACCCATACCCAGCAGCTTGGCGGCCTCTTTCTTATTGCTGCCCGTGTGGGTGAGCGCGGCGTTGATGTACGCGTTCTCCAGATCGCGCAGCATGGTCGGCAAATCGATCGGAAGCTGCAGCGCGGGTGTCGGCGTTCCGCCCGCGGGGTGGGCCGTCGCCTCACCGGCCACGATGTCACCGGGCTCGCCGTCGGCGCCGGTCGGCTGCAGCGCGGATGCCGGGCGCAGCGCGCTGCGCAGCTCGGCAGCCACCGCTTCGATGGGGCGCGGATCGCCGGTGCTCGCCGACAGCGCCAGCAGCACGCTGGTGTCGGCGATCGGCGTTTCGTCACTGGGCACCAGGGTGTCACGTGCGCGCGTGGTGTCGACGGCACCCAGGTGGGAAGCGCGCACACCAAGTGGCAGGTCGGACATCCGGATGACGTCGCCCTCGGCGCACACCGACACCCGCTCGACCAGGTTCTCCAGCTCGCGCACGTTGCCCGGCCAGGCGTAGCCGGCCAGGCACTGCATGACGGCCGCGTCGACCGGACGGGTCTCGCCCCGGCGTGCCCAGAAGTGAGCGAAGAGATGAGCGATGTCGTTGGACCGTTCGCGCAGCGCCGGCAGATGGATCGGGCACACATGCAGGCGGTAGTAGAGATCGCTGCGGAAGCGGCCGGCCTTGACCTCTTCGGCCAGGTCGCGGTTGGTGGCGGCGATGAGCCGGAAGTTGGCGGCGATCGACTCCGAGCTGCCGATCGGCTCGAAGGTGCGCTCTTGCAGCAGGCGCAGCAGCTTGACCTGCAGGCTGAGGGGCAGCTCGCCGACCTCGTCGAGGAACAGGGTCCCCCCTTCGGCCAGCGAGACCCGACCGCGGCGCGCGGCCACCGCGCCGGTGAAGGCGCCCTTGACGTAACCGAACAGCTCACTCTCCAGCAAGGTCTCCGGGATGGCGCCGCAGTTGACCGGAACGAAGGGCTTGCCGATGCGGGAGCTGGCGGAGTGGATGAAGCGCGCGAAGACCTCTTTCCCGGTACCGGTCTCCCCGGTCAGCAACACGCTGGCGTCGCTGGCGGCGATCCGGGCGCAGGTCCGTTTGGTCTCGACCAGCGGCGACTGAGGCCCATGAACCAGTCCTGAGGCGGCGTGAGCGACCATCATCGGTTCCGTCGGCCTAGCGGCGGATATGGCCATCCGGCCTCGCCTCTGTGTGAGACATGCGAGAAGCTCCATCGGCCACTATTTCCAATTCTTTAGATACCCCCGGGCCTACCTTTTCTGGGCACCGCGGCGACCAGGTTCCGGCTCAAGTCGCGAGGCGCTAATGGCGATGATCGGTCTCGCGCTCTTCGCCAATGGAGACTCCTTTGCGCTCTCTGCGCCGTTCCGGTGCCGCCCTTGCGTCGATCAGCGTGGGCAGGGTCGAGTTGCTCGCGCGCGGTCGCTGGCACCGGCCACCACCGACCAGCCGCGGCACGCGGGTGATCGCCGTGGGGTCGGCCGGGGATCGGGTCGGCCAGAGCACGGTGGCCGCCCAGCTGGCGATCGCCACCGCCAATCTGGGTGCGCAGGTGATCGCGGTCGATCTCGATCGGCGAACGCCGGCCCTGGCTCACTTGCTGGGCGTCGAGCAGGCAACCACGGGATGGCGCGCGCTGCTCGACCAGGCGGTGTCGACCCTGGATTCGGCCCTGACGCGCGCCCCGGTGCGCAATCTGCAAATGTTGGCCGAGGGCGCGGCCCGTGACCAGTCGTCGCCCGACGCAAACCGGCCGCTGGGCCCCCGGCAGCGACGCGTGCTGATCCAGCAGCTGCGCGCGCTGGGGGCCGACCTGGTCATCCTGGACCTGGGAGCCCAGAGCCCGGACGATCTGGCCGATTGGTTTTCGTTGTCGGAGCTGGGTCTGGTGGTCACTTCTCCCGAGCGTTCTGCCATGGCCGCCTGGCTGGCGTTCTTCGCCCGCGTGGTGTCGCGGCAGGCGCGGCCAGCGCCGGCTTCGGGAGCAGCGTCGCCTCCGCTACCGTCGTTCCGGGCGCGGGTCATCGGCAACCAGGCGTCGGCGCCCGAAGACGCCGAGCTGTTTCACGCCTTCTCGCGGCTGCTCCGGTCCGAGCTTTCGCTGGACATCCCGGTCATCGGCTACGTGCAAATGCAAGAGCGGCTCGGCACCACCGCGAGCGCGCACCCCGCGCCCGGGCGGCCCGGCAGCACCTTCGACGGAAACGCCCAGGCCTTCCTGCGCATGGGCGAGCTGCTGTTGTACGAGCAGGGATCTGCGGGGGACGCGCCTCCGGCGGAGCCCCCGGCGGCGGATGCACCCGGCGTTCCTGACAGCGCGCCGGCCATCACGCCGCGCGAGATCGCTGAAGCGGACGCGCTGCTGTCGGCGCGCCTCGAGCCACACCGGCGCAAGAGGGTGCGCATCGAGGTCGCCTGGGCCGCCACCCTGGAGGTGGACACGCGCCGGATCGCCGTGCGGGTTGCCGATGTGTCGCTGTCGGGCGCCGCGCTCGAGGTCGTGTCGGTGCTGGTGCCCGGCAGCCAGGGAACGCTGATCCTCGATCAGCTGCCCGGGCAACCGGACATTCCCGTGATGGTCAAGAGCCTGCGACCCGAGCTCGGGCGTGCCGGCGTGGCCTTCGTGGGCGCGGAGGCGATGCGACGCGCGCTGATGGCGACCGCCGAAGATCAGCGCGGCCCGGCCGTCGAGGTGACGGCCGAGGACGAGTTCGAAGAAGAGCCGACGCTGTCCCTGCGGGTGACGAGCGAGCTCTGACGGGCGGGAACGGATCGCGCTCCTCGGGATCGCCAGGGATCGCCGACGCTGACGCCGACGCTGACGCCGACGGTCGGATCCGGATCTGTCCGTCGGCGTCGGCGTCGGCGTCGGCGTCGGCGATCTGTGCACACCACGTCGAAGCGCACGTGACCCATGCGCCACGTGCCACGAACCTGATGCGCTGGCGCTGATCTGTCGTAGATCTGGGGCGATGACCACTCTCGTTATCCCGAATTCGGGGCGGTTCGACTTGCCCGTGGCGCACGGGCGCCTCGAGGCGATCCTGAAAGAGAGCGCGGCGCCGACCGCCGCCGTCGTGGTCTGTCATCCCCATCCCCAGGGTGGCGGCACCATGAACAACAACGTCGTCTATCGCGTGGCCGCGGCGCTGGGCGCGGCAGGCGCCTCGGTCCTGCGTTTCAACTTCCGCGGCGTGGGCCGATCGACCGGGAGCTACGACCACGGCGTCGGAGAAGAGGACGACGCGCGCGACGCGCTCGATTTCCTCGCCGGGCGCTATCTCGGCGTCCCGCTGTGGATGGCGGGCTTCTCCTTTGGCGCGCGCGTCGGGCTGACCGTGGGCGCCGGCGACGACCGCGTGCAGAAGCTGCTGGGCGTCGGCCTCGCGCTGAAGATGTTCGACTACGGCTTCCTGGTCGCCTCGCCCAAGCCCAAGGCGATCGTGCAGGCCGCCGACGACGAGTACGGCGGCCGCGACGCCATCACCGCCGCCGTGGCGGGAATGGCCGAGCCCAGGCGGCTGTGGGTGGTCGACGGCACCACCCACCTGTTCCCCGGCCACCTCGACGAGCTGGAACAGGCGGCGAAGAGCGCGGTGGCCTTCCTGCTGGCCGCGGGGTAACCGCGATGCGGTTCGGTTAACCGCCAAGGCGCAGCAGACGCCAGGTCCGGACCCTTGACACTCCGGATCTTGGCGTCATGGCCGTCTTGGCGGTTTCACCTATCTGGACGGCTCTGGGGACTCTAGTACCCGAGCTGCGCTTGCCGCGGCTTGCCCGACTTGTCCGGCAGGAACGCCGGGGAACGCCGATCGCCGGCGACCTTGATCGACAGGCCACGCACGCCGTCGGCGCCAACGGTCAGCTTCTGGTGGTGTTCACTGGAAGCCGTCTCGTGCCACAGCGACAGCTCGTACTCGCCGGGCGGAACGCCCTTGATGGTGAAGGCGCCGCTACCATCCGCCTGGGTGTAGTAGGGCGTGTCGACCACGTAGACGTAGCCCAGCATCGAAGAGTGGATGTTGCACAGGATCTGGACCGGGCCGGCCTTCTTGAAGGTCTGGGTATAGGACGCCCCCTGGCGGTACAGGCCGGTGTCGAAATCGTTGGGCTTGGACAGCGAGAAGACATTATGAAAGATCGCATCCTCGTTGCGGAAGTCGACCTTGCTGCCGACTGGCACCGCCAGCACATGTGGCGCGAAGCTCTTGTTGCGCTGGTTGACCACCTTGCCTTTGGCGGGCGCCGGACGCGGGGTTTCGCCGTTGCTACGCTTGAGCCAGATCACCGCGCCGCCCGGGCCCAGGGTGCCACCGCCCGACAGCGTGCCGGTGACGTTGACGGTCGCCGGCCGCGGTTCGGCGCCGACGGCGGACGAGCTGGCTCTGGCCTCGGTCCCCGTCGTCACCGGCGCCTCGGTTGCGGCCGGCGCGCCTGACCCGCCCGCGCGCGCCCGCGCCTCGCGTGCCAGCGGTCGGATCACGCGGTCGATGTCCGGGTCGAGCCCGCCCAGGCGCAGCAGCGCCTCCCACTTCGTGGCCGCGCTGGCGTAGTCGCCGTTGTCCCAGGCCAGCTTGCCGCCCGCCAGCAGATTGAAGATCAGGTACTGGCGCTCGGCGACCTGCTTGACCGACAGATCCTGCGGCGTGCGCACCGCCAGCGGCAGCGGCAGCTCCTCTCCCAGCCAGCCGCCCGGCGGCGGCGGGGCAGGCGCGGGCGCGCCCAGCACCGGTGCCGCGGCCAGCTGCAGAACGGCCGCGACCGCGAACGCGCGAAACGGCTGAAAACGAGATGAATGCATCGGACCTCCTCGTCGCGACTAGAAGGAATGGACCACCGACAGCGTCTGCACGTTGTTGCGCACCTGCGGTGATCCTTCGAGCTCGCGGTTGATCAGGATCTCGGCCTTGACGATCAGCGCCTCCCACAGATCGACGCGCAGGCCGACGGTGACGCGGTCGACCAGCAGCGGGGTGAACCCCTCGAACCGAGCCCGGCGGCGATCGTAGCGCCCGTAGGCGGTGATCTTGTGCAGCGGGCCGGCGTCGATCGCCAGACCGTAGGCCAGCTGCGCGTAGAAACCGCGCTCGTGAAATCCCGAGGCAATCGGGAAAGCGCCGAGGCCGGTGACCTTGACGTCGTGGCTCTGGTCCTCGTCGACGCGCACGTACTCGGCGTTGAGGTAGATCCCGAACAGCGCCAGTCGCAGGTCGCCCGCGAGGATGCGCTGGTGGATCTGACGATCTCGCTGGTCGTTACGCGGTCCGTAGAGAGCGCTGCCGCCCACCTTCATCTGGAAGTGAGGCAGGTTGAGCTCGTAGCCCAGCCGCCCGCTGCCGACCGGCACGCCGGTCCGCGACACGTCGGGCGGCTGCAGCGACTCGACGAAGCTGCCGCTGGTGGTGGCGGCGACGTTGAGGCTCAGCGCCGACCACAGCCCCGGGAACTGCATGCGGTAGAACAGCTTGGCGCCCAGCGACTGCCCGGTGGTGTAGCGCGCCAGCAACGACGGGGTGACACCGACCCGGATGTTGGCCTGGTTGTCGAGATACTCGATGCCGACCACCGAGTCGAACTTGCCGACGCTCAACGCCAGCTCTTGCGAATCCACGGGCACCAGGCGGCCGAAGGCCTGCTCGAGCAGGGCGCGGGTATCGTCGCCGGCCGCGCTGAACCGAGGCAGCAACTGCAAGCGCGAAAAGAACATCAGCGGCGCCGCCGGGACGTTGTAGCGGAAGTCGACGTCGACGGTGTTGATGAGCGGCGACGCGCGCCCGCCGATGCCGGCCGAGCGCGGCAAGAACCCGTTGACGAAGCGCCCGCCCGCGTCGGTCGAGGCGACGTCGCCGCGGGAATTGACCGCGGTCGCGAAGGTGTCGACGCCGTAATCGGCGGGCAAGCGGGTGTCGGCCGGCGGGAAGCTGGTGCCGTCGCCCTGCGCCTTGGCGAAGCCGAGATCGACGTAGCCGGTGATCAGCAACGCCGACGACGACGCCGTCCCCTCGGCCGGCGTGTAACCGTCGCCGGCGTTATCGGCGTCGACCTCACCGGACGGATCCGGCGCGGGCGCCTCTTGCCCGCGCGCCGAACGGCCAGCGCCGGACGCGATCGCCAGGGCCAGCGTGCACGCGAGCGCCGGTGCTCGCGGCCGCCTGGCGGGGCTCATGGGTTGGGCACCGGGTACCTCTTCCACATCACGAACGGACAGGCCGGCTGCAATCCGGTGCGGGTGAACGCCGACGGCGGCAGGTTGTACTCCAGGGCTTTCTGGGAGTCGAGCCAGACGCAGGTGTCCATGGCGCCCTCGCTCGCCTTGAGCGGGCCGAAGCAATCATCGGCGTTGAGGGCCACGCGCAGCACCCGGGCCTTGAGCATGTCCGGCACCTCTCCCGTGGTCGGGCTGGTCGCCGTCGCCTTGTCGAGCATCGCCGCCCCCTCCGGCACGTTCACCAGGTACAAACGCCAGAGCCCGCCGAATTGCGGGCGGTGGTCCGGGCTCACGCGGGCTGCAACCCCGCTGAACGGAGCCGCGACACCGCCCACGTTGGGTGCGCCCAGGAAGTCATCGACGCCGGTCGGCAACCGCTGGGTGAACACGTAAAGCGGCACATCCTGCACCTCGAGGGCGGAGTTGGCGGCAAAGTTGTCGGTGCCGAAATCGAAGTACGGCACCGACACACCGTCGATCCAGCCGGAGGGGAGGCGTTGCGCGCTCGCCACCACGCGGGCCAGCGGCGTGTCGTCCGGCGAGGGGGGATTGGCGATCGGGGCGAGGTAATCGTTGACGTCGACCTTGAACAGACCCTGGTAGAGCTGGGTAATGTCCTGCGCGTTGGGCAGGTCGACAGTGGCGGGCGCGATCGAAGCGAATCGATTGGCGCCCTGATGCATGACAAGCCCGTCGTCGAAGAGCTGGCGGGCCGAGGTGTACTTCCCGGACGCCGTACCGGGAGGAACCTCGACGTAGAACACGGACCAGAAGGGACTGTAAAAGGCGCTGTCGGGCCCGACACTGAAGATAGGTCCGGCCAGGGTCACACCGTCTTCCTCGAGGAGGCGGTTTGCCCGGGGCGCGTCCGCATTCCACCGGGTCACCAGGAAGTACATCGGCTGCACCCAGATGCGGTCGTAGTTGGCCCAGAAGTCGGTGGTGATGTAGCCCATCGGCTCGCCTTCGGCGAAGGCGAGCTTGAAGACCAGCACGTCCTGGTCGGTTTCGAGGCGCGGGGTGACGAAGTACTGACATCCCAGCTGGGCCGGGTTCGAGCAATTGCTCTGGTGCGATTCGTACTGAAGGTCAGCCATGGTCCACAGCCGGTTGGGCGCAGGCGGCGGGCCGCCACAGGCGCCCCCCGCGAGCGCCAGCGTCAGCGGCAGCGTCAGCAGCGGCGCAAGCGTGCGTGGCAGCCCGTTCACGGGCCACGACGATAGACGCGACCCGACGGCGAGGGAAGTTTTTTTCGCCCGGCGCGGGTCGTCCTGCCACCCCCGGCGCCGCCCTCGATTGACAGGCCCACGCCAGCCCGGACACACCTCATCCTTCGCTTGATTGACGGGGTCGCAACCGTGCTTAACCTCGGAGTAAATGGCCATCCGGCTCGACCACGACAGTCACCTTTTTTCCAACTACCTGCGCACCGGCCTGCTGATGGCCGCGCTGCTGGCGCTGCTGGCGATCGGCGGGCGCGCCATCGGTGGCGCTCAGGGCATGCTGACCTTCGGAGCCATCGGTCTGGCGCTGAACTTCGTCATGTACTGGTTCTCGGACAAGCTGGCGTTGCTGGCGCACCGCGCGCAGGAGGTGTCGCGCGCCGAGGCCCCGACGCTATACGCGATCGTCGAACGGCTCACCCGCCGCGCTGACATGCCCATGCCCCGCCTCTACATCATTCCTTCGGCGGCGGCCAACGCCTTCGCCACCGGACGCAACCCCATGCACGCGGCGGTCGCGGTCACCGACGGAATCCTCCAGATCCTGTCCGATCGCGAACTGGAGGCGGTGCTGGCGCACGAGCTGTCGCACGTCAAGAACCGCGACGTGCTCATCGCCACCGTGGCCGCCGGCGTCGCGGGGCTGATCTCGACCATCGGCCACGTGCTGCAATGGGGTCTGATGTTCGGCGGTGGCTCGCGCAACGACGAGGACCGCGGCGGTGGCCTGGCGGCGCTGGCCTGGATCTTCGTCGCGCCGATCATCGCCTTGCTGATCCAGCTGGCCATCAGCCGCTCGCGCGAGTACGGCGCTGACGCCTCGGGCGGCGCATTGACCGGCGATCCGGATGCGCTGGCCGATGCGCTGGAGACCCTGGAGCAGACCAAGACCCTGCGGCCCTACGAGTTCGGCGGACCGGCGACCGCCCATCTTTTCATCGTGAACCCGCTGCGCGGCGGTGCCGCGGCGGCGCTCCTGGGCCTGTTTTCGACCCACCCGCCTGTGGAAGAGCGCGTGCACCGATTGCGCGAACTGGCGCGCCGGCTGGGCGTGGGCGGCACCCGAGCCCGAGCCCGCCGAGCCGCCAATTTTTGATCGGCGGACACGTCCCCTTTCCGCACCGGTCCGGGGCAGCGCTTTGGCGGCCCGATGAGGTGTCGTCCAGTTATCAGTTGTCAGTTGTCGGTTGTTAACTGATGACTGTTGACTGATGACTGGCCACTCTTCCTTGACTGTCCTGGTGGTGTCCGCCTGGGAACCGGAGGTCGCGTCGCTCCGGCGCCGGCTACGGCGCGGGCGCGGAGCGGGTACCACGGTTGAATGCCGCCCCGTGGGCGTGGGCGCGGTCGATGCGGCGGTCGGCGCATCGCTCGCCATCGCCCAGGTTGCGCCGGCGCAGGTGATCTTCGTGGGCACCGCCGGACGCTATCCGAGCGCGGCGACGGCGCGCGCGCTGCCCATCCGCTCGGTCGCGCTGCCTGACGAGGTGCTGCTGCTGTCGACGGCCGCGCTACGCGGGGACGGCTATTTTCCAGCTCCGCTGGTCCAGCGCAGCGCGGCCGACCTGTCCCTGGTCGAAGCCCTGCGGGCCGCGTCGCCGCGTTTCGCCTGGCGGGGCGCCGCCGCGACAGCTCTGGCCATCACCCGCAGCGCCGCCCTCGCCCGCCGCATCAGCAAAGCCAGCGGCGCCGACGTCGAAAACCTCGAAGCCTTCGCCGTGGCGCGCGCGGCCGCGCGCGCCGGCGTCCCCATGGCCGCCGTGCTGGGCATTGCCAATACGGTCGGCCCGGCCGCTCACACCGAATGGCGCCGCCACCACCTCGCCGCCTCGCGGGCCGCCTGCGAGGTAGTGTGGGCGTGGCTGCGCGCCCGGGTGAGGTAGTAACCCGTGGACGTGATGGTGATCGGACCCATGATCGTGGCCGTGGACGTG
>DASRQZ010000166.1:0-24326 GCA_035696125.1 Polyangia bacterium
GCGCGTGCTCCGCCCGGGCGGGGTCTTCATCCTGCACGAGATCAACACCCTCAACCCGGTGTTCCGGCTCTACGTCGGATACCTGTTCCCCTTGATCAAGCAGATCGACGAGGGCACCGAGCGCTGGATCTTGCCCTCCGATCTTCCGGCGGCGCCGGGCGCCGCGTGGGCGGCCGATCGGACGTACTTCACCTTCACGCCCGACTTCGTGCCCAGCGCCCTGCAACGGCTGCTGGGTGGCGCCGAGCGGCGCCTGGAGCGGTCGGCCCTGCGGCGTTTCAGCGCCCACTACCAGGCTTGCCTGGTGAAGGATCCCGGCGACCAGACGGCCCACGAGACGGCCAACGAGACGGCTCGCGAGACGTGATAAGAACTCCCTCGCGATGCCCGCGCCCGAGACGTCCGCCGAGGTCGGCGCTGCCGACGCGCCTGCCGTCGCGTCCGCCGGTCCGGTCCGCACCCGCGCGCCACTCCCGGTCCTGATCCTGGTCGCGGCGCTGTTCGTCCTGTCGCTGCTCAAGGGGCTGCGCATGCCGAACCTGTGGTCGGCGACCCACATGACATTCAACTACAGCCAGGGCTTCATCCGGCGCGGGCTGTTCGGACAGATCCTGCGCCTGGGCGGGCGCGCGATCTACAAGTACGACTCGCTGGCGCTGCTGGCAGCGATCCTGTTCGTGATCGCCTGGGCCGCGATCGCGCGCCTGGTGCGCCGCGCGCTGGACACCGACGGCAGCGACCCGGGCGCGGTGGCGATGGCGCTGGTCTTCGCCGCTTCCCCCGGGGTGGTGTTCCTGGCGCACGAGATCGGCTACCTCGACTACATCGGGCTGGCCGTGGTGCCGCTGTTCATCCTGTGGGCGGCGCGCACGCGGCGACGCTGGGCCGTCTTTTACGCGGTGGTGGTCATCAGCGTCGTGCTCACGCTGATCCACGAATCCATGATCATCATGTTCGCCCCCACGATGTGGCTGGTCATGGCCGGGCACATCGCGCGCGAATCCCGCGCGCGCACGCTGACGCGCCGGACGCTCGCGCTGCTGGTCGGCCACGCGGCGCTGGCGGCGCTGCTGGGGATGGTGGTGTCGTCGCTGGTTGGCACGCTGGGCACCAGGAGCCCGGCCCGGATCCACGCCCTGCACGCGTCGATCGCGCGTTTCACCAACTTTCCCCTGCGCGGCGACGGCTTCGAGGCGCTGTACCGCCCGGTGCGCGACAACCTGCTGCACCTCATGCCCCGGCACTGGAGCTACGAATCCAACCAGCGCTACCTCATCAACGGGTGGCTGGCGTCGATCCCGGGATTGGTGGTGATGAGCGTGTACGCCCTGCGCCTGGTGGGCCGCCTGGCGCAGCCGCGCCTGGCGCGGGTGACGCTGTCGGCGCTGTTCCTGATCGCGACCTTCAGCCCGCAGCTACTGAACTTCGTGGGCTGGGACGCGGCGCGCTGGAACGCGATCTGCTACGTGGCCGCCTTCAACTGCATCGCGGCGCTGCGCCTGTTCTTCGTCGCCCCGCCCCTGCGCGGGCACGCCGCCGCCCCGGGCGCTGGCCACGACCCGCGCCGCTACCGCGTCGACGGGCCCTGGATGCTGACCCTGGCGGGGGCGGCGATCGCGATCGGGTTGACCGCCAACTACCCCGGCTTTCTCTTCGACGGCTACGTCGTGCAATGGTTCCCCTTCGACGGTCAGCTGCGATCGCTGCAGGAGCTGATTCGCAATCACTTCACCTTCGTCCCGGGGGCCTGAGATGAGCGTCGGAGCGACGCAGCCCGGCGAGCGAATGAAATGGAGGATGCTGCTCGGCCTCCTGGTGCTGCTGACGCACGGCCTCTTCTATCACCAGGCCGGCTGGAACCAGAATGCGCGGCTAGGGGGGGTATTCGCCTTCGTCGAGCCGGGAACCCCCGAGTTCCGGACGCTCAGGATCGACTCGCTGAGGGGGGGCGCGGGCCGCGGGACTGGTACGGGCGACTGGGCGCAGGCGGGGGACCACTTCTACTCGAACAAGCCGCCGGGCTCCACGCTGCTCGGGATCCTGGCTTACCTGCCCATCCACGCGATCGAGAGCCGCCTTGGGATCACGTGGAATGACCAGGCCTGGACGAACCTGAACAGTTACCTCATCAACCTGTTTGTGTCCGTCTTCTTCTCGGCGCTGGGGGTGGTCTTTCTGTTCGAGATCCTGACCGCGCTGCACGGCATGTCCCTGCCCGATGCGCTGCTGATCTGTGCCGCGTATGGATGGGGAACGCTGATTTTTTCGTTCGACGCCACGCTCTGGGGCCACCCGACCGCGGCGGCGTTCGTGATGATGGGGTTGCACGGGGTGCTGCGCCGGTCGCGCGCGGGCGCCGTCCAGGCGGGATTCGCGCTCGGGGCGGCGGTGCTGGTCGACTACGTGGCCGGCGTCGCGCTGGCGGCGGGCGGGCTGTACTGCTTGCTGTCGCCGGCCCGACGTCGAAACCTGGGGTGGATGGTGCTGGCGGCGCTACTACCGCTGGGCGTGCTGCTCGCCTACCAGCGGGTGGTCTTTGGCGCTTTCCTCATGGCCGCGACCTTCAAACAAAATCCGCAGTTTCAGGCCGCCGGCCAGGTGGGTGGGGCCTTTGGCGGCGTCTCGTCGTCCGTGCTGGTCAAGCTGCTCTTTTCGCCCTACCGGGGCGCGTTTCTGTTCATGCCGGTGCTGGTGTTCTGCGTCCCCGGGGGGCTCCGACTCTGGAAGCGAGACCGGATCCTCACCTGCTGTTGCTTGCTGGCGATCGTGGGGACCTTGCTGCTCATCTCCAGCTTCAACGGCTGGCACGGTGGCTTCTCGGCCGGTCCCCGCTATCTGATCCCCGCGCTGCCCTTCTGCGCGCTGCTGCTGCCGGCGTTCAGCACGCTGCGCCGCCCGGTCAAATGGTTGTTCGGCGGCCTCCTGGTCCTGTCGATCAGCAATGCGCTGGTCTTCTGCGCGACGACCAGCATTGTCCCGGAGGACAACTACAACCCTCTGTACGGCGACGCATATGGAAGGGCGTGGCGCGATCGCTGGTCGCTGGCGCCCATCATTTATCGGCGCAGGTAGACGGTGAACCGGCCGCCGTATGACAGCGACGCCTGAAATTTCTCGCGCAGGGCCGCGTCCAGGTCTGGCGGCAGCCGCGTGTTCTCCGCGACCAGCACCGCGTTGACTTGATCGATCACCTCGGGCGATCCGGGCGAGACGGCAGGGGTGACGGCGACGGCCGGCGCCGGAAACGTCCGGTGCGGGTCGGGGATCGGCTCGATGACCTTCATCGCCTCCACCGGGTAGACGCCGTCCGCGTAACCGTTCAGGCCCATGGCGAGCACGCGGTAGGGGGCCTGCTCCGGCGGCGGCGTGCTCGGCATCTCGATCACCTCGTAACCCCCTTCGTGAAACCTGCTGCCGGCGAACCGATCGATGAAGAAGAGGAACATCACTTCCTCCTGCTTCGAGAAGGCGACCCAGACGCCACGCTGATGAACGATGTGGGTGATGCCGAGCGCGTGGTAGAGGTCGTAGACGTCGCGCGGGGTCCGCACCCCGCGGTAGCTGATGAGTCCCTGAAATCCCGCCAGGTCCTGCACCACCTTGCGGTTGAGGCCCAGGCTGAGTCGGGTGTTGTGGAACAGCACCACGGCCTGGCGCGGCAGGCGGGTGTTGAGGGCGGCCTCCGCTGCCAGGTACCCGGCAAAGCGGGTCTTGGCCCGACCCTCGTAGCCACTCCTGATCATCTCGACCGCATCGGCGAGCCGTCCATGGCCCGAGATGAAGAAGGCATCGCCGCCCCAGACCACCTGCATTCCAACCACCGCGACCAGCCCGCCACGGGCCACCCAGCCGAGCTCCCAGACGCGCAGGATGGTGGCTCCGGTGACGGCCGCCAGGATCGGAACGTAGATCTGCGCTTGTCGATCGATGAGATAGGTGGCGGACCAGGTCAAGATCGCGGCCAGGCTCATCAGCGCGCACACCAGCAGCCGGCGCCGGCGGCGCACGAACGGGATGACCGGCAAGAGCAAGCTGAACAACGACCCCATGACCGGGTAGTCCCGGGCGAACGAATAGTGCGGACGAAAGGAGAACGTGAAGGTCATCACGATGGCCTGCCCGACCTGATCCCAGAAGGTGCCGTGGGGCCGGCAGTTCTCGTCCGCCAGTTGTTGCGGGACATCGGGAAACGGGCGGCTGCCCGAAAAGAAGTCGAGCATGAACGGATAGACCGGGTTTCTGTAGAAGATCCAGTTCTTCAGGAAGTGAGGCGCGCTCAGCAGCGCGCCGAAGGCGACCAGCACCGCTGGACCTCGCCAGAGGCGGGCCCGGTCAACGCCCGCGCCGCCGCTGGTGGCCAGTCGGAGCCAGCGAATCCCCAGCAGGGCGGTGACCGGAACGAATAGATAGACGCTCTGGTAGCGGGTCAGCAGCGCTCCCGCCGCAATGATTCCGACCAGGGCCGAGCGTCGCGGTGACAGATCGGGCGCCGCGCGCAGGGCGGCCAGGAAGAGCGGCAGCGCGAAGAAGGCGACCACATGATCGGCGCCGCCCCCGATGTTGCTGTCGTAAAGGGAGATGCCCGGGAAGAGAAAGAACGCCGCCCACGCGCCCTTGACCCGGGTCCTCTCGACCAACCATGCGACACCGGCAGCGACCCCCAGCAGCGTCCAGAGGAAGAGGCAAAATTCGTTGTGCAGCGCCAGCATCCAGCGCAGCGGCTGGGACAGCCCAGGCACCAGCCACCCCCAGGTGTGGATCAGACCGGCCAGATGCGGATAACACTTCGGGTAGTCGGCCGGGAAGGAGACGATCTTGCCTTCACGGGCGTAGTCCTGCGCCACGGTGAGGTGGTACCAGCGCGCGTCGTAGTTGATCGCGTCCGGGGTCATCGATTCCAGGTACAGCAGGCCGAGGCAGAGAACACCGAAGGCGATCACGGCGGCCGTGATCGGATCGGGCCGGGATCGCGGCGCCCGCTCCTGTCCCGGCTCGCCCACCCAGGCTCGCCGCGCGAACCGCCACAGCTCCGGTCCGCCCGCGGCGATCATGACGACCGGCAGGACGATCGCAAAGGCCGGCCGGAAGAGTGCCAGGGCCCCCGCCAGGTACATCGCCATTCCGAAGGCGACGAATCCGACCGCGGCGCTGGTGACCAGCGCCTCGATGACCGGAAGGTCACGCAACCCCAACCAGCGCGTGACGATGAGATGACCGAAGGCCAGGCAGGCGCCGTGGAGCAGCGCGCACCAGCCCCACAGGACCAGCAGCCTCCAGAAGAGCCAGTTCGGGGGCGGGTAGACGTCCTTGACCACGACGACGTAGATCGCCACCCCGGCCAGGCAGAGGGCGGCCACAATGGCTCCGCGAACGTCCCGCCGCGACAGCAAGCCCAGCAGGGAACGGAGCCAGGCCTTCATGAGGGGCGCCCCGCGGCGCGACAGACAGAGCCGGCCTGGCGAGGTCTTTCGCTCCAGATTCGCGACGTTGGCGCCACGCATTGGGCGTCACCGGCGTCACGATCGACGTCGACGCGCCTGTGCCAGCGCGCAGCCCACGGTCCACGCATCTATTTCTCGTCGCATGTTCGGAGACGGGACACAATGGCCAAACGGTTGCTCGGCTTCCTCTCGGTGGCCTTTCAGTCGCGGCAATGCGTGCTTCAAGGCCTTCCACTTCTGGCACGAGATGCTGGGACGCGGGCGACTCAAGGGCTGGAATTATTTCCTGGCCTTCGGTTATCCCTCGGGCGAGCTGACCCCTTTCGGACCCGAGCTGTGGGTGGCCCTGTTTCGCGTCGCCACGATGGGCCTGCTGTCCTGGACGCAGACCTACGCACTGGCCTTCTCGGGCGTGGTGGTATTCGCGGTCGCCACCATTTACTACTTCGCGAGCCGCTACTTCGGGCGTGCCGCCGGAGTGATCGCCGCGGTGGTCTGGGCGCTCGATCCCGGGGGCTGGTACCAGGGCGGATGGTTCTGGCTCGAATGGCTGGGCGTCTGGCCGGTGACGCTGGCCATGACCTTCACCCTGCTGGCACACGTCAAGTTGATCGACGTTCTGTTGGTGCCCGAACGGCGCCCCAAGCGACTGTCCCACCCGCACCGCGACGCGCTCTGGGCGGCGGTCTTCATACTGGCCTCGCTGGTGGTGCACCAGCTGCCGATCGTCGTATACGCCGTCACCCTGCCCTGCCTACTGCTGGCGGCCTGGCTGCGCGAACCGCGGATACCTCTGGCCAGATTGGTCTCGTTCGCCGCCACGGTGGCGCTCGGCGTCGGGCTGGCCGCCTTCTACTTGATCCCGATGCTGGCCCGCAACGAGCTGTCGCAGGACCTGGGCGTTCGCGGCTTTCGCGCTCGACGATCTCGGGCGGCGGCTGGTGGAGATGCGGGTCTTCGACGCCGGCTGGGCCCCCATCGCTGTGCTCGGTTTCCTCGGGTGCGTGCGCGCGATCCGCGCCCGCACCACCGTGGGGCTGTTCTTCGTCCTCGCCACCGCGGTGTTCGTGCTGCTGTCGTCGGACATCCTGGTCAGCGTCTTCCACGCCGAGCGCCTGATGCCGGGCATCCTCAAGATCGAGTGCCAGCGCATGCTGCTGATCGCCAAGCTGTTCTGGTTCCCCCTCGCCGGCGAGGCCGCCGTGGGCGCGCTGCGGGCGATCACGCCGGTCACTGGCGACGCGACCACCGGCGGTCCGCCGACGTCGCCCGCGCGCAAGGTGGTCGGGGTGCTGGTGGTCGCCGCGCTGGGCGCGCCGGTGGCGAGGCCGATCGCGCTGCACATCTTCAACACGCAGGTCGATCACGGCGTCGAGCACCGCGCCGCCACGCCGCTGGCGCACGACCTTCCAGTGGTCGCTGGCGGAGCGGCGCGCGCACCCCGACGAGCCCTATCGCATCGGCTACACCCTCAAGGATCAGCATGACCACATCGTCAGCATCGCGCCGGTGTTCAACCAGACCCCGCTGTACAAAGTTGGATACACCTCGGCGCAGCAGTTCCGCGATTTCCCCATGAGCGGCAGGCCAGAACTGTTCGTGGCGCTGTCAGTGAAGTACCTGCTCTCCGATCACGACCTCGCTGCCGCGCCCGGACTGGTGCGCGTGCGCGACTTCGGGCAACTGCACCTGTATCGTCTGGCCGACTATGGTCGCTGGTCCAGCGCCACGCCGCCCGCGGAGCCGTGCTGGCCGGCGTCGCGGTGTTGATCGCGGGCGGCGCCGCCGTGGCGAAGCTGGCCGCGCCGCCGCGGCTACCGCGCGACCATCTCCTGGCAATCGCGACCTCCGGCGGCGGCCAGATCACGCTTGCGGGACTGCCCTGCGTCGCGCGCGGCGCGACGCACTGGCAGTGTGGCCCCCACCGGATGGGCCAGGAGGTCAGGAGCGGCGCCTACGGCTCGCACGTTTGCCTCACCGCGCCTCGGGTCGGTCCTCTGGCCGTGTCGGTGGGACTCAGCTGGGCCGGTACCTGCAAGCCAGCTTCGATCCCGAAGGCAACTCGCTCGGGCGCGTGCGGGTTTGGCTCGACGGCGCCTCCCTGGGCGACGAGGTGACCCAAGGGCCGGAGCAAGGCCTGCAGTTCCTGCAAGCCGATACCCGCGCGCGGGCGGGGATCACTGGCAGCCTGCGCGTCGAGCTGGAAGGGCCGCCCCTTCATTGCTTCAACCTCCAGCTGGTTCGCTGACTTCGGTCGCCGCAGGCCGCGACGGTTGACATTGGCGCGTCCCCCGATTATAAACGCCCGCTTTCACAAGCATTTCCCCCGACCGAGCAAGGAGCAGCGCCGTATGTCCCTCAAGATGGGCCTTTTGGGCCGAAAAATTGGCATGACCCAGGTGTTTCACGACGACGGCAGCGCCCTCGGCTGTACGGCGATGTCCATCGGTCCGTGCGTGGTGGTGGCCAAGCGGACCGCCGAAAAGCACGGCTACTCGGCGCTGCAGCTCGGCTTCGAAGAGACCCCGGTGCGGCTCCTCACCCGGCCGCAGACCGGGTACTTCAAGAAAGCCGGCGTCGAGAAGCCGTCGCGCGTGCTGCGCGAAGTGCGGCTCGAGGCCAAGGACCTCGACAAGTACGAGGTCGGAAAGATCCTGCGCGCTTCGGAGATCTTCAAGACCGGCGATGTGGTCGACGTGGTCGGCACCACCAAGGGCAAGGGCTACCAGGGCGTCATGAAGAAGCACCGGATGGCGGGTGACAGCGCGACCCACGGCACCCACGAGTTCTTCCGCCACGGCGGCTCGATCGGCTGCCGCCTGACCCCGGGGCGCGTGCACAAGGGCAAGCGCATGTCGGGCCTCATGGGCAACGTCAAGAACACCGCGTCCGACCTGGTGGTCGTCAAGGTGCTCGACGACAAGGATGTGGTGCTGGTCAAGGGCGCGGTCCCCGGCCCCGCCAACGGGCTGGTGTTGATCAAGGGCAGCGTCAAGGACGTGAAGAAGTACATCGTCCCGCGCGCCATCAAAGAGGTCGAGTCCAAGAACCCGATGAAGGCCTCCAAGAAGGGCGCCCCGCAAGGCGGCGGCAAGTAGCGCTCGCAGCCGTCACGCTCGTTCGGTCCTCACCTCCGATTGGGTGAGCGGTCCGGTATGTCGAAGCTTCGCGACCCGCACCATCGTCACGACCGCTACTTCAAGCAGGCGCGCGCGCAAGGCTTCGCGGCGCGCTCGGTCTTCAAGCTCGAGGAGATAGATCGCAAGCTGCGCCTGTTGCGAGCCGGCCATCGCGTGCTGGACCTCGGTTGCCGGCCCGGGTCGTGGATGCAGTACGCGGTGGCGACGGTCGGCGCGCGCGGCGCCGTGGTGGGCGTCGATCGCGATGCGCTGCCCGGCCCGATCGCCGGCGCGCGCGTGCTGACGGGCGACATCTACAAGGTCACCGACGCCGAGCTGCTGGGCGACCTGACTGCCTTCGACGTCGTGCTGTCCGACATGGCGCCCGACACCACCGGCGTGCGCGCAACGGATCAGGCGCGCTCGGCGGCGCTGTTCGAGGAGGCGCTGGCGCGCGCCGAACGCCTGCTGGCGCCCGGCGGCTCGTTCGTCGGCAAGATCTTCCAGGGTCCCGACCTGCAGCCCCTGCGCCAGCGCATGACCGGCCGCTTCGCCGAAGTCCGGCTGGTCAAGCCAGACAGCTCGCGCGCCCAGAGCATCGAGATCTTTCTCGCCGGCCGCGGCTTCGCCTGACCGCCGGCCGGCCGGCCGGCCGCCGCCGTGCAGCGCGATCGGCAAGCAATTGCCGCGCACCTTCCGGGCTCGTGCCGCGCGCCCCCGAAAAGGCTGGTCGACGGAGGGCAGTCCGGGGTTAAGCTGGCTAGACCGATGCGACCGGCCGGGCCCGCACGATCCATCGCCAGCGCCGTTGCGAACTGCCGAGCTTTTTCCCCGAGCTGCCCGCGCCGATCCGCGGCCCGCGCCCTGGGCGGCGCGCTGGCGCTGGGCCTGGCCAGCCTGGTGGGCGGTCCGGTCGCCGCGGTGCCACCGTCACCGCCTGCGTCGCCTTCATGGTCATCGGCCCCGTCGCCCTCCTCCGCCGACGCCGCCCCGACCTCCGGCGACGCGGCCCCGGCGACCCAGAGGATCGCCGTCGATCTGCACGGCCCGCTGGCGGTGGTCACGGTGACACGGGTCCTGTCGTCCGAGCGCCCGCGCGCCGGCACCGAGGAGTCTCTGGAGCTGGCGCTGCCCGATCGCGCGGCCCTGCTGTCGGTCGAGGTCAACGAGCGCGGGCGCTGGCAAGGCATCGCGGCCGCGCCCATCGCCCGCGCGCGCGGCGACTACCTGACCACCCTGCAGGCGCGTGGCATGGAGACCCGCGGCGAGGCGGCCGACGACGACAGCACCTACCGGGTGCGCGTCGCGCGCGGCGCGGTGGGCTCGGCCACGCGCGCGGCGCCGGCCGAGCCGGTCACCATCCGTTACAAGTACTCGGTGCTGGTCGACGACTCGCATGGTCGGCTGCGGCTGCGCTTTCCGCGCTCGCCCGAGGCGACCCCGCTGCCAGCCGAGGTCACCGTCTCGGGCGACGGTCTGGGCAACGTCGAGATCGCGGGCGTTCATGCGCCGCGCCCCGGCGCCCCGGCGGTCAGCGCGGTCGCGACCGCGCGGGTCTCGACTCGCTCGGGCTGGGAGATCTCGTACACGATCGCGCCCGCCGCGCTGGCCACGGCCAGCGCCAAGGACGGACCCGCGCTGGAGGGCGCGGCCGCCGTCGCGGCGGTGTCGGGGCGCGAGTCGGCGATCGCGTTCTCGGTGCACGCCCGGGCAGGCGGGCGGCCCGCGCCACCCGATAATTTGTTGTTCCTGATCGATCGCTCGCGCAGCGTCGGCCTGGACGGGCTGGCCGCCGAGCACCAGGTCGCTCGGCGCTTGCTCGACCTGCTGCCACCCACCACCCGCTTTGACGCGCTCTTCTTCGATCGCGCGGTCGCGCGCCTGTTCCCGATGATCCGCCCGGCGACGCGCGAGGCGATGGGCGCGCTCGAGCCGGAGATGGTGCCGGATCGGCTGGCCAACGGCACCGACCTGGAAGGCGCGCTGCGCGCGGCCGGCGAGCTCCTGCGCCGCGAGGCCAGCACCTTCGCGCCGCGCGCCTTGCTGGTCCTGATCACCGACGGCGCCCTGCCCGAGTCGACGACCGGCGCGCGGCTCGACGCCGCGCTGGGCGCGGTCCCGGGCGTCGAGCTCGGCGTGGCGCTGGTGGTGGTACGGCCGGGCGGCGACGACAGCGTGACCCCGGCCGCCCGCCAGGCGCTGGCCGCGGTCGCCGAAGCGCGCGGCGGCGTCGAGCGCGAGATGCGCGCCGACGACATCAACGAAGCGATCCCGGCCCTGGTCGAGATCCTGGCCGCGGGCGGGGACGTCTTCGGCGCGCGCGTGGCGCTCGACAAGGTAAGCGCACGCCTGCCCGGCACGGTGGCACCCGGCAGCGGCATCACCGGCGTGGTGCGCGTGCCGGGAAAGATGAAGCGCAACGCCGAGCTGGTCGGGGTGACGCGCGGCCGCAGCATGCGCGCGGCGCTGCGCCCGATGTCGGTCGACCCGGCCTGGCTGCGCCCGCACGCCGCCGACCCTCCGGCCCTGGCCGAGACCCGACTGCTGTCGACGCCGACGATGGCGGCCCTGGTCGAGCCGATCGCGCACCCGGCGCCGGCGCCGGCGCCGGCGCCCGTGCGTGGCAGCATGGATCGCGACGTGATTCGCAACACCCTGTCGCTGGCGTTCATGCCGCGCGCCCGCGCCTGTTATCAAAACCGCCCTGGCGGGACCGCGGCGATGCGCGACCTGACCGGGCGGGTGCGCCTGGCGATCGACCTGGTGCGCGGCGAAGTGATGGACGCGCGCGTCGAGTCTTCGACGCTGGACCAGCCGGCGATCGAAACTTGCCTGCACGAAGGCGCCTTCGCCCTGGAGGTGCCACGCGCCTATCACAACGACGAGCCGGTGACCGCGATCGTCAACCTGGTCTTTCGTCCGCGCACGCCGGAGAAGCGACGCAGCGCGGAGGATACCTTCCCGGTCGGCGCCGAGATCGATCTCATCCTCGAAGAGTTGAAAAATGCCGAGGCGGCGCAGCCGAAACCCTGAGCTACACTCCCGTCCGCGATGAGCCAAGGAAGCTTCGATCCCAGCAAGCGCCGGCTGTGCCCCGACGGGGCCTGCATCGGGGTGATCGGCGACGACGGTCGCTGCCGGGTGTGCGGGCGGACCGGCGTGGGCACCGGCTCCGCGCCGGCATCGGCGTCCGCCCGCGCCGACATCGACCAGACGGACGACCTCGACGCTTGGGGTGGCGACGGCGGGGACGAGCCCGAACGCGAGGCCGATACGGCCCAGGCCGTGGCTGGCGGCGCCGGCGACTTCCGCCCCGATCGCCCGCTCTGTGACGACGGGAGCTGCATCGGCGTGGTCGGCGACGACGGTCGCTGCTCGGTGTGCGGGCGCGCGCAGGGTGGAGGCGAGTAACGTCGTGCCGGCGGTGGCGGTGATCGGTGCTTCCAGCGCGCGCCACAAGTACGGCAACCGCGCGGTGCGTGCCTACCTGCGCCAGGGCTGGACCGTCTACCCGGTCAACCCGCACGAGACCGTGATCGAAGGTCTGCCGGTCTTTCCCTCGGTGAGCGCCATCCCCGGCCCTATCGATCGCGCGTCGCTCTACCTGCCACCCGAGCTCGGCCTCGCCGTGCTCGACGAGATCCAGCGCAAGGGCATCCGCGAGCTGTGGGTCAATCCCGGCGCCGAGAGCGACGCGCTGATCGCGCGCGCCGAGCAATTGGGCCTGTCGCCGATCCAGGCCTGCTCCATCGTCGACATTGGCGAGCGCCCCTGATCGACGATCAGCAGCCGCTCCCGGTCTGCAGGCCGAGGGCATTCAGGCGCTCCGGAGGTCTCTGATTGCCACCCGCGGGTGGAAACACCAGGTAGACGTCGATGTCGACGGTTGCCGGCGGCGTTGTGAAGAGCGATCCGTTGATCCCCACCGCTCCAGAGCCGCTGGTGGCCCCGAGCCCGCTGCTGGCCTGGCAGACGCCGGCGATCATGGGCAGGGCGGCCGCCTGCTGAACCGCCCAACTCGGGGGCAACAGGATGCCCAGGGTGGTGGGGTTCTGGACGGGGGAGAACAGCGACAGCACCACGCACAGGTTGCGGCCGGCGTCGCGCTTGGTGATGGTCAGGTGATCGAGGTTGCCGAGGTAGGTGCACGCGCTGTAGGTCACCTCGTTACCGGAATCCGGGCCGCCTCGTCCGCCGTCGCCGGGACCGGCGTCGGGATCGGCGTCGGGCCTTCCGGCGTCGCCGGACCGCTGACCACCCGCGCCCGACCCGCCCACGCCCCCGCCGGATCCACCCACGTCCCCGCCCGCTCCACGCAAGCCTCCGCCCGACCCACCCGCGCCGCCCGTCCTGCCCCCGGCTCCGGGACCCGAGCCGCCGCCGATCCCGTCGCCCGCAACATCCGCATCGCCGGCCGCCGCGTCGCGCGCGGCCTGGTTCAGCGAACGATGACAGCCAGTTACGGCCATTATCGACAGCAAAGGAACAATCGTGAGCCGGACGGGAATCATGCAGGCGACCGTGGATCGACTGAAGTCCTCGAGGGGAGCGGGGCCACTAACAGATCAGAATGACTTACAGAGCTTATCTCAACATAATTCCTCCGACCGAAGGTGAGCCGTCTCGACGGCCCCGTGACCCATTCATCGGGCCGCCAGCACCATGAGGCGCCCTATCTTGCTCTCGGTCCCCAACGCCCCGTCCGACGCCGATCTCATCTCGCGCGCCGCGCAGGGGGATCGCTTCGGCGTCGAGCTGATCTTTCGCCGGCACGCCGGATATCTGCTGGGCATCACGACCCGGCTGCTCGCTGATCGCGCCGCCGCCGAGGCGGTAGTCGAGGCGACCTTCCTGGCCGGCCTGCGCCAGCTGCCCGTGCTGCGCGAGGTGGAGTCGGTGCGTGCCTGGCTGGCCCGCATCGCGGTCCAGCTGGCGCGGAGGCGGCTGCGCCGGGCATGGTGGCTGCGCCGGCTGGGCTGGCTGCGCCGGCAACGCCGCGGAGAACACGCCACCCTGAACGTGTTCGCCGCCCTGGACCTGCGCCCGGAAGACCGCGCCGCGCTGGCGCGCGTCGATGGAATCCTCGAGCGGGCGCGCCCCGGACGGCGGATCGCCTGGATGCTGTGCCGGGTCGAGGGGTTCGACCTGGATGACGTCGCGGCGGCCTGCGGCTGCTCGGCCGCCTCCGCCTGGCGACGGATCGCCGACATCGATGCGCTGGTCGAAGGTCCAGTCGCGCGCAGGCCCGGCTCGCCATGAACCAGCTGCGCTATCCGCTCAAGGATCGCCTGCAGGATCCGGTCACCGAGCGCGCCTTGCAGCGGGTCTGGCGCGGCATCGACGAGCAATCGCCGCGCCGGCATCGCCGCCGCCGGCTGCACAAGGCGGCGCTGGCCGTCCTGGCCATCATCGCGAGCGCCGGGCTCGGGCTGGCGGTGCACCTGCGCCAGATCGCGCCGCTCCGGTTGTCCGACGGACGTCCTCTGCGGGCCGTCGACGCCTCCGCCGAGGCGGTGCTGGCCCTCAACGACGGATCGCGCATCCACCTTTGGCCCGGCACCTACTTCGAGCCCATCGAGAGCTCGTCCTCGACCTTCACCGCCGTCCTCCACCGAGGCGAGGCGCGCTTCGACGTGCGGCCCGGCGGTCCGCGCCGCTGGTTGATCGAGTGCGGCCTGGCCACCGTCGAGGTGCTGGGCACCGAGTTTCACTGCCGGCGGACCGCCGATCGCCTGCGGGTCTCGGTCGAGCGCGGCACCGTCCTGGTGCGCGGCCAGGCCGTGCCGGACCGCGTGCGCTTGCTGACCGCTGGCGATTCGCTCGAGGTCGTCGCCCCCGATCATCCCCGCTGATCGGAATGCCAGTCCTCAACCAAACGCCATGACGCCACGAGGCCCAGTCGGCAGCGTCGGATCGCGCGGGCGATCGCGGAGACCTGCTGTACACTCGCGGCCGTTTCGCTGCTCGCTGCCTTATCAATTCAAGGAGAATCCGATCATGAAAAAGCCGATCGCAATCGCGCTCTTCACCCTGTCGCTGGGCTTCCTGAGCGCGCGCGCCGCATTCGCGGCCGACAAGACCTATCAGGTCACCGGTCCGGTGCTGGAAGTGACCGACAAGACGATCACCGTCGAGAAGGGCAAGGAGAAGTGGCAACTGGCGCGCGACAAGGACACCAAGGTCACCGGCGACCCCAAGGTGGGCGCCAAGGTGACGATCGAGTACCGGATGACCGCGACCAGCATCGAGGTCAAGGGCGACGCCAAGGCCGGCAAGGCCAAGGACGGGCCCAAGAAGTGAGGAACGAGCCGCGCTCGCGCCCGGTGCAGCCTGGGCGCGAGCGCGAACGGCCAGAACGCGGTCAGCCTCAGGCGCCCGCGTCGGCGGGTGGCGTGGTGATGCTGAGGGTGAGCTTGTAGACCGACGTGCAAGTGCCACCCGGGGGAGTCGGATCGCAGGCCGAGGTGAACTGCGACTGGGTCTCGGTGACGTCCAGCGTGAAGACGTCCGCGCCGGTCAGATTGAAGATGCTGACGTCCTTCTGATGCCAGACGCAGGCGGTGCCATTGCTGGCATTGTTTTCTCGCATGAGAGTGCCCATGGTGCCAATCACTCCGCTGCCCAGCGACGGCATGACCGGGTCGCCGACCGAGTTGCCGACGCTCAGGATCTGCGTCGCCAGGACGAAGTTCACCGGCAAGACCTCATTCAGGAAGTCGGCCGCCCCGATATCGCAGACGTCGCTGGTGACGGTGACCGCGGTGATCTTGTAGTAGTTCATTCCGCGCGATAGCCCCACCCCGATGTCGGCAGCCGCGTCGCCGCTGGCGGCGTCGCCGTTATCGCTGGTGCTGCTGCACCCCTGCCAGAGCGCCAGCGCGGACAGAAGGCACAGGCTCTTGAAGAATCGAGTCATCATAGGTTTCTCCTGATTTGCTTTCGCCGGTGGAATTTAAAGGTGGCCGCGACCCTTGCGCGCCTCGGGCGCTTTCTGTAGTTCTTTCATCTGCTCCGCCGAAGGGGGCGGGGCCGGTGCCCCGGCCTCGGCCTTGGAGGGACCCTTCTTGGCGGCTTTCTTGGCCCCCTTGGGCTCCGGTTTTTCCTCGGCGGGGGGCGGGGCGGCGGCGGCCGCGGTCGCGGCGGCGACCTTGGCTTGTAGATCTGTCACCTGCTGCTGCAGCCCCGCGAGGCGGCCATTGGCCTGGTCGAGCTGGGTCTTGAGGCTGTCGCGCTCGGCGGTCATGGTCACGAGGTCGGCCTTGGTCTTGTCGAGCTCGGCCTTGGATTGGTCGCAACCCAGCGCGCCGGCGATCACCAGCGCGAGGCCCATCAGTTTTTGCTTTGCTATCATCGGTCTCTCTCCTTTTTTTGACTGCTATTTGATTCGCCTGTCGGCTCGACAGACCCGCCTGTCCCCGGTGAGACGGCGTCACGCGGGACCTGATTCGCTAGTTCTTGATAGTCATCAATCACCGGGGTGGGGGCGGGGGCGGTGGCGGTGGCGGGGGCGGTGTTGGTGGGGGCTGTGACGAGGGCCTGGCGGCGGACCCTGGCGGGCCGGGCGGCGGCGGTGGGGGTGGCGGTGGGGGCGCGACCCCCGATGCCGGCGCGCTGGCCACGCCGCGGGCCACCATGGCCTTGATGGGGGCGAATCTCTCCGCCCCGAGGTCGCTGCCCGCCAGCCCATGCTGGGCGATATACGCCGAGACGTGGCTGACCCGATCGGGCGTCGCGGGATGGTCGGACAGGAACACCAGCGCGCCGGGGACCCGACCCTCCTTCTGCTGCAGCCGCTGGAAGAAGGTCACCAGGCCGTGGGGATCGTAACCGGCGGCGTTGGCGTAACGCGCGCCGTAGTCGTCGGCCTCGGTCTCGTCGGCGCGCGAGTGGGTCAGCAACAGGCCCTTGGTGGCGATCCCGCTGGCGATGTTCTCCAGCAGACTGGGGTTCTGTCCCAGCACCATCTGCGACACCGCCTGCAGACCGTACGCCGCCACCAGGTTGCGCGCGGCGTGGCGGGCCACGACGTGGCCGGTCTCGTGGGCCATCACCCCGGCCAGCTCGGCCTCGTTGTCGGTCTGCAGCAGGAGCCCCGAGTAGACGTACAGGTACCCGCCCGGGGTAGCGAAGGCGTTGACGGTCTTGGCGTCGTCGATGACGTTGACCTGCCAGGTCACCTCGGGCCGATCCTTCTTGCCGAACGCGATCACCCGGTCGGCGACCCCACGCACATACCCCACCACCGTGGGGTCGATGACGTAGCGGATGTTCTGCTTGGTCTCCAGCTCTTGCTTTACTTGTAGACCGAGCTGGTTCTCCTGCTCGGGTGGGATCAGCTGGGTGGCGGCGATGGTCTCGGCGCGCGTGCCCACCGTCCCGCAGCTCACGGCGCCACACGCGATCTGGCCCCAGCCCGCCAGGGGGACGACCCTGGCAGCAAAGGATCTCCAGAAATTCTTATGGTAGCGCTTCATTGTGGTGCGATGCATACAACACTGGGGCTCGGGAGGCGAAGCGCAATCTTCGGCGGGGTTCTGGAAGTCCCGAGAACCATGACCGGTCGCGATTTCCCTTTTCGTGGACGCCTGTCTGTCACGGTATAACTCGCCGCCCATGCCCGCCGTCGCCGTGAACAGCATGCTCGAGCTCATCGGGGGCACGCCTCTCGTGCGCCTGCGCCACCTGCCGGAGCCGGGCATGGCCGACATCTTCTGCAAGTGCGAGCAGTTCAACCCGGGCGGATCGTTGAAAGACCGGGTCGCGCTGTCGATGGTCGAAGCGGCCGAGCGCGACGGGCGGCTGCGCCCCGGCGAATCGGTGATCGTCGAGCCGACCTCCGGCAACACCGGCGTGGGCCTGGCGCTGGTGTCGGCCGCCAAGGGCTATCGGCTGATCCTGACCATGCCCGACAACATGTCGGTGGAGCGGCGCGCGCTGCTCAAGGCCTATGGCGCCGAGGTCCACCTCACGCCCGCCGCCCAGGTCATGCAGGGCGCGGTCGACCGGGCGAACGAGATCTGCCGCTCGAACCCGCGCGCCTTCATGCCCCAGCAGTTCAACAACCCGGCGAACGTCGACGCGCACCGGCGCACCACTGCGCCCGAGATCCTGGCCCAGCTGGGCACGCGCGTGCCTGACGCCTTCGTGCACGGCGTCGGCACCGGCGGCACCATCAGCGGTGTCGGGCAGGTGTTCCGCGGCCTGCACCCGGGCGTGCGCATCGTCGCCGTCGAGCCGGACAAGAGCGCCGTGCTGTCGGGCGGCAAGGCGGGCGAGCATCGCATCGACGGCATCGGCGCTGGCTTCGTGCCCGCGATCCTCGATCGCAGCGTGATCACCGACGTGCGCACCATCTCCGAGATGGACGCGCAGCGGACCAAGCTGGCGCTGGCGCGCCGCGAAGGACTGCTGGTCGGCATCTCGGCCGGCGCCTCGGTCAAGATCGCGCTCGACATCGCGCGCGAGCTCGGCCCCGGCAAGACCGTGGTCACGGTGCTGTGCGACACCGGCGAGCGCTACTTCAGCTCGGATGCGTACTTCGCATGAGCGCCAGGGTGTTGATCATCGGCGCCGGCGGCCTGGGTTGTCCGGCGGCGTTCGCGGTCGCGGCGGCGGGCGTGACCTGCATCGGCGTGGTCGACGACGATCGCGTCGACGCCGGCAACCTGCACCGGCAGTTCCTGCACGGCGCCGGCGACGTGGGTGAGCTCAAGGTGGTGTCGCTGGCGCGCGCGCTGGCCCGCCGCTTTCCCGACCTCCGGGTCACGACGCACGCACAGCGCTTCGACAGCGCGAGCGCCGGCGCGCTCGCCGCGGCCTACGACGTGGTGGTCGACGGGACCGACAACTTCGCCGCCAAGTTCCTGGCCAACGACGCGGCCGTGCTGGCCGGTAAGCCGCTGGTGCACGGCGCGGCGGTCGCGCTCCACGGCCAGCTCTTGACCGTGCCGGCCGGCGGACGCCCCTGCTATCGCTGCCTGTTCGAGGAGCCACCCGCGCCGGGCGTCGGCCCGTCGTGCGCCGAGGCCGGCGTGCTCGGTCCGGTGCCCGGGGTGATTGGCGCGCTGCAAGGGTGCGAAGCGGCGCGACTGGCGCTGGGCAAAACTCCGGCGTTCACCGGTCGCCTCATCCAGTATGATTCCGCCGGCATGACCGTCCGCGTGGTTCCCTTCAAACCCAATCCGCTGTGTGGCGTGTGCGGACCCGCGCCGCGCATCCGTGTGCTGGCCGCGTCCAACTATCCGGCCGAGAGGTGTTTCGTATGACCACGGCGTCCGTCACCGTCAGCAAGCCCAGCTCTGTCCTCGCCCTGCGCTGCCGCGAGTGCGGCAAGGACTATCCCAAGATCGCGATCCATGTGTGCGAGTTCTGCTTCGGCCCGCTGGAGGTCGCCTACGACTACGCCGCCATCGGCAAGGCGCTGTCGCGCGCGGTCATCGAATCGCGCGCGCCTACCATGTGGCGCTACGCCGAGCTGCTGCCGCTCGACGGCCCGCCCAGCGTCGGGCTGCAGACCGGGATGACGCCGCTGCTGCGCGCCGATCGGCTGGCCAAGCGGCTGGGCGTCCGCGAGCTGTGGGTCAAGAACGACGCCGTGAGCCACCCGTCGCTGTCGTTCAAGGACCGGGTGGTGTCGGTCGCCATCTCCAAGGCGATCGAGCTCGGCATCGACACCGTGGCCTGCGCGTCGACCGGTAACCTGGCGAACGCCACGGCGGCGCAGGCGGCGTCGGCGGGGCTGCCGGCGGTGATCTTGATCCCCTTCGACCTCGAGCCGGCCAAGGTGATCGGCACCAGCATCTACGGCGCGCGCGTGGTCGGCGTGCAGGGCACCTACGACGACGTGAACCGGCTGTGCTCGGAGATCGCCGGCAAGTACGGTTGGGGCTTCGTCAACGTCAACCTGCGCCCGTTCTACGCCGAGGGTTCAAAGAGCTACGGCTACGAGATCGTCGAGCAGCTCGGCTGGAAGACGCCGGCGCACATCGTGGTGCCGATGGCGGGCGGGTCGCTGGTCACCAAGATCGGCAAGGCCTTCGGCGAGCTCGACAAGCTGGGCCTGCTGGGCGGCGCGCCGGTGGGCGGGCGCAAGACCCGCCTGCACGGCGCGCAGGCGGCCGGCTGCGCGCCGATCGTCGACATGGTGCTGGAGAACCGTGACCAGGTGCGGCCCGTGAAAAAGCCGAGCAGCATCGCCAAGTCGCTGGCCATCGGCAACCCGGCCGACGGCTTCTACGCGCGCCAGACCATCACCGGGTCGGGTGGCTTCGCGTCCAAGCCTGACGACGACGAGATCGTGGCTGCCATGCGCCTGCTGGCCGAGACCGAGGGCGTCTTCACCGAGACCGCCGGCGGCGTCACGCTGGGCGCCACCATCAAGCTCATCGAGCAGGGCAAGATCGGCCGCGACGACGGTCCCATCGTTGTGTGCGTCACCGGCAATGGTATGAAGACCCAGGATCCCCTGGTCGGCAAGCTGCCCGAGCCGGTCCTGATCGGGCCCCGGCTCGCCGACTTCGACCGCATTCAGGAAAAGGCGCACGACAAGGCGACGGCCCGCTAACCGGACGACCCCACCGGAAGGAGAACAGAGGATATGGCGACGATTCGCATACCCACCCCGCTTCGCAAGCTGACGCAAGGCAAGGAGGAGGTGACGGCCTCGGGCAGCACCATCGGAGCGCTCATCGCCGGCCTCGAGGCGCAGTATCCCGGGATCAAAGAGCGGATCTGCGACGACAATGGGCAGGTGCGCCGATTCGTGAACATCTTTGCCAACGACGAGGACATCCGCTTCCTGCAAAACCTGGACACGCCGGTCAAGGACTCGGACGAGATATCGATCGTGCCGGCGATCGCGGGCGGGCGCTGAGCCGCCCATGCAGCCAGGCGCCGCGCAAAGATACTTGCGGCAGATCGCGCTGCCCGAGGTAGGACCCGACGGACAGGAGCGACTGGCTGCGGCCACGGTCGCGGTGGCCGGCGAGACCGGCGGCGACCTCGCCGTCGAGATCGCCGCGCGCTACCTGGCAGCAGGTGGGGTCGGCGCGCTGCGGCTGATCGGGGCGGGGGCGGCGGCGGTGGACGCGGCGGTTCTGCGCGCGTCGAACCCGGACGTCGTCGTGGAATCGGTAGGCTGGCCAGGCGCCGCCGACGCCGACGCCGACGCCGACGCCGACGGACGGGCGTGGTTGGCGGCGCTGGCGGGGGTCGGGCTGGTGGTGCGCAGCGGGTTCGACGACGACCCGATGTTGCGCGCCACCGTGCGTCTGGGCATCCCGGTGGTCCTCATGCGCGCGCTCGACGATCGCGCCGAGGTGCTGGCGGTGCGGCGGCAAGGACCCTGCCCGCACGTCGACCTGGCGATACCACGCCGGCGCGCGGACGGCGTCTTCGACGGCCCGGCCGCGGTCGTGGCGGGCACGCTGGGGGCGGCCGAGGCGATGTCACTGATCTTACTGATCGGGGGCCGTGCGGCGGCGGCCGGGACGGCGCGCGCGCGTCACCTGGCGGTTCCCCTGGCGCCGTCCCCGGAAGGGGGCGAACCACGCGCGCAGGACATCCCCTGGACGCCCGAGTGCTTCGCCTGTGGCGGCGGCGCGACCGAGATGGTCTTTTCGTGAACCACGCCGCCGACGTCATCCGCTCGGCCGCCGAGCAGATCATGCAGCTCGAGACCCTGCGCCGCGCGCGCCTGCGCGTCGCCGAGAAGATCACCGACCTCATCGGTGACACGCCGATCGTGCGGCTCAAGAGCTTCGACGGCGCCACGCCCGGCGTGGAGATCTGGGCCAAGTGCGAATTCATGAACCCGGGCGGTTCGGTGAAAGACCGCGCGGCCTACCAGATGATCCGCGACGCGATCCGCACCGGCGCGCTGAAGCCGGGACAGACCATCATCGACTCCACCAGCGGCAACACCGGCGTGGCCTACGCGCTGATCGGCGGCGCGCTCGGCTATCAGGTGACGCTGGTCATGCCGGGGAACGTATCGTGGGCGCGCCGCAAGATCACCCAGGCCTTCGGCACCGAGCTGGTGTTCTCCGATCCGATGGAGGGCTCCGATGGCGCGATCCGCCTGTGTCGCGAGATGGTGGCCAGGAACCCGGGCGCCTACTTCTATCCCGATCAGTATTCGAACCCGTCGAATCCGCTGGCGCATTACAACACCACCGGGCGCGAGATCTGGGAGCAGACCGAGGGGCGCGTCAGCCACTTCTGCACCGGTATCGGCACCAGCGGCACGGTGATGGGCGTCGGGCGCCGGCTCAAGGACTACCGGCGCGACATCGAGGTGTGGGCTGTCGAGCCCGACGACGCGCTCCACGGGCTGGAGGGGCTCAAGCACATGGCCAGCTCGCTGGTGCCGCCGATCTACAAGCCCGAGGAGCTCGACGGGGTGATCGCGATGAAGACCGAGGAGGCCTGGGATACCTCGGAGAAGCTGGCCAAGGAAGAGGGGCTGCTGGTCGGTCACTCCTCGGGCGGCGCGCTGGCGGGCGCGGTGCGCATCGCCAAGCGCGTGCACGCCGCCGGGCGGCGCGGCGTGGTGGTCACCCTGTTTCCCGACCGGGCCGATCGCTACTTCGAGGCCCCCATCGACAAGCAGACGCCGGTGCCCCCCGTCGAGAAGGCGGGCCAGTCAGCGTAGCGGCGGCGGGCCGCAAGGATCAAATCAGAGATGTCATCGCAAACCACAGCGGCGACCGCCGTGCACCCGGTCGTCACGCCCGAAGCGCTGGCGGCGATCTACGACCACGCGGAGCGCGAGTACCCGCACGAGTGCTGTGGGATCATCTACGGTCCGCGTGGCTCGATGATCGCCGATCGCGCGGAGGCGCGCGTCAACGCGCAGAACCGCCTGCACGCCGAAGATCCGGTGCGCTACCCGCGCGACGCACGCACCGCGTACAACTTCGAGACCAAGGATCTGTTCGACCTGCAGCGCAGCCTGCGCGGCGACAATCCCGCCAAGATCATCTATCATTCGCATGTCGACGTCGGCGCGTACTTCAGCAAGGAAGACGCCGCCGCCGCGCTGTGCGAGGACGAACCGTGGTATCCGGTCGAATACGTGGTGATCGACGTCAAGCCCGACCGCGCACGCAGCGCGGCGCAGTTCGCCTGGGATCCGGGGGCGCGCGCATTCGTCGAAGTCGCGCGCTACTGACCTCACTTCGGTGGGGACCCCCGCAGGGTCTCCCTACGGCCCCGAGGGCATTTGTTGGGCAAGATGCCTAATGAAAGCGGCCGTCTCAGGCCACTAACCTTGGACATGGCGAAGGACGAGGGCGCCGAGAGCACCGCCGAAGCACTAGGTCAGGCGGCCAAAGACGGAGTTGCGTCGAGGATCTCGGCTGAGCTGCCCTTTTCCGAAATGATTTCGCGCTGGCTCGACGACGGCGATCGCCTGCACGAGGCGACGCCCGCGGCCAGCGAGCCAGGCGGCGAGATGGTCGCTCACCAGGGCCGCTGGCACGCCTTCCTCGAAGAGGCGCGGTCGCGGGGCCACCGCCACCGCCGCGTGGTCGCGGGCGTGGCGATGCTGGGCGTGATCCTGCTGGTGGTGGCGTTTCGCCATTCCGTGCGCAGCGCGGCGTCCGTCGATGCGTCCGGCTCGCAGACGGCGGCGGTGGCGGCGTTGCCGCCTGCGGTCGCGCCCGCCCCGGCGGTGACCGTGCCGCCAGTGCTTCGGGCCGCCGCCGCCCCGCCCGCCGAAGATGACCAGGCGGCGCCCAACGCCGAGCCAGCAGCCGCGCCGGTCATCGCCGCGGCAGAGCCGCCGGCCCCGGCGCCCCCGGCAGCGGCCCCTCCATCGGCGACGCCGCCAGCAAGAACCGAGGCGCCGGCGCCCAGCGACGTGGATGAGTCGCCACCGGCGCGAGCGGCCATCACCGCAAGGCCCCGGGTCGCCGCGGCCGCCGGCGACGCGGCACGGATCGCGGCGCCCCGCAGCGAGAAGCCCGCGAATGAGGGAACGGATCCAGCGGCGGCGCCGGCCGAGCTGGCCAAGCCGCGACGGCCCGAGGTAGTGGCGCGTGCGGCGGAGGCCCCGGCGCTCGCTCCCCTGCAAGGCTGCAAGTCGGCGCTGCTGCGCCAGCGCGCGCGCGACGCGCTCGCCAATTGCCGTCAGGCGTTCGCCAGCGATCCGCGTTCCGCCGACGCGATGGTGCTACTGGCGCGCGCTGACCTTCTGGCCGGCCGGCCGGCCGAGACTCTGCAACTCGCCCACCGCGCCGTCGCCGCCAACCCACGCCACGCCGACGCCTATCTCTTGATCGGCACCGTCCAGCAGACCGAAGGCCGCCGCAGCGAGGCGCGCAGCGCCTACGAGACCTACTTGCAGCTGGCCCCCCTGGGCGCGCATGCGTCGGACGTCAAGGCGATCCTGAGAACGCTGTGATCTGATCCCCGTAGAGGTGCAGGACGAGCGTTGCGTCTCGCAAGGCCTGCCCTCTCCCCGGCCCCCTCCCGCGGACGGGCGAGGGTGACGCGTTCTTGAGCGTGGGGGTGGTTCTGCGCCTCGGCTTTCCGGGCCTCCCTCCCCCGATTCCGGCGCCCCCCCGGACGCTGAATCGAGGGAGGGAGGTCCGTAGAGCCGATCCGCTTAACTACCGCCGCGTTGAAAAACCAGTCACCCTCTCCCGTCCGCGCTCGCCATTGATCTTAGCCTTTCTCAAGAAGGCCGGATTCATAGGGTATTTCGGGCTCACGTAAGAGGAGATTTTTTGAGTTATCCACAGGGACCGAGGAATTGACGGGCATT
>DASRQZ010000167.1:0-9020 GCA_035696125.1 Polyangia bacterium
ACGTCGCGGTCCAGCACGCAGCGACGCGCGGTCTCGACCAGCGCTTCGCGGCGGAAGCCCTTGAGCCCGTGCGTGTCGGTGCCGCCGTAGTGGCAGACCACGCGCAGCATGCCGTTGTAGACGCGCGTGGCGACGCGGCGAAAGATCGGCCGCTGATCGTTCGATCCGACCATCGCCTTCGATCCCACCACCAGCTCGGTGTCGCTGCGCTCGAGCAGCGCCAGCGCGCGCGCGTAGAACTCGGTGTCGAGCAGATCGATCTCGTCGCAGATCACGTAGCGGCCGCGCGCCTCGAGGATGCCGGTCTTCATGGCCAGGCCGTAGTTGGGCTTGCCGATCGACAGCATGCGCACCTCGGGGTGCTCGGCCTCGATCTCCTTGCCGATCTCGACCGTGCGATCGCGCGAGCCGTTCTCGCACAGCAGCAGCTCGTAGCTCCACCCGAACGGCTTCAGCTTCTCCTGCAGCTCCAGCACCGAGCCGCGCAAGATCCCCTCTTCATTGTAGACGGGGATCACGATGGTGACGTGGGGGCTCTCGGACACGTGGGTACCCATACTGAATCTCCCGCGTTTCTGCAAAGAGCATGTGATACCAAAATGAGCGGTGACCTCCTCGCCCAGCCGCCCCTCGCCGCCCCGACCGGCCGATACGGAGTGGCGGGCGCGCGCGCTCGAGCTGGACCGCGCCCACCAGGGGCGCCTGCGCAGCGCCGCGGGATTGCTGCTGTCGCTGCGCTTCCTCGGCACCGCGCTCGGTCGGCTGGTCCACCGCCCGGCGCGGGTGGCGCGCCGCATGGTGGCGCACCCGCCGGCGGGTGTCGTCGCGGTCACCTTCGTGGGCCACGCCACGGTGATGATCACCACGCCGGCCGGCCGGGTCCTCACCGACCCGCTGCTGCGTACGTCGCTGCTCGGGCTGCGGCGCGCGCGCGAGGCCGGCATCGCCGACGCCGACCTCAACGACGTGGGGGTGGTGCTGATCTCGCATGCGCACCGCGATCACCTGGACCGCGCCAGCCTGGCCCGCCTCTCGCGGCGCGCGACGGTGATCCTGCCGCCGGGCTGCGCCGACCTGGTGGCCGACCTGGGCTTCGAGCACCTGGTCGAGCTGGCGCCCGGCCAGCGCTTCAAAGCCGGCGACGTCGAGACGACCGCCGTGCCGGTGCGGCACTCCGGTGGGCGCGGCCTGGGCCGGCGCGCGCGCCGGCGCGGCGCCGCGGGCTACGTGATCGAATCACAGGGGACCACGGTGTATTTCGCCGGCGACACCGGCTACTTCTCGGGCTTCGCCGACATCGGGCGCCGCTTGCACCCCGACGTGGCGCTGCTCCCGATCTCGGGTTACGAGCCGGCCGGTTTTCGCGACCAGCACCTGTCGCCGCTGGACGCGATCTATGCCTTCGAAGACCTGGGCGCGCGCGTGCTGATCCCCATCGCTCACGGGTCGTTCCCGCTCAGCTACGAGCCGCTGGCCGCGCCGCTCGATTGGCTGCGCCACCTGGCCCAGGAGCGCCGCCTGGCCGGCGGCCGGGCGGGCAACCAGGCCGGCGGATCCAGCGCGGCCATCGAGAGCGAGGAGCGGCGGGTGGCGCCCCTCGAGCACGGCGAAACCTGCTTCTTTCGCAAGCGGGCGTGACCGTGGCACCTTGCGCCCCTGGCTGGGCTGGAGATGCTTAGCCTTGACCTGGGGAACGGGGCGGGGCGAAACTGCGCGACAACTTTCGGGGGAACAATGAAGACGACGATGGGTAAAGTACTGGGGTCGTTCGCGCTCGGCGCCGCCCTGCTGGTGGGCTGTGGTGGCGGCGGGTCGTCGACGCCAATCACCGAGGATGACTTCTGCGGGCAAAAGGCTGACAAGGAATGCCAGGTGATCGCCAAATGCGGAAACGCCACCAAGCCCGAATGCTTGGCCCAGCGCAAGATGAAGTGCCTGGCGGTGGTGGCGGCTTCGAAGACGGCACCGCGGGTCTTCAAGCCCGGCAACATCGGCGCATGCGTCAACAAGGCCAACGCGGTCTACGCCAAGACGACCATCACGCCCACCGACATGGCCGACCTCGACAACGTCTGCGCCTACGTGTTTCAGGGCAATTCCATGACGGCCTGCACGGTGAAATACGACTGCGCCGGCGGGGTCGACCAGAAGATCTGCGACAAGGGCCAATGTTCGATCCGCACCGTCAAGAACAAGGGCCAGGGCTGCGCCAACCCCGGCGAGGTGTGCAACCCTGCCGATTCTTACTGCGCCACCGCGTCCGGTGCCACGGCGCCCACCTGTCTGGCGAAGGCCGCGCAGAGTGAGCCCTGCAGCGCCACCCTCCCCTGCGTGCCCGCCATGCGCTGCGATGGCGCCACCAACACCTGCGTGCCCAGGGCCATGGCGACCGATCCGTGCACCGTCAACGACGACTGCGCGACGGCCGCGCCCTACTGCGATCCTTACGTCGGGAACCGGTGCGACCTCGGCCTCAGCTTCGCCCCTGGCGCGACCGCCTGCGGCGACTACGGCGGAGGTGTCACCGGGACCGGCGGCAGCACGGGCGGAGGAACCGGTGGCGCCACCGGCGGCGACGACGCATCTTCCGGCGGCTGACGCCCTACGCGCGGACACGCGATCACTGAACTGACGGCTGACCTCTCCAACCTGACCTCATCGACATGATGGATCGCCTTCGTCGCGTGCCGTGCTGGGCCTGGGCCTTGCTTTTCTCGATCGCGCTCTGCCTGCCGCGCCTGGGCGCCTTCGGGTTCTGGGACCCGTCGGAGCTGAAGATCGCCGACCAGGCCCGGGAGATCGAACGCTCGGGGCACCTCACCGATCCCACCGCCGGTGGCCACTATCCGGCGGCCAAGCCGCTGGGGCCGTTCCTGGCGGCGCTGGGCATCAAGATCTTCGGCGCGCGCGAGATGGGCGCGCGCCTGTTCGGGGCGCTCGCTGCGCTGGGCGCGCTGATGGCGGTTTACTGGGCCGGCGCCGGCCTGTTCCGCCGGCGCGCCGGCCTGCTGGGCACGCTGGTCCTGGGCAGCATGGTCATGTTCGTGCTGGAGGCGCGCCAGCTGACCTCGGACGCGCCGCTCATGCTGGCGCTGGCGCTGGCCATGGGCGGGCTGGGGCGCTATGCCTGGCCGCCGACCGGCACGCGCCGGCTGCTGGACCTGGCGATCGGCGTGGCCGGCATGGCGCTGGGTTACAGCGGCGGCGGCGCCCTGATCGGGATCGTGCTGCCCAGCGCGGCGCTGTTCGGCGCGCTCGCGGTCGGCTACGGCCTGCGCGCCTCGGCGGAGCGCCCCGGCGACGGGTCGGGAGACCTGGCGGCGCCCGGCATCGGGCCGCACATCCCGGCGGGCCGGAAGATCGGGTCGACCGCCTGGCCGCTGATGATCGGCCTCGGCGTCACCGCCGCGATCTTCCTGATTTTCTCGATGACCGGGGTCGTCGCCGCCAAGTACTCGGTGCTGCTGGGCGGCGCCGCGCGCGCCGGCGCCCCGACGCACACTTTCGAGTATCTGGTCCGCCAGCTCGGCTTCGGTCTGTTTCCCTGGAGCGCGGTCGCGGTGTTCGCGCTGGCGCGGCCGCTGATTCGCCTCGACGAAGACGCCGCCGGCAACACGGCGGGCGGACCGCCGCGCACCAATGCCCGTCTGGCATTCGGCCAGCTTTTTCTGTTTTTCTTCGCCGGGCTGGGCTTCGCGCTGTCGGCCTACCTGGTGCTGGTGCTGGGCGACGGGCGTTACACGGCGCTGCCGGCCATCGCGCTGGCCATCGGCGTCTTCCTGGACGAAGGGCTGGAGGGTAACCGGTCCGAGCCGGTCGCCGGCCTGCTGATCCTGACCGGCACGCTGGTGGTCGCGCGCGACTTCTTTCTGACGCCGGAGGAGCTGGTCTCGGTCCACCTGGCCGATAAGGTGCACTGGCCGGCGACGGTCAACGTCGGCAACCTGATGCTGGCGCTGGCGCTGCTGATCGCAGGCGGGGTGTATGCGGGGCTGGCGGCGCGCGGGCGCGCGGTCGGCAAGTTGCCGGCGCGCGACCTCACCGGCGTCAAGCCCTGGAAAGCGCGGCTGGAACAGGTCATCGGCCTGGGCGGGCGTTACGGGCTGCAGGCGGCGCTGGGGCTGGCGGTGGCGTTCGCGTTCTTCCTGACCCAGTACCTGGTGCCGGCGCTATCGACGCACTTCTCGTTCAAGCCGGTGCTCGAGTCGTTCGCCAGGTTCGCCAAGGCCGGCGAAAAGATCGGCCGCTACCGCGTCGAGGGCAAAGGTTCGGGGTTCTACGGCACCGGCCAGACCATGGTCGATCTGCAGAGCCAGGCCAAGCTGGTCGAGTTCCTGAACGATCCGGCGCGGGTGTTCGCGCTGGTTTCGGCCGACGAGCTGGCGGCGCTGGACAACGGGTTCAAGTCGGCCAAGGTCGGCTACTACGTCGTCGACGCCTCGTCGTCCCGCTTCCTGCTGCTGTCCAACCGGCTGGCCCCCGGTGAACCGGACCTGAATCCCCTGAAGAAGGACGTCTGGATGGCGCCGACGCCGCCCGCGCCCGGCAGCAACGCCTGGCAGCCCAACGAGCGCCCGCCCTGGACCTGGCGCATCAATGTCTCGGCGGTCTTTGCCGACGCCATCGAGCTGGTCGGGGCTAACTTCCCACCCAGCATCCGCCGCCCCGGCAAGATCCCGCTGGAGCTGATCTTCCGGGTCGGCGCGCGACCGCCGGCGGGCTTCAAGATCTTCGTGCACTTCGACGGCCCGGCGGCGCCACGCCTCATCGGCGACCACGACCCGCTCAACAAGACCTTCGGCACCGCCTACTGGCTGCCGGGCGAGTACATCCGCGATCACTATGACGTCGATGTTCCTCTGATGACTACGCCCGCCGGCAGCTACACTGTGCTGATGGGCTTCTGGCCAGGCGGCGAGGGTAAGCGCCTCAAGGTGACCAGCGGTTCCAATGATGGCGCCGACCGGGTCCGGCTGGGCACAATCGAGATCAAGTGATCGCATGCCACCGACCCGCAAAGGAAAAGATAGACGACGCCGCGAAGTGAACGTCGTCCACGCCGAGCGGCGCCGTCCGGGCGTCGACCGGCGCGTGCACACCCGCGTGATGGTCGACATCGAGGTCGACTACAAGAGCGCCGACAACTTTCTCTTCGCGTACATCACCGACATCAGCGCGATGGGCATCTTCATCCGCACCAACGCGCCCGAGCCGCCCGGCACGGTGATCAACCTGCGCTTCACGCCGCCCGGCGGCCCGCAGCTGAACCTCGAGGGCCGGGTGATGTGGGTCAACCCCTATCGCCCCGGCAGCTACGACAACATCAACCCCGGAATGGGCCTGCAGTTCATCGACCTCAGCGCGGCCCAGCGCGAGCAGATCGTGAACCTGGTCCGCACCTTCGCCTATCTCAGCGACGACGAGGAGCCCAAGGGGAACAGTTGAACGCCAAGACGCCAAGACGCCATCTGATCTTGGCGCCTTGGCGTGATGGCGTTTTCATCCCCTCCGTTACTCGTCGACCGCCTTCTTCGGGCGCGGGATGCGGTAGGTGTCCAGCTTGGTCACCAGCGTGCGGCGCGAGATGCCCAGGCGCTGGGCGGCGCGGCTCTGGTTGCCGGCGCAGGCGTTGAGGGCGTCGAGGATGCGCTGGCGCTCGTTCTCCTGCGTCGGGGTGCGGGTGCGCTCGGCAGCGCGCAGCGGTTGCTGGGGCGACGGCGTCGGCCTGGGCGCACGCATCGGGTCGAGCTTGTCGACGGGTAGATGGTCGAGGCCGATGGCCGGGCCGTCGCACAGCAAGACCGCGCGTTCGATCATGTTCTTGAGCTCGCGGATGTTGCCGGGCCATGCGTACTGGTCGAGGATCGCCAGGATCGGGGGCGGCAGCTGGGGCTCGGCACGCCCGAGCTCGCGGCAAATGCGGCGCAGGAAGATCCCGGCCAGGTGCGGGATCTCCGAGCGGCGCTCGCGCAGCGGCGGGATGGTCAGGGTGATCCCGTTGAGGCGGAAGTAGAGATCGCGACGAAACGCCCCGCGCGCCACCTCGGCCTCGAGCTCGCGGTTGGTGGCGGCGATGAAGCGCACGTCGATCCGCCGCGGCTTGACGCTGCCGAGCCGGCTCACTTCGCGCGTCTCCAGCACGCGCAGCAGCTTGGCCTGGGTGGTCAGCGGTAGCTCGCCCACCTCGTCCAGGAAGAGGCTGCCGCCGCCCGCGGTCTCCATCAGGCCGGCCTTGGCCTGGAACGCGCCCGTGAAGGCGCCGCGCTCGTGGCCGAACAGCTCGCTCTCCAGCAGCGTCTCGGACAGCGCCGCGCAGTTGAGACAGACATAAGGGCCGTCCTTGCGCGGCGACAGCCGATGCACGGTCTCGGCCAGCAGCTCCTTGCCGACGCCGGTCTCGCCGGTGACCAGGACGTTGATCGTCCCGGCCGCGGCGCGCTCGGCCAGCTGGTGGATGCGCTGCATCGCCTGGTCCTGGGGCGGCGCCAGCACGGCGCTGCTTATGGCGCGATCGTCGCGCAGGGTCTCGGGACGCAGCAGCGGCGGCCGCTTGCTCGCGCGCTGCTGGATGATCAGCACCGACGACCCGATCAGGATGGTCTCGCCGATCGCGATCGGTATCCGTTCGCCCGGCTTGACTGGCTGATCCTTGACCCGCGTCCCGTTGACGCTACCCAGGTCTTCCAGGAGCATGGCCGCGCCGACGTGCAATCGCGCGTGGTTGCGCGAGGCCAGCGGATCGTCGACGCGCACCTGGTTGGTCTCGCCGCGGCCGATGGTGACGCTGCCGTCCTGGGGCAGGGTGTACGTACTGTAAGAGTCTGATCCCACGACTAGCAGGAACAGCCCGGCGCCATTCACTTCGGTGACCACCTGCTGGCTACCGGGAACCGTTGTATGCACGTTGAGGCCGACTCCCTGCTCGGCGGCACAGTATGGCCGGCCGGCCCGGCCCGCCGCAAGAGGGACTTGCGCAAGTTGCGCAATCGGTACAACTCGACCGGTGCTCGAGTTGCGCAGGCGGCCGATCAGAACGTCCAGAACGCCGTCGATTCGCCCCGTCGGAGGATGCATCCCGCGTGTGGAACGCCCTTTCTGACGGAAATTCCCCTGCGAGGGGCTCCCAGGCTCTGGCACGTCAATTGCCATTGTCTGTTCCCATGTCAGTCAAAGAACTTGCCGAACATCGATACGAAGCGCTCCTTTACTCCCGCGCGGTCCGCCTGCTGCGCTGTGCACCAGACGCCTGGGATCTGGTGCAGGACACGTTCGAGCACGCTCTGCGAGGCTATGACAGCTTCCAACCTGGGTCGAACATGAGGGTCTGGCTGATGACCATCATGCAGCACCTGTTCATCGACCGCTGTCGTCGCAAGGCGCGCGAGCCCTGGCTGGAGCCGATCGACGAGGAGGTGGTGGGCACGATCGACGCCGAGGTGATGTCCAAGCCCGACTGGGCCACCATCAGCGACGAGCAGGTGGCCGACGCTCTGCAGGAGCTGGAGAGTCCGTTTCGCGAGGTCTACCAGCTGCGCCTGCTGGACAAGTGCTCGTACGACGAGATCGCCGAGCGCCTGCTCATCCCGCGCTCGACGGTCGGCACGCGCCTGATGCGGGCGCGCAAGAAGCTGCGCCAGAACCTGCTCCGCCGCGCCTCGATCCCGATGCGCTCGTCGCCCGCGCCGGTGCGGGCAACGGCGTGATCACGCTCGCGCTTTTCGCCCCGACATTGCGGTAAAGTCGCGTACCCCGCCCCGAGGGCATCAACTCATGCGAATCCTCTACGGAGTCGTCGGCGAAGGGATGGGCCACGCCATGCGGTCGCGGGTCGTCCTGGACCATCTGACCCAGAAACATGACGTTCAAGTCGTGGTCTCAGGTAGAGCATATGACTACCTGGTCGCGCGGGCGAACGAGCACCTGGCGGTGCGCAAGATCTGGGGCTACAGCATCGTCTACGAGGACAACGAGGTCGACAGCTTCCGCACGCTGCTGGCCAACCTCAAAGGCGCGGTCAAGGGCTGGCCCGAGAACATCCGCGCTTACTTCGAGCTGGCGGACAAGTTCAAGCCGGACGTGGTGATCTCCGACTTCGAGAGCTGGAGCTACCTGTTCGCCAAGAACCGTGACATTCCGGTGGTGTCGGTCGACAACATCCAGATGCTGAATCGCTGCACCCACGCGCCGGAGATCATCGCCGGCCACGAGGGGGAGCTGCGCCTGGCCAAGACCGTGATCAAGCCCAAGGTCGCCGGCGCCTTCCACTACCTGATCACGACGTTCTTTTACCCTCCGGTTCGCAAGAAGCGCACGACCCTGCACCCTCCCATCCTGCGCCCCGAGATCCTGGCGGCACGGGGTCCGGGCGGCAGCTCCGGCGGCGGTGACCACCTGCTGGTCTATCAGACCTCGACCTCGAACACGGCGCTGCCCGAGATCCTGACGCGATCCGGATCGGAGTGTCGCATCTACGGCTTGCGCCGCGACCTGCGCGAGGACGTGATCGAAGGCAACCTGTGCTACCGTCCGTTCAGCGAGGCCGGCTTTGTCGAGGATCTGCGGACCGCGCGCGGCGTGATCGCCGGCGGTGGGTTCACCCTGATGGGCGAGGCGGTCTACCTGCAGCGCCCCATGCTGTCGGTGCCGGTGCGCAAGCAATTCGAGCAGGTGCTGAACGCCCGCTACCTGGAAGCCGAGGGCTACGGGTTGTGCGCGGATGAGATCACCAGTGAAAGATTGGGCGAGTTCCTGGAGCGCTTGCCCGACTTCCAGCGCCGTCTGGCCGGTTATCAGCAGGACGGCAACCGCGACCTGCTCGGCAGGCTCGACGAAGTGCTGGCCGCGGCGGTCAGCCAGGGCCAGGGCCCCGACGAGGATGAGCAGGTCTGAACCTCGGATTCGTTCACAAGGAGGCTGGTGTTAAACGCAAGGGGCAGGCTTCGGGCTCCTGGCTCCAGGCTTCGGGAAAGATTCTCTTCCGTCGGAAAGGCGCGGCCCTTTCAAGGGCCCCGGGCCTCGGG
>DASRQZ010000168.1:0-3087 GCA_035696125.1 Polyangia bacterium
GATGGCGGTCGCCTCGGGCGGCGTGCGGCGCCTGGTCGAACCGACGCTGGCTCAGCTGGGCATCGCCGACTGGTTCGCGGCCGTGGTGTGCGCCGAAGACACGGCCCGTCACAAGCCCGAGCCCGACGTCTTCCTGGAAGCAGCGCGCCGCATCGGGGTCGCGCCCGCCGACTGCACCGTCTACGAAGACACCGACACCGGCCTCGAGGCCGCGCGCCGCGCCGGCATGCGCGGGGTGGACGTGCGGCCGCTGTACTTGCCAAGGCGGCGGTAGGGACTTGGGCGTGGGCTGTCGAGCGTGATCCTACGAGCGGCCCTTGATGCCGAAGAAGGCGGCGATGCGGAAGCGGAGCTGGTTTTTCTGCACGGCTTCGGTGGTGAGGCCGATCGGGGTCATGGTGCCATCGAGGGTGACCTGGCGGCGGGTGAGGATCTCGCTGATGACGCCGGCCAGCTCGGGCTTTTCCTCCAGGATCTGCTGGAACGCGTCCTTCTCGACGATGTAGCACTCGACGTCGCTCTTGGCGACGACCGTCGCCGTGCGCGACTCGCCGGTCATCAACGACATCTCGCCGAAGAACTGTCCGGCCGACAGGGTGGCGATCTCGCGGTGGCCGCCGCGCGTCTCCAGCCGGACCGCGACCCGCCCCGAGCGCAGCACGTACAGCGAATCGCCGGGATCGCCCTGGCGCAGGATGACCTCGCCGGGACCGAAGATCGCCATGCGCAGCCGGCGCGCGAGGCGGTCCACCTTCTCCGCGTCCAGCGCGCGGAACACGTCGACCTTGGCCAGGGCGTCGACGCGACGCGCGTAGTCTTCGTCCAGCTTGCGCGCGATGCGGTCCTCGTTCATCTCGGTCATGTTGACGTTGAGCGAGGGGAACGGGATCTCCATGCCGGCGCGGTGCAGGGCGTACCAGATGATGCTGCGCACCTCGCTGTCGGAGCGATCGTCGACCTGGAAATCGTCGATCCAGTAGCGGCAGGCGTAGGAGACCGAGTCGTCCTTGAACTCCCACAGCAGGCAGTCGGGCGCCGGGTCGGTGCGGATGTTGGGCACCGAGCGGATGGCGCCCACGACCAGCTCACGAACATGCGCCGGCGGATGGCGGAAGTGGACCCGGATGAAGATCCACTGTCGGTGCGCGCTGTTGGGCCGGCTGAAGTTGGTGAGCACACCGCGCGCGACCAGGCCGTTGGGCACGATGATGAGATCGCCGTTCTTGGTCATCAGCGTGGTGGCGCGCCAGCGCACCTCGCGGATGCGCCCGGTGATCTTGTCGTCGATCTTGATCCAGTCGCCGATGTCGAAGTCCCGCTCCAGCTGCAGGGCCAGCCCGGCCATGACGTTGCCCAGGGTCTCCTGCAGGGCCAGGCCGATGACCGCGGTGGTGAGCACCGACGCGGTGAAGACCTTGGTGACGTCGACCTCCGACCGGGTCAGCACCAGCGCCGCCGTGGCCAGGTAGGCCAGGCCGTGCACCAGGTCGCGCATGATGCGCGGGACCTCCCGGCGGGCCAGGATCACGTCGAACAGCACCAGCCCCGAGGCCAGCACGGTCGCGAAAGAGAACAGCAGGATCGAGAGCACCCGGAGCCAGTTGTGGTGGTGCGGATCCACCGCGCTGGGATCGGTGAGGAAGCTCATCGCGAACAGCGACGCCAGGTAGCTGCCCGAGAAGAAGATCCCGGCGCGGATGCGGCCTCGCTCGGCGACCGGCAACGCGACCCGCAGCGCTGCGAAGATCCCGACCAGCGCGACGGCGATCACCGGGAGCGGCATCTGCCTCGCCCATTCATGCCAGAGTTGGGAGCCCACGGAACCCTTCACATTATCATCAGAGGAAGGGTTCCGAGACCAGCTTTCCGGGTGTCATCGGCGGTCCGCGCCCCGCGCTTGACTCCCCCCGAATCGGAAAGTAGGGTCCGGACCTCATGTCGAATTTCAAGATTGCCGATCCCAAGCTGGCCGACGCTGGACGACTGCGCATCGAGTGGGCCGAGAGCCGCATGCCGGTCCTGACCACCCTGCGCGACAAGGGGAAAAAGGACCTGCCCCTGCGCGGCATGAAGGTCGCGGGCTGCCTGCACGTCACCAAGGAGACCGCGGTCCTCATCCGCACCATCCGCGCCGCCGGCGCCGAGGTGTCGTGGTCGGGCTGTAACCCGCTGTCGACCCAGGACGACGTCGCCGCCGCGCTGGCCGCCGAGGGAACGTCGATCTACGCCTGGTACGGCCTGACCAAGGAAGAGTTCTACTGGTGCATCGACAAGACTCTGGAGATGAAGCCGACGCTGACGCTGGACGACGGCGCCGATCTGATCTTCAGCGTCCACGAGCGGCACAAGGCGCTGGCCGCGGGCGTGATCGGAGGCACCGAGGAGACCACCACCGGCGTGCACCGCCTGCGCTCGATGGGCAAGGCCGGCAAGCTGCTGTACCCGGTGATCGCGGTCAACGACAGCGAGACCAAGTGGGACTTCGACAACGTCTACGGGACCGGCCAGTCGTCGCTGGACGGCATCCTGCGCGCCTCGTCGGTGCTGCTGGCCGGCAAGACCTTCGTGGTGGCCGGCTATGGCCACTGCGGCCGGGGCGTCGCCACCCGCGCCAGTGGCATGGGCGCCAACGTCATCGTGACCGAGATCAAGCCGACCGCCGCGCTCAAGGCCACGCTCGACGGGTTCCGGGTCATGACGATGGACGAGGCGGCCAAGCACGGCGACATCTTCATCACCGCGACCGGCATGAAGGACGTCATCGTCGGCCGGCACTTCGACGTGATGAAGGAAGGCGCCCTGGTCTGCAACACCGGGCACTACGACTGCGAGATCAACCTGGTCGACCTGGAGGCGCGCTCGAAGAGCAAGCGCGAGATCCGCGCCGCCAACGAGGAGTACGTGCTCAAGGACGGGCGCCGGATCTATGTGCTGGCGCAGGGCCGTCTGGTCAACCTGGCCGCCGCCGAGGGCCACCCCTCGGAGGTCATGGACATGTCCTTCGCCAACCAGTACCTGGCGCTGTGCAAGCTGGCCAAGGACGGCAAGTCGATGAAGCCCGGCGTCTACGAGCTGTCGCCCGAGCAG
>DASRQZ010000169.1:0-8794 GCA_035696125.1 Polyangia bacterium
TCCTCGGCCGGCGCCGGCGCCGGTGCGCGCGGCGCGGACCCGGCGCCGCCTCGCTCCTCGGCGGCCGCCAGATCGAGCCGCGTCTCGGCCAGGTCGTCGGCGTGGCCGATGCGGTCGGCGGGGTTCTTCTCGAGCAGCGACAGGACCACCCGCTCCAGGCTCGGCGAGATCCCGCTGGCCAGCTCCGACGGCAGCGGCGGCCACTGGTACAGATGCCTGGACACCGTCTCGCGCGGCGAGCGCGCCGAGAACGGCACCTGGCCGGTCAGCGCCTCGTACAGCATGCAGCCAAGCGCGTAAAGGTCGGAGCGGGCGTCCACCATCTCGGCGCGCACCTGCTCGGGCGAGATATAGGCGACGGTGCCCATCAGCTCGCCGCTGACCTCCAGCGTCTCGCGTCCGACGGCGCCGCGGAACATCGACGCCAGCCCGAAGTCGACCAGCACCGGCCGGCCGTCGTCGCGCAGGAAGACGTTGGGCGGTTTGAGGTCGCGATGCACGATGCCTTCGCCGTGGATGAAGGCCAGCGGCGCGCACACCTTCGCGAAGGTGCGCAGGGTCTCGATCAGGCGGCCGTTGGCGACCCGCACGCGCGGGCGCGCCCGCGCCGGTTGCGGCGGGACCGCTCCGTCGGCGTCCGCGTGCTCGACCAGGGTATCGACCTCCGAGCTATGCGACGGCGTGCCGGTCGGCGTGCCTCCCGCGGCGCGGATGGTCTTGATCTCGGGCCACACCGAGTCGAGCCAGTCGCGCAGCGTGGTCCCCTCGAGCAGCTCCATCGCGTACCAGGGCAGGCCGGCCTCGATTCCCTGGTCGAGGATGCGCACGACGCCGGGGTTCTGCAGGCGGCTCAGGGTGTGGATCTCGATGCGAATGCTGGATACGTTGGTGCGGCGCGGGAAGCGCACGGTCTTGACCGCCGCCGCCAGCCCGGTCTCGGCGTGGACCGCCCGGTAGATCACGCCCATGCCGCCGCCGCCCAGGCGGCCGAGAATGCGATACGGGCCGACTGAAGCAGCAATGGGCAGGTCCAGGTTCGCGGTCATGCTCGACACGGCCCCACACTGACCGGCACAGTTAGCAGACGTCGCCTGAAAGGGTCAACGATTCGACGGCGGCGCCGGGCGCCCGGCGATGCACACATTGTCCGGTGGGGGGGCGCGGACGTCTTTGAGATCGAGTGGTCGATTGTGATATGTGGTTGAGCTTCGGGGCGGCGCGGGCGATTCCGAGGAACGGCAGCCACCCGCGCCGACGAGAGACGCCGGCTGGCGAAAGCCGGGCACTGGGGGGCTCGATGACTGACGGAGCGGAGACGAAGAGTGGCGCGGTGTCGGCATCCGGCGCGGCGCCCAGCAAGCGACGGGTGGCCGTTCTGGGCGGGGGCCAGGGCGCGCTGACGGCGGCCTTTCAGCTCACCGATCCGGCCAACCCGAAGCACCGCGAGGTGGACGTGACCGTCTACCAGATCGGCTGGCGGCTGGGCGGCAAGGGGGCCACCGGTCGTAACACCGACCCGGGCGGCTTCGCGCGCATCGAAGAGCACGGTTTCCACAATTGGTTTGGCTTTTACGACAACAGCTTTCGGCAGATTCAGTCCTGTTATGCCGAGCTGGCCCGCGCGCCCGGCACACCGCTGGCGACCTGGCAGGAGGCGTTCATCCCGGCGCACCAGGTGGCCTTCATCGAGACCTACAAAGGCCGGCAGAGCGAGTGGATCCTGCGCGCCCCCCCCAATCAAGAAACGCCGGGGGTGGGGAAAGATTTCCTGCCATTGTGGGAGTACCTGCTGATGATGATCGAGGCGCTCGTCGAGCACTTCCATCATCCCCCGCCGCCCGACGCGCCCACGCCGGTGCGCGCGCCGCTGGGCGCGCGCTCACGCCTCATGATCGCGCTCAACCTGGCGCGCTCGCTGAGCTGCCAGGAGCCGTCGGAACGGGCGCGCGCGCACGGGTTGCGGCCGGCGCAGGTCCTCCAGCTGCTGCACCGCGCGCCGCGCATGCTGGTTGGCCTCTTCCCCGATCGGGTGCGCCGGCAGGGCGAGCGGGCGGTCGAGCGCGCGGTCGCGTTCGCCATGCGGCGCTTCATGTCCGCTTTGTGGGACCACGTGCAGCCGCACCTCGACAACGACGACCTGCGCCGCAGCTGGATCCTGGCCAACTTCGCCTTTGGCTGCATCAGCGGCATCATCGCCGACGACCTGATAAAGCGCGGGCTGGACGCGGTCAACGACCAGGACTTCCGGCCCTGGCTGGCCAGGCACGCCTTCCCCGACGGGGAATTGATGATGAGCTCGCCGGTGGTGCGTTCGGTCTACGACTCTTCGTTCGCCTACGAGAACGGCGACTCCACGACGCCGCCCGGCGCGGCCTTCCCGCCCGCGGCCAGCTACGAGACCGGCGTGGTCCTGCGCGGCGCGATCCGGGGGCTGTTCAGCTATCGCGGCGCGCTGACCTACCGGTTCGCCGCCGGCACCGGCGACAGCTGCTACGCGCCGATGTACGAGGTGCTCAAGCGACGCGGCGTGAAGTTCAAGTTCTTCCACCGCGTCGTCGAGCTGCGCCCCGGCGCCGGTCCAGGGCGGCCGATCGAGCGCATCACCGTGGCGCGCCAGGTCGACCTGCGCTCGCCGCTGGGCGCGACCGGGTACGATCCGCTGATCTCGGTCAAGGGACTGCCCTGCTGGCCGCACCGCCCGCGCTTCGAGCAGCTGGTGGGCGGCGACCAGCTGCAGCGCAACTGGATCGACCTCGAGGATCCGCCCGCCGATTTCGCCGACGCCGGCAGCGAGGTGCTGGAGCTGGGGCGCGACTTCGACGTGGTGGTGCTGGGCATCTCGGTCGGCGGGCTGGGGCGCGTGTGCGCGCCGCTGTTGCAGCAGAGCCCGCGCTGGCGCCTCATGACCCAGCGGATCAAGACCGTGCGCACCCAGGCGCTGCAGATCTGGAGCGACCACACGGCGGCCCAGCTGGGCTGGCGGCCGCCCGGACAGGACATCGCTTCGGTGCTGTGGGAGTACGACCGCGACAACATCCTCAACGTGTGGGGCGACCTCAGCGAGATCGCCTGCTGGGAGGGCTGGCCCGACGGCCAGGTGCCGCGCAGCATCGCCTACTTCTGCGGGCCGATGCGCGACGATCCGCCGGCGCCGTCGGGAGCGCCGGCGCGCCCGCCCGCCACGGCGGCCAGCGCGCGCGCGAGCGTCCGACGATCGGTGGTCAACCTCCTCAACAACGGCGTCGGCGCGATCTGGCGCGAGGCCTGCCAGGAGATCGACGGTCGTCGCACCTTCCGCTGGGAGCTGCTGGTCGATGGCCGCCCGGGCGCCAGCGCCGGACAGGGCGAGGCCCGGGTCGACGCCCAGTACTTTCGCGCCAACGTCGCGGACAGCGAGCGCTACGTGCTGTCGGTGCCCGGCAGCAGCCAGTACCGCCTGCCCGCCCACGATCCAACCGAGTTCTCGAACCTTTACCTGGCCGGCGACTGGACCCAGTGCACCCTCAACTGCGGCTGCATGGAGGCCGCGACGATCTCCGGCATGCTGTGCTCGTACGCGCTGTGCGGGTACCCCAGGCGAAGGGACATCTCTGGCGTGGACTTCTAGGCGGATCCGATCCCCCCCTCCGGTCCCCTCCCCCGCGGCGGACCGCGGGAGAGGGGACCGGAGAGCGCCGGTGGAGCACGGCCGTTCCACTGCTACTTCTCGTTGGCCTCCATGACCCGCAGCACGTTGCCGCCCAGGATCTTCTCGACGTCGTCGGCGGACAGGCCGCGGGCGCGCAGGGCGGCGGTCAGCGCGGGCAGCTTGCCGACGTTCTCCACGCCGGCCGGCAGCGCGGGCACGCCGTCGTAGTCGCTGCCCAGACAGACGTGGTCGACGCCGGCGACCTTGGCGATGTGCTGGATGTGATCGACCAGGCGCGCCAGCGGGACCGGCGGGGTCAGGCGGGCGCCGTCGGCGCGGATCTGGCGCCAGGCGGCCAGGCGGTCGCTGGGGTGGGGCCTGGCCCAGATCGCGGACTCGCGCTCGTGGAAGTCGGCGTCCAGGAACGCCGAGCCGAAGTTCACGCACACGGCGCCGCCGTTCTGCGCGACCGCCTTGAGCATGGCATCGGTCATGTTGCGCGGGATGTTGGTCAGCGCGCGCGACGACGAGTGCGACGCCAGCACCGGCTTCTTGCTGGCGCGCACCGCGTCCCAGAAGGTCGGGTCGGAGACGTGCGACACGTCGACCATGACGCCCAGGCGGTTCATCTCGGCGATGACTTCATGTCCAAATGGGGTCAGGCCGCGCACCTCGCCGTCGTCGCCCGAGGAGCCGCCGATGTCGTTGCTGTTCACCCAGGTCAGCGTCATGTAGCGCGCCCCGCGGCGCGCGAGCGCGCGCAGGTGCTCGAGCTGGGTCGGCCCGTCGCCGGGCGCCAGCGCGTGCCCACCCTCGACCCCGATGAGCGCGCTCAGCACGCCGGCGGCCGCGTTGGCGCGCACCTCGGTCGCGGTGCGCGCGACCCGCATGCGGCGCGGGTTGGCGCGGGCGACCCGCTCGACGGCGTCGATCTGGCGCAGCGCCTCGGCGTGAAACTCGCCCGGCTTGACCGCGCGCGGGAAGACGAAGATCGAGAAGAACTCCGCGTCGAGGCCGCCGGCGGCCGCCTTGCCGAGGTCGAGGTCGAGGTCGGGTTGCGGCCGCGCGATGTCGAAGCCGAAGTAGGTGAAGGCCTGGGTGGTGTCGGCGTGGGTGTCGACCACGATGGCGCGCCGGTGCAGCTCCGCGTCGGAGGGCGCAGGCACGGCAGGCACTGACGCCCCCGCGTCGGGCATCTTTCCCGTCGGCGTCGGCGTCGGCGTCGGCGTCGTCGTCGTCGGCATCGTCGTGGCCGGCGGATTCCTGGCGTCCGCGCCAGCCACGGCACCCAGCCAGGGGACCATCGCGATGCCCCAGAGCCGCGTGACCCACCTGATCGACAGCGTCATTGGCCGCCAGGGTATCCCAGCGCGCGCCGGTTTGCGCGCCTGGTGCGGCGGTCTAAGATGCGCCCCATGAATCTGCCACGTAGAGGATTCCTGTCGGGCGCGGTCGCCGCGACCGGCGCCGCGCTGGGGTTGGCGAGCGATCGCGTCGCGCACGGCCACGGCGACGCCAAGGGCAAGTCCACCGCCGGCGCCACCGGCGACCTCGCGTCCTGGCGCGGGGTGCGCGACCAGTTCCTGCTGACCCGCGAGCGCATCAACCTGGCCCTGATGCTGCTGACCTCGCACCCGCGCCCGGTGCGCGAAGCCATCGACCGCCATCGCCGCGGCTTCGACGAGGATCCGGTGACCTATTTGCACGAGAACATCGAGCACGCGGAGCGCGAGCTGCGCGAGTCCGCGGCCGCTTACCTGGGCGCGCAACCCGACGAGGTCGCCATCACCGGAAACACCACCACCGGGCTGGCGGTGCTTTACGGCGGGCTGCCGCTGGCGCGCGGCCAGGAGATCCTGACCACGACCCATGACCACTACGTGACCCACGAGTCCTTGCGCCTGCGCGCCCTGCACACCGGCGCGACCTTCCGCAAGGTCGCGCTCTACGCCGCGCCGGAATTGGCCACCGAGCAGGAGATCATCGCCAACTTGATCAAGGGCGTCGGCCCGCGCACGCGCGCGGTGGCGGTGACCTGGGTCCACTCGTCGACCGGCGTCAAGCTACCCATCCGGCGTATGGCCGACGCGCTGGCCGGCCTCAACCAGCGCCGCGACGAGGCCGACCGCGTGCTCCTGTGCGTCGACGGCGTGCACGGCTTCGCCGTCGAGAGCGAGACCATGGCGGAGCTCGGCTGCGACTTCTTCGTGACCGGCTGCCACAAGTGGCTGTTCGGCCCGCGCGGCACCGGCCTCATCTGGGGCCGCGCCGACGCCTGGAAGGGGCACGCCGGCATCATCCCCAGCTTCGAATGGGGCGCCCTGGAGGCCTGGATGAAGGGACAACCGCCCGACGCTCTGCCGCCCGGCCCGCGCACCAGCCCGGGCGGCTTCCAGTCCTTCGACCACCGCTGGGCGCTGCCTGCGGCCTTCCGTTTTCACCAGCAGATCGGCCGCGCCCGCGTCACCGCCCGCATCCACGAGCTGGCCCACCGCTGCAAGGAGGGACTGGCCGCCCTTCCCTCGGTCAAGCTACGCACCCCACCCGGCGACGCGCTGTCGTCGGGCCTGGTCTGCTTCGAGGTCACCGGCAAGAACCCCAAGGCCGTCGTCGATCACCTGGCGACGCGCAAGATCGTGGCCAGCCAGACCCCGTACGCCACGACCTACGCCCGCTTCTCGCCGAGCCTGCTCAATACCCCCGAGGAGGTCGACAAGGCGGTCGCGGAGATCAAAGCGATCGCGGTCAGCTAGCGCTGCCAAACCCCACAAAACCGAGATCGTGGCCGTGATCGTGGTCGGACCCCTGATCGTGCACGTGCACGTGCACGTGCACGGGAACGCCACCGGTGAGCGGTGATCGACCACGTCCACGGTAGCGGTCACGTGCACGTGACCGTCAACGATCAGGGGTCCGACCACGATGACGATGACGATGACGATCACGATCACGGGTTTTGGCGACCGCTCTCCACTGGTCTGGCGGCCGCTCACCCTCCGCAATACTCCCGCCACATCTGCCGGTAAGCGGCTTCCATGGCGCGCGCAAAGCCCTGCCGGTCCATGAGCGGCGAGCGCTGCATCCGCTCGCGCAAGCCGCTTCGCAATCGAGCGAGACGCGGCAGATCGGTGCCCAGCCGCGCGGCGATCGCGAGGTATTCGCCGGCCGTCCTGGCCACCAGCTCGGACAGGCCCAGGTTGGAGAGGATGCTGGTGCCGCCGCGACCCACGGCGGTACCACCCGTCAGGCTGACGACCGGCACGCCCATCCACAGGGCGTCGCAGGTGGTCCGACCGCCTCCGTAGGGAAAGGGGTCGAGAGCGACGTCGATGTTCCCGTACGCGGCCAGGTACTGCGCCAATGGGACGCGGTCGAGGAACTGCAGGCGGTCCGGATCGACGCCCGCCTGCGAGAACACAGCGCGCGCTCCCGCGCGGGCGGAGCCGGCAGGGGCGTGCAGCACCAGCCGGGATCGCGGGACCATCGCGAGCAGCCGGCACCAGGTCTCGAGCAACGGCCGGCCGATCTTGCTGAAGTCGTTGAGGCAACCAAAGGTCGTTCGCCCGGTGTCGAGAGCGGGCAGAGGCGCCACCTCGGGGCAATCGGTGTCGATTGGCGGCTGGTAGCACCAGTAACAGCCCTGCTGCAACCTCATCGACCGCTCGGCGTAGGCGGCGTCGCTCGCGCCGGGCGGATCGAGGAAACCATCGGTGATGCGCCAGTCGATCGCATCGAGCCCGGTCGTGCTGCAGTAGGCGAGATAGGTGACCTGGACCGGGGCGGGCTTGCGGGCGAAGACCCGCAGGCGATTGCCGGCCGAGTGCATGGCCAGATCGACGAGGATGTCGATGCGATCCGCGCGGATCTGCGCGGCCACCTCGGCGTCCGACATGCCAGTTGTGCTGCGCCAGCTGGTGACCTGACTCCGGAGTCGCCGGGTGAGCTCGTCGGGAACCCGAACGTCGGTGTAACAGCTCACATCGAACAGCCGGCGATCGTGCGCTTCGAAGAGCGGCAGCAGGAAGAAACCGACCGGGTGTTTGCGCAGATCGGGCGACACGTAGCCCAGACGCAGCCGGCGCTCGGGTGCCCGGTCTTCCGCGCCAGCGGCCGGGCCCGGGCGCGGCTCTCGCGCCAGCGGGAGGGCGAAGCGCTGGTTCCAGGCGCGGTGCTCGGCCAGCAGCCTGGCCGCGTCGTAGTCGGGATGACCGTGCAGCGCAAACAGCCGGCTGGCGTGGGCCGTTCCATACTCCGGGTCGAGAGCGATGGCGCGGTCGTAGCTCGCGATGGCTTCCTCCAGTCGTCCGCTCTCGCGCAGCGCAATTCCGAGGTTGTTGTGGGTGACGGGCAGATCCGGACGGATTCCGATCGCGGTCTGCAGCGCGGCGATCGCCTCGTCGATCCTGCCACTCTCCAGCAAGGCCGTGCCGAGATTGCTCCTGGCGATCGCGTCGCCGGGATCGAGGTCGACCGCCCGGGCCAGCGCGGCCATCGCCTGGTCCCACGTTGCAAGGTGCTCCAGCTCCATGCCAGGTCCGCCCCGCGGGCTGGCGAGGACCGGATCGAGCTCGCTGGCTCGCGACAATGCGCTGACCACGGTGTCGATCGCCTGCTCCCTCTGCGGCGACGGACGGGGGGCGGGCGGGGCGCCCGTCAGCTCGTCGGTTCCCTGCTCGGCGACCAGAGCGGCGGCGCGCGCGTAGGCGGCGTTGGCTTCGTCGATCCGGCCGCCCTCGCGCAACAAGTTGCCAAAGCCGACCAGCAGCTCGGCGACGTGGGGCTCGAGCGCGACGGCCTCGCCCCACGCGACGATGGCTTCGTCGATCCGACCGACGTGCCGCAACCCCAGCGCCAGGTTCTGACGAGCCTCGGCGTCATCGGATCGCAGCGCGACCACCCGCCGCCAGGCCGCGATCGCCGCTTCGGGCTGCCCGCTCTCCATCAGGGCGACGCCCAGGCCGTCGTGAGCGGCGGCGAAGTCAGGGTCGAGGGCGATCGCCTTGCTGAACGCCGCCGCCGCCGCCGCTAGCTGGTCGTTCTCCATCAGCAGCACGCCCAGCGACTGCCAGCCGAGCGTCCAGCTCGGATCTTGCTCGAGCGCCGCGCGGTAGGTCCGTTCGGCGTCCGCGAAACGCCCTTCAGCCGAAAGGCGCCCGGCGATCTGCA
>DASRQZ010000170.1:0-70014 GCA_035696125.1 Polyangia bacterium
CCGGGGCGCTGGATGGCGCCTTCGACATCTTCTCGGGTGAGTTCCAAGAACTCGCGACGGCGACCACCTCGTACGTGATTCTCGTGGGCAGCGATCTGCCGCAGACCTCGATCCCGCGCAGCACGCCCGCGCTGTTCGACTAAGCGGGGCCGCCGCGCTCCTCGTCACCGAGAAGCGTCGCCACGCACGACGAGATCGCGAATTGAGTTATCGGACTCGCCCTCCTTGAAACGAACGGAAGCAGTCGCCGGAAGGGACGCAGGAGGGTGACGGGGTGAACCGACGCTGTCGGGCACGCCCGCAATCAGGACGTTAGTGCAGCGCGCGCAGCAGAGGCTCTAGCCAGGAGAACAGCACGGCCCCGGTCTGGGGGAAGCTGGTCGCCAACAGCGCGACTATGGGCACACCCCCGTAGATCGCGATCCGGGCCAGGAAGGCCGCTTTCAGGTCGACGTGCCCGGGTCGGGTCTGGGCGATCCGGCTCAGCACCTCGTCGCGCTCGATGCCAAACACCACCCAAATGACCGCGCTCATGACCGAGAGCGCCGTCGCCCAGGTGAACAGGGTCACGAAGCGCGCGGGCTGGAATGGATAGGCGCTCACCGCGCACACCAGCAGCAAGGCGCCGATCACCCCGAAGGTCATCATCGAGCGGATGCGGCCAAGCCCCAGTTTCAGCAGGGTCACCACCTGGCTGGCCACCAGGTCCTCGGCCAAGCGCTGCCAGATCTGCGCGCCCGGCGTGGCCAGCCGGCGATGGAGCGCCAGGGTGTGCACGTGGCGGTAGGGCCCCTCGGCCTGGGTCTCGGCCGGGATGACGCCGTCGACGACGTGCTGGATCGACTCCGGGCTGTCGGGCGCCGCATCCCCGGACCAAAGTCGTTCCAGCACACCGAAGATCGTGCGCGCCAGACGGAACAGCGCCGCCTGCGTCCCGACCCGAGCGTCGCTGGCCCTGCCCTCGAGCTCCTGGGTGTAGGCCCGCCGCGCCAGCTCGACCTCGTCCTGCAGGCGGTGCTGGAACAGCTCGACGGTCTTGGCCTTGGCGAACGGCGGCGGGTCACGCGCCAGCATCTCGCCCATCCGAACGCCCGACTCCAGCTCGTCGGAGTGGGGGACGCGCGCGCCCAGCTCCACCTCGACCGCGCGAGTGGAACTGGCGCCGACGCGGTCGTAGGCGTCGGCCATGGGATGGCCCGCCAGCCGGCGCAGCAAGCGCCGCAGCTCCAGCCAGGCGGCGACCGTGCGACCGGCGTTGGCCATCACCAGCCACAGCAGCACCAGGAAGCCGCCCAGGAACAGCTGGTCGAACGGCCCGTCCTCCAACGTCGGGCGCAGTTTGATGGCGAAGTAGAAGGCCAGGAACAGCGTCACGCAGATGCCGGCGCCGTGCTCGGGGGTGAAAAGTCGCGCGGTCCGGTTGGCCCGCACGCTCTCGGCCAGCGCACCGAGTCCGGTCGACGCCAGCCCCTCGGCGGGCGGGAACGGCGTCGCGTCGGGAAACTGCCCTTGTTCTCGCACGCGGCGCAGGCCGAAGTACCCCCACGCGGCCAGCCCGGCCGCCAGGAACAGCAGCGGCAGCGCGGGGGAGACGCCACTCAGCGGTTGCAAGATCCGATCGATCGCCAGGTCGCGCGGGTCGATTCCCAGCGATTTCAGACCGTCGGGGTTGGTCCCCGAGCCCGAGGACCATTCCCGGAGGGAGCAGAGATAGCCGACGGCCAGCCCGGCTCCCACCAGCACCATCCCGCACGCGCAGACGCCGCTGACGCCGGCGTCATGGAAGGCGTGGCGGTCAACCCACAGGTGCCGGATCTCTTTCGCCAGCCGTACGAATCCGACCGAGATCGCGACGGTGGTGAAAAGCGTCAGCGCAGCCCCGGCGGCCTGGCGCAGCCAGCCGTAGGTCTGCACCGGCTGATTCTGGTGCAGTTGCTGGCGAAGGGTATCGAGCTGATCGCTCTGGAGATGCCGAAAGACGATGAACAGAAGGGCGCTGCCGAACCAGGCCGGAAACCAGATCCCCAGCAGATAACGCAGCCGCGCGGTCCGCAGCGCATCTGGGCAGCCCGGCGGCGCCTCGCCGGGGACCGACCGCCCGATGCCCGCGCGCAGCCAGACCAGCGCAGCGCCCAGCCCCCGGGGGAGCGTCTTCATAACCCAGGCCGGCGGCCACTGTTCGCGCGCGCCCCTGCCGCCGCCAGCGAACATCAAGACGATCAAGGGAACCGCGATGCCCAACGCCAGCAGCACGAAGAAGACGTCGATCGGACCGGTGTCGGGATCTCGCTGCGGTGCCTCCGACGAGCCCAGCGCGTCTTTCCCCGACTTCGAGCCCGGGTACATGATCGGGTTCAGCGGCTTCGGCGGCTCGCCCTCATTTCTCAATTCACTCATGGGGATGGCCCTGAACGGCCACAGCGCCCCGTTACTCACCATGCTGATCCAGATGGGTGGTCGGGGGTCGGTGTCGTGGCCGTAAACGTAGTCGTGCAGCGCCAGCCGCCGTCCCGACGACTGGTCTCCCGTCGCGACCTGGGCGCCCATCTCGAACAGTAGCGCCGACAGCGCGTTGAAGATCCCTTCGGCTTCCTGGCTGACGAAGGTCAGTCGGGGCTCGCCCGGCATTCCGGGCACCATCGAACGGGTGCCAGCCAGCGGGTAGGTCGACGCGACCAGCATGCCGTTCAGATCCCGCATCACGTCGGGATGGGTGAATAACAAGTTTGACCCGAGGGTGAAGAGCTGCACCTTGGGGCAATACTTGCGCACTTCACCGGCCAGGAAGATCAGATCGGCCGGGTCGGTGGCGGCGATGCCCAGGTAGCGATAGTTTTCGCGCGCGATCGACATCAGCTGCTGCTGCAGCATCAGCTCGACGCCGTAGGGCGTGAGCGCCGAGTGCACCCAGACCTCGTCGACCGACTGGTGGGCGTGATCCAGGTGCAGCTCCAGCTTGGTGCGCAGGTTGGCGGTCTTGTCGCTGGCCGACTCCTGCTTCAGCTTTTCCCGCTCGGAGCGGAGCTGCGCCACGTGCAGGGGGAACTCGAACGAGGCGATCTTGAGTTGCTGGGCGCGGGACATTTCGCCTTTGCCGTCGCCGGCGAGCACGGCATTTCCCCAGGAGGTACCTTCGGTCAGCTCGGCGACCCCGCCGACGTCGAGCCGTCTGGCCGGGTCGATTTGCAAAACCGCGAGCATGGCGGCGCGCAGGTCCTGCGCCGAATGGCTGGTTGTCCGGAACGTGGTCTCCTCGCCCAGGTCATCCGCCCGCAACGCTCCGTTGGCGCTGCCGGAGATCGCGGTGGTGTGGCGCTGGCGCGAGCGCGCCGAATGCGCGCCGCGGTGCTCGTCCAGCGCCAGGCGCAGCGAGGCCATCGATGCCGAGAAGAAGGGGGCCAGCAGATCGTGCGAATGCTGGTCCGGCGCGCGTAGCCGATCCGATAGCGCGAGCGCGGTTTTCAGGGCTTGACGATGAATTCCCTGGGTCGGGGTTTCGCCGACGACGATGACCACCAGGAGATCGACGGCCGGCGCCGCGGTTGCCGCCGCCGCCGACGAACGCTGGCGGCGGAACAACATCAGACCGGGCAGCCGTTCGGCGACGTCGTCTTCGTGGTGCTTGACGCGATATCGGTCAGCGAGACCATCGCGCCGCGGGTCATCGTTGCCCGGCTCGGCCGTCAGATCGAGATCCAGCGCGGGCTCCCCGGACGCCTCTTTCCAGGGCAGGGAGAAACGGTCGGGGCCGAACATCGCGCTGCGCGCCGCAGCGCGGATCGAGTCGATCTCCTGGTCGAAGTAGACGTCGAAGTCGCTCTTGTCGGGATCGGGCACAGTCGCGATCACTGAGAAGATCTCTCCACGGTGCTGGATCCGATAGCGTCGAGCGGCGGCGGAGACGTCCGGGTCGTCGAACGAGAGGTACCCCGCCAACAGCTCGCGCGCCTTGCTGCTGGCCTCGTCGGTGAGCACCGCGGCGTGGAGCGGTGCCTGCGGCCGTGCCTTGCGGCCGGCCGGCGTGGCGGCGTGCGACGCCTGCAACGCGTGCGGCGTGCCGACGCCCGGGGAGCGGCCGGCCGCCGTCGGCGCGACCACCCCCACGGCTGCGAGCAGAACGAACATCCAGCTCCGGTCGGTGCGCCTCACGAGGCTACCTCGATCTCCACCGGCTTCGGGGCGGGCGTCGGCAGCGACGGCAAGCCCAGGTCACTGGCGCGCCGGAGCGGCCTGGGGATCGCGTAGCCCAGGTCCAGGGCCACCTGGTCGGCGCGCTCGAAGGCATCGAAGGCTCGTTTGCGGCGGTCGACCGGCGACGGCAAGACCGCGCCGGCGATCTCCACCGCGAGATCGGCGGCGAGCGGCTTCACCAGCGCCAGCTCGACGCCCGCCACGTCGAAGATCGTCCGCAGTCCGTCGACCAGGGCGGCGCTGGCGCCGATCTCGGCGCGCCGGTCGGGTCGCGGCCAACGGTAGGCCCGCCAGATCTGGCTTCGGCCCGCGATGTCGGCTTCGCCCGCGCCGCGCGCGCGACGAATGTCGCTGACCAGATGGACCGGCGGCTCGATCTCCATGCGCACGGTGGCCAGGCGCGCGATCTGGTCGTGGATGGACTCCGAGGCTCCGCCCAGCAGCCAGGCGTGGGCCAGCGCCGATTCGGCCAGGCAGCGGACGATCGGCGGCCAGCGCCGAGGCCCTTTCTTGCCGGGTAGCGTCTCAACCGTGCCGTCGGCTTCGATCGAAAGCGTCGACGTGCGACCCCAGCGCGTCAGCTGCTCCACCAGATCGCTGGCCCCGCCATGCGTCGGATCGCCGCCGCCGGCGCCCAGGCCGTGCCCGTCGCCGACGATGGCCAGGAAGCTCCAGGCGGCGACGTCGTGCGCTTCGCGCTTGGCGATCCGATCGGCCGGAGCGGCGCAGCCGCCGGCCCGGTCGTCCAGGTGGCCGAGCCAGCGCAGGCACAGGATGTCGTTGACCAGCCCGGCGCGCCCGCGGCGGACGGGGGCGGGCGCAGCCCGTGGGCTTCGCGGTGAGGGGCCGCGCAGCCATTGCGACCATTCGCGCAGCACCTCGCGGCGCGCCCAATCGTGGGCGAGCTCGACGACCACGGCGTGGCGCGCGCCGGCTGCCCGGGTCGGCTTCCCACCTGCCCCGTTCGTCGAAACCCTTGCCAGCAGCCTGCTCGCCATTTTCTTCCCCCGAATCGACCCGGAAACCACCGTGGGGCGAAGGCTCCTCACCCCGCGTGCGACAATGTTCGTCCGACCCGCCAGGATAACGGTCCACACCGAATTTCTTTCATGATCGGCGGGGGCGCCGTCGAGGATCACTCCCTGCGGCCGCATACTGCCCAGGCCCTGTGAACGCCACCGTCAACCTGAGCGAGCCCGGCTGGCATCCCCGTCGCTCCCCGCGAAGCTCACCGTCGGTGGCGACCCGCCGTCCGGCGTCGCCAGCGCCAGGCTGGTGTAGCTCGTGCCTTCACGTTTGTTCAAGACCCACCCCTCGGTACCGTGGTCGAACGTGTAGTTGACGGGTTGCTCCCCGGCGTCAGGTACCGCACCGCGGTCCCCGTGCAGCCCCGGATTCCACGGATCTCACCGGAACCAGACGGAACGGGACAGCGACCGCAAACCTGCCAGTTCGACTGCAAGACTGCGCCGCATCGCCGGTCTGGCGCCGACTCGGCCTCGCGGATTCAGCCCCCTGTCCCGCCCGCCGCCAACTTATTGATTTTATTTAATTCTTCTGGGTAAAGGCACGCTCCGTTGCGACGTGAGCGCGCGGGAGCGGCGCACGAAGCGGCCGAGACAAGTCTCGCCGGCATCGACAGGTGAATCACCATGACGATTCCTGAGATCATCCGGCGGGGTAGAATTGTCTGATGGAGTCCGACGACCGTATTCGCCGACGGGCCGAACGGGCGCAGTGGCCGGTGGCCAAGTTCAGCCTTGGTGACGAGCCCTCGGATGACCTCTCGGAATCGACGACGGCCACCGAGCGGATCGCGATGATGTGGCCCCTGGCCGAGTCTGCCTGGAAGCTTGCCGGTAGGAACCTACCGACCTACGACCGCCGCACCACACCGGCCCGACTGTTTCCACCGGGCACGCGTCCTCTTGACGACGATGACACTTGAGGGGCTGAACGATGACTTCCGTGACTTGCTCCTCGAATTGGCCGATGCGGGTGTCGAGTTCGTCATCGTCGGGGCATTTGCACTTGCCTTCCATGGCGCGCCTCGGGCTAGTGGGGACATCGACATCTTTGTGCGGCCCTCGCACGAGAACGCCGAACGAATTGTGCAGGCACTCGTCCGGTTCGGTGCGCCCCTCGCGTCCGCCGGAATCAACCACGAGGATTTCGCCCGACCGGGGATGGTTTACCAGATCGGACTTCCGCCCCGACGCATAGACCTTCTCACCGAGATCTCGGGCGTTTCATTCGAAGAAGCGTGGGGCTCTCGCGAAGCCGCCGAGATCGATGGTCGGCCGGTGCACATCATCGGTCGCGAAGGGCCTGCCCCCGACTCAGTCAGATCCATCGCCACGCAGGGATCGCCACAGCTCTCCGAGGCCAAGATCGGCCACCCATCGCTCGATGTACGCGATGTCGAGGTCGTCGCCGTGCACTTGCAAGATCCCTGAAACGTCTCGCAACTGGAGCTGGCTGCCGCCACCCTGCTGCGCCCATTCGAGCTTCGAGATCAGCGTATCTTCGGGAGAGGCGACGAAGACCTTCGCACCCAGCAGATCGCCTTCGACGCGCCGGCGCATCTCTTCCACGGAGAACGGCCTCGCCTTTCGCACGATGAGGTCGGCCTTCCACGCCGTCGCCATATCGATGACGTTGAACTGTCCACGGCGACGGAGCGCATCGAAGGCCGCATCGGCATCGGCGTAGTAGTCCTCCGGCGGAAGATCGGAGAGAAAGCGTCGGAGCGATTCGGGCTGCGGATCGATCACCAGATCGAGATCCTGGCTACTGCGGGGGACGCCGTGGAACGAGCTGGCGAATGAACCCACCACCATGTTGGGTACTCCCGCAGCAGCCAGTTTGGCGGTGAGGCGGGCAAGGAAGGCACCCGCGCCCTCATCACTCATGGCGAGAGCAAGGGTAGCGCCGGCCACGCTCGGTGAAAGAGCTCGTCGCCCAGCAGGAGACGGCGAAGGGCGCTCTCGACCTCTTCGTCCCGGTACTCCGGGTGGCGCGCGCGAATACCTGCGCGAGCGAGCTCCCTCGTGTCAGCCGAAAGTTTCGCAGCCACCCGCACGCGACCCGCAGGACCAAGCCGCCGGTAGGCCCGCAGCTGGGCTTGGTGGCCGTCGGGCGACGTATCTCGCGGGCGCACGCTGAGGAATATACCCCGGCGGAGTGGGCCACCCCGTCCCGCCTTTTGCCACCTGTTTGCCCACGGAACCCTCCCTACACGGGTGGGGACGGAACTAGACGGAACGGGACAGGGACCGCAACTCTGGAGAAGGACTGCAAGTCCGCGCCGCATCACGGGTTTTTCTTTCCCTCCCCCCAGGTTCAATCCCTGTCCCGCCGACGCTCAAACCGCAGATTTTATTGAGTTATTCTACGTGGGCCGCGGGCGCGACTTACGCTGCAGCCGAGACAATTCTCGCCGGCTTCGGCAGGCCAATCACCACGGCGAGTCCCAAGATCACCCGGCGCGTCTGTCAGCCGATCCTCGGACGAGAGCCCTCCAATGTTGCCACCGGGTTGCGACGGAAACCTCCTCTATACGGGTCGACCGGCCTTCCATGCGCGAAATCGCCGTCAATGGGACTCAAGTGACCGGAAAGTTGATCGTCGTGGGGCTGTGACCGACCGAGACAACCCCGGCCGGGTCGTTCTCCGAGAAGCTTGGCTTCGCTCAGTCACTGCCACAGGCGGTCCGACAAGTGTCCGACGTTGTGGCTGGAAACATCACCGCGCCGCAGCTTCTGGTGGCGGCGCTCGCCAGGCAGGCCATGCACTGTTGCGACAGGCCACTGGTGGTGTCGAAGCAAGCTGACAGGCACGGAGTCTGCTCGGTCCCTGCGTCCGGGCGGCCGCAGCGGTCGTCGCAGAGGTTGTGACACTCCAGCGTCGCGCAGCCGACCGTGGCCTTGCACGCCGCGATGGCGTACGCAACCGAAACCTCGCAGGGATGGTCGGCCAGAGCTTGAGTGCAATCTTCGGAGTCAGCAACGGTCGCCACACAATGGGGGTTCAAATCAGAAAGGTACTGGAGGCAGAAGGGATCATTGACCTGGACTGGGCCGCCGCCGGGACAAAAGAAGATGCCACCATCGGATCCCGAGGGTTGGGGTACCGCGGCACAGAGTCGTTGCCGCTCCACGGCCGTGAGATCGAGCAGCTTGCGTGCTCGCGAAAGCCCGCTGGTTCCGCCGTACCCGCCGCCGACTCTGTCCCCAGCCCCGCCACCGCCCGCACAGGCACCTGCGAGCGCGGCGAACACCAGTGCGGCGCCGCCAGACCGCCCAACCGCGCCCCCTCGATGCGGACCCATTCGGACGATCTTGGGGTGCGCGCATGAATCCGTCAACGTGTGCGGTCGCTGGGGGCGGCGACTCCGTTTCGGCGACGGGACCTGGTTCTGGCTGATTCGCGCTACTGATCGCCCCGCGGCTCGGTTGGACCCTCATCAACGGCACTGAGAGAGGTGTTCGGTAAGAAGCAGACTCAGGAGAATCCAGAGAGACTCGGCTTGATATCGATGCGCTGGCTCGGCTACCCGATCACTGCCTCCCCCGGCATGAACGACAAGTGTGGCCTCGTATGGCTCGGGACGGGAGCTGGACGCTTTGGCGACCGCCCCGAGCTGCTTCCCAAGTTCATCGAGATCGGCGACGATTCCATCGTCGTGCCCTACTGCTGGATGTGCGAGTGCATTCGGCCCAGCGAGGCGTTCTCCAGCCGAAACCGCCGGCGCCACCTCTGTCGAGAATGTGCTCGCCGACCGCAGGCTGAACGTGATCGGAAGCAGCGCCTGAGATCGCTGTGGGAGATGCTTGTGCGGCAGTCGAACATTTCGAAGAAGAACATCGAGACGGCGGCGACATGGACAAATGACGCCGACCCGGAGGTCGCGACGCTCGCGGCCTTGGTCGTCGAAGTCGGCCAGGTTCACCCGCACAGGCGGCGACGCCGCGCACGCATCCGCAGCATCGATCCAGGACTCTTCCAACGAATGATCACCGCGGGCCTCGTATCCGAGTGGCCGATTGAATGGGACGCGCCGGAGCCGTCCGGAAGGCGACCGTCCGAGAAGCACGACCCGTACTCGGTCGAACACCTCGACGACGGCGACGACGTCATTCCGTTCTAGCTCGCCGCGATTCTGAAAGCTCAGACGTCCTACCTGGGGTAGCGCGAAAGACAGCCCATAGGAGCGCCCTCAAGTTGCCGCGGGGGTCCCGACTATAAAACGCCCTGAAGGTTCAAGGAGTTGGAGAGTGCGTCTCGCGTCGGACCCGCGAGTCTGTCCTGGATCAGCATAGAGCGGGATGAGGTTACGAAGCGACCCGCAAGGACGTTGGTTTCTTGTGCTGCGCTCGACCAGGAATGGTCTACAGTTTTGTAAGAAATGGCTGACACGCAGGCTCCGCGTACATCTCGGACACGACCCGTGACGAGGTCGAACGCTATGTCGATGCCCATGGAGTAAAGAAGGGATGTCTGGTCGAGCAGGCGCTCCTTCATCATCTGCAGGCGCTTCGCGACCTTCCGCAGGACATCATCATCCCCCCCGCCTTCGTGTGACCGCCCGCTCATTCGACGAGGTCGTCGCTCTCATCGCGCGCCCTCGGAAGCCGACGACGGTTCTTCGACAGCTGATGTCGCCTTCCAAGCCGGCCAAGTCCAGCAAGCCGAAGCGCTCTCGATCCCAGACCTGATGGCGATTGCGGTACGACGCCTTCGCGCACATGACGATCGATCGCAGTTTCGTTCAGGGAACATCGACCTCGATCGCTTCTTTCAACGTTTTGCAGGACAGAATCAATTCCGACACCACGTGGAACGACTTACGTGGCTGTCGAGGACGGCAGCATCGTGGGTTTCGCCCCGTGTCATCGGGAGATCGCAGTCGACGGTCTGCCTGAGAACCGGCGCAAACATCTGCCCCCTTATCCGCTACCGGTTTTGCGGCTAGCGCGGGTCGCAGCCCACGAGCAGGCCCGAGCTCGTGGCGTCGGCGCCACCCTACTTCGCGCGGTATTCACGCTCGCGCTTCAGATGGCCGACGATTTCGGTTGCGTCGGGGTGGTGGTTGGCTCTATCCCTCTCGAGACCAGAGCGGGCCACGTTGGTGACCGCCCGGAGCAGCTACCGATGTTTCTCGAGCTCGGCGCCGTCCCGCGGTCAGGAGGCTGACCGTATTCCCCGATCCGGCCTGGACGCGGGGATGCACCTTTCCCGCAATAGATGTTGAATTCCGGATCGGATGGCCGTGATCGATTCGCCCAAGAACGATAAGGCTGCAATCCTCTGCGGGCTCCACCCGGGCTGAGCCGATGGGTCGTCGGCCGGATCACCCGATCACCGCCTCCACCGGCACCCACATCCCCCCGTTTCGATAATTCGAGTAGCCTGTGCCGCCTACGAAGCTCCAACGATTTCGCCGCCCTCCCGCGCTGAGCAGTAGCGAGGTCTCGCGATGCCAGGGTCGCGACGCAACCAAGCTCATTGCGATCCGATAAGGTCGCGACGGCAAACCATGCATCCCTGGAATTCAGTCAGTTCTCGATGGGCTTGATCGAAGGAACGCGGCCACGGCGCTGCTCGCGGTGGCGGGTCTGACCCTTCTCGGCCTCGTTGCACTCGATTGGGCCGGTTACCCGCAGTGACCACACCAACGTTGTCGTTTTCACGACAAGCAAAGGCACCTTCCTCATGAGATACCGGAACACGGATGCGATCGTACTGCTGGGACTGAACCCCACCGCTCCGGACGAGGCACGGGCGTTGAGGAGCTTCGGGAGCGAAGTCATGCTCATTACCGATGGAAAGCGGTCCGACTGGATCAGCGTCGACGGACAGGCCTTCGATCTGGCCGATGGGGACCAAGTCGCCGCCTTCTTGCGGCATCTCAGGGTCCCAGAAGCGCGTCAAGAATACGCCGCTCAGGCATTTCAATCGGTCGACCGGGACATGGGGGACGAGCTCGGACACCTTGCGATGGTCTGGGCGCATGCGGAGCGCAGCGGAATCATCCCGGGAAGAATGGTCATCTCGGGAGAGCACGTCGGCTCCGGCATGTTTTGGAGCAGGAAGGCATCGGGAATCCTGCGCGTTTCCGATCTGGCGAAACTGGCCCGCGCCTTTCCGAAAGTCGCGAACGCGGTCGAGGATCTGCACATGTCTGCATGTCAGAGCGCAAACGAGGTCTTCAGCTGGCCCAAGATATTTCCCCAGCTCAAGACCATCTGGGCTTATGCCGGTTCCTGTCCAGGTACTTTCGCCGGTGCTTCGAAGCACCTCGCGATCTGGGACAAGGCGACGCGCGGGCCGGCGAGGAAGATCGGCCGGATGCTGGCGCAGGGGACCCGGAAGGGGAACAGCGTCGTGGTGTGGACGCCCCTAGGAGGATTGGTCACTGGCGAGGTGAGCGACCTGCCAGAGCTGCGAGCCCGAATCGCGGCCGGCAACGCGACGTTCGACGAGTACTTCGAGGGCGAGGCGAACGTTGCCGATCCTCAGTCCGGGCCTCTGCGCGACTACTACAATTGGCTCCAGGAGGCCTTGCGTCACCCTGACCTGACGTACGGCGAGCGGCTCACGTTCGAAAGGCGTCGTGACACCACGATCAGGTTGATCTTCTACGACGCCCAGATCAAGGTACGATTTGCCGACGCATATCGATCACAGATCAGCGCGGGTTACGCGTCGCTCGCTCTGGCTGCGCCCGACCTCGCCCATCTGTCCCGCAAAGAAGCCGTCCTGGCAGTGGGTGCGTTCGAATCGAAGGCTGACCGAAAGCGGGCCGACGCCGCTGAGGCCCTTCGCCCTCTCCTCGTGGAAGGTCTACTTCAGCTCGCTCCGCGCTACATCCCGGAGAACTGGATCTGAAGATGACACCGAAGCTCAGGGCAACTGTCTACTGCCCGATCACCGTGATCGTGTCGCTCTCCTTGTCGTCGCAAGTCGTGGCATCCCCGCTCGCGGGTCAGTCGACCGCGAGCCCCTGCGCGGCCTGGTTGAACAAAACGGTGGCGAAGATGAAGAAGCTGCCTGAAAGACGCTGGCGAGACGCCATCGTCGCGGCTCTTGGCGAGGGAAACTGCTCCGCCGTGCCCGAGGCGCTGCGGAATGCATCGCGCGAAGCAGGCCGCAGTCGCAGGCCTTCTCACCGGGACCGCCTTCTCACCGACGCCGCCACGACGATCCTCGGACCTGCCTGCGCAGTCCCCGACCCATCGCAAGACTCGCGGTCCCTTGCTCGCGTCTGTCCCTTGCCGGCCAGAGAAGAGTTCGCCCTTCCCGACAGTGTCTTTCGCGACATCCGGGCCGTGGACTACGCGCTCATCGATTCGCTCGCGACGAGCCTGCTGTCGGCGAAGGCGTATGACGCGGTCGCGCAGCGGCTGATGTTGAATTTCTTACTGTCTGCCACACTGCTCGGGGAGCATCGCAACGAGGAAGGTACGCGGCCGTCTCCGCCGGCCCTGCCGCCTGCGCGACGGGGGGATAACGCTCCAAAATGATGCCCAATCAACGGCCGTCTCCTTCCCGCCGATACGATCGCGGACCCGGCACCACCCGAAGCCCGATGTCCGGACGACGGACGCGACCGAAAGCTGGACCGGGGTATCGCACTGGGGGCGAGGACGCGGCCGGACGAAGTACCCGCGTCCGGCGTCACCCGTCGCCTCGACGTGGACATGCGCGACGGTCTCCGGCTCCCTACCCGATCATCGCCTCCACCGGCACCCACATCCCATTTCGTTCAGCAGGGGTCCCGCCTACTGGTTTTTCGGATACTGTTTTGTCGAAGACTGAGGAGCCGCACATCAGGACGCTGAAGACCTCTTCCAGGCGGGCTCGGCCAGGTAAGCGTCGACGAAGGCCGCCAGGGTCTCGGGCTTCTTGGCGGCGATCTGCACGCTGACCCGCCCATCGGCGAGGGCGCGCCGTACGAGGATCGCCGCGTCGCCGCGCTCGAACGCTTGGCCCAGGCGCGCACGAACGTCTCCTGAAGGGCCCCCTCGGCGTCCTCGAAAGAGGCCGGCATTCGGTAACAATGGACGTGACGCTCGCGGCGATGACGAGCGACAAGCTCTGCGAACGCTTCTCGGTCCCCGGCCATCGCCGCCGTGACGAGGGGATCGTGGGGTCCGCGATGGAGAGGCTCGACCATGTTACGCTGAGTGCGCTCGAGGCTACCAGCTGTCAAGGAGAGGGCTGGATCAGCGTGGTCTGGTCGAACACGAGGCGCCAGGCGCCATCCTCCAGCGCGAAGGTCAGCGCGAGCCAGCTCAGGGTATCCTGCACCGCGCCCCCTGTAGCCGTCGCGCGATACCGAAGCTTGATGAGGGCGTGGCCCAGGCGTGGCGATTCAACGAGGTGCACGATCTCGGGGTCGAACCGCCCGTTGTCGTTGCTCGCAAACCACTTTCGGTGGAAGTCGACGTACTGCGCCTTCGTCGTGTACTGGAAACCGCCGGGTACGATCATCCGGAGGTCGCTGCCGCCGGTCACGGTCGGAAGGAGCGCGCCGAGGTTCCGTGTCCGGACCGCCTGCAAGTGCGCCTCGACGGCTGGCCTTAGGGGCGGGGTCGACGCGCAGGCGGAAGGGGTGATCGCCAGCGCGACGAGTAAGAGGGTGATCTTCATGATACTCGTCCGGTTGGGTGGGGGCTCGAACGGCCGCTCATCTCACCACCCGGTAGCGGAGGTGCGTGAGACCGGGCGCGGCCAGCACGCGTTTCAGCTCGCGCTCGATGCGGTCTGCACCAAGCAGCCGCCGTCCGTCGCCGAGCAGCTCGTCGAGCAACCCGTCGCGCAGGAGCGACCGTGAGAGGTCGACGCCGTGCACCATCACGTCCTGGTCGCCGGCGGCGGCCTTGGCCACGCGCATCGCGGTCGCAGCGTCGGGGCGGTAGTGGACCCAGCCACTCTGTGGCTTCGGCGGGGGCTGTGCGTGGGCACGAAGATCGGTGCGCCGTGGTGGTCGCCGGCCCAGTGACCCGCGTAGTCGAACGTCTTGCGGCCCACGACCATCGCACGCGTCGCCATCGCCTTGGTAAGACCTGCCCGCTCAGCCCAGGCGGGTCGACACACGGCCGCCTGGAGACAGGCTTGCCGAGCCACTCGTGCAGCAGGTGGCCGCCGTTCCCGAGGCCGTTGCCCGGGCCGTCGTCCGGTCCGGTGATCAACCTGTCGAGCGACATCGACATGTACAGGACTGACTTCGCCATGCGGCCTCTCCTTCTCAGACGACGAACGGGCCGAGACCGGATCGACACGCCCCCGGATGGTTTTTTGGAGCACGGCCCTCACTCGAAAGCGTCAATTCTTCAAGGACTTGTGCCCGCGGCAGGTCGCACCCGGGTACTTCGCCCTGCCCGGTCCGCTTGCGCGTCGACCGACCACCTGTCTGCTTGGTTCCGCGCGGCACCCGCGAGCGCCGCCTGACGATCACCGATCAATCAGGCCTTGGAGGTGGCCTCACTCGTGGGCGCGGCGCGCAAGAGAAATTGGTCATGGCGGTAATCCAGGCGAGTTGGCGCTTCAAGGAGAGAGGCGGGACCAACACCAGGAGGAACGCTCATGAATGATGTCAGCCATGCCTTCGTACACGCGCTAGAACACGACTCGCTCGAACTGGTGGATGCGATCGACCGCCACCCGATGATCGGTGACGTCATTCGCGGCGAAGCTTCCACCGATCGCTATCGCGCCTTCCTGCGATCGAGCTACCACTACGTTCGCTGGTCCGGGCCGCTGCTGGCAGAGACCGCGGCGGGAATCCGGCGCGAGGGCCGCAAGCCCTGGCTGGTCGACGTCCTCGACGGCAAGACCAGAGAGGAGTCGCCCCACGATCGATGGGTGCTCGGCGATCTGGCGGTGTGCGGGGAGAACATCGAGCTGGTGAAGGCCTCCGCGCCTCCCCTGGCCGTCTCGGCCTACGTCGAATGGAGCCGCAGCCTGGCGCAGACTGGCTCGCCGGGTTACCTCGGTGCCGCTTACACGCTGGAGTTCATCTCGGCCAGGCGCGCAAGTATGGCGGCCGAGAATTTGCGCACACGAGCTCGTATACCTCATATCGAGCGGGCGCTGTCGTTCCTCGATGGCCACGGCGATGCCGACCTCGGTCACATCGCTGTGCTGGACGAAGTGCTGGCGCGAATCGACGACCCGAGGGATCGGGCGGAGATTGCACTCTCGGCCGGAGTCATGCGGATGCTCTACCCGCTGTTCTTCCTGTCGCCCGGCGCCGCCGCAGCGGAAATCGTCGGCCCAGTCGCTTGAAAACCGACCGTATAGGAAATGCGATGCCCACCCTTCGATGCACGCTAGCCAGCACGGCGACCGAGATCAGCGATGCCCAGCGCGTGCGCTGGCTGGTCTACGGCGTAGAAGAGAGGATGCTGCCCGAGTCTGCCGGCACAGGCGGCCTTGAGATCGACGCCCACGATGATCGCGCCGAGACCCTACATCTCGTGGCCTACGTCGCCGGCCAGCCGGTGGGAACGGTGCGCCTGCTGCTGTCCGACACGGTCGCGAGCCAGCGCGCGTCCGGGCGACTGGGGCTCGATCTCGAATCCAAGGTCGACCTCGGCATGTTGTCGGGCTCGGCGATCTCGATCGCCGAGGTGACGCGCTATTGCGTCTTGCGCCGCTATCGATGCACGCGAGTGACCCACGCCCTGTTCTCGCGCCTGCGCGAGGAGAGCGGCCGCCGCGGAATCACCCATTGGGTAGCGGGCGCCAACATGGAGACTGACTTCGCCGAGGACGCCGCCCTCGCCTACCGAGTGGCTGGCGACCTGAGCCTGCTCAGCCCCCGTTTCCGCGCCGAGATTCACGCGAGCCGGCCGCCACGTACGCGCCAGACACGGCATTGCTACACCGACGAGCAGCGCCGCCGCGCGCGCGGCGGACAACGCGCGGGCCTGGACCTACCGCGCACGCTTTCTCTGTTCGCGCGGCGCATGGGCGCCCGTTTCATCGGCCCGCCGGTGTACGACCGCTACTTCAACGTCTTTGCGCTACCGCTGGTGACGGCGCTGGCGGACCTCGCCGTCCCCTGAGGTAGGTCAGCGTCGGGCCCAGGCCCAGTGCTGCCAGCAGGAGCATGCCAGAAACGATGGGGATCCAGAGAAAGGCCTTCATTCGATCGATCATCCGGCGCGTCAACGCCTCGGCGGCGCTATCCGGGGTGGCGACCAGCACCACCAAGCCGGTGCCACCCACGGGCGCAAGCGCGGCGATCGATCGGGTGTGCGAGACGGGATCCTGGTAGTCGTCGAGAATCAGCGCCTGCGCGCGGCTTGGCAGCGAGAACTGTCCACGCAAGCGCGGCGTGCAGTCGAGCGCGCCGCAGATGCGCCGCGAGGTGGCGCGATCAAGCACCCGATCCTGTCCATCGGCCAGGCCGGGCTCGGCGACGACGTTGACCGCGTCGGGCAGCTCCTCCGACGGGCCGTCGCGGTCGCGTGACCCCAGCAGCGCGGTCATACAGTCGCCGTTGCCGGTGCAGTTCATCTGGACAGCGCCGAACGTCGAGCGTGCCACCGTGGTGCCCAGGATCACTCCGATCGGATGGTCGTCATCGTCGAAGAACGGCGCCGCGAAACCGATGTGCAAGGAGCCGTCGGTGCGGGAGTAGAACACGCGCGATACGTAAGCGTGCGCGGCTGCGCCGGGGGGCCTCTCTGCCAGTTGCTGCACCGTGCGAAAGTAGTCGCGATAGGCAAAATTGTAGTTCGTGTAACCGGTCGCCGGCCGCGGGTACCTGGCGCGCAGCGTGCCGTCCAGCTCGAAGACGGCCAGGTTGTCGAAACCGGCCCTTTGCTCGACCAGCGCAGGCGGCGGATCGTAGACGTCCCGGTGACTGAGCAGTCGCCGGACGTCCGCTGCGGCCGCCACCGCCTCGACCCGCGTGGCGAACGATCGCAGCTCATTCATGACCGCGCCGGCCTGGGCCACGGCAGCAAAGGCGTTTCGCTCGCGGATGGTGCTCCGTATCTCGCGCATGACCGAGATCGGCATCAGCCCGATGTACAGCAACAACAGCAACGCCTGGATGACGCCGGCCGTCGCCAGCCGATGGCGGCGCACCCACTTGACCGTTCGGCGCCAGGGCCTGCGGCCCTCGGCCTGGATCGGGCGGCCGTCCCGCGACCGTTCGAGGTCCCCGGCGAACTCGGCCGCCGACTGATAGCGCTGCGCCGGCAACGGCTGCGTCGCTTTGTCGATGATTGTCCGGAGCTCCCAGGCCAGGCGTCGTGTTCCGGGCCAGCGCCGCGCGCCACAGCTGGGCACCGTGGGTTCGGCGTCCTGGTGCGCCTTGCCGGCGGACGGATCCTCGGCGACCAGCCACCGCAGGATCATACCCAAGCCGTACACGTCGGAGGCGGCCGTCAGGGGTTGGCGCTCGTTTTGTTCGGGCGACATCCAGCCCGTCGTCCCGCCCTCGACCGTCCCCTCGTACCCCGAGCCTGCCTTGCCGATTGCCCGCGCCAGCCCGAAGTCGCTGACCTTCGGCTCGCCACTGGAGTCGAGCAAGATGTTGGCCGGCTTGAGATCGCAGTGTAGGATCAGGCGTTCGTGGGCGAATTGCACGCCGCGCGCGAGCTTGATGACCAACTCTCGCGCCCGTGCGGGCGCGCCATGTCGCCGGCGATTCTTCTCGTCCGCCAACGTTCCGCCTTGCAGCAGGGGCATGACCAGGTAGGGACGCCCGTCGCTGACCCCGCTCGTGTATATCCGCACGATGTGCGGGTGGTCGAGGCGGCTGGCGGTGCGGATCTCTGCCAGAAACGCGGCGGCCCCGCCAACCGACTCGAGTACGTCCGACTTGGCGACCTTGATGGCGACATAGTCACTCTGTTGCTGGTGCCTGGCGATGTAAACCTTGCCCATAGCGCCCTCGCCCAGCTCCATGAGCAGCTCGTAGTCGCCGAGCAAGCTCCCGCAAGGGGGCACGTTCTTCACAAGCAGGCCTCGGGTTTCTCGCACAGCGTTCGGTAGAAGAGCGCCATCTCCCGATCGATCTCCTTCTGGGAGGTGGGATCCGACGGATCGAGATCCAGCGTTTGGGCCACCGCGACGCGCGCGAGGGCCTTGAAGCGCTCGCGCAGGCGACAGATCGCCGCCGCCGTCGCTGTGGTGGTCATGTCCAGCGACTCCGCGATGGGCCCGAGCTTGGCCAGATCTTCGTCGGGTCCGGGGAGGAATCGCTTCAGGGCATCGAATCGAACCCTATCGTGGGTCTCTTCCCGCAGCTGGGTGACGATGTGAGCCAGGGTATCCCAGCAAAACACGACCATGTAGGCATGTTCCGGGTTGTCGGCGCCGGCGCTGTCGGAGACCAGCTGATCGGTGACGCCGTGACCGTTGCTCACGGCGTGCCAGCGATCCCATTCATTGAACACGAACCGGGTCACAGCGACGTTGAGCCAACCTCTGAAATGACCCTTGGCCGGATCGAGCCGCGCTATGTCGTTTCGCTGCAGGATCCGTGCGAAGAAATCCTGTTTGAGATCCTCGGGGCTTTGATATGGGGGATGCGGTCGATGCCGGATGAGCATCAAGACAGACCGGTCATAGCGCTTGATGAGCTCCCCCAGCGCGGCCCGCGCTTGCGGACCCACCCCCTGCGCCTGGACAATCAGACTCCACTCCGTGGGCGGATCCATGCTCTCTTATACAGCTTCGAAGCCGGACCATTACACGGGCGCGAGAAGAACCGCCTCAGTCGCTGTGCCCGGGGGAGCGAGCCGTTCGAAAATCGGCTCGCCTCAGCCCCGCCGGAGCTCGGCCGCCCGCGCGACGAGCGCAGTGCGGCTCTGCACGCCGAGGCGGTCAAAAATGTCCTGGAGATGCCTCTTCACCGTTGTTTCGACGAGGTCGAGCTCACCGGCGATCGACCGATTGTCCCACCCGCGCAGTACGGCCGCGGTCACCTCCTGTTGGCGCGGCGTCAAGACCACCCGCCATGCCGCAGGTAGCTGAATCGCACTGGACAGCTCCTTGAGCACGAGCATTGCCGTCGCCCTCCCCATGCAACCCGCCAGCGGTACGAGGGAGACGTCGAGAGTCCAATCGCCTCCGCGGCGGGTCCAGGTTCCCGGTACGCCGCGGGCCAGTAGGGCAAGGATCGGTGCCGGCAGTTGACCGTCCCTACGTTCATGCAGGCCGAACCACTTTTCGATGAGTCGCGCCGCTCCTTCCGTTCGTGCCACTTCGGTCGCGGGCGGGGCGACCAGCACGATCGAAGCGGCCTGGTCCTGCAGCAGCGCCTCGAGGGCGACGGACCAGTCCACTGCGTCGGCGAACAGATGGCAGCTCCGGACAGCGTTGACGATCGCTGGCGTTACGTCCTGAAGTATCGCGCGCTCACGACGGGTGAAGGGGCGTTGTCTCTCGCGATACAGGGAGAGGCCACTTTGCCACCGGTCGTCGATGTGCAGCATCACGGCCATCACCTGCTCGAGTGGCGCGCCGACCTCGCGCGCTCTTCTGTACATCATATTCGTCTCGAGCTCGGCTCGGGAGACCATGTCTTCGTCCCTCAATACGACGTTCGGCTGTCGGACCGCCGACTTCCGCACGAAGTCGTGAGGCGCCATCTCAGGATAGGCGACGAAGAAAGCCGGCGGAATCTTTGCCACGATCCATTCGTAGTCCTCGGGTTTGCCGGAGGACGAGATCCCAAGCGCCCCATAGTCCGCCGGTACGAGCTGGAGGAGAAAGGGGTACGCCCTCTCGAGCACGAGCCTGATATCGAGGGAGCTCCCCAGCGCCTCGACCAAATCGAGCGTCGCCTTTCGTTCGTGGGAGCCCGACGTGCGCGTGGCTGGCATCGTTCGGACCCCGAAAACCCTTCTACCACCGTTTGAAATCCAGGTCATTTGACCCACCGAGCGGCAGGGAGAGGCGCGCCCCTTCCCCTGCTACTTTAGTGGGATTTCGAGAGAACGGCGGATCGTCCATGTTCCCCGCTGGAGGGTGGGGCGCGCCCTCGATGGAGGCATCATGGACACCAAGAGCAGATCATCAGCCGCGACTTCACAGATGGACAGGCGGCCGACCCGAAGGTCGAAGGCTATCAGTCTGGTTGCCGGCGTTCTGGGCGTTGCTGCCTGCGCAGGTGGACAGCAAGACCTGCCTCCGTCCCAAGATCCCCCGGAACCGAGCGGGCGACTTTCTGAAAGGCGAGCGGCCCTCGCCGGAGCTACCAGCGAAACAGGCACATGGTCGGCGGGACCCCCGATGTTGCATCCCCGTATCTTTCACACGGCGACTCGGTTGCCGGACGGGCGGGTTCTGGTGGTCGGTGGCTCGAGCCTCGCGAGCAGTGAAGTCTACGACCCCAGGAAGGATACCTGGTCGGAGGTGGGGCCGCTAAACCAGGGACGCTCCGGTCACACGGCGACGCTTCTCCAGAACGGAAAGACTCTCGTGACCGGTGGGTTCAACGGGGACTACTTGTCCAGCGCGGAGCTCTTCGACCCGGCAACCAACATGTGGTCGACCGCCCCCTCGATGAACACGGTTCGGAACTATCACTCGGCGACGCTCCTCTCAGACGGCCGCGTCCTGGTGGCTGGCGGATATCCATTCGGCGGAGCCCTGGCGACTGCGGAGATCTACGATCCCGCGGCAAACAACTGGCACCTCGCGTCGACCTTGAACCAGGCGCGCGGGGCTCACACCGCCACGCTGGTCGCCGGTAAGGTCTTGGTGGCGGGCGGGGTAGGCAGCTTCTCGAATGCACTGACCAGCGCCGAGCTCTACGATCCGTCAGCGGACCGTTGGCTACCGGTCCCACCTCTGAACGAACCGCGGATTGGGGCCACCGAGACCCTGCTCGTGAGTGGCGCCGTTCTGGTGGCGGGTGGCTCCACGGGCCCAACTACCGAGCTCTACGATCCCGAGACAGGGGTCTGGTCTCTTACCGGCCCCATGAGTCAAGGGCGCGAAAATCACACGGCGACGCGCCTCTTGAACGGAATGGTGTTGGTTGCGGCTGGCGACAACGGTGGCGGGCAATCGGTGAGCGTGGAGCTTTTCGATCCTGCGAAGCGGACCTGGTCTTCGGCGGCGGCGCTTACCCAGGCTCGGGGCAATCACACGGCGACTTTGCTCGAAAGTGGCAAGGTGCTGGTGGCGGGGGGATTCGATTTCGCCAATCTGGCTGCGTTGGCGACCACCGAGCTGTTCGCTGCAGGAGATCTCGGAACCCACTGCGCGACCCCCACTGACTGCACCAACGGATTCTGTGTCGACGGTGTCTGCTGTGACGGTGCCTGCAACGCAGGGACATGCCAGGTCTGCTCGAGGGACGCCGGAGCGATTCGGGATGGCACTTGTACGTTGCTCACCGGAGCAACCTGCGACGACGGCAACGCGTGCACCCAGGTCGACCTCTGTCAGAGCGGTGTTTGCGTCGGCACGGACCCCATAGTTTGTTCCGCGGCGAACGATTGTCTCGATCCCGGGACCTGCGATCCCGCGACCAAGAGGTGCTCCTTCTACATCAAGACCGACGGGACGGCATGCGGGAACGGCACTTGCCGGGCGGCGGTGTGCGTGGGCGCCGATCGAGGTTGTCACCCGGACAAGGAACCCAAACCTGGACGACACGATGATGGGCGTTGGTGACCCAGTGGCTCTCGGGTGTCCCAACATGCGCCTCGTGAGTCTGATGTTCTTCCTCTCCAGCGTTCTGGCGTGTGGGTCGGTCGGCGCGCTTCGTCACGACAGCGCGGGCGATTCCGACACGGTTGTGGACGCCGCGCGCGACGCCGGTGATGACGTGGTCGATGCCGGGCGCGCCGGCTCCTGTTTGCCGATACGTGAGGGAATGGTTGCGTGGTGGCCGGGGGATGGGAATGGGGCTGATCTCCTCGGCGGCACACCGGGGACGCTCCAGGGCAACACAAGGTTTGTAGCCGGTGAGGTCGGGCAAGCGTTCTCGCTGGACGGCGTAAACGACTGGATTGACCTTGGCAACGCGCCGAAGCTGCGCATTTCCTCCACTGACTTCAGCGTTGAGGCGTGGGTGCTCTTCAACTCGCACCAGGGGGACATGTCTGTCGTCGACAAGATGTCCGCGAGCGGCGTGAACACGGACGGCTGGCGCCTCATCAAACAAGATGACGATAGGTTCTGGTTCTGCTTCGGAGGCGGTACGCAGAATCGGTGCACTCCTTCCGACACAGCCTTCGCCGTATACAGTACGACACACGTCGTGTCCGGTCTCTGGTTCCACGTTGCGGCCGTCAAAAGCCGCGCTGGTTTCTCCGTGTACGTCAACGGCGTCCGCGAAGACTCACGCTCGGCTGTACCTCACTTTGTGGATAGCAACACCACAGATCTACTGTTGGGGTCTTACGCCGGTGAAGGCGCCATCGCCAAACTGGACGGCCTGATTGATGAGGTCAAGGTCTTCAACCGCGCTCTTACGGACGAGGAAGTTCGAAGCGCTTACAGTGCCGCGAGTGTCGGCGAATGTAGATGAGAGTCTCTGGCAGGGGGTTCCAGTCCTAGAGGAGCGTCGATTGAAGATCTCTACGTCTTTGCTTGCTTACGCCCTGCTGGTCGGCTGTGCATCCGTGTCGTATCGCCCTTTGCCCAGGCCAGGGGAGAATGCAGCAGCGGTGTACTTCATTCGACAGCGAGCCGAGCCAACCGCGTGGAACCTCTGGATATATGTGGACGGCGACAAGGCCGCGTCGCTGTCAAACGATTCTTACGTGGCGGTTGGCGTGACATCAGGGCCGCACAAGATCTTGTTCGAATGGCCTCCACTGGCGGCAAAGGTAACGCTCGAGGTGCCAGTGAATGTTGAGCCTCAGACAACCAGATATTTCCTAGTGTCGGGCCGTATTGCGGTCGCGGGCATTTCGTCGGCCTACCTGCCAGGGGGAATCATCATGAACTTCGACGAGTCTCTTCAGGTGAGGGAGCTAAGAGAGTCAATGGGACCCACGATGATTCAAGAGATGGCTCGCCCTACCACCACCGCGAACACCGAGGCGCAGCGCAGTCACTTCATGAAGGGAGGGGCCGCGCGGTGAAAGCCCAAGACGGTCTCAGATCGGTTCATCAGTCATAACCCTCCTCACCCGCGGATCGCCAGAGCTCTCGGAGGCCCAGGTCGGCTACCCATCGCTCGATGTACGTGATGTCGAGGTCGTCGCCGCGCAGCTGGAGCTGGCTGCCGCCACCCTGCTGCGGCGCCGACACGGCGCACCCGACCATGCTGGCCCACGGTCGGTTTCGCTTCTAGAATTGCCTCCCATGGCGGAGCTACTGGATCGCGTGACGGTCAACGCCTCGCAGTGTGGGGGGCGCCCCTGCATCCGGGGAATGGGTATCCGGGTCGTCGATGTGCTCGAGCTCCTCGCCGCCGGGCTCACGCAGCAGCAAGTCCTCGAGGAGCTGCCCGACCTCGAGGCCGAAGACATCGTCGCCAGCCTGAGGTTCGCTAGCGGCCGGCTCGATCACCCGATTCTCGCGGCGTGAAGATCTGGGTCGATGCCCATTTGTCGCCCGCCATCGCGCAATGGTTGGCGGGGACGCAAGGTGTCGAGGCGAACGCCGTTCGCGACCTGGCTCGGGTTCCTGGCAGTGGTGGCGCCGCCCGATCATCGAGCGGGGCCGAGACGCTGCATCCTCGACACCGGCGCAGGCGACGCTGGGCGGTCGACAATGGGGCGGTCGTCGGGCATGACCTCGACGTGCGCGGTGATCTCGATAATCTCTCCCACCACCGCTTCACTCAACCAGTCATCGTTGTACCGGTTCCGGCGCAGCCCAAGAGCGCCGCGATCGACCGAAGTGCGCGCTGTGTAGACGAGATGCCACACTCCCTTGCTGTCGGCTCGCGGGGACTTGGCTTCGACCTCCAGCGCGATCTCCCTGCCGAAGCTATGCAGGGCGAGCCGCCCGAAGATGAGCCCGCGCCCAATACCGGTGATCTCCACACGTTCGCTGTCGAACACTAGGGCCGGCTCCCAATGGATGTCAAACAGCTCCGTGGCCAGGATGAATGCGTCGCGCTTGACGGACCCGGTATCAATGCTCGACAAATCGACCCAGATCCGTACTGCGGAGCGCGTCAGGTCGCGGTTGTCGATGAGGACCGTGCCGCCCCAGCAATGGAATCGCCCACATATCTGCTTCAAGCCAGCGTGGTCGATTGCGAATTTCAGGGTGGACCGTTCGGAATTGATTCGCCACCGCTCACGCCCATCCATTCATCCAATCCTCCGCTGACCTACTGAGTGTGATCACGAAAACGCGCGCGGTAAGTCTGAGCGAGGATCCTTCCGTTGGTGATTCTCGAACAAGATTGAGAAACAAATGGACACGAGCCAGACGGCGCAAGCGCCCGGGAATCGAGCCCGCCTCCTCCGGGGGGCTCGCCGAGAATGAGTCCTAGCCGTCCGAGGTCCTGAGGCATTCCTCCAGGACCGCCGCCAGACCGCGGCCGGCGGCGCCGTCCGGGTCCAGGTTCGGGTTGTAGATGGTGACCTCGATGCCCACGCAACGGCCGCTGCCCAGCGCGGTCTTCAGGATCGTTGCGAGCTCGCGCCAGCTCATCCCGCCGGCTGTGCGGTAGTCGACCGCCGGCATGATGTCGTCGTCCAGACAATCCGCATCGACGTGGACGAAGAAACCATTCAGCTCCGGCCGCGTGAGATGCGCGAGCGCCGCCGCCGCCGCCGCGTCGATGCCCACCCGGCGGACGCTCGGGAGGTCGAAGGCGCGCAGCTCGAGGGGCAGGGGTTGGCTGCCGTACCTGGCCTGTTCCTCGGCGTCCCGGAACCCGAAGGCCACGACGTCCTCGGCACGCACGAGCGGGCTGCGCCCCTCGATGTCGGTCAGCAGTCCGGGTCCATGACCGGTGGCGAACGCGAGATCCATCGACGCCGCTTCGCCGTTGGGGTTGACCTCCGGCTGATAGAAATCGGCGTGCCCATCGACGAAGAGCAGACCGTAGCGACCCCGGCGCCGCAGCGCCAGCATGGCCCCGAGCACGATGGAACAGTCGCCACCCAAGATGACCGGAGCCTCGCCTCCCTCGATCACGCGTTCGACCGCGTCCGCGAGCGCGGGTGTCCAGCTGGCGATCGCGCTCGCGTTCAGCGTCTGCGTGTCGGGATCTCGCTCGGCGCTGTAGGGCGGCGTTTCGATCCGCCCCGCCCGTCGCGCGCCGATGCGCTCGGCCAGACCGAAGCCCAGCAGCGTCTCGGCCAGCTTCTCCACGCCGGTTGGCTTGAGCCCCAGCACCGACGGCGCCTCGATGATGGCGTAGTGGCGGTCCACGGGGGTAATCTGGCACCTGGACGGCGCGTGGCTAGTGGCCCGGTGCTCGCCAGGTGCCCGTGGCCCAGGTGCGCCGGACGCCTTGAAAACGGGCATTCGGGGGGGCGGCCGGAGGAAGCGCGGGTTGACACGGCCCGACTGTTTCCGCCGGGCACGCGTCCTCTGGGCGATGTTGACCCTTGAAGAGATGAACGACGACTTTCGTCGATCACGAAAACAGACCGGGCAGCGCCCCCGTGTACATGGGCGCGCCGGAGATGCCCAGGTACGACGTCCCAGAATCGATGGCGTTGGTCAGGATCTTGGCATCGACGCCGAACTTCGGCAGAAGGGCGAGCCACAGATCGTTGAAGGGCCGGTTCCCGGAGCCGCCCGTCTGCTGCGGCAACGGTCCACCGGTCACCTTCAAGAACGTTCCACCTTTGAGCCCGGTGTTCTTACCCCCGAACACGATGAGCGGCATGTTCTGCTGATTGTGGTCGTAGGCGCGTGCGACCTCTGTGAGGTAAACGATGATGGTGTTGTCGATCAACTTGCCACCGTCGACGTCGGGCTGAGTGACGAACTCTTGCAGCGCGGTGGCGGTGGCGTTGGAATAGAACTGGTTGATCTGACTCAGCCAACCACTCGTCGCCGCATCGCCGCTGTGGCTCGGGGGGTGATGCGGGGTGGCCTGCAAGTTGCCGGCGATGCTGGCGCCCTGGAACATTCCTGGGAAGACCACCCAGTTCGTCCCCGCCGACCACATGAAGGTGGCCACGCGGACGTAATCGCAGGCGAAGGCCGTCTTGATGAGTCGGAGCTGGGTGAGGCCGAGGTCCAGGTGCGGGTGGCTGTCCGGCATGTTCGGAACGTAGTAATCCACGCCCGACAGGTCCGTCGACACGCCGTTCGAGTTTTGTTTCCCGGTCACCTCGGAGAAACTGCCTGGCATCATCGGCTTCATGCACATGCCCCCGGTTCCACCGCCCGACGTCGACCCGTACATCTGCTGGAGCGTGTTCTCGAGCTGCGTGATGGCCGTGGCGTGCGCCGCCAGCCGATCCTTTTCGCTGGCCGGAATGAGGGTCTGCATCCGGGCGAGATCGGCTCGCATGTAATCGAGAACCGACTTCTTCTGAGCCAGGAGCTTTGCCAGGTCTGTTCCCGGGGGCATCACGTCGCCGCCGAAGATCCGCTTGTAGACGTTGATCGGTTGGGTGTCAGGGGCCATCGGCTGCCGGGCCCTGGAGATGTCCGTTTGACCCACCAGCGGCGGCCGGTACGAAAGGGTACGCGGAGCGACCTCGTCCCGGTCGGAACGGACGTCGGCGGCCAGCTGCAGCGATCCGAAGGACGTCTTGTTCATCTGGGCGGGGCCGCCGAGCCCAGGCGAGTTGTCGAGCAGCAGCTGATCGATCGACGCGCCCCCCGCCGCATGGTCCTGCTGGCCGATTCGCCCCAGCACCGGTACGCCCGTCATCATCACCGCGATGCCCCCCTCGTGGGTGTTCTGGCCGCTGTTCATGTTGGGATTTCGCGTCGCGAACACCACGTTGAGGCCGTCGATCATGTTCATGTAAGGCTTGAGGCCCGCAGCCTCGAACGGGGCGCTCTCGACGGGGAGCGTGAAATTCGTGGTCGTCGCGCTCGCGTTCGGCCGCCACGACGCCAGACCGGGCGCCGTACCCAGTGGATGGTGCACGATGAGCAGGCGAAGCGGTGCCGTCGCGCCCGCCGCGCGCGCTTCGATGGACCGCAGCAGGGGAGCCAGCGCTACCGCCGATCCACCGCAGGCCTGCAGAAACGCCCGCCTCTTGAGCTTGTACGACGTCATCTGGTACCTCCGGTGCGAGCGCGCAAGAATTGAGCCGTGGCAACGCTCTTGAAGAGCGAGGCGATGGTGCCGTCCGTCTGGGAACGAAGCTGATTGATCTCACAGGTGTCGTACGTGCGGATCATGTCGCCGATGGCGTAACTGGCGACCTTCTGGACCGAGCACCCGCGCAGCACGCCGCTGCCGGACAGCGCTTGCGCGAACGCCTGCGGCCCGTTGGCCATTCCCCCGCCGAGTCGCGAGTCCGGGTCGAATGTCACGGTCGGGTCGATGGGCCGGCCCGCTTCGTCCATCGTTCGAAAGTTGCCGATCGGTCCGAAGTTCAGCAGGACGCGCGCGTACGGGTCCATCTGCGTGTGACAGGACACGCAGGGCTGATTGCTCATACGAGCGTCGGACTTCAGAACTTCGCTGTCGCACGTCGACAAGGTTCTGGTTCCGTCGGGCGATTTGCAGTTGATCACGTTCACCGCCATCGGCGTCGACAGGTCGATGGGAGAGAGCGCCCCGTCCTGACAGATGATGTCGTCGCGAATGAACTTGCCCCGTTTGACGATGGAGGTGAGGGACGGATCGGAGGCCGCCCAGAGGAAACCGGGCTGGGTCAACATCCCGGCTCGGCCCTGTGAGGCGGGCCAGGTGGCCTTCACGAACGTGGTGTTGCTGGTGGGGGCGCCATCCGGGAACGTGAGCCCGGAGAACAGCGTCGCCAACCGGTTGTTCACCCAGACCGCCTGTGAGCTCACGAGGTCGTCGATGGTTCCCGCAGGATTCGTCCAGAGCACATCGTTAACGAACTGCTGGGTAGAGGCGTAGATATCGTTCTCGAGCGTCGACTGATCCTGATCGGCGGCCGCGAGCGCGGAGAAAAGCCCGGTGTCCTTGGTCTTCGAGAACATCTGCCGGACATTGAACCAATCGACCATGATGTTGGTGAGATTCGCTCGAACCTGGGGGCTCGCCAGCAGACGATCGATCTGCGTGCTGACCCCGCTGGCGGTGGCCAGGGTGCCGTCATCCGCGGCGGCCATCAGCTGGTCGTCGGGAACCGAGCCGAGGAACAGCAGCCCGAGCTGGGTGGCGACCTCGTAAGGCGTGAGCGCCGTGTCCGGGTACTTACCACTCGCGTCCGCCGTGAGGGTCGCGGGTCCGAGCTCGGTTCGGTAGACGAATGAAGGCGAGATGAGCACCGCCTGAATCATGAGGCTGATGCCGGTGACGTAGTCCTGCTTCGCCCCCTCCGCGTAGATCGTCATGAGGTTCGCCACCTCGGTTGCATCGACGGGCCGGCGATAGGCCTTCTTGGCAAAGCCCTGGATGAACGTCTGAGCGCAAGTCGTTTGCGCCGACGCCGTGGTGCCGCCGCAGGGCGCGATGGCCCCCGCGGCGCCGCCTATTTTCGGGGCAATGGCCGGCAACACCGTTCCCTGGGTCGTGTCGTAAAGCACGTACTGGAGCTCCGGAGTCATTCCCAGCGTCGTGTCCGCGAAGAACGCGAACTCATTCGCGCCACCGGTGTCCCTCACCGCAGGAGCTGACGTCAGGGCCAGCAGATCGCGCACGGCGTTGCTCCATTGCGGCGCCGAAAGGCGCCACAACCGGCGCGCGATGGGAGCGAGGGGCGTACACTCGGCTCTCCCGCCGGTGCCGCCGGCAGCGCCGGACGTACCGCCCATGTCCCCGGTCCTGGCCGGCAAGCTGATCTGGCCCGTACACCCCAGCGCCCCGGCCAGCGCGATGCTGGCGAACGCGGGCCGCAGGTGAGCCATTCGAAACGCGTTGAGGAACATGTTTCCCTCCGAACCGGAAGGCTGATTGCCCCGAAGCCCGTCAGGCAACTTGCCGCCCATGTAGGGGAAGATCCGTCTGCCTCGAGAAGGAGGCCATTTTTGTTCGACGGGATTGATGGCTCGGGACGTCAGAGCGAGTCGGGCACGGCTCTCGCGTCGATGGCCGCGATCTCGTCGCTGCTGAGCGCGCGGGACCAGACCGCGTAGTCGTCGATCACACCGGAGATGGGACGCGCGCCCTGATACCAGCGGCCAATGCCGAGATCGGGGTCACCGGGCAGGATCGGTGCGGGCAGGGCAGCGTGGTCGACGAGGAGAACGCCACGGTAGAGGTTGAATCGGTCATTGGTGAAGTCGAAGACGGCCGTCCAGTGCATCCAGCGGTCGATCTCGATGCATTTGCAATCGAGGATAATGAAGTCGTTGGTCGGCGGGGCCAGGTAATACGAGGCCTCGAGCCAATCGAAGCCGGGTCGAGGGTCAAACTCCATTTCCCAGCCTCCCCCCGATCTTTCCGCCGTCAGCAGGACCGCCCTATCGGGCGCGAGTGCCGCCCGGTCGGCCGCCGACAACTTGATCCAGACCGACACGGTCCAGTCCGGCGTCGCCTGCGGGAACCCCGGGATGGTCACCCCGTCGCCCGGTAGCAGGCGCAGGCCGCCTCCGAACCGACCGGGCGCTGCCCAGGTGTAGGTCGTTCCGGTGAGCTGCCCATCGTGACCGTGGCCGGTCCGGTCTGCCACTGTCGTGCCGCTCTGCTCGTCGAAGGACCAGTGGGCGATCAACTCTCGCGCCAGGCTGCGGCTGGTGATCTCCACCGATTCGATCGGCGCCGGGCCACAGCCCGCCAGCACAAAGGCCATCAGCACCGCGCTCGTGCTGGCGCGGGGACCAATCCGAGGAAGTCTCACAGCGGCGTCACCAGCGTGAGCGACGAGAAGAGCGCGGGCCGACCGATGCGCGCCACGTCCTCGCCCGAGAATCGCACCGTCGGGTATGGCGCGGCCAGCTGGCCGTGAGCTTCGAGCGCGACGGAGAGGCGGCGAAACAGCCTGGCCGTGAACCCCGCGCCGACGTCGAGAAGGCCCACCCACCGCAGACCGTGCAACCCCTGGTAGGGCTCCGTTCCCGCGCCCTCGACGTTCACTCGGAGAACCCCACCACCCACGCCAATCGCCGGCCGCAGGTCATGGCCGTGGCGAAACGCCATCCGGAGGTCGACGAGACCGACCATCTGTCCGACGGTGGCGGTTCCTTTCGGCGTGGTGACTTCAGCTTGCGTGCCGAAACCGGCCACCGTGACCCGCGTTTCGAGCAGCGACAGCCACTCCGCGCGCAACCGCGCCACTGGCAGAAACGCCGGTCCGAGAGCGCGGGAGCTTTCGATCAGGCCAAGACCGAGCTCGAACGAGACCGGCCCCGTCGGCGGCGGCGCGAGCGACGCGACCGGCGGCGGCGGGGGCTTCGAGGCTACGGTGACGGGCGGGGTCGACGGCGCGGGCCCGCTCGGGGCGGCGGGTGTCGCTGGGGCGGCAGGCGCTCTCCCGGCGAGCTCGAACGCGCTCGCGCGAAGGAACTCCAGGGTACGAACGGCCAGGACCTCATCTTCGTGGGTCTCCGCGCCGGCCGGAATCAAGAGGCGGCGCACGACGACCCGCCCGCCAGGCACGCCGTCGACGATCCAGAGCTCGGCGTTCGCCTCGTCCGGGTTGCCGACGAGCGTGAGCGTGGCGATCGAGCCGTCGCGAGGGCTGGGCGGTTCGACCATCCACAGCGCCTCGCCGCCGGCCCCGAATTCGTTGACCGTCACCTCGAAGCCGCCGGCGGTCAGCTCTTCGCGAAGACGCCTCAAGCAGCGTCGCGCCCTGGGGGAGGCGGAGCTCGATTGCAGCACCGTCACCCGACCGACCGCCGCGGGCAGCGGCGGCGCCGTGGCCGTTGCCGCGGCGGGCGCGAAAGCGAAGACGGCGAAGGCGCCCGCCGCGCCGCCCAGCCCGCGCACCGTCATTCGCGCCCCACTGCGGACGCCTCGATCATTCACCGGTCCGAGGAGGCCACTGCTCGCGCGGCGCGGGCGTACACGCCCTGAGGGAACCGGCGCAGATAGTCCGCCGCGAGGGTGCGCGCCTCCTCGGTCCGTTGTTCTCGCTCCAGCACCAGCATCATCCGCCCCATCGCCTCGGCGGCGTAGGCTCCGGCGGGGGCCTCGCGCAGGTAACGGTCGTACCAGGCGAGCGCGTCCGGATCGCGGCCAGCCGGGCCGTCGGCAAGGCGGCCCAGCAGGAACGACGCCTCTTCGGCCCGCAACGTCCCCGGGAACCGCCGGCGTTGGGCCAGCAGCACCCGGCGGGCCAGCTCGTCTTGCTTGCGGAACCGGGCGGCATCCGCCAGCGCTGCCAGGTCCTCGCTGCTGGCGCGGGCAAGCACGCTCGCCACGCCGCGCCGCTGGGCTTCCGCCAGGATGCCGGCCGCTCCTCCGTCGGCCAGCCGCTCGGACCATCGCGCGCGTGGCGCAGCGGCCCCGAGCGCCGGTCGGGGCGTTTCGGTCGGCGGTGTCGGGTCGGGCGGCGGCAATTCGAGCACCGGGGACGGGGTCGTGGGTCGGGCCAGGGCCGACCCGCGCGCGGCGAGCGACGGCTCCGCAATCGCCACCATCCGAGACCCCTCCAGCCGCACCGACAGCGACTGCCCTGCGCGCAGCACCACCCTATCGGCGGAGCTCGGGCCATCCACGGACACGACGCCACTCTCCATCTGGAGATCGAGGCGCGACTGCGATGCGTTCCAGCCGACGAAGAAGGCGGTCCCGTGCACGCGGATGAGGAACGCCCCCGCCTGGACCTGCCAATCCGCTCCCGGCCGATGCGCCACGTGCACGTGCGCGCGCCCATCCTCGAGCATCAGCCGAGCGCCGTGCCTGCCGACGTCGAGCACGCGAGCGCGGGTCCTCGGCAGAAAGCGGATATTGGTGCCGTCCGAGAAGGCGAGCTCCGGCTCTTGCCCAGCCGACGAGCGCACGTAGCCGCCGGCGGGAGGGGCGGTGCCATCCACGGTGTAGCTCAGCGTGGGCGGCAGGCGACTCACCGCCGTCCAGGCCACGATACCCGCCGCGGTCATCGCCCCCAAGGCAACGCTGGCGCCGATTGTCCGGCGCGCCCGTCGCCGGCGCGCGTCTCGGGCGCGGGACGCGAGCATGATCTGCATGGCTCGCCCGCTCGGCGGCGCGGTCGCCGCGGGGCCGTCGACCTCGCTGGCGACGAAGGCCGCCAAGCCGGCGCTTCGCGCGTCGAGACCGTCGGCGCGCGCGTTTGGCGGAACGAACAGACGGCTCACGACCGCCCCCCTGCCTGCCCTGGCGTTCGTCGAGGAGGCGCCTTCAGCGGGCGGGCCCACATTTGACCTACCATCATTCGCTGGCATTCGACTTGTTGTTGCTCGTGTTTTCTATGGGCTTCCTGCTCGGCGGCGGCCGCTCTGCCCGGCCCTGGCGCTGGTCGAAAAAATCTCGCAGCCCCTCGTCGTTGCCGACGTGCTTGCTGACCCGTTCGGAGGATCGGATGACGAGCCGCTTCGCGGTGCTCGGGGAAACGCCCAGGCCCGTGGCCACCTCCTCGAGCGTACGCTCCTCCATGTAGCGAAGAACGAAGGCCGCCCGCTCGCGTGCGCCCAGCTTGTCGAGGATGGCGTAGCATCGCGCCAGCGCTTCGCGCGCTTCGGGGTCCGCGCGTGGCGCCTCGATGTCGGGGACCGACCCGCTGTCCGAGAGCGATACTCTTCGACGAACCCAGCGCCGCCGCAGCTCCCTCTTGAGGACGTTGACGGATACGGCGATCACGAACTCGCGCAGGGCGCTCGCCTCTCGGAGGACGCCAATGCGCGAAAAAACGCGCATGAACACGTCCTGTGTCAAGTCGTCGACCTCCGGCCGAGGACCGAGGGCGCGGGCCATGAGGCGGCGGACGCTCCCCGCGTGTTGATCCCAGACCTGCTTCGCGGCCCACGGCTCACCTCGACGGAGCGCTTCGACGAGCCCCAGCTCTTCGGGCCTCGGCCTCGCCTGGTCCGGACCGGCCAGACCGGGCGGACCAACCGCGCGCTCAGCCTCTGGGGATTGGCGGACCGAACGCATTTCCCGTGACAGCACTATGGCACGCAACGGGTCGGCGTTGGGTGGGCACACGGCGGTCACTCAATGGAAGACGCCTCAGCCCCCGATAACGGGTCATCGAAGAGCAGCCCCTTTTCGGTCGGTGGATCGCGTTGATGACACAGCACCACCCTGGGGCGGCGAACAGCGAGAAAGCTCAGCAAATCCAACTAGTTACAAATCGACCAAAGTCTTACCAGAGTCTTGACGAGGCGAATCGTCGCGGGCCGCGCCCGGCACGAGGATGAGCCATCGAGGAAGCCGGAAGATTTCGTTTCGGCTCAGCTGGCGGTCCGGTCCCTGAATCGTCCACCGACCGGCAGCCCAGGCGGGCTCCGGCTCGACCTCGCGCCGGATGACCGCAGGGTGCTCGCCAGAGGCTCGCCAGAGTGTGATAGGTTCGCGATGTTCGTCATCACTTGGGGGTTTCATGGTGGCGCTAAGCGGGGCTTATTATGGCGGGCATCGGTTCTGCCCGCTGGGGTTGGCGATTCTTGTGGCGGTCGCGGGGTTCGCCGTCGGCGGTTGCTTTGCGCCGCCCGAGCCCTGTCACGGTTGTCGCGACGGCCTGATCGATTCCCAGATCGACGCTCCGGTCGAGATGGGATCAGGCGGAGACGCCGGCACGACGGACGCGTCGGGCGCGGGCGGCGCGACGGGTACCGGGGGCGCGGGGGGCACGACGAGCGTTGACGGCGCGATCGATGCCGGCGCGGGCGGCGCGACGGGCGTCGGCGGAACGATCGATGCCGGCGCGGGCGGCGCGACGGGCGCCGGCGGCGCGATCGACGTCGATCTGGTGGCGTGGTACCGGTTCGACGATGTCGTCGGCCGAACCACCGCCGTCGATTCCGCGAGCAATGGACGCACCGCCAGGTTGATCAGCCTCGGCGGCGGCTCCGCCGCCTTCTCGACGACGGCTCAGGTCGGAACCGGCGCGCTCAATCTCACCAGCACCAGCGGCACCGTCGGCGGATTCGTCGCGCTCCCGGCAAGCTTGCCCACGCTGGGAGCCACCACGGCGGTCACCATCTCGTGCTGGGTGAATGTCCGCACCGTGCGCAGCTGGCAGCGAATCTTCGACCTCGGCAGCAACACCACCACGTACATGTCCTTGACCGCGCACGCCCTGGGCCTGGCGGTGCCCAACGTCCCGCGCTTCGCTATCACCGTCACCGGCAATGGACCCGGCGAGGAAGAAGCCATCGTGATGGCGAGGCCCGCGCCGCTGTCAGTTGGCGCCTGGCACCATCTTGCAGTGGTGCTGGGCCCGGGAGCGACCTACACCGGGACCCTGTACATCGACAAAGTGGCCGTCGGCGCCAATCGGAACATGACCCTGCGTCCCTCGAATCTGGGGAACGGCACCAACAACTGGCTCGGCCGCTCGCAATTCGGCGATCCGCTCTTCGACGGGATGATTGATGACTTTCGCGTATACCGGCGGGCGCTGACCGCTGACGAGATCCAGGCGCTGCCCTGACCCTCAAGTTTCCGAAATGTCGGATACCTCTCGAGTCGCTGCCTCCCCTTGACGCACGGCTTCGTCGTGTTAACCCTGTGCGGTCGAGTGCGGCCGCCGGTGGTTTGGGCGTCAAACCTGAGACACGGAGGAGACATGAGGCACAGAAAGACGGCAGTTGCAGGGTTCGCGCTGGGGACGGCTCTCGCGCTGACGTTGGTCGGCATGAAATTGTATGCGGCGGATCACACGGATTCGCCGGCGGCGACGGCGGAGCCCGACGCTGACATCACTGATGTCTTTGCCTGGATGTCGCCGGATGCCAGCAATGTCGATCTGGTCATGGACTGGTTTCCGAACGCGCCGGCGACGTCGAAGCTGGCGGCGAATGTGCTGTTCGTTTTCCACGTGAACTCCAAGGCGACCTTCGCTGCGACGGCGGCCACCGAGACGACGGTCATCTGCGGCTTCGATGCGAGCGAGAACCTGAGTTGCTGGGTCGGCACCGCCGACTACGTCACCGGCGCCAAGGGCACGACCCTGACCAGCGCCAGCGGCAAGGTCAAGGCCTTCGCCGGCATCAAGGATGACCCCTTCTTTCTCAACGGCGCGGGCGTGGGTGCCGTCATCGGGACCGTGAGGTCGGTGGCTCCGTCGCTGGCGCTCGATGCGGCCGGTTGTCCGACGGTCGACGCCACCACGTCGATGTCGCTGGTGAACCAGCTCAAGACCGGCGCGGCCGGTGCGGCGCCGGCGAACGTCTTCGCGGGCCAGAAGATCCAGACCATCGTCCTCGAGATCGACAAGTCCTTGCTGACCGGCGGCGGACCGATCATTGGCGTTTGGGGCAGCACCAACCACCGCAGTTAGTCGAGGAAGATCATGCGCAACAGCAAAGCGACGACCAACAGGATGCTCCTCGGAATGGCGCTGCTGGGGCTGGCCGCGACGGCCTGCGGAAGCAGCAGCAACAACAACGGCAAAGACGGTGGCGGAAACAATCCTGCCCCGCCGGCGCTGGGTGGCCAGGTCGATCGGCAGGGACGGTCCGTGGTGAACACGGTGCTGATCCATGGGTTCGACTCCGACGCCGCGGCCACGATGGCCGCCAAGGACGCCTACAACGCCGCGGCACCCGCGACCTGGGGATCGTTCAAGGCTGAGATCGCCAAGAACCTCGCGATCCTCGACAGCCTGGACACCATGTGCGGCAACCAGTTGCTGGCCGGACCGACGGTGGCGGCTGGTCGTTACGACGCGCTCGCGGGCGTGCTCGCGGACGATCAGCTCTACGTCAACACCGCCACCGGCACCTGCACCCAGTACTTCGCCGTCGAGCTCGGGATGGCTGGCGACTGCGGCGGCCGCGCGCCGACCTACGACACGATCGACGTGACGCTCTCGGCGGCGGCGATCGGCATGCCCTCGGGCGTGACCGACGGAATCAGCGCGGACGACAAGACCCAGTCGAAGACCACGTTCCCGTTCCTGGCCGATTGATGCGCCCCCGGCGTTCGACGGCGGCGCCGCTGTTTCCGCTGGTCTGCGGGGTCGTGGTGGTGGTGACGGCGGCCGCCGGCTGTCGCTCACGGGCGAGAACGCCCGCGCCGTCGGATACCCCGGCGGCGCCCACCGACACCGTTCCGTCAGACACGGCGGTGTACAACCTGAACGCGCGTATCGACCTGCTCGAGACGCAGCTGCGGACCCCTGGGCAGTCGGGGACCAGGGAGGCGCAGGGTCGCCGCGATCTGCTGATCGGACTGCTCATGACCCGGGCACAGACCCTGGGGCACTTCGGCGACTACGATCGCGCGCTGGAGCTGGCGGAGGCGGGCGGGCGCGAGCGGCCGGACGATCCGGCGGCGCTGGTCACGCGCGCGCGCGTCCGCGAGCATCTGCACCTGTTTACCGAGGCGCTGGCGGATCTGGACACGGCGGAGGCGCGGGGCGCGCCCGCGACCAGCACCGAGACGGTACGCGCTGCCATATTCGCCGCCACCGGACGCGACGCCGAAGCGGCGCAGCTGCTCGCGCGCCACAATGCCGCCCATCCTGATCTCTACTCTCTCGGCGCCGAGGCGATCGGGGCCGCGCGCGCCGGCGATATGGCGCGCGCCGAGGCTCTGTTCTCGAAGGCGCGTGCCGCCTACCGCGACGTCTCGCCGTTCCCGCCGGCGTGGCTCGACTTCCAGCAGGGTCGCGTCTGGCACGACCGCGGTGACCTCGCGCGCGCGCGGCCGTTCTACGAGGCGGCCCGGGTCCGGGTGCCCGAGTATGCGGCGGCGGTCGCGCACTTCGCCGAGGTCGAGTCGGCGGCCGGCCCCGACGGGCGCGCGCGCGCCATCGCGCTGCTGCGCCCGCTGGTGACCACCAGCGACGACCCCGAGTATGTCGGCGACCTGTCGCAGCTCCTGGCCGCGGACGGGCAGGACCCCGCCGAGGCGGCGAGGCTGCGCACGGTCGCGGAGCGAGGCTACGAGCGGTTGCTCGCGCGCCACCGCGCCGCGTTCCTGGATCACGCCGCCCGCTTCTGGCTGGGCCCGGGCGCTGACCCCGTGCGCGCTGCCGGGCTGGCCGAAGAGAACGCCGCCCTTCGCCCGACCGCCGAAGCGCGCGCGCTACTCGCGTCGACCCGCGCCGCGTCGGCCCGCGCCTCAGCGCCGCCATAGCGCTGGGCGGGAGCCCGATCGAGAAAAGTCCTGGCCAGCCGTCCGTGCTCGGGAGGTCGGTGTCTATCCGATTCCTCGCGGCCGTCAGGGGAAGGTGATCGACGGGAACCGGCCACCGGAGCTGGTGCCGTCGCCGTTGGGGATGGCCACGAACTGTCCGGTCGCGCCGGCGGAGATCGACCAGCGCCATACCAACTCATCGCCGGCGGCGGCCGCGGCGGCGATGCCGGTGGCGTCGGCATCGTACTGCGTGGCTCTGAAGCTGCCGCCGGGGAGCGGATCGAAGTGGTGCGAAAATGTCACCAGCGTCGTGTCCGTGCCGCCGTGCCTCCAGATGAAGTCATACTGCACGTCGCCGGAGGTCAACACCTCGACATCGCCGACCAGGTGCCAGCTTCCAGCCGGGATCGGGCCGTTCAGCGGGCCCGGCGCTTCGAGGGAGTCACCGACCCCCAGGGATGGCCCTCAGAAGGCCTGCGTGGGCTGGGTGGTGACCAGCTTGAGATCGACCTCCGACGTGCGGGGCGCCAACCAGTAGGTGATGCTGCCCGCCGCCCCGTCGACCGCGGGGGGCGGCGCAGCGCTGTTGGTGCTCGAGCAGGCGGCCAGCGTCGCCACGCAGGCAACCGCCAGGATCGGCGAGACAGCCGCCGCTGAAAGGGAACGGTGCGAGCTCGTCGTGCTCATGGTGCAACCTCGATCAAGAAGTGGGCAGGCAAACCGTCGTACTCGGCCCTCGGCGACAGCCCCGCTCGCGCGGCCGACGCCAGCAGCGCCGCGCGGTGCACGCGGCGGTTGCTCACGACGACGCGCCCGGTTCCCGACCTGAGCGCGGGCACCAGCGCGCGCAGGAACGCCGCGCGGTCGGCAAGCAGGTGATCCACCTCGGACAGCAGGATGAGATCGTAGCGGCCGGCCTCGAGGCCTGGATCGGCGGGCGAGACCGTCCGCGTGACGATCGGCGCCTCGTCGGGACCGCGGGCGCCGATCAGCGCGAGGCTGGCCGCGTCGATGTCGGTTGCGACGACGCGTCCGTTCGGTCCCGCGGCCGCCGCCAGCCGGTGCGTCAGATAGCCCGCGCCCGCCCCCACGTCGGCCACCACCTCGCCGGGCGCGATGTGCAGCGCGGCCACCAGCAGCTCGGGCCGCCGATATCGATCCTGGAGCTGCGCGCGATCCGGCGGGGCGGGCAGGCTCTGCGCGCCCGCGACGGAAGGCCGACAGGCCGAAAGCGATCCGGTCGCGAGCAGAATCGCCGCAAAGAGCCATGGCTGCCGGTCCCGAGAGGTCACGTCGAGCGCCAGGATACCAGGACGGCGCGCGCTCGCGGCCGGGATCATGACGATCACGCTACGCGCCTTCATCGGTTGTCCGCGCCTATCTGGGGCTGGGTGGCGGCGATCTCCACGCGGACGCGCTGCGCCTCGGCAGGCTGGTGCAATACCTCGTACTCCTCGACCAGGTCCTGGCGCGCCTTCTGCAGCCAGCTGACCGAGGGCTTCATGGTCTTGCGCAGGATCTGGTAGCCGGCCAGCGATTCGACCTGGGCCTGGTCGACCCGGTGCGCGCGCAGCAGCGCCCGACCGAGCTTGATGCGCGCGATGCCCACGTTGACGTGGTCGGCCGACAGCGTCTTGGCGTAGACCGCGATGGCCCGGCGAAAGATCGGCGCGGCCGCGTCGTATTGCTCGCGCGCCAGGTACACGCTGGCCAGATTGGCCAGCGCGATCCCGACCAGGTAGTGGTTGTCGCCGTGGTGAACCACCCGATAGATCTCGACCATGCGCTGGAAGGCGCGCTCGGCGTCGTCGAAGCGCTTCTGCGCCAGCGCGATGCCGCCGATCTCGTTGACCGTCGACGCGACGCTGGGGTGATCGGCTCCGAACACCCGCTCCCGGATGGCCAGCGCGCGCTGCAACATCTGGATCGCCTCATCGCTCCGGTCGAGCATGTTGAGCGCGCGCCCCAGCATGGTGAGGTCGGCTGCGGTCTGGAAGTGGTCGTCGCCGTACCAGGCGATGGTGATCGCCAGCCCCTCCCGGTACAAGCGCTCGGCCGCCCCGTACTGTCCCAGCTCGAACTGGATCGCGCCCAGGTTGATGAGATCGCTCGACACCGTCGGGTGGCGCTCGCCGTGCAGCCGGCGATCCAGCGCCAGTGCGCGCTGGTTCAAGGATTCGCTGATCGGGTAATGCCCGGCATAGAAGTGGGTGTTGGCCAGCTCGGTCACGCTGGCGGACAGATCGGTGTCCTCGCGGCCGGCGGCGGTGTGCAACCGCACCGCCTCGTCCAGCACCGGGATCGCCCGATCGTAGGCGCCCCGCTCCTCGAGCACCCTGCCGAACGCCACGGTAGCGCGGGCCACGGCGACGTCGCCGGGCGGCAGGCGGCGCCTCAACGTGTCCAGTCCGTCGCGCGCCAGCCGCTCGGCGTCGTCGTAGCGGGCTTGCTCGGTGCGCAGCGACGCCAGGTCGACCAGGCTACGCCCGACCTGCACGTCCTCGGCGCCGAACAGCGCGCGCCGCTGGTCGAGCGCCATGCCCAGCAAGGTGTCCGCCTGCGCGAAGTTCCCCAGCTTCTGATAGACGCTGCCGAGCGTGGCGTAGAGGTCGGCCTGCACCACCGGCTCGGCGGCCAGGCTGCGCGCCTCCTGCACGCCGCGGTCGACCAGGGTCACGGCGCGTAGCCCATCGACCGGGCCAGCCGCGCCATCTCCGCCGCCCTCGAACAGGCTGACCATGAAGCGCTGGATGCGCTGGGTGCGCGTGGCCTCGGCGAGCGCGGCGTTGCGCGCGCGCGTGACCCGCACCGTGTAGAACACCACCAGCGCGGCGATGGCAGCGACCGCGAGCCCGGCGCCCGCCAGCGCGCCGCGGTTGCGGCGCACGAACTTGCCGGCGCGGTAGCCCACGTCGTCGGGTCGCGCCTCCAGGGGCTCGCCGGCCAGCAAGTGGTCGACGTCGCGGATCAACGCCTCGACGGTGCGATAGCGACGCGCCGGATCTTTGTGCATCGCGGTCAAGGTCAGCACGTCCAGGTCGGCCCACTCGGCGCGGGGCACGAACGCGACCGCCCCTCCACCGGGCGCGCCGTCGCGGGCCGCGCGCAAAGACGGGCGGATGGCCTCTTCGTCGAAGATGATCCGCTGCGCTTCCGCCGGCGTGCGGTCGCCGAGATCGAAGGGCAGCCGCCCCGCAAGCAGCTCGTAGAGCACCACGCCCAGGGAGTAGACGTCGCTGGCGACCGCGCCGCCCTGGCCGCGCAGCTGCTCGGGCGCCGCGTAGGCCGGCGTCATCAGCCGCAGGCCGGTGCGGGTCTCGCCGCGTGCGCGTTCCGGGCCCTCGATCCGTTTGGAGATGCCGAAGTCGAGCAGCTTCACCCGGCCCTCGCCCGTGACCAGGATGTTCGATGGCTTGAGGTCGCGATGGATCACCAGGTTCTGATGGGCGTGCTGCACCGCCTCGCAGACCTGGCGGAACAGCGTCAGCCGCGCCGCCACCGGCGCCGCGGCCGCGCGGCAGTGCTCGGTGATCGGCACCCCCTCCACGTACTCCATCGCCAGCCAGGGCGTGCCATCGGGCAGGGCGCCCGCGTCATGGAGCTGCGCGATCGCCGGGTGGCGAAGCTGCGCCAGCAGCCGGCGCTCGCGCGCGAATCGCTCGCGCCGCGCCGGTGACAGCCAGGCGTCGCGCAGGATCTTGACCGCGACCACGCTCCCGACGTCGGCGCGCTCGGCGCGATAGACCACGCCCATCCCACCCTCGCCCAGCAGCGCGGTCAGGTGGTAGGGGCCGATCACGCCGGCGGCCGGCGGCGCGTCCGCGGCGAGCACCTCTCGGGCGGCGTCGGCCACGCCGCGGTCCAGCAGCGAGGCACCGCGCGCGTCTTCGGCGAGCATGGCCAGGACGTCGGCGGCCAGCGCGTCGTCGACGGCGACCGCGTCGTCGCCACCCGCCCGCACGAAGCTCTCCCACTCGGCCTCGGGCTTGTCGACGGCCTGGTGAAAGAGCTCCTGAATCAGGCACCAGCGTTCGCTGTCCACGTTGGTCTTCTGTCTCTCCGCGCCAGGCGCCTAGCGTCCCTGACGGAGCTCGCCCGCCAGCCAGGCCTTGGCGGCGCGCCAGTCGCGCAGCAGCGTCGCCTCCGACACCTCCAGCAGCGTTGCCGCCTCGGCGACGTCGAGGCCACCGAAGAAGCGGCTCTCGACCATCATCGCCTGGCGCGGCTCGATGCGCGCGAGATCGTCCAGCGCGCGGTCGAGCGCCAGCAGCTCCTCGCCGCACGACACGGTGTCGGGGATCGACTCGTCGAAGGTGACGAACACCGCCTGGTCGCCGCCCGCGCCGCCGCGCTTGTGGGCCTGGCGCTTGCGCGCCGCCTCCACCAGCACCTGCCGCATGGCGCGCGCGGCGATGCGCTTGAAGTGCAGGCGCGAGGCCGCGCCCAGCTCCGGCGACCGTTCCAGCTTCAGCCAGGCCTCGTTCACGAGCGCCGTGGGGCTGAGGGTCGCGTTCCGATCGCCCCGCTTCACGCTGGCCGCCAGCCGCCGCAGCTCTTCGTAGGTGACGCTGAACAGGTAGTCCAGCGCGTCTCGGTCATGCGGGCCTGCTCCCATCCAGCACCCCTCCCAAGGCATCTCGATGATGTCGCACGTGCTCGTGAAGGCTCTGTGTCCCCTGTGCCAGCGCCGAGGCTATCGGAGGGACGAGCCGACATCAAGCCGGGGCAGCCGCGCCGGGCAGCCGCGCCCCTGGCGCGCGCGGCGCGTGACGGTTTTTGCACGTGCTTCGCGCAATGCGGACTGGAGGACACGAACATGTCGCACGATCCAACTGACAGCCTCGGCAGCAGGAACCCAGCTTCCCCAGATTCCCACTTGCCCGCTACACGCTACTGCCTTGCCGAGGAGACGAGATGAGATTTGACCACCCGATCGCCTTGCGTCCCCGCCGCGTCCGCACCGGGCGCGCCCCCACCTGGCCGCGCGCCTGCGCGCTGTTCGAGCCGGCGCTGTTCGTGGCCGCCGCGCTGACCAGCGCGAGCGCTACGGCCCAGACGGCGCCGCTGCTCGCGGTGTCGGTGCGCGGAGCGCCCGACCCGGTGGTGCCCGGCGGCTTGATCGTCTACACCGTTCGCCTCTCGAACCCCAACCCGACCACGCCTTCGGGCGCGATCACAGTGCGCGCCAACGTCCCCCAGTCGAGCTCGGTGGCGTCGGTCGCCATCACCAGCAACGGCACCTGTGGCCTGTTCACCTGCCGGCGCGGCAACGTCATCACCTGGGCGGTCGCCTCGCTGCCTCCCGGCACGTCGACGGTGCTGCGTTACAACGCGCTGGTCGACAACACCGCGGCCAACCCGGCGCCGACCGACGGAACGCTGCTGTCATCCGACGTCTCGGCGGCGACCACGACCACCACGGTGACCGACGCGACCACCGTCATGGTGTCCGCGGGGGGCGCGGGGCTCGACGTCGCCATCAGCGGCGCGCCCCAGCGCGTGGCGGCGGGCGCGACCGTCACCTATGACCTGAGCTTCGGCAACGTCAGCGCGGTGCCGCTGGCCGCGCAGCTCCACGTCGCGCTGCCGCCCGGGATGACCTTCGTGTCGGCGACCGGCGGCGGCAGCCCGGCGGCCGGCGGCGTGGTCTGGGACGTCGGCACGATCGCGTCTGGATTTTCCGACCGCCGCCAGCTGGTGGCCGTGGTCGCGGCCGCGACGTCGGGCGGTACGCTGCTGGTCGCTGACGCCGATATGCGCGATCCCACCGGGCAGACCAGCCTCGTGCGCGCCTCGACCACCAGCGTGGTGGCGCCCACCAACCTGCTGGCGGTCAACGTGAGCGCCTCTCCCGATCCCGCGCAGCCCGGCCAGACCATCGTCTATCGCGTGAGCCTGTCCAACCTGAGCGCCAACACCGCGACGCCCACCTTCCCGCTGTGGACGACGGTGCCCGAGTTCGCCTCGGTGGCGTCGGGGACCATCACCGGCGGCGGCACCTGTGGCCTGTTCTCCTGCCGGCGCGGCAACATCATCAGCTGGAACGCGCCCGCGCTGCTGCCCGGGGCCAGCGTGGTGTTCTCGTTCGCCGCGGTGATCGACAACAGCCTCGCGGCGCCGCCGCCGCCCAACGGCACCATCCTGCGCACCACCGTCACCGCGTTCGTCTTCGGCGGCGTCAGCGCCGATCGCGAAATCTTGATCGGCACCGGCAGGAACCTGGACCTAGGCATCGACGCGGCGCCGAGCCGGGTCGCGCCCGGCGCGACGCTGACCTTGTCGGTCAGCTACGGCAATCCCGGCGTGACGACCGTGCCCGCGGTGCTGCTCGTGCCGCTCCCGCTCGGCACCACCCTGGTCGCAGCGACCGGCAACGGCACGCCGAGCGGCGGCGCCATGCAATGGGATCTCGGCAGCGTCCCGGCCGGCTTCACCGATCGCCGGCAGCTCACCGTTCAAGTTGGCGCCGGCGTCAGCGAGGGGACCACGCTGGTCGGCGAGGCCGAGCTGCGCGACCCCGGCACCCAGCAGACCCTGGTACGCGCCTCGGTGCCGGCGCTGGTCGCCACCACCAACCTGCTGGCGATGTCGGTCGATGCCCAGCCGGATCCGGTCGGACCCGGACGCACCATCCTCTACGACATCCATCTCGCAAATCTCAGCACCAACACCCCGACCGGCGCCTTCACTTTGTGGGCGACGGTTCCCGAGTTCACGTCGGTGGCATCGGGCACCATCACGGGCAGCGGCACCTGCGGTCTGTTCAGCTGCCGGCGTCCCGAGATCATCGTCTGGACCGTCGCCTCGCTGGCGCCGGGCGCCGGCGTGGTGCTGCAGTTCGCCGCCGTGGTCGACAACGCGGTCGCCACCCCTCCCCCGCCCAACGGGGCCATCCTGAGCACCGACGTGACCGCCTTCCTGTTCGGCGGGGTCAACGTCAGCCGTCAGGTGCTGGTGGCGACCGGCAGGAACCTGGACCTGGCAATTGGCGCCACGCCCAACCGGGTGCTGCCGGGCGCCAACCTGGACTACGTCATCGACGTCGGCAACACCGGCGTGGTCGGCGTGCCCGCGCTGCTGCGCGTGCCGGTGCCCGCCGGTACGACGTTCGTCTCGGCGGGCGGTGGCGGGGTGCTGAGCGGCGGCGCCGTGCAGTGGGCCTTCGGTACCGTGGGCGCCGGGTTCACCGGCCGGCTGCCGCTGACCGTTCAGGTCGCACCCGACGCCACCGACGGAGAGCTGCTGGTCGGCGAGGCCGAGCTCCGCGATCCGTCGACCCAGCAGACGCTGGTGCGCGCGTCGTCGGCCAACCTGGTCGCGGCCAGCAGCCTGCTGTCACTGTCGCTGAGCGGCACGCCCGATCCGGTGGCGCCGGGACAGTCGATCGTCTACCGCCTCATCCTGACCAACCTCAGCTCCAACACGCCGACCGGCGACTTCGCGCTGCGGGCCAACTTGCCCGATTTCGTATCGGTCGCCTCGGGCGCGATCACCGGCGGCGGCACCTGCGGCCTGTTCACCTGCCGGCGCCCCAACATCATCGGCTGGAGCGTGCCCTCTATCGCGCCGCTGGCGACCACCGCGCTGCAGTTCACCGCCGTCGTCGACAACTCCGCGACCACCCCACCACCCGCGAACGGCACCATCCTCTCGTCGGACGCGACCGCCTTCATCTTTGGAGGCGTGCAGGACCATATCCACATCCACGTTGGCAACGCCGGCACCATCGGCGGCGGCGGCATCGCCGGCATCGGCGGTATGAACGGCACGGGCGGCATCGCCGGCATCGGCGGTATCAACGGCACGGGCGGCATCGCCGGCATCGGCGGCGCGCCCGGGACGGGCGGCGTATCGGGCACCGGCGGCGTCGTCGCCGACGCGGGCCCGTCCGGCAGCGGCGGCGCGGGCATCGCGGGTAACAGCGGCGCCGCCGGCGCGCCCGGCGGCGATGGTGGCGCGAACCGGCCCGACGGCGCCGCGGCCGACGGCCTGCTGGTCGCGGACGCCAGCGACGCCGCCGACGGCGCCAGCGGCGGCGCCGCGGGTGGCAAGGGCGGCAGCAACGGCGGCGGCGACGCCGGCACCAGCAACGACGCCGGCGGCGGCACGGGCGGCAAGGGCCGAGGTGGCTCGGGCTGTTCCTGCTCGACGGGGACGCGCGGCGACCCAGGTCTGGGCGCGCCGATCATGGCGCTGCTCGCGATGGCCCTGGTCCTGCGCCGGCGCGCGGCGCGCTCCATTGCCGCTGCTACGGAACCGCGGCCAGGGGCACCAGTCGTCTGACGGACTTGGCGTCGCCACGCACGTCGCCGTCGAGGACGGTCACCGGCACGGGCGGGGTCAGCTTGAAGCGGTAACCCTTGGCTTCGCTCTCGAGCGCCACTTGCTGGCCCTCATATTCGAGGTGCCGCACGTAGTCCTCCGGCACCAGGCCGTCGCGCACGTTCTCGCGGTGCTTCACCAGGAAGCCGGCCAGCCGCAGGGCCAGGTAGTTGTGTAACCGGTGGCAACCGGCGCTCTCGCCGCGCTTGACCGAGCGGTAGGCGGGCGTGCCGTGGGTCCGGATGAGGAGGTCTTTCAGTTGCTGTTCGCCGCGCTCGTTCACACCCATGATCTGGTGGTGCACGATCGCCACCAGACCGTAGCCCGCGCGATAGCCCGGGCCGACGATCTCGGTCTTCGGCACCCAGGTGTCGCCGCGCTTGATGAGCAGCTTGCGGATGGGTAGGCCAGACGGCGGGTGCCAGGTCGGGGTGGCCAGAACCTCGGGCCAGAGGGCGTCGCCGGTGATGGACTCCTTGTACTTGAGCGCCATGGTGCCGTCGGACTTCTGGATGGTCTTCCAGCCGCCGATGGTGGTTGGCCAGCGGGCCAGGGCCACCTCGCCGTCACCCACGCGCGCGTACAGCGTGAGGGTCGGGCGATCGCTGACCGGAGGATGCCACTTCTTGTGTCCGTCCTTGTCGAGGACCGGCCGCGCCAGGACCACCTCACCGCGATCGATCTCCGCGCGCAGCTCCATCTTGGGGCCGTGGTAGGGCGGCGAGGGCGGCAGACGGACCGCGACCGCCGCGGGCAAGGGGACAAGCCCCTTGCGCGCCTTCGCTTTACGTCGCGAGGAAGACGGCGCGGGGGGAGCGACCAGGGTGCTCGCCAGCACGGCCTCCGGTGACGTCCAGCCCAGCGCCTGGCTGGCAGCCTGGGTGGCCGCGGCGATCAGATCGGGCGCGGCGGTGATCTTGGCCGGCGCGCCGGCGGCGGTGGCGGCGGTGGCGGCGGCGGCAGCGGCGACGCCGGGTCGCCCCGGAGCAACGGGCGCAGGGTTCGGCGGCGCGCTGGCCGCTGGTACGGGCAGCGGCCGGAACTCGGCGCTGTCCAGCACGCGCCCCTGCACCTCGCCGACGACACCCAGGGCCGACCCGTCCTCGAGCAGTCCCGTCGCGTCGACGACCCGCTCGCGCAGAGCGCGCAGCAGCGCCCGGAAGTCGTGCTCGCGACTATCGGCCAGGAGCGCGGCGCGCGTCTCGAGATCGATGCGCCCGTTGTCCGCGATCATCTGCAAGCGCTGGTAGATCTTCAGGCCCTCGACTGTCCGGCGATCCATCCGAGCGCTCTTCGCCTTGCCGGGCAGCAGGTCCTCGCAGCGCAGGTGGGCCTGCATCGCGATCACGGCCCGCTGTTCCGCCGGGCTCAACGGCTTCCTCGGCGGCTTTTCTGGCGCCGGCGCTGCACCCGTGGGCGGCGCCTGCGTGCCGCCCGCCGCTGTCACCCCCGGATCCGTGCTCGACGGTTTCCCTGGCTCGCCCGCCGGGTTGGTGGTCGTGCTGGTGGTGGGCTTCTCCGGCTCCTCCGGCAAGATCGCGCTCCTGGGCGACATCTCCTCCAGGACTTTGTCCTTCACCCGGTCGTGGCAGGCGTGGCGCCTGCGATCCGCCAGCCGGCGGCGGATCAGGTTCAGGCTCGGGAACACCCCGAACGCCTCGAAGTATCGGTCCTCGCGGGCGCGCGCGTACTGGGTGCCCGGGCGGAACCGCCCATTGGCCAGGTCGATCAGATAAGGACGTAAGGGCTGCGGCTTCCCCGGCTCCTCCGAGAAAACATAAGGCAGCCAGTCGTCCGAGAGATCGACCACGGTCAGGCCGTCCCGGCGCGCGCTCTCGGGCGTCGTCTGGCCCACGACGCGCCCTCCCTCGACGGCCATGAGCCCGCCGCTGGCTGACGCCGCCTGGACCACCGGCGCTGCCTGGACCTGCGGCGCAGGTTGCTTGCCCTGCGTCGGTTGTTCGACGCCGGCCCAGAAGCCGACCAGGGCCAGCGCGGTCGCGCTGGGCCCCGGTGCGCGGCCAGTCCGCGAACGTCTTGCGGCGGCTGGGCGCCGTGCGTACCACTGCAACACGAGCCCCAGCGTAAGACCCTGGCCTTCGCGATACAAGTGCGCGAGTTTGCCGCGCCGAGGCGTCGCCGATGCCGCAACAGCACCACGCTGGTCTTGCAGCCGGCACGGTCCATGGCTTTGTCTTTATCTCGCCGCTCTTGCAACAACGGCGCTCATCCCCGCAAGAATGTGGCCGGTCGGCTAAGCTAGCGGCCATGTCTCAACACAAAGCGACCATCAAGTGGACGTTCCCGGGCGGGGACTTCCTCAAGGGACGCTACTCGCGCGAGCACACCTGGACCTTCGACGGTGGGGCGACGATTCGCGCGTCGGCTTCGCCGTCGGTGGTGCCGGCGCCGTACGCGAACCCCGCCCACGTCGACCCCGAGGAGGCATTCGTGGCCTCCCTGTCGAGCTGCCACATGCTCACGTTCCTGTTCCTGGCCAGCCGCGCCGGCTTCACGATCACGGATTATGAGGACGAGGCCGTCGGGACGATGAGCAAGAACGAGCACGGCAAGTCCTGGATCAGCAACGTCGTCCTCGCGCCGCGCATCGCCTATGCGGGCGACAAGAGGCCGAGTGTCGAGGAGGAGCATCGCCTCCACGACGCGGCTCACCACGACTGCTTCATCTCGAACTCGGTGAAGACCGAGGTGGTCGTGGCCTTGCCGCGCGCGTAGCGAGGAGTACGGGGTCGGGGCGGGCGCCGGGATGAGTGTTACCTACCGGGGCGGCGGGTCACCTCACTCACGGTAGCTCGAGCGTGAGGTTTCCGACGGGATCGACGGTCAGGTCATAGACCTCCAGCGGGCAGGTTCCGTTGAGGGTCTCGCCCGACGCGAGATCGAACCGCCATTCATGCAGTGGGCAGACCACGACGCCATCGCCGACCAGGCCGTCGGCCAGCGGCCCGCCCCGGTGCGGACAGGCGGCCTGGGTGGCAAAGACCCGCCCGTCGCGCGTGCGAAAGACAGCGACCCGCCGGCCGGCGACGTCGAAGTTGCGGCCCTCGCCGGGCGGGATCTGTGCGGTCGGCCCCAGATCATGACGTTGCGACATGGGCTCACCCACCCCCCACCGGCAGCGAGGAACGAAACTGATTGGGGGTGACCGGATGGTCGCCCTCCTGCCAGGGATCGCGCAACGCATCCGCCGACGACTGCTCGATAGCCGCGTCCAGGGCGGCCGCGAGCTTGTCGCTGTCCTCGACGATGATGGCGCGGATTCGCTCGATGCCGATCCGCTCGACGAAGGTGTAGCTACGCTCCTTGTACTTGGCGTTCTGGCGGTAGTATTCGATGAAGCGCCCAGACAGGCGCAGCACCTCGTCGTGGCTGTCGACGGTGCACAGCAGGTCGCCCTTGCGGACGTGCGAACCGGCGGCGCCGCCCACGTAGATCTCCCACTTGCCGCCCTCGACCGCGACCGCGCCGACGTCCTTGACCAGGGCCTCGGAGCAGTTGCGGGGACAGCCGGCGGTGGCCAGTTTGAGCTTGCCGGGGCTCTCGATGCCGCGAAAACGCTGCTCGACCTTCACCGCCAGCGCCATGCTGTCGCCCAGGCCAAATCGGCAATAGTCGACGCCGATGCAGCTCTTGCAGGTGCGGTAGCTCTTGCCCCAGGCGTAGCCGGCTGGCATGCGCAGGTCGCGCCACACCGCGGGCAGGTCCTCCTTGCGCACGCCGACCAGATCGATGCGCTGACCGCCGGTCAGCTTGATCAACGGCACCTGGTACCTCTCGGCGACGTCGGCGATGCGGCGCAGCTCGCTGGCGGTGCAGATGCCGCCCGCCATCTCGGGCACGACCGAGAAGGTCCCGTCCTTTTGAATATTCCCGTGCACGCGGTCGTTGATGAAGCGGGCATCGCGCTCCTCGATCTGGCCCCCCTTCCACACCACCGACAGCAACGACGCCAGCGCCGGCTTGCTGGTCGCGTCCTCCTTGCCATCGGCCAGCGCGGCAAACACCGACGAGACCGAGCGCAGACCGCGCGCGACGATCGCCTCGCTGAGCTCCTTCTTGGCCAGCGGGATGGTCGGCACGTAGTAATGGACGCTCGGATCTTCCTCGGCCTGACCACCGCAGAACCAGGCCACCAGCTCCGAGACCAGCGCCTTGCATGAGCCGCAGCCCATGCCGGCGCGGGTCCCTTCCATGACCAGCTTGGGTGTGCGCTTGCCGGCGGCGACGCAAGAGCCGATCGCCGCCTTGGACACGCCGTTGCAGTTGCAGATCTGCGCGTCGGCTGGCATCTCGTCCAGGGTCACCTTCTTGGCGGGCGTGCCCACGTCGAACAGCAACGACAGCCGCTCCTCGGGCAGCGGGCTGTTCTTGTCGAAGGCCTGGGTCAGGTAGGCCACCTTGTCGAGATCGCCCAGCATGATCGCGCCCACCAGGCGGCCGTTGCGGATGACCAGCTTCTTGTAGCGGCCGCGCTTGGGCTCGGAGAAGACCACCACCTCGTCGGTCTCGTGCGCCGGGTCGGGCGCGCCCATCGACGCGAGCTCGATGCCCATGACCTTGAGCTTGGTGGCCAGCTTCGAGCCAGTGTAGATCGCGTTCGGGTTGCGTTCGGTGATGTGGTCGGCCAGCACCTTGGCCTGATCCCACAGCGGCGCCACCAGGCCATAGGTGACGCCGCGGTGCTGGGCGCACTCCCCGACGACGTAGACCGAGAAGTCGTCGACGGATCGCATGTGGTTGTCGACCACGATGCCGCGCTCGACGGTGAGGCCGCTCTCCAGCGCCAGCGAGCTGTTGGCCTGGATCCCGGTCGAGATCACCACCATGTCGCAGTCGATGATGGAGTCGTCCTTGAGCACGACGCCGGTGACGCGCCCGGCGTCCCCGGCATCCGCCAGTCCCGCTGATTGCCCGTCGCCCGGCGCGACCCGGATCTCCGCCGTCGATACGCCGAGGTGCGGGACAATCCCCATGCGCTCTATGGCCGTGCGCAGGATGCCGGCCGCCTCGCGATCGAGCTGCTGGTTCATCAGCAACGCCGAAAGGTGGATGAGGTGCACCTCGCAGCCGTGGGTGAGCAGGCCGCGCGCCGCTTCCAGCCCCAGCAGGCCGCCGCCGATCACCACGGCGCGCTTGGACTGGGCGGCCGCCGCCATGATCGCGTGACAGTCGTCCAGCGTGCGGAAGCCGAACACCCCGGGTCGCAGCTGTCCGTCGGCGCCTCTGACGTTCTTGATGGGCGGGATGAACGGCCGGCTGCCCGTGGCCAGGATCAGCTTGTCGTAGGGCTCGACGATCTCGATGCCGGACGCCGACCGCCCGTACACCAGGCGTGCGATGCGCTCGACCTTGGTGGCGCGCACCCCCGCGTGCAGGCGGATCCCGTTCTCTTCGTACCAGGGCAGACTATTCAGGAAGATCTCGCTCGCGTCCTGCGAACCGTTGACCACGTTCGACAGCAGGATCCGGTTGTAATTGCCGTACGGCTCCTCGCCGAACATGGTGATGTCGAACTGATCGCCGCCGCCGCGCGCGAGGATCTCCTCGACGGTGCGCGCGCCCGCCATGCCGTTGCCGATCACCACCAGCCGCTGTTTCTGCGACTGCGTCTGCCGTCCGTTGTGCGCCATGGTTTGCGTCTGGGTGTTCATCGCCGCACGCTCCTCAGTCGACCTCGAGCAGGCCCAGATCCACCACCACGACGCCCGCCGTCCCCTTGGGCGCGGCGACGGTGATCTCGAGCAGGCTCTCGGGAAAGACGTCCTCGTTCACCGCCAGCGGCACGTGCAGGCTCTGCTTCGCGCCCAGCGGGAAGTAGCGTATGACCTGGCCGTCGCGCAGCAGCGTCAGGTAGACCAGCTCGTCGACGGAGTTCCCGGCGCGCACGTAGATGATCTGCGCCCGCTTGTCGCCGGGCACCTTGTAGGTCGCCGACGGACCCAGCTTCACCGGCGTGGTCAGGCCGGCCCCCTCGAACTTGAATACGCCCTGGATGAACCGCGCTTTCACTTGGGTCATGAACTTCCTCCGATGGTCTCGGGCCTCTTCAAACCGGCTTTGCCGGCGGGGCTGACGCTTCCCCGCGCGAGATACGGACCGCCGAGATCTTGAACTCGGGAATCTTCGAGGTGGGATCCAGCGCCGCCTGGGTCAACGTGTTGGCGCGCCCCGCGCCGCCGAAATGGAACGGCACGAACAGCGTATCCAGCCGGATCGAAGGCGACAGGCGCGCCGTGAAATAGGCGCGGCCGCGGCGCGTCTCCAGGCAGACGGTGTCACCGGCGCCGATCCCGTGGCTCGATGCGAGCTGCGCGTGCAGCTCGACGAAAGGCTCCGGCTCGGCGGCCAGCAACGACGGCACCCGGCGGGTCTGCGTCCCTGACTGATAGTGCGGCAGAACCCGACCCGTCGTGAGGTAGAGCGGATACTCGTCGTCGGGCTCTTCGGCCGGCCCGGTGCACCGGATGGCCTGGAAGCGCGCCTTGCCGTCGGACGTCGGGAAGCCGTCGACGAACAGACGCGGTGTGCCCGCGGGCCGATCCGCGGGGCACGGCCAGTACATCGCCTGCCCGGCGCGTAGCCGCGCGTAGCTCATGCCCGAATAGTCGGCCAGGCCCCCGGCGGACAGTCGGCGCAGCTCCTCGAAGGCCTGCCACGGATCCTCGGTGATGGCATCTCCGCGCCCGAGGCCGTCGGCCAGCATCTTCAGGATCTGAAGATCGGTGCGCACACCTTCGGGCGGTGGCCGCGCCGGGCGGCGATGCAGCAGCCGCCCCTCGAGATTGGTGAGTGTCCCCTCGTGCTCGGCCCACTGGCACACCGGCAGCACCACGTCGGCGTGGCGGGCGGTCTCCGACAGAAAGATGTCCGCGACCACCAGCAGGTCCAGCTTGCCCAGACTGCGCTCGACGGCGCCGGCGTCAGGCGCCGAGATCGCGAGATTCGACCCCATCAGCAAGAGCGCATGCACGCCGGCCTCTTCGCCCAGGCCGCGCAGCAGCTCGCAGGCCGATGGGCCAGGGCCTGGCAGGTTCGACTCGGCGATGTCCCACAGCGCGGCGACGTGGGCACGGTGTGCGGGATCGCGCAGGCTGCGGTAGCCAGGGAGCTGGTCGGACTTCTGCCCGTGCTCCCGACCGCCCTGCCCATTCCCTTGCCCCGTGAAGGAACCCCACCCGCTGGAAGGCTTGCCGACCCTGCCCAGCGCCAGCATCAGGTTGATGAAACCCGTGACGTTGCCCACCCCCTGGACCTGCTGCTCTGGACCGCGGCCGGTCAGCACCATCGACGACGACGCCGTGGCCAGCAGCCGGGCCACCTCGACGATGTGGGCGCTGTCGACCCCGCAGATGCGCTCGACCCGATCCGGCCAGTAGGCGGCGACCGACTGGCGCACCGCCTCGAAGCCGACGGTCCGCTCGGCGATGAAGGCGGTGTCGATCAGCTTGTCACGGATCGCGACGTGCAGCAGGCCGTTGGCCAGCGCGGCATCGGTGCCGGGCGCGATGGGCAGATGCATGGCGGCCCCCGCGGCGGTCAGGGTGCGGCGCGGGTCGGCGACGATCAGGCGTCCACCGCGCGCCCGTTGCTCATCGAACACCCGCATGAGCGGCGGCATGGTCTCGGCGGGGTTGGCGCCGACGATCAGCACCACGTCGGCACCCGCGATGTCGTCCAGCGGAAACGGCAGCCCGCGGTCGATTCCCAGCGCGCGCTGCGCGGCGGCCGCCGCGGACGCCATGCAGAAGCGGCCGTTGTAATCGATGTGCTTGCTGCGCAACACCACGCGCGCGAACTTGCCCAGCATGTACGCGGTCTCGTTGGTCAGGCCCCCGCCCCCGAAGACCCCGACGGAGTCGGCGCCGTGGCGCCGCTGGCTGTGCTTGATGCGCTCGACCACGAACCCCAGCGCGTCGTCCCAGGAGGCGGGCGCCAGCGCGTCGTCCCGCTTGCGCCGCAACAGCGGCGTCAGCAATCGATCGGGCGCGTCCAGCAGCTCGGCCGAGGTCCATCCCTTGCGGCAGAGGTTGCCGCGGTTGGTAGGGAAGTCGCGCCCCACCACCCGGAGGGACCGCGAACCAGCTTCAGGCGCCAGGCCTAACCCGCACTGCAGGGCGCAGTACGGACAGTGGGTGTCTGTCGCGCCCAACCCGTTGGCCACCTCATCAGATGCCTCGGTCACGGACCGAATCATAAGAGCGCATGGTTTCCGCTGCGTCTCCGGCAGGACGACGGTCGGTTAAATGTCACGGTTGCGGTGCTCCCTGCGTCGGAGAATTTACGATTGCTTGAACGACCAGAAACACGCCTGAGCTGCTTCTGGCCGATGAGCGCGCTGATGATGAGCTGCCTGGTCTGGCTACGCCTGGGGTCACTTCGAACCAACGGCACCGACAACGACAACGACAACGACAGCGCCGGCGACCCAGTCGTCACACGCAACTTCGCGGTAGGAATTTGGGCGCCCCTCGGGGACAATCCTCGGGTGATTGGTCCCGGCGGCCGTCAGGTCCTCGCGTTGCGGCTCCTGATGCTCGCGGGCGCACTGGCCGGTTGCGCGCGCGGCGCGAAGCCCGACCAGCCGCTGTCGACGCTGGAGTCGGCGCGCCGGGTCCGCTATGTGATCGCCGCGGACATCGCCGGCGACCCGGGCAGCCTGGGGCCCCCCGGCACCACCGAGGAGCTGCGCCGGTGGGTGGCTCAGTACATGGCGCAGGTGGGCCTGGCGCTGGGCGGCGACGCGCGCGGCTCCCACGACGTCGAGCTTCACCTGTCGCTGTCCGCGCGCGGCGGCACGGTGCTGATGTACGGCACCGCGGGCATGGCGGCGATTGCGGACGGCCGGCCCGTGGACCAATGGTCGACCAGCGAGCACGTCGAACCGGCCGGTGGCTTTGCCCGGGCCCTGGCGCGCGACCTGGTCGAGTCACTGGTACATTCGCAGCGCCTCGCGGCTCACGCCGACGCCTCCGCCGGTGCCCCGCCCACCCCGGGGGTCGTCAACGGGATGGTGATCCCCGCGGTCGCGGTCTCCGCGCCGCTGCTGCCGCCGTCCGGGCCGGGTGCGGCGTGGCCGGCTGGCGGGCCAGCATCGCCCGCCCCGCCGCAAGCCCCCGGCGACTCCACCGCGGCGGCGCGCGCGCGGGCGCGACAGGGGCAGGCGTTTTACGACCTCAAACGCTTCCAGGAGGCCTATCTGGAGTACGAGCAGGCGTACTTGATCGAGCAGGATCCCGCGTTGCTCTACAACATGGGCCAGTGTCAGCGAAAGCTGGGCAACAACGAAGAGGCGCTGCATTTCTATCGCACTTACCTGCGCCGGGTGCCGAAGGGACCGTCGGCGGTCGAGGCCGAAAAACGCGTCCGCGAGCTCGAGGACGCAACGGCGCGCACGCGCCGCTGAAAAAGAGAGAGCGTCTTTTCCCGAAGCCCGAAGCCCGAAGCCCGACAGCCCGAAGCCCCGAAGCCCGAAGCCCGAAGTCCGGCATCATGGCATGAGGAACGTCCCCTCAGGGATGGAGCTTGCCGTCGATCAGGGACGGTCCACCCGGCACGATGATATTGCGCCCCTCGAAGTAGACGCCGCGCTCCCAGCGTCCCGCGCTGCTGGGAAAGCCAGATGAGCCCGAGACCGCGTCGCGTGGAACCGCGGGGATGTTCGCGAGAGCGCCCGTGCTGATGATCTGGTCGCGCAGCAAGGACAGCAGGGGGACCGGATGCCCGCGCAACGTGCGCACGATGCCCTGCAGCTCGATCACCATCTTCTCCAGCACCGGCACGACCCGGGGCGGCAGCACGCTGGCGAACATGCTGATGTCAGCGCCGTGCTTGTCCGGGCGCGGCTGATCCGCAGGCGGCAGCTCGTCGACCAGCTCGATGAGGCCGGCGCGCAACAACACCGAATCGTCGATGAAGCCGTACCCTCCCTCCGCTGCGTCAGGCACGAGATCGTGGGGATCGACGAAATAGAGAAGGACGACCACCAGACCGACCTGCGCGTGCAGGCTCACCTCGTCGCCGCGAATCATCGAGACCATGCGGCGGGCGATCGCGGCGCTCTCCTTGACCCGCGTCACCATCATCGCGGCCACCTTCTTTTCGGCGCCGGCCAGGATGGCCCTCAGATCCTCGAGCGGAACGCCCTCGGGTGCCAAGGAAGCGATGTCGCGAAGGTCAGGATCGCGCTGCGGCCGCACGGCGAGGATCTGGCGCATCATTGCCGGGGCGTCGCGCTGGACATCGAGGGCGTCCAGCTTCGCACAGGTCTTTTCGACCAATCGAAAGAGCATCCCGCCTCCTCGCGATCTGACCGGGAAAGACTATCACGGTCCATGAGACCCGGGCGTGGCGTCCGAGCTAGGAGGCTGGCTTCGTCATGGTGTCGGCCAGGCAGTCGGGGCAGTAGGCGTCCTGAACGTCCTTCCGGCCACAGACCCGACACACGAAGTGCGGGGGATCACCATCGCGCTCTCTCTTCGGCTGCTCGCGCGCAACCCGGCGCTCTGCCTCGCGCGCTTGCGCCTGTACCGGGTCGACGATCTTGAGCAGGCTCTCGATGATCGACATGGCGTCAAGGCTAGCACGCGAGCCACGCCTGAGGGCGAGGAGGACTCAGGGCGTCGGCCAGGTGATGGGCACCGGGGTGGCGCGGGCGCGGGGCGCGCCGTCGGGGGCTCCGCCCTCGCGGTTGCTGCCCCAGCAGTAGACCTGGCCGTCGCGGGTCGTAGCGCAGGCAAAGGCACCCCCGACGGCGATGTCAGTGGCCGCGGGAAGTCCTTCGATCTTCGCCGGCGGTTCCTTGCTCCAGCAGATCGCGACACCGGCGCGGGTCAGCGCGCAGGCGAGCGGGGGGCGCTCGGGGACCGCTGTCGCGCCGACGTCATCCGACGAGGCGACCAGCCTGACGACGTCATCGAGTGCCTCCAGGTCCGGTCGGGCGACGGGGGACAGATCGGGGTCTTCGCCGGCCATGCCAAAGCAGGCGAGGTGACCGTCCTTGCCGCGCGCGCAGGCGATCCGCCCCTCGTCGCCGGCGCCGCCGAGAGAGACCACCTCGACGAACGGACCAGGCACCCACGACGCGCCGGCGAGCCGTGGCGCGCAGCTCGGACATGCGGCGCAGCCCAGGCGGCCCTTGCGATCGACGGCGCAGGCTCCGTCGGGCGACAGCACGCTGCCGGCCGGGGCGAAGCCGCGCTCCGGTCTGCCCTCGAGGCGCGCGCGTCCGACCCACCGGCTACCATCCCAGCACGAAGGCCTGTTGGCGATGCGACCACAGGGTGTGCCCAGCTTTCCGATGGCGAGATCGGTCACAGGAGTGGGCGTGGCGATGTCGGCGAAGCCCGCCGCATCGAACGTCAGGTAGAAGGAAGCGCGGCCCCAGCAGGTGATCTTGCCACTCTTGCGGGCGGCGCAGGCGATGCCGTGGCCGGCCACCACGCCGGTCGCGTCGGCGATGCCCGGGACGGCCGACGGCCCGTGCTGGTAGCGGGTTCCGTCGCCGATCTGGCCACGCGTCGCTTCGCCCCAGCAGGACACCCGACCGCGAACGACGGCACAGGCGTGACCAGGTGAGATCGCCAGCGCCGTTGCCTCGCCCGGTACGGCCTTGCCCAGCGCCGCCGCCTGGCTCGCGCCGACCGGCCCGCAGCGAACCCGCGCCCCTTCGCGCATGCAGGACACGGTTCCGTTGCCGGCCAGGAAGGCGGTGGGATGGGTGGTCGTCAGCGGATCCGAGACCAGCCGGCCCTCGAAGTTTGCGCACACCACGCCGGCGGGCTGCGCGCGCCCGTCCCGCGCACAGACCAGATCGCTGGCGTCGCCCGCGATGAGCAGCTCACTGGCCCCCGCCAGCGCCGCGAGCGGCGTCACCCGAACAGGAAATCCCCTGACCGGGGCGGGCGAATCGGGGCCCGCGAAGCGCAGGCAGACGGGCTCGGCGCGCGCGCGGGTCAGGCACACAGCCCGCGCGCGCGCAGAGGCCACCGCCAGGCTCCCGGCGTCGTTCACGCTGGGCACGACGAAAGGCGACAGGGGATCCTCGTCACTCCAGCACGACACGCTGTGGTCGTCGAGAATGGCGCAGCCCCCGTTCGCCGCGAGCATGAAGTCGAGCGCCGGCCGCGACAGCGCGACCTTCACCCGGTGGGCGGGCGCCCCCTGAACCCGGAACAGTCGCGTGGACTCATGGTAGCGAAAGCCGATACACGCGACCTCTCCTGGCCGACTCAGGGTGCAGGTGACAGAAGGCCCGCAGCGCACGGCAGTCGCCGGGGCCAGCTCCCCTACCCAGCGCGGGCTGTCCAGCTGGGTGTCGCCGTCAGGCGATACCTGATGGAACTGATTGTCGCCCCAGCAGGCGATCCGGCCCTCGCGCGTGAGCGCGCATCCATGCGCATCGCCCACGCACACGGCGTCGACGTCGCCCGCATCGCGCGCGCCGGAGCCGGCGACAGCCAGGGGACGGGCATCATCGGTGCTGGCCCCGCCTCTCGAACAGGCCGGGCACAGGGCCAGCACCATCAGAGCGATCTGATTGGTCGTGGGGGGCAGGGTCGCGATCGCTTTCGGCCGAACGGCGGTCCTCAACATCTGGTCGTCGGCGGGCCAATCATCGGGCCCGATGGTCCGGTCGTCAACGTCCCGGGACCAGGGAACTGGTGGTGCCGGCGATCAGCCTGAAATCCATGCCGCGCGCGCCGGCGTATGCTGCCCCGCATGGGCAAGGACAATCTTCTGCTGGCTTTTTCCGCCGCGCTGGCGTGGGTGATGCTGATGACGGCGGCCACGCTCAAGACCCGCTGGTGGGGAGCGCGCGGACTGCGCCTCGCGCTGTCCAATCGAGACGAGCTGCCCGAGCCGTCCGCGCTGGCCGGACGCGCCGAGCGAGCGGCGCGCAACATGCTCGAAAATCTATTGATATTCGTGGCGCTCGTGGCGGCGGCGCGCATGGCGGGGGTCAGCGCCGCGCGCATCGCGCCCGGCGCCACGGTCTTCTTCTGGGCGCGTCTGGCCTACTTCCCGGTTTATCTGGCCGGCGTCACCGTGCTGCGAACCGCGCTGTGGGCCGCGGGGGTCGTCGGGATGGGAATGATCTTTGCCACCATGTTTTAGCTTTAGGTTAGCTGTGGCGCCGCGCCGCGCCGCGCCCACGTGCCCTGTCCCATGAGACCCCCACTGTCCCATGGGACCACAGGCGGCCTGCCCGGGGGACGGCCGGCCGACTACCCATTGAAGCGCCAGAGCGGCGCGATCTTCTGGCACCGGGCCGATCCGGCCCGACGATTGCTACTGGAACATCCGTGATGCACGCCCGGCGACAGACAATAGTGGTGGCCCTGACGCTGCTCGTCCTGGGCGCGGTCGCGATCTTCGCGGGCCGCGTCGGATCGGCGAGATGCGCTTGCACGCGCTCGCCGGCAATCTGCTTGGGCCGGTGATCGCCGTCCTGGAGTGCGAGGTCGCCGGGCCGGACCACTGTTCCCTCCCACGAAAGCGTTGCTATCGTCTCTTGCTATGGAGCTTCATCGCGGGCGGTTGATCGATCACGTCCAGCTGCGCTGCGCCGACCTGGCGGCCAGCCGGCGCTTCTACGCGGGGGCGCTGGCGGTGCTGGGGCGCGAGCTGTACGAGCTGACACCGACGTTGATCGTTGCCGATGAACTGTGCCTGACACCGGCCAGCGGCGACCCGACCTCGCACATTCACCTGGCCTTCCAGACCGGGTCGCGCGACGAGGTCGTACGCTTTCATGCCGCCGCGCTGGCGGCCGGCGGCCGTGACAACGGCGCCCCCGGCGAACGTCGCTACCATCCCGGTTACTTCGCCGCCTTCGTGCTCGATCCCGACGGCAACAACATCGAAGCGGTGTACCACGGCGAGGCGACCCGCTCGGCGCCATCGGTGGTGATCACGGCGGTCTTACCAGGACATTGAGCGCATCTTTTCAGACCAGCCCGTGCTGGTAGGCGTAGGCCGTGGCCGCGGCGCGTGACGCGACCTTGGTCTTGGTGAAGATGTTGCTGACGTGCCGATCGATGGTCTTGTCGCTCAGAAAGAGCTCCCGGGCGATGACCCGGTTGGTCTTGCCGGAAGCGACCAGGCGCAGCACTTGCAGCTCGCGCGCCGAAAGGCCGTCCGGACTTCCGGCCCGACTTCCTGCCCCAGCCCGACCGTCGAGCGCGCGCAGCGCGACCAGATCGGGCGCCGCGCCCAGACGCTGGAAGACTTCGCCCGCCAGATCGACCTCCAGCGTCGCCGAGTCCCGATCGCCGAGCGCGCGGTAGGCCCGCGCCAGCAGTACGCGCAGGCGGGCCGCGATGTACGGCGCGCCGACCTCGTGCCAGACGCGAAACGCGCGCTGCAACGGTTCCAGCGCAGCCTCCGGGTGCCCATCCGCAAGCTCGACGGCGCCGCGCGCGTGCGCCGCCATCGCGCCCAGTACCGCGGTCCGGAAGTCGGCCGCGATCTGTTCCAGCTCTTCGGCGGCCCGGCGCGCGCCCTGGATGTCGCCGGTGGCGAGCTCTATCTCCACGCAGGCGGGCAGCAGGCGCGCGCGCTGCAGCCTACCCTGGGTCGCCGTCAGCACGCGTCGAATCGCGCTGACCGCGGTCTGGTCGCGTCCCTGCGCCAGGCGCAGCAGCGCCAGGCCGGGTTGCGCATCGCGACCGAGCTCGCTGGCACCGCGGTAATCGCGCTCCGCCGCCGCAAAGTCGCCGCGCAGCCGATGAACCTCGGCCTGCTGGTACAACGAATCGGCGGCGGTCTCCGAGTCGGCCCTGGTCGCGACGCGCGCCGATGCCCGCCGGGCTTCCTCGATCGCTTCGTGCCAGTCGCCGTTGATCTGCATCAGCTCTGCCCGGTGCACCAGGCACCTGCCGCTGAACGGCACCAGATCGGGCTGCGACCCGCACCAGGTGGCCAGCGCCGCGGTCCACTCGCGCGATCGATCGATGACGTAGGCGTGGTTGCAGCCGGAGATGGCGCTGCAATAGATGAAGCCGGTCAGAAGCGGCGTCAGCTCTCCGGCCGTCGCCGCCACCATCGCCTCGTCGATCAGCGCCAACCCGGTGCCGACGTCGCCCTGCCGCAGCAGCGCGCAGCCCAGCAGGCAGCGGCCGAAGGCGCTGAGATCGGCCTCGCCAAAACGGTCGCCGATGGCGACGGCCTGGCTGGCGGCGGCGCGCGCGGCGTCGAAGTCGCCGGCGCCCAGGCTGCGCAGGACGACGGGCAGAAACAGATAACCCTGCTCCACGCAGTCTGTGCGCTCGGCCAGGCGCTGGGCGCGCCCCAGCCATCCGCCGGCGCGCCCGACCTCCCTCATCGCGAGGAGGCGCAGGCCCAACCAGAAGGCAGAACGCGCCGCGCGCCGCGCATCCCCGGCGTCGAGGTGCAGCTGATAGAGCCGGTCCATCAAGCTCAGAAACTCGTCGTCGTGACCGATGAGGGCCGCCGCCCAGGCGAGGAGCTCGAGATCGGCAGCCGCGAGCGGCGCGCGGCGATCCGCGGCGGCGAGGCAACGATGGGCCTCGGCCCAGGCGCGCCGCCGGTAGGCGTCCCGACCGCGATCCGCCTCGTCGCGCGCCTGGCCATCGCCGCCGGGCGGCGCGGGTCGCCGGAGCCGGCGGGGGATCGCCTTGGACGCGCGCACCCGCGCAGTTTACCAGCGCTGGCTGCCTTGGTGCGCGGCGTGGCGGGCCTGAATGGCGCGCGCGATACGTTCGGCGTCGCGACCCACGCCGTGGATCATCGTCGACGACACGGCGTACAGGAAATGCAGCCCCACGAAATACAGCCCGGGCGAAGCGGTCACCACGCCGCCATCATGGATGGGCTCGCCGTCGCCGTCCGATCGCGGGATCGGCAGGTCGATCCAGGAGAACCCGGGGTGAAAGCCCGTGCACCACACCACGTTCGCGACGTCGAGAACCCGACCGTCCTCCGCGACCGGCAGGCCATCGCGGGCGCCGGTGATACGCGGCACCCGCTGGACCCCAGCCGCGGAAAGGTGGCGGGACCTCACGCGGATGAGCGGCGTGCCGCGCGAGATGAACCTGGGGCGTGCCTTGCGCCCCATCGGCGTCTTCACCGTCAGAATGCGGTGGAAGACCACGCGGAGCACGAAGCGCGCCAGGAACGTGCGCCCCGCCCAGCCATCGATGCGGAAGGGGACCTCGCCCGTGTCGCGTCCCGACATCACCACCGGGAGCCCGCGCACCAGCTCGGCCGCGATCTCGGCACCCGAATTGCCCGCGCCCACGATCAACACGGCCCCCGGGCGCAGCTGGGCGGGCGTTCGATACTCGGACGAGTGGAGCTGGACAATGTCGGCACGCAGCTCGCGCGCGAACGACGGAACCCGCCGCTGCTGGTAGCTGGCCATCGCCACCACGACCTGGTCGGCCGTGAGCTCGCGGTCGCCGATCTTCACCACGAAGACGCCGTCGCGCTTGAACAACCTGTCGACCCGGGAGCGGGTGCGGACCGGCAGCTCGAAGCGCGCCGCGTACGCCTCCAGGTAGTCGGCCATCTGATCTTTGCTGGGGAACGAATCGGGATGGGCCGGAAATCTCATACCGGCCAGCCCATCCAGCTTGGCGGGAGTGAACAGGCGCAACGAATCCCAGCGCTGGCGCCAGACGTCGCCAATTCGATCGGACGCGTCCAGGATCACGAAGCGCAGTCCCCGTTTTCGTAGGTGGTACCCGACCGATAGACCGGCCTGGCCGCCGCCGATCACGATGACGTCGAAGCGATCCCGGTTGGCCTCTTGCAAACCACCGAGGCGTCTGAAGGCCTCTCCCGATTCGATGAGCGGCTCGATCGGCTCCGTGACGTTCTGTCCAGATGTCGTCATGCTGTCTCCCTTCTGCGGCCAAGATACGGGGAAGGAACCCGGACGACTTCGGGAGGATCCCCCAATTTCAGGCGACGTCACGACTGGGTAGTTTCACCCAGCCGCGCAATGACCTTCGTTCACGAGGGTCCTGACTCCGCGGCCCGCAACGCACCGACCAGGCGGTCGCGGGCCCGCGCCGGCAGCGCCGGGTAGGCGGGCAGGTAGACCAGGGCCGCCAGCAAGTGGCGCGCCGCGACCGGATCCAGGTCGGGACGATCCGGCGGCGGGTCGAGGACCGTCAGGCTGCTGGCGATCGCGGCGTCGAAACCGGCGGCCCGCAGCGCGCCGGTCACCCGGACAGGATCGACGGCCCGGATCGGCACCACCCAGTGGCTGTCGAAGCTGGCGCGCCGGCCGGGCGGCACCAGCGTCGCAGGCAAACGGGCCAGGATCTCGCGCGCGGTCCGGCAGCGCGCCCGCACGCGCGCCGCGGGCGACTGGCGCAGCCGCCGTTCCAGCAGCGCCAGTAAGGGAGCGGAGGGACGGCGGCGAATACGCGCCAGCAGATCCGCGCCCGCGAACGAGCGTGCCGAGCGGCTCAGCAAGCGATCCGCGTCGCCGCCCAGCAGGCGACAGAGTGCGACGAACGCGCCGAACAGCGGCGGCCAGGCCAGGGCCTTGAACGCCACGGCGATGGCCAGACGGCGCGCCCAGTCGCCGCGGCCCTGCACCGGCTGGCGCGCCTGCGCCGCCCGCATCCGGCGCAAGACCTCCGGATCGGCCACCCGCACCAGCGCGCCCGCCAGCGCGGTCGCGGTCTTGATGAGGCCGAAGCTGACAAAGGACGCATCGGCGAGGCTGTCATCCAGCCTGTCTCGTCCGGTGTAGGCTTGCGCGCCGTCCTCCAGCAGTAACCAGCCGCGCTCTCGGGCCAGCACGGCCAGATCATCCAGCTCCGAGCGGCACCCGAACAGATGCGCCACCAGCAACGCGCGCGTGCGCGGTCCGGCGGCGCGCAGCCAGGCGCCCGGCGCGGGCGCCAGCGTCTCGGGGTCGAGGTCGACCGGCACCGGCACCAGGCCGTGGCTGGCCACGATCTTCCCCATGTCGGGGATGTTGAGCGCGGTCATCAACACCTCGCTGCCGGCCGGCAGCGCCACCGCCTGCAAGTAGAGATCGAGCGCGCTGCGCACCGACAGGCAGCACAGAAACCGATCCCCGCCGGCGACCAGATCTTCCACGCGTCGCTGTCGCCGCTCGCGCTCGCTCGCGCTGACCAGCGCGACCGCGCCGGCCAGCAAGTCCAGCCATCCGATGTCCAACCGCAGCCGCGAATACACCCGGTGATCTTGCCAGAGCCGGCGCGCGACGGAGCGCGCCGCGATCACACGGCGGCGGCGGCTGCTGCGGCTGCGGGGGCTGCCACCCTGATCACGGTCTTTGCCCTTGCAGAGTCGAGGCGCAGCGCCTCGGCCAGCGACGCCGCGCCGGCACGGCGCCGAGGCCGACGGGCGTGCAGCGGCGTGATCAAGGGGGTGGGCCGCAGATACCGGGCGATCAGGATCCGCTTCAGGCGGCGGCGGGCGCGAAACAGGCGCGTGCCCACCGTGTCGCCGGTGATGCCCAGCCGGCGCGCGATCTCCGCGTACGACAGCCGGCGATAGTAGCGCAGGCGAAGGATGTCGGCCGACGACACCGGCAGGTCGTCGATGCCCCGCTTGATCTGGGCCTCGGTGATCTCCAACCAGGGCGGTGGGGGCTCTGGCTCGGCCGCTGCGATGTTCTCCGCCGCCTCCAGCGGGCGGGTGTGCCGGCCGCTGCGCCAGGAATCGATGAAGCGATGATTCATCATGGTGTTCAGCCAGGCCCCCAGGTTCGATTCCGGGCGCAGCCGCGGAAGGGCCCGCAGCGCCCGCTCCAGTGTGTCTTGCAACAGGTCCTCGGCGTCGGCCTGGTTGCGGGTCAGCGCGCCCGCGCGCCGGCGCAGCTGTTGGATTTGATTGAGGACGAGCACCGCCGCGCCATCCGCTTCCCCTCGGGTCTGTGGTCCCATGATCTGTCTCCGCCGTCGGGTTCCGGGGGGCGCCCACCGACCTCCGGTGATTCGCCCCTGGGGTGGAGACACAGGCCAAACTCAGCCTTGCGTGAAAAAGAACCCGACCGCTGCGTTTTTCTAGCTGCCAGAAAACTGGCCAGCGTCGTTTCAGGATTGATGAGGCCGGGGCTGTTCGAAGAGCGCCATGATGCTGACGTCGAGCTGGCTGACCACCAGCCGTGCCAACGAGGCGAATTCACCGGTCGATACCCGCAGCTGGTCGCGCAGTCGGGCCTGGGTGGTGTCCCGGATCGCCGCGCGGGCCTTCTCGATCCAGCGCGAGACGGTCGAGGCGTTGACCCCATACATGGCGCCCAGCCGCTCCAGGGTCACACCCTCGAACAGGTGCAGGCGCAGCAAAGTCCGATCCCGCTCCGACAGCGCCTCCAGCGCCGCACGATAGGCGGCTTTGAATTCATCCCGGTACCGTTGCTTCAGATAGGCCAGCTCGGGATCGTCGGGCTGCGGCAGCGGCTCGCTGGCGGCGCGGTCTTCGATGCGCGCCCGGTTCTGTTCCGTGCGCCGCATCAGCAGGGCCAGTCGCTGGGTCACGATCGCGACCCACGCGGCCAGCGGCCCCCGACCCGCGTAGGTGCCGATGCGCGCGGGGGCGTCGGCCGAACCCACGAACAGCCGTTCGTGCAGCGCCTGCCGGACATCGGTGCGAAAGCTGGGCGCGCGATCGATGGCGGCGATGGTGCCATTGATGGCGGCCGCGCAGCTGCGGTCGAAGGCCTCCAGCGCGCCGGGAACCCCGGTGGCGCAGGCGACGGCCAGGTACAGGTCAGCGGCGCCGCTGATCGTGCCCAGCGCGGCCGGGAAGTCCGCGGTGTCGGAGGGGATCTGGCGCGCCAGGTGGGCGGCCAGCGCGGCGGCGTCGACCGGGAGATCGGGCCACTGCCGCTGGCCGGTGGAAAACAGCTCCTCCAGGGCGGGCCCGACCTCGGGCGGGACCGGCGCGCGCAGCGGCCCGCCAGGGGTCGTCAGCGAGGTCCAGGCGCTGGAAAAGGCCGCAAGCATGACTTGCGCCAGCCCGTCATCGGGATGATCCAAGTCCGCCTCTGTGCCTTGCCGGGGCTGCTGCATGAGCCTGCGTTTCCGTGGCGTGGCCCGCTCAACCGCGATTATAGGCACAGCCTTCCCGCCCTGCGTGAATCCGCCGCACCCGGCGCGTTGAACGAACGTGGTAAGGTCCGCGCGGGGGAAGGCGTGGAAATAAGGCCGTCGGTCTCCGTTTTACCGGAGGTGTCGTGCCCCGATGAACAGGTGATCCTGGACCTGACGCTGGGAGCGCTGGCGCCCGATGCGCGGCAGCGGACCTGGGCGCACGTCGAGCGCTGCCCGCAGTGCGCGGGGCTGATCGGCGCCGCGCTGCCGTTCCTGGGGCCGGATCCGCCCGGGACGGCAGAGGATCAGGACGAGCAGGAGCAGGCCGACGCGCTGCCGTCCGAAACGGAAGACGGTAAGGAGGCGGCCCGCGCCGGCGCCGACACCGTGCCGGGACCCCAGATCACCGAGCCGGCGCCGAGATCGTTGCAGCCGGGCCAGGACCTGCGCCAGCGCTACCAGGTCGTCCGCTACGTCGGCCACGGCGCGATGGGCGAGGTCTACGAAGCGCGCCACGCACGCCTGGTGGGACGCTACGCGCTCAAGATCCTCAACGTCGACCTGACCCACAACCCCATGGCCCGCCAGCGCTTCCGCCGCGAGGCCGGCATCGCATCCCAGCTCCGTCATCCCAACATCGTGCAGGTCATCGACTTCGACGAGACCGAGGGCGGCCGGCCCTACCTGGTCATGGAGCTGCTCGAGGGCCGTGACCTGGGCGCGTTGATCGCCGAAGGCCCCCTCCCCCTCGAGCGCACGCTGCGGCTGACGCGGCAGATCGCCGCCGGTCTGACGGCGATGCACGCCCAGGGCATCGTCCACCGCGACCTCAAGCCCGCCAACGTCTTCGTGCTGCCCGAGGGCAGCAATGAACCGGAACGGATCAAGCTGGTCGACTTCGGCCTATCCAAGCGGCTGGTCCCGTCGCTGGCCGTGACCCACGACCGCATGCTGCTGGGCACCCCGCAATACATGGCCCCCGAGCAAGCGCGCGGCAACGGCGACACCCTGGGCCCCGCGGCCGACCAGTTCGCCATGGCCGCGATCGTCTACGAGATGCTGGCCGGCCGCCCCGCCTTCGACGGCGAGCTGCTGTCGGTGGTCCTGTACCGGATCGTCTACGAACCCCCCGCCCCGCTGGCCACGCTGGTGCCGGGCCTGCCGCCCGGAACCGCGGCGGCGATCGCGCGCGCGTTGGCGAAGGATCCGGACGCGCGGTTTGCGTCGGTGAGCGCGTTCTGGGAGGCGCTGGCGGCGGGGGGGCAGGAGGGCAATGCTTTGCTCATCGACAGGCAACGGTCGCGCCGCCGATCTGCTCATTCCCGGATCGCGGAGGGGACGCGCTGGATCGCCTTCGCCGCCGGACTTGCGAGCGCTGGGTTAGGAGTGCGCTGGATCTCGAATCACCGGAACCCGCATCTCGCCCAACCACCCTTGACCACGACGCCGCCGCCGCTGACCGTCGTGGAGCGCCGGGTGCTCCCGTCGCCTATTCCGGATCAGCGCCCACAAGATGCTGTGCCGCAATTCACCGAGGCCCCGGACACGATGGCGAATGAGACCACACGAGAGCGCCCCCGCAAGACCGGGAAGCGCCGCGTGCCGACCGCCCTCCCTGCCACCTCCAGCGCCCCACATTCGTCGCCACAGCCCGGAGAATCCGCTGGAGTGGTTCCCACACAGCTCCCGGCCGAGACGCCAGCCGATCGAGGGAGCACGGCACCGGCGACTGACGAAGCCGGGGACGATGGAGCGGAGGACAATGGCGCAACGAAGAGGAAGCCGCTTGTCCCCCACCTCTAGGCGGTGCCTGCCATGGCGCTTGCTGCTATCGCTGCTGATCACCGGCGGCAGCTGTCAGCAATGGATGGTGGCATCGATCGAGCTCGAAGGAGAGTTCGATCCCGACCAGATCTCCAGCGTTGAGGCCCGTGTAGACACACCGGATGGCTTCGCCCACGATAGCGCCGCGCCGCCCAACGCCGCATTCAAGCGCAGCCGGGTGGTTGGCATCTATCTCCCGACGAGAGTCACGCAATTTACGGTGCAGGTCGTTCTCTTCGACCTGCGGGACTGCCCATCTCTCACGGGGTCGAAGGTGTTCACCTTGAACGTACACAATGCCAGGCTGGTCATGCCGCTCACGCAGCTATCCGCCGATGACTGCCCTCGCGTCAGCGACGCCGGTCACGACGCCGACACGCGCTCCGACGCGGACGACACCCTCGCCGAGCGTAACGAATCGCCTGACGGACCACCCGATCTGGTCGATGGCGGCAGCGACCAGGCCGAATGCAGCAGCGGGGAGGACGCAGCCGAGGCCTGCTTCGATCTCGCCGACGCCGGAGGCGACGCCGGAACGCCGCAGCCTATCGCGCAGGCCATCCCCAACCCGGAATGCCGGGACTACTGCTCGACTGTCACGTCGGCGTGCCACAACCCGTTCGCTGATTTCGCCGAGTGCCTCGCGGTATGCACCACGGCGGGGTGGCACCTACCAACCAACGGGGGAGACGGGACAGTGTTGAGCTGTCTCGCGAACAGCGCACACCATGCCGCGGCCCTGCGAGAGGACCTCAGATCCTCCGACTGCATCGGCGCCGATCCCAGCTCGTGGAACTGCGGTAAGGACGGCAGCTGTGAAGGTTACTGCGCCTTGCGGGAGGCATGGTGCCCGGATTCGTCCAACACCAAGAGGACCTGCTTGACCGATTGCCTCTCTCTCTCGAGAGAGAGGTTCGGCTGCTTGATGCACGTAATGCAACACGACGTCCCCAGCGATTCGCGCTTCTGTTCATTGGCCGCAGTCGCAACGACTTGCGGCCAATGCCGACGGTAGCGGGCACCTCCTACAAGGGCGCCGCGGCGGTATAGTACGTCACTAGCATGCTGTATCCATGGATGCGTGTAGCGACATTGGTGGTACTGGTTACCGTGCATTTGTAGTAGGCGCTCTCGACGCCGTAATACGGGGTTTGATCGGTGACAGGAACGTTGTTGATCACCAGCGCGCTATTTTTTGTCACCAAAACGCCCTGACACGCTGGCGTTGCGACCGTCCCACTTGGCACCGACCTGGCATCCATGACAAACGAGAAGTCCTTCATCCACAACGGAGTGCCGGTCAGCGTCGACAGATTGGCAGGGCAGTAGAGATCCACGCTATGGCTGGCGGAGCCCGATGGAGTCAGGGTGAGTCCATCCGGCTCGATGGTAACGTCATAGCCGGTCGGCGTCCCCATCACCCGGCAATTGACGCCGAAGTACTCGTTGGTCTGCGGAGAATTGGCGTGGGCGGGCACGCTCACCAGAAAGAAGCCAAACAACGAAGCCAGGAAAGAATGAGGAGTCACGGGGATCTTGCGCATCACTATTCTCCTTGTTAGAGACCGGAAATAGCCCCATTCGGCGACGGCGGCATGTGCGCCATCGCGTGGGGTACCCTTGAAAGGGCCTCGAGATGCCGGTGTTGTGCCGGATCGATCAATAGCGCCCAGACGGCGGTGACACCGTGTTCTCCATCATCAGAGAAGGGTCCGCGATAAATCCGGCCGGGCCATAGGCGAAGCGGCGAGTTGGCTCCGAGCAGAAGATTCTCTTCGAAGCGGCCGGCGGCGGTACGATCCTTGAATCTCATCTCGCGCATGCACCCAGCCCTGAAGCATTCGACCTGGCCGGCATCGACCAGATCGTCCTTGCCGCGCAGTTGTTCCTTACCGATTGTGATGGCCGCGCCCCAGAGCATGTTGGTCTTGGCCTGCAAGAGCGATTGCAATTCCTCGGGTGCCTCCCCTGAACCCCTGAGACCCTTGACGAACACAGCCCGCTCCTGCGTCGGCGTCAGAGGCGCGTAAACCGGCGGTTTAGGGATGACGCGGATGTAGACCAGCAGCAGCGCAGCGATCGCCGCGGCCAACGCCGCCACGATTTTCCACCAACCGATCATCAGAGATTTACGATTCGCTCCCATGGTGTCATCCTTGTTTATCGTGTCATCGTTTATCGTGCTGTTTTTTCGACCTCGTTTGGGTCTCATGTCAATAACGGCTGTCCTGCTGATAATTCCATGGCAAATGCCCGCGTTCGCCAAATGCCTGGACGGGAGCAAGGAAGCCGATAGCCAGCAGCACCTGGATCGTGCCAATCAAGCCTACGAAGATCGCGCCAACCAGATCGCGTTGCAGGAATACAGGATCGCCTATCAACTCTGCCGAAGCGCCATGGTGCTCT
>DASRQZ010000171.1:0-50255 GCA_035696125.1 Polyangia bacterium
CGAGTTCATCGAGGGCTGGTACAACCCCCACCGCCGCCACTCAGCACTGGAGTACGAGTCCCCGATCAGCTACGAGAAGAAGCACGAACTGCAGCCCGCGGCGTAAGCCGCCAACCGTCCACCAAACCGGGTCAACTCCACGCCTGAGGCCTGAGGCCCGAGGCCGAGGCCCGCTTAACCGAACTGCATTGCCCTCAAGGGTCCCCCCCTCAACGTCCCCCCCTCACCCACGTTGCAGTCGTCCCCTGACGCCGCTAACGTGTCGGGGCCATGAATCCGCCCAAGACCGATCCGGAGGTGCTGGACATCCTCAACGAAGTGCTGACCGCCGAGCTCACGGCGGTCAACCAGTACTTCCTGCACGGACGGATGTGCCACAACTGGGGCTATCACCGCCTGCACGACAAGCTGCGCGCCGAGTCGATCGACGAGATGAAGCACGCGGACGTGCTGATCGAGCGCATCCTGTTCCTGGGTGGCGTGCCCAACGTGCAGCGCCTGTTCAAGATCAACGTCGGTGAAACCGTGGTCGAGCAGCTAAAGAGCGACCACGCGCTGGAAAAGGACGCCGTCGCGCGCATGAACCGTGGCGTCGAGATCGCGCGCAGTCACAATGATAATGGCAGTCGGCATCTCCTGGAAGAGATGCTGAAGTCCGAGGAGGAACACCTCGATTGGATCGAAGCCCAGCAGACGCTGATCGAGCAGGTCGGCGAGGCCAATTATCTGGCGCAGCAGATCCGTTCCTGAGCTCAGCCACGGTCTGGAAGGCCGATCCCGACTCCTCCGGGTCGCGCGAATGATTACCTTTCAATCATCGCATTCAGGCGATGTTGGGAGGTTGGGCGATGCTTATTTTTGCAGCAGGTCTATTGGGTGTGGTCGCGTTACCGTTCCTGATTCTCATGGTGCCGGTGATCCTCTGGTTGGCGTTGCCGACGGCTGTGCTCTTCGGCGCGGGGTTTGCGTTGAAAACGCTGCAGCACCGCCGACACGCGCCGTTGTTGCTGCCGTTGCGCCGTTCTTGAGGACGCGGGGACGGCGCGCTCGGCGCTCGCCGTCCCCCTTGGAGGTCGGAAACGCGGTCTTAAGTTTGGTCACATGAGCAATCGGCGAAGAGAAATTGGTGACCGGGTGGTCGCGGCGGTGCTCTCGGCGATGGCGACCCTGTTGGGGGGCTGCGGATCGGACGTCTTCAACGTGGACGTCGATCTGCAACGTCAGACGTACAGCGCCGACTTTGGCAATGCGCAAGGGTCGATCCCGATGGTGACCTGCGATCCCGCGGGGCCCGACATCTGCGGTGCGGCGATCGGATCGACGGAAGTGCCGACGGGAACGGCGACGGCCGAGGTGCAGACGGCGTGCGACGCGACCATGCGGCGGTGCTTCGCGCGGGCACGCGTGGTGGGCGCCCACGCCGTCGACATTCTGCAGGACGACTCATTCGTGACCACGGTCGAGCGCCGGGCGGTGGTGATCGTCCGTGACGCCGACATCGCGATCACCGTCCCGGTCAATTCCCTGACCTTCGACGTACCAGCCATCCAGATCTTCGTCGGCCCTGCGGGATCGACCCGCGAGACCGACCCCGGCGTGGTCGCGGTCGGCGTCACCGAGCCGCTGGCCGCCGGCGCGACGGTCGGCGAGAACAACGCCCGCCACCTGGTGGTGCGCGACAACTCCCCGGCCCACAACTTCCTCTCGCAGAGCATCTTCGAAAAAAAGACCATGGTCTTTCTGGTGGTGATGGCGCCGCGCCTGGACGCCGGCGCCCCGGTCCCCGCCGGCGCCTTCCAGGTCGACCTTGCCCCCAGGTTGACGCTGGGCCTGTAGGCGCAAGCAGGCCCCCGTCGCCTGCGCCTGCGGACCGCACGGGCGGCGGCCGGGGCGAGATGTCGTGGGATGTCGTCCGCGGCGCGCTGTCACTTGGCCTGTCGGTGCTTGCCGACGGATGCGCAAACCCGACGCACGCGCGCCCGGCGAGATACGATACGCTCGGTTGGGCTGCCCGCGCCGCGAGCATGGCCCGAGCAACTAGCGGTCCCGACCGGCGTTCACAAGGAGCTGACCAGGATGGATTTCTCCCTCTTTCACATGTGGCAACAGATGGGCGTGGTGGCGAAGACGGTCGTCGCCATCTTGCTGGTGATGTCCATCTACGCGATCGGGATGGTCGTGGAGAGGTGGCTCACCTTTCGCAAGGGGCGCCGTCAGTCGCTGGGCTACGTGGGCGCCATTCAACAGCTGATCGCCAATCAGGCCCCGCTCAGCGATCTGGTGGGCGTCGACCGCAGATGGAAGGGCAGCCCCATCGCGCGCGTCATCGGCTTCGGCATCGACGAGTTCGCGCGTGGCGTGGGGGAGCTGGGACCGCGTGCCCGCGACCGGGATGAGGTCGAGCTGGTGGTCGACGACGTCATCCGCGCGATGAACCGAGTCAAGGAGCGCGAGGTGGTCAACCTCAAGAAGGGGCTGGCGACGCTGGCGACGATCTCGTCATCAGCGCCGTTCGTCGGCCTGTTCGGCACCGTTTTCGGCATCATCACCGCCTTTCAGAACATGGCCGACCCCAAGGGCGGTGGCGGCGGCCTGGCAACGGTGTCGGCCGGCATCTCCGAGGCGCTGCTGACCACGGCGGTCGGCCTCGCGGTCGCCATCGTGTCGGTCTGGTTCTACAACTACTTCATCAACCGGGTCGACGACGTCACGGTCGACGTCGACGAGACCGCCGGTGAGATCGTCGACCGGATGATGCGCGAGGCCCGGCGGAGCGGCGCGAGCGCGTGAGCGCGTCCCGGGTCAAACGCCGGCTGGAGCGCGCGCGCCAGGCGCTGCGCGCGACGCCGCGGCGCGAGCCGGGCAAGATCCGCGCGGAGATCAATGTCACCCCGCTGGTCGACGTGGTGCTGGTGCTGCTGATCATCTTCATGGTGGTGACTCCGATCATCGCCAGCGGCGTCCCCGTCGAGCTGCCGCGCACCGTGCACCACGACCGCAAGCCCGACGACGGTAAGGACATCATCATCTCGGTCACCAAGGAGAAGCGGGTGTTCGTGTTCGGGCGGCCGATCGCCGAGACCAGGGACGTCACGCGACTGATAGAGGAAGAACGGCGCAAGCACCCCGAGAAGACCGCGTTCATCAAGGGCGACAACCGCACCACCTACGGCGCGGTCCGCGAGGTGATGGAGGCGGTGCACAAGGCGGGGCTGAGCGACGTCATGCTGGGCACCGACGAGGTCAAGGGGCAGACACCGTGATGAGGCAGACGGCCACGACGATGAGCATCCCACCGGGGGCGGTCTGATGGCGATGGATGCCGGGGGCGGGCGCAAGGGTGTACGGTCGGACATCAACGTCACGCCGCTCATCGACGTGGTCCTGGTGCTGCTGATCATCTTCATGGTGCTGGCCCCGTCGATGCTCAAGGAGCTGACCGCCAACATCCCGCGCAAGGACGAGTCCAACACCCCGCCCGAGCCCAGCGCGTCGCCGGTGGTGGTCGAGTACAGCGCCAAGGGCGAGCTGTCGCTCAACCAGGAACCGGTGGCACCGGAAGCGCTGGCTGCCAAGGTGGCCGAGAAGATCAGGTACAAGAGCCAGAAGGTGGTGTTCTTCAAGATCGACGACGACGCCCCCTACGGCGACGCCGTCCACTTCATGGACATCGTGCGCGGCGCGGGCGCCACCACCCTGGGCATCGTCAGCAAGGACTGAAGCAAGGACTGAGCCGGCGGCCTCCGCCGGCTGGACAACCCCGGTGCCCCTCCCCTGCCCGGGCGGCGATTCGATGGCTAGGCTTTGGGTATGCCGCGTCCAGTTTGGAGTGGGTCGATCAGCTTCGGCCTGGTGAACGTCCCCGTGAAGCTCTACGGCGCGATCGAGTCGCACCGGGTGGCCTTTCACGAGTTCGAGGAGGGAACCGGCCAGCGCATCCACCACAAGCGGGTCTCCGAACGCTCGGGCCGCGAGGTGCCGTGGGACAAGATCCGCAAGGGCTTCGAGGTCGCCAAGGGCCGATTCGTGGTGCTGACCGACGAGGAGCTGGAGGCGGCCGAGCCGGAGAAGACCCGCACCATCGACATCGAGCAGTTCGTCAAGCTCGAGGAGATCGACCCGGCGAGCTGGGATCAGACGTACTACGTGGGCCCCGACGGCGCTTCCGCGCACAAGGCCTACGCGCTCTTGCGCCAGGCGATGTACGACAAAGGGCGCGTCGCCATCGGCCGCTTCGTGATGCGGACCAAGGAGTACGTGGTGTGTATCCGTCCACTGGAGAACGCGCTCGCGCTGCAGACCATGTACTTTCCCGACGAAGTGCGCAGCCCCAAGATCGTGGGCGATCTGCCGGGCAAGGCCGCGGTGAAAGCCCGCGAGCTGACCATGGCCGGGCAGCTCATCGATTCGCTCACCAGCAAATGGGATCCCTCGCGCTACGAGGACACCCACACCAAGAAGGTGATGGCCCTGGTGCGCAAGAAGGATCAGGGCAAGGAGATCGTGGTCCCCGAGGCCGAGGAGGCCGAAGGCGGCAAGGTCGTCGACCTCATGGAAGCGCTCAAGGCCACGCTGGCCAGGCACAGCAATGGTCACGCGAAGGCGAGCCGCGGCAAGCCGCGCCCGGCCCACGCGCCGCGAGCAGCCAGCGGCGGCCGGTCGAAGAGCACAGCCCACGCGCGTTGAGCGTGTGCGGGGTTTTCCACGCGAAGAGCGGTCGCGCCTTCAGATTCGCTGGCTCAGCGCCAGGATGTTTCCTTCGCTGTCCTTGAACCACGCGGTCTTGGCGCCTCCGCCTACGTTGACGCCGTTCACCGTTTTGAGCCCAGGCAAGTCGTATTCTTCGAAGCGCACGCCCTTGGCGCGAAGCGCGGCCATCTCGGCGGCGAGATCGTCGACCGCCCAGAAGGCCTGGTTCGCCTTCGACGTGCCCGCGCCTGGCGACTGGTACATGAAGAACGTCGACCCTTGGCCGCACTCGTAGACCAAGCCGGTGCCGCCGCCATACTCCTCCTTGGGTACCAGCCCCAGCTTGTCCTCGTAGAACTTGCGCGCACGCGCCAGATCCAGAGCCGGCACGTACGCGATGATCGGTGCAGTTCCCAGCATGCGGGAGATCTGCGGCTGAACGAAGCGCTGTCAAGACGCCTCGCCGCCGCTTGCCGGCGCGATGCCGTTGATCCTTTCGTTGGCCCTTCCTAGGTCGGGAACTCTTTCATCGGCGCGGTCCGCTTGTCGCCGCCGCGAATGGTGTGCTCCCGGTCCTGCGCGGTCTGCGACTCGGAGCGAATGCGCTCCGCGTCCTCGGCGTGGTGCGGCTCTGCGGGCTCGGGCTGGAAGTCGCCTTTTTCGATGGGCTGCCGGTCAGGTTTCCGATTCATGCGGTTCATGGTTCGCCTCCTTGCCTTGCGCTGAGGACTGACGTCAAAGCGTCACGATGACGGCCAGCCCCACGTCGGCGTAGCGACGATTGCCAGGATGTTTGGCATCGTATTGAAAACGTAAGTCCGGGATGCGCCATCGGTACTGGCCGAGGCGGCAATCCCAGGCGAACCTCGACCGGGCGGCCGGCAGCGCGGTCTGCGGCCGGCAGTCCCGCTAGCCGCGTTCGCAGATCGCGCGGTAGCGGTGCACCGTCTCACCCAGGCCCAGCTCGAGCGCGTCGGCGATCAGCGCGTGGCCGATCGAAACCTCGTCGACCGGGCGAACTCGCGCCAGGAATGGGCCCAGGTTGGCGAGGTTGAGATCGTGCCCGGCGTTGACGCCCAGGCCTTGCGCGTGCGCCGCGGCCGCCGCCGCGGCATAGCGTTCCAGCATCGCGTCGGCCCGCCCCTCGACGGCGGCGGCGCCGTAGGGCTCGGTGTAAAGCTCGACCCGGTCAGTTCCCAGCCTGCGCGCCAGCGGCATCAGCTCGGCCAGCGGATCGACGAACAGGCTGACCCGACACCCGAGCGCGCGCAGCCGCTCGATGGCGCTCTCCAGCGCGCCCAGCTCGGCGCCGCGCAGCTCGGCCAGGTTCCAGCCGTGGTTGCTGGTCAGGGCCTCGCGCGCGTCGGGCACCAGCGTCGCTTGTGTCGGCCGCGTTCGCTCGCAGTGCTCGAGCAACCCGTGAAAGGGGTTACCCTCGATGTTGTATTCGCGACCGGGAAAGCGCGCGACCACCGCCGACAGCACCGCGACGTCGTCGGGGCGGATGTGCCGCTGGTCGGGGCGCGGGTGGACGGTGATGCCGTGCGCGCCAGCCTCGAGCGCCAGCGCGGCCAGGCGCGGCAGGTCGGGAACACCGTTGTCGCGCGTGTTGCGCAGCGTGGCGATTTTGTTGACGTTGACTGACAGGCGCGTCACCGCCCCATCATGTCCCGAGCCGGCGCCGGCGCAAACCCTCCGGCGATGGGCGGCGACCAGTGGAGGGCGGTGGCGCCGCGGCCGCTTCCTTCTGAAAGCAATCGTTGAGCAGCCTGGCCAGCCGCGCCCCCGCCAAACTGATGCGCTGGCGCGCCAGCGCGGTCGCCGCGCGCTGGTAGTCGGCGTCGATGGTGAACGGCCCCGCGCCGATCCCGATGGGCGCCACGTAGATCCGGGACTGCGCCAGCTCCCAGCCTTCCTGAATCCAGGCCGCCTCGTCGGCGACCCTGGACTGGGATGGCCTGGCCGGTGGCAATGCCGCCGCCGCTGCGTCGGCGGCGCCGACGGCGTAGCTTTGCCCGGTCAGCACGTCGTAGAAGGTATGCAGCTCGCCCGGCGGACCGAAGGGGCAGTAGCGGGGGTCGTCGCAGATCGCCGGAGCGGTGTTGCCCGTGATCTTGACCTTGTTGCCCCCGTCGTCGCCGCCGGGCGTTTGTCGATCGAACCGCGACACACAGTGCAGCGGCTGGTGGACGTCGCCCACCAGATGCAGCAGCCAGGTCAGGTCATACGACTTCACCCCGTCGTCCCCTCCGGCTGCCGCCAGGACCGCGCGGAAACGCGCGATCTGGGTCGCCGCGTTGGGAGCTTTGGCTTCGACCAGCGGCGTGCCGTCGGGCGAGAACGGTCGATCGACGTAGTGCCAGTATCGGTGGCGGAGAAGATCGCCGTAGCCCAGGTTTTGCGCCGCGGTCGAGTCGCCCTGCTCGTCGTCTTTGTACGCGTGGTCGCTCTTGATGGCGTCGGCCCAGGTGGCGGCGCGCAGGAAGGCGATCCGATCACGATCGACCTTCCGCGCGCCCGCTATCCAGTTCGCGTAGCTGGGATTCCGGCGCAGCAGCGCCGCGACCCGCTTGTGCGACGCCGGCGTCAGCTGGGGGAAGGCAACCGCCGCCACCTCCATGTGGCCCAGGTCGTCCCAGGCGCGCGCCCCGGGCGCCCCGACGAGGACCATCGCCGCCACCAGCGTCACGGCCTCCGCCCGCCTGGTCATGAGGGAACGCTACACCAGATCTCTCGCACGCGGGCGTGACCAAACTGGCGCTGGCCAAGCGCGGATCGGGGTGACACGCTTCCGCCGACCCTCAACCCCAGGAGGCACACGATGAAGAGCAGCGACGACGAGGTGAACCAGCTGATTCTCGCCGGCAAACCGATGGACGCGTTCGAGAAGTTCTACGCCGAGAACATCGAGATGTGCGAGAACTTCGACCCACCCTGTGTCGGCAAGGAGGCCAACCGCAAGCGCGAGGTGGAGTTCTTCGCCAAGGTCGGCGAGTTCCACGGCGCCGAGCTGGCTTCCAGCGCTTACGACGACAAGAAGAACGTCGGCTTCTCGGAATGGATGTGGGACTTCACCTTCAAGGGTGGCCCGCGCGTGCAGCTCAAACAGGTCGCCGTGCGCCGCTGGCGCGACGGCAAGGTCTATCACGAGCGCTTCTACTACAAGCCCGCGCCGTGAAAAGCCGGGCGCGCCGCGCGGCCTGGCCCGCGCGGCGCGGTGTCGTCCGGCTAGTCGCCGCCCGCCAGTACCACTGGCGCCGCCGCCACCGTCGCGGTCGCGTCCGAGGTGTCGATGAGCCGGGTGGTGATGCGAGCGACGCGGAACCGGTTGGTGAACTCGAAGCAGGTCAGGATCAGCTGCTGCGCCCCGTCGCTGGCCAGCTCAGGGGACTCGCAGCCCTGGTCGACGACCAGCGAAGTTTCGCCCAGGGCTCCGCCGACCTCGACGCTGCGGATCATCGGTCGCTCGGTCTCGCGGTCGGCCGCCCACACGATCCAGTAGCGGGCACCGTCGAACGCGACGGTGGGCGCGAATCCGTCGCTGGTGGGCGAGATCGACAGCGTCGGCCCGCGAAAAGCGGCGCGCGCGAAGAAGCGCGCCTGCACCTGGCCAGTCGAGGTCACCCAGCCGACCAGGGTATTGCGGCTGCCGCTGGCCGCCACCAGCGTCTGCGATCCCGACGGTGAGGGCACGGGCGCCGACACCCGTCCGCTGGAACCGACGATCAGTAGCTGGTCGCCGCCGTCGGAGAATTGCACCAGATAGTCGTCTCCGGCCGCGACCAGGCTGTTGGGGGTTGCGGCGCGCCGGATGGTGAACAGCCCGCCGGGATTGCCGTTCGCCGCGACGAAAGTGCCGACCAGATCGGTGCCGGTACCGGCGGCGTTCGATCGCGCGAACGCCGATAGAAAGGTCGACCCATTCGACGCCAGCAGCGGATTGCTCGCCAGCGAACCGGGCGCCAGCGCGCGGATCGGGCTCTGGGTGCCGTTGCCCGCGATCGAGCGCACGGCGCCGCGACCGGTCGTGGTCTGCCACACCACCAGCGATCGGCGGTCGCCGTTCGACGCGAGGTGGTGGCTGAACGCGCGCTGCGGCGCCGACACGGCGATGCCAGCGGGGTCGCGCACCACGCCGGCGCCGCTGATGCGCACCGCGCGCGCCGTGTCTTGACCGAAGCCCGGGTCCCGCTCGTCACTCCAGGTGACCAGGTAGCTGAGGCCGTCCCAGGCCGCGTGCGGCGAGAACTGGTGGTTGGGCAGCTGGCTGAAGGCCAGCGCGTCGGCCGCGATGCTGAGATCGGACGCCACCATGCTCCCGTCGATCCCAAAGATGGAGAACCCGTCCGGCTGGGGGCGGATTCCGTCAAACGTCAGCACGAAGCGCGACCCGTTCCAGGTCAGGCCCGTGGGATCGGCCCCACCGCGCACCTGGACGCTGGCGAGCCGGCTGTCGGCGGCGCCCTGGACGGCACCGCCCGGGCTCACGGCTGTGCCTGCCAAGATCGAGTCGGCGTCGGTCTGTGCCTGCCAGGCGACAAGGAACTCGCCCGCCCCGAAGGCGACCGCCGGCCGCGAGACACCCCCGGGCGAACGCGAGATGGGGAATGGCGCGGCGGTGATCAGGCCACCCTGGTCGATGATCGCGCCCTGGATCGTCGCCGCTTCGCCGCCGCGCTGCCAGGCCACCAGGAATTGCTGCCCGTCGCTGCCCACCGCGGGTTGACTCTGGAACGTGTCGCTCTGGTCGACCCGGATGCCGGCCGGGTCCAGCACGGTGCCGTCCTGCGCGATCCGGGTGGCACCCAGGAACAGGCTGGAGAAGTTGCCGGGGATCTGCTCTTCCCAGACCACCAGCGCCGTGGTCAACCCGGCGGCGATGCGTTGCTCGAAGGCCAGGTTGGTCGGCGAGACCTGCCTCTCCGAGCCCGCGACCACCGTGCCGTCGGGACCGACCAGCGCGATACGCACGCCGGGCGCGGGACCAAAGCCGCCCCAACCGACCACGAAGCTCTGTCCGTTCCAGGCCACTGCCGCGTCGACGCCTTCGGCCGACGAGATCGGAAAGCTGGCCGCGCCGACGATGGTCCCGTCGGGATCGATCAGGCGGCCGCGAATCGAGATGGCCGCGCCGTCGTCCTGCCACCACACGACCAGGTAACGCCCGCCCCCGAAAGCCACCATGGGGCGGAATTGCAGAAAGCCGTCCTCACCCAGGTCGAGCCAGTCGAACTCCAGCACGTCGCCGTTGGCGTCGGCGCGCACGGCGCGGATGCGCTGAAAGTCGGAGAAGACCACCAGCGAGTTGACGCCGTCCGAGGCCACCTCGGGCTCTATGCCCGACGAGGAAGGTTGCAGCACCGGGGTGTCGGTGCCAAGGTCAGGTCCCACGATGGGGTCCAGGACGGCTGGGTAGCGGCTGCCGTCGACCACCGCGGCGGGAACGCTGAGCTCGATGACCCCCGCACGGAAGCGGGCCGGCACGGGGCTGCGCCGGCCCGCGGCGTCGATCCAGGTCGCGTGCCCAAAGCGGAAGCGTTCGCCACCCGGCGTCGCCAGCCGAAGCCCGGCGTCGTCGGCGGAGACCACCATCGCGCGTTCCACGGCGGGCGCGCCGATACGCGCGCGCAAGGTGACCACGAGGTCACCGGCGCCGGCCGGCCGCCGGGCAAAATCGAACGCCACCTCACCATGCTGGGCGCCGTTGCTCCAGCGCTCGCCGCAGGTGGCGAAGCGCCGATAGGCGCCGCCGCCCTCGTCGACCACGCTCGCGGTCGCGCCGTCCAGGCATTGGTAGCCGGCGCGCGCGATCGACAGCGTCTGGATCTCCAGAGCCGGCGGCGCCGGCCGATCGATGGCACGCGCGGCGACCCCGTCCGCGGCGGCGCGGGCGCGCGCCAGCAACCACTGGCGCCGCTCGGCGGGGGCGGTGAGTCGCTGGACACGCGCGACGCCGCCGCGGATCTCCAGGCGATGCCGCTCGCCCACCGCCGAGAGCTGGGTACCGGCGGCGTTGGCGTGAAAACGCCGCGCGCCGGCGCTGGCCGCCCGCCGAAGTTTCGACGCCGGAGCAATCGCCGATCCGGCTGCGGTCGCGATCGACGCGCGCGCGGTGGCCGGAACGATCGACGTGCCCGTTCCCGGATCGCCGGCGCCCGGGTCCGCACAGCCTGCCGCCAGGGCCCAGCCCGCCAACGAAACTGCCATCCACGAACAGCCTTCTCGAGACCAACTCATGATCGCCTCCGCCTTCTCCCCCGCAGGGGTCCGCCGTTGTTGTGGAGGGGGTCACACCCCAGCTCGGGACCATTCGCCTGATCCCGGCCTATTCCACGTCCCAACCGACAATCCGATTCAGGATTTGTTTCGCCGAAAGGACGCAAATGCACAAGCGACGCCGGTCACCCCTTCCATCCGGGCGGGTGGTCGGCGGCGATTCCGATTGCCGACCGCGGCCCGCTCAGCGACGGCTGTTCGAGGCGACCCGGGCGCCGCTGCCGTGGCGCGAGTGGCGGCGCGCCGCCTTGGTCGAGGAGGCCTGGCGAGCGGAGGAGGAGGCCGAGACCGTGACCGCCGAGGTGGTCGCGCTGCCCCGTCGCTGTCGGATCGGGATCACGGGGGCGGGCGTGGCCGGCACGTCCGGAGCCGCCGGAGCCGCCGGAGCCGCCGGAGCCGCCGGCGGGAGCTGCGCCGCCGGAGGGCGCGCCAGCTCGGTGCGGGCCCGCGCGCGAAGCGACTCGGGAACAAACGGCACCGCCGGGGCGGCGCTCTCGTTAGCGTTTGCCTCGACCGGCGCGTGCACCCGCGAGCCCGACATCACCACGACGGCGCCCAGCACCAGCATCACCGCGGCAGCCAGGAACGACACCTGGGTCCGCCGCGACGGCATCGCCTGCGCCGGGAACGACGCCAGCGCCAGCGGCGGCGGCAGCGAATCCGACTCGGACACACTGGTCACCGACGGGCGTGACGGCGGGGTGATGGGCTCGACCTGGCGCATGTGCGCCAGCCGCCGGCGCTCGCGCCAGTGTTCCGCCAAGGCACCCGCCGACAACTTGACCTGTCGGGCCGCGTCGGCCAACCGCGCCGACTGCGTGCGCACGGCCGCGTGCACCGCCGACACGCGGCGGATGGCGGGCGGCGTGATGCGCGGCGACAGCGGAGGCGGTTCCATGTCACCGGCGGCCGGCGACCAGATCACAGTCGCGCCGTCGTCCCAGACCGAGCTCGGGTCGGACACCTCGCGTATCGCCATCACGAAATCGGAGATGCGCGTATAGCGGCGCGCGGGATCGGCCGACAGCGCGCGATCAAGGATGGCGTCGATGCCGCCGGCCGCGCCCAGCACCATCTCGCTGACCGGAGGCGGTGACGTTCGGATCGCCGCGAAGGCCCGGTCGATGTCGCGGCTTTCGCCGATCTCCTTGGGGAAAGCCGGACAGCCCGCCAACATCTCGTAGGCGATCGCGGCCACCGAGAATTCCAGCGCCGCCACCGTGCGCGCCGCGTCCGGATTGTCTTCCGTCACCTCGGGCGCCAGGTAGCTGGCGCGCGGACCTCCGGGACGGACCGGCAGATTTTCGGGGCTGATGAGGCCCACCACCATGGTGCGTCCCGTGCTCGAGCTGCCGCCGTCTGCCCCCCCCGCGGAGATCTGGATCGCGCGCGGCTCCAGCCGGTCAACCAGCTGTCCGTTTGCCGCGGCCACGTCGACGACCGCCGCGATCTGACCTATCAGATCGACGGCTCGCGCCAACGGAAGCAATCCTTCCTCGGCCAGCAAATCTTCGAGCGAGCGAATTCTCTTCTCGTCGGCCACTCGATACTCCGTCAGCTCACCTTGTAGACAATACCATCAGAGTGGCCGACAAAGCATCGCCCGTTCATCGAGAAAACCAGGCCCAACCGCGTCATCGCGCGCCATGAAATCGGGAAATTGCTCGGATCTATCGAGAGCGCGCACGGGGCCCTGCGGGTGCGAAGTAGCCCCAACAGGCCGCCACCATCGCCTTTTTCGCCAGCCGCGGCGCGCCGATCGGGCCACGGCCGCGCTAGAGGTCCACGTTGGTGCCCGGCTCTACCACGCGCGTCCCGAGCGCGCGATCGTCATCAGCGTCGAGACGCGGCGCGCGCGGGCTCCCAGTCGAGAGCCCGCCTGTTCAAACCCACACGCACTTTGAGGCTTGTTACAAGCGCCGCGAAAAGACGCACCGGTCGGCGGATCCCTTGATACCCGATGGTTGTGACTCAAGACGACGTCTCGCCGACCTGGAATCGAACCGCCCGTTCCGCCGCCGAACCGACCACCCTGGTCTCCTGCGCCGCAACAGACATCGATGCTTAATCGATGCTTAGTATTATCGTCGCGGTCGGCATTTGAGGATGCGTCAAAAATTCGCACTAGCCCGAGACGCTAGAACCAACGATAAATGTAGTCGTCGCCCAACTACCTCAGCGCTGCGGCGCCTTTCGTGCCCTCACCCGCGCGGACTTCCTCGAGGTCCGGAAAGCCGGCGTCGGCGTTCTTCCACTGAGTGGTGATTCTCGCGTAAAGCGAGGCCGCGCCTGCATTGTCGCCAAGCTTGCGCGCCACGCGGGCGGCACCTAGCAGCGCCAGCGAGTCGCCCGGCGTCACGCCGAGTGCCGCTCCGTAGGCCACCTGTGCCTCCTTGATTTTGCCTGCCTCGACCAGGAGATCGCCGAGGGCGGTTTCGACGGCCAGGCCGGCGGGGTCCGCTCCCCCGTGGAACGGGGCCTGCTGGGCGAGCGCCACCGCCTCGCGGAGGGACTTCTCTGCGCCATCGAACCGGCGGTGTGCCCGAAGAAGTCGCGCCCGGATCTCCAGGTCGACGATCTTGCCTTCCGCGGCAACGTCGGGCCCCGCGGGCGTGCCCTCGAAGCGCTTTCGCAACTGCCCGACCGCTGCGAGGTTCTTCTCGACGGCCCCGTCGTCGCCCCGCACAGCGGCTGCCCAGGCGCGGAGCCGGGCGCCCGCCATCGCGAGGAAGAGCTTGGGCATGGCCTTCGGGGTCGGGTGGCAGCTCGGCTCGAGCGCGCTGGCCTCCTTCACCGCTCGTGCGGTCGGGGCCAGGCGATCGTCCAACTCGGCCCAGCGGCCGGTCCGTTCGAGGAAGACGCCCACGACGGAGGTGTATGCCCCCGCCACTGACGCCTCGCCGCTCTCCTCGACCAGCCGGGCAAACTTCGCGAGGGTCTCCTCGGTCTTCTTCAGGCGCCCCTGCTGGTGGTAGATCTCCGCCAGCCACCCCAGGCTGTGAAAGTCGAGCTTGGCGATCGGGTGTTTGCGTCTCGCCACCCAGGCCTCCGAGGCGGCGAACGAAGACTCGTTGGCCGCAGCGGCTTCGTCCCACATTCCCAGGTTGACGAAGATGTGCGACGGCATGTGGCGCGCGTGGAACGCCGCAGGAGCGATCTGGGCGTAACGGCGGGCCGCGGGAAGCGCAATGCGCGCATGATCGGCGTCGTCGAACGCGTGGATGACGTAGTGGGCGGCGCCGGGGTGCTCGGGGTTCTTGGCCAGAACTTCAAGCGCGAGAGCTCCGGCTCGCATCCGCGTGGCCAGGCCGGGCTGTTCCGGGGCGAGGGTGCCCAGGAGCGCCACGGCCTCGAAGCTCGCGACCTCCAGGTCATCCGGGTAGTCACGCGCCATCTTCTCGAGCGCCTGCGCGTAGGCGAGGTCGCGTGCGGGCTTGTCGCCCTTGCCGTAAAGCAGGCGCACGGCGTCGATCCAGGCACGCTCCCGCGCTCGGAGCCGGCTCGTGTCGCCAACCTTTGCGAGAGCCGCGCGCGCAGCCTCGGTGTCCTGCGCGTCCCAGATCGTATGGTTGTACGCCATGGCCTCGCCCCAGTAGCCCATCGCGAAGCCGGGTTCGGCCTGCGTGGCCGCCCGGAACTCGTCAAGGGCCTCGTCGTAGAAAAACGAGTGCAACGCGAGCACGCCCCGCATGAAATGCGCGCGTGCCGGCGCAGTGCCGGTCGTCGGAAAATCAATCTTGCCCAACGACTCTGCGGCGATGGCGGGGGCGGATTGGACGGCCAGGACAATGAAACCCACGATGGCTGGGCGCATGCCGGGTGAGTATAGAACGGCCCGGAAGGAGGGCGAGTGGGTTGAACCTGGCCGCGCAGTCGGAGGCGATCGTGATAGCTCTACAGAATCGGGCCGGCCCTGCCCGCACTTCCCCGGTTCACGGTGTGATGTACCCGACCGAGGCGCCGTCGCCCAACGTGAACCAGACGTTTCCGTCGGGGCCAGCGCTGACCCCGCGCACGCCAATTTGAGGCACAGGAAACTCCGTGATGTCGCCGAGGGGCGTGATCCGTCCGATGTTGGCCGCGCGCCCTTCGCCGAACCAGACATTGCCATCGGGTCCAGCAGCGATCCCTATCGGGCGGCTGCCAGAGGTGGGGATGGTGAATTCAGTCAGCTCTCCCGCGGGCGTGATGCGCGCAATCCTGGCTAGCACGATCTCGGTGACCCAAATGTTGCCGTCTGGACCGGCGGCAATTTGGTTCGAATCCCCGATGGGGAATGCGATCTCCACCAGCCCGTCGCCGTTCGGCGTGATGTGAGCAACGCCATGGCCGGTCTCGGTGAACCAGATGTTGCCATCGGGTCCGCCGGTGACGTCGTAGGCGGTGTTTCCGCTCGGCAGCTGGAAGGTGATGACCAGGCCGGCGGGCGTGATGCGACTGATGGCGCTGCCGTTTCTACCCGCGAACCAGAGATTGCCGTCGGGTCCGGACGCGATGCTCTCGGTCCATGCAGCGTCGATCGGCAACGGCAGCACGGTCAGCGCGCCGGCGGTCGTGAACCGGGCGATCTTCTGGCGGCTCGGATCCACGAGCCAGAGGTTGCCATCAGGACCGGTGGTGAGATCGCCAAAGCTGATGGGATCGTCGTCGGTGCCGAACGGACCGAATTTGCTGATCTGCCCGGCGAGCGTGATTCTCCAGATGAATGGTCCGTTGTCGGTGAACCACATGTTTCCGTCGGGTCCGACGGCGATCCAGAGTGGCCTGCCAGACGGTTCGGCCAGGAAGAACTCCCGCGTTGGGTGGGCCGGAGGCAGCGTCACATCGGTCGCGGCTCCGTCGCCATCGGCCGAAGCGTCAATGGAGTCGGCGTCGGCGACGGCGCCTCGATCGCTCGCCTGATCGGCGGCCGCAACATCCGCGCCGGCATCCGTCGCGGTCGGCTCCGCATCGTCACGGTCGACGCGTCCTTCAATCGCGACGTCGGCCAGGGACAACTCGACTCCGCCATCAGTCGGAAGACCACCTCGGCCGCTGCACCCGAGTCCCACCAGAACCATCACCCGGAGAACACCCGCACGACAGCGCCACATCGGCCAAATATTCGCACGCTGGATGAGGCCACGCGAGCCAATCCCTACGGGTGCGCGTGCGTCAAAAGCTCACCGAGGTAGGGCGTCGCGATGGCACGGCGGTAGAGGCGGATGCCGCACCCAGGTTGATTTCGAACCCCGCGCACCCGCGCCTGGCACGAAGTGTCTCGCCAAGCGCACTAGCCGGTCTCACCAACTCGTGATTCCCGTCCCCCTCCTCGCACTGCATTCCCGTGAAGGCTTCCTGCCAAGCCACGCTTCCGCGGAAGCGCCGCGTGTTTCCCGTCACGCGGGGGAGACTCCATCGCTCTTACACCAACGACGAGACGACCCAATCCAGGTCCATGCGCTCGCCGTCCCAGGAGGGCATGGTGGTCCACTCGTCGACCTCGGGCTCGTCTGGGTCGCCAACCCATTCGCCGGCAGCCCAATTCGCCAGGTGAGCCAATGCGCGCAACTCATGGCACCCTGCCGAAACCAACCGTCTATCTCGTCGAAGCGACGGATACGAGTGAGCAACTGATGGCTCACAACGTTGGCCCGCGCGGACAAGGTCGCGATCTCATCGCCCAATTGATCGTGTTCGCTCATTCTGCAAACCTACACAAATGTTCAGTGACGATCAATTGCAATCAACTCGACGCTCACGGCAAACAGTGACAATGACCGGGTTGATTTGCGCTAATTTCGCAGCCCGCGCATTCACGGCTGGCACAAATTGTATCGGGGCCTTCGGGTGTTCGGCGTTCACTGCATGTACACTGGGCCGTATGCGACTCCGGTGGTGGCGGGCGCGGTGGCGTCGGACGGTCGTGCCGGCTGCGGTCCTGCTCGCGGTCTCGTGGGTCGCGGCGGAGCGGCAGGCAGGCGCCTACGTCCGCGAGCAGATCGTTCTTGGGCCGCCCTTCGTTGCGGGCCCGCCCGCCGCCTGGGCGCGCTCGTGCATCCCCATCCTGGTCTTTACCGACGGGTTGACCGACTTGACCGCGGAGCAGGTGATGCGGGCGGCGACCGCCGCGGCCGCGACCTGGAGCGGCGCTGCAAACCCCTGCACGGCGATGCGCCTGGAGGTGACGCGCGCCAGTGGCCCTGGGCCCGGCGCGCAGGTCGACGGCGCCAGCACGGTCACCTTCCACCGAACGGACTGGTGCACCAGCTCCAGCGGGTCCTGTCCGCCCAACGACCCCCCGCAGCCATCGATGACCAGCGTGTTTGTCAGGGTCACGACCGGAGAGATCGTCGAAGGTGACGTGGAGATCAACGCCCGCGACTTCGGCTGGACCGACCTGGATCTCGCGCCCGGCACGCTCGACAGGCAGGACCTGCAGAACGTGCTCACGCACGAGTTCGGTCACTTGCTGGGGCTCGCGCATTCCTGCTGGTCGGCCACCGAGGATGTGATCCACCCGCTTGACGACACTGGCCAGCCGGCACCCGCCTGCGACCAGGCCAGCGCCGCCGTACGCGACACCTCCATGTTTGCCTCGCTGCCGGTCGGCGAGACCAAGAAGCGGACCCTGGCCTCCGACGACCAGAACGCGCTGTGTACGATCTACCCGGCCGACGGTGGCTCCCCGGGCGCGGACGGAGACCTGACCACCTGCACGCCGCCGCCGATGGACGCTGGCACCGACCTGCGCGACGGCGCGGGCGACCCTGTCGCCGAGGCCGGGCCTCCGGATGTCGGCGACGTCGCGGCCGACGTCCGCTCGGGAAAACCAGCCGGCAGCGGAACCGGCTGTGGCTGTGCGCTGGCAGAACCGCGGTCGGCCGGTTGGGCGACGGTGGGCGCTGCTCTGGCGCTGCTCGCCTGCCGCCGCGGGCGGCGGGCAGGTGGGCTCAATGATCCACGCGCCCGCGCTTTGGGCAACCGCGAGCGACGCTAGCGGGCAACGGGGCAGACGTCGCGGAGGGATTTCTCTGCGGGATGGGCGCCGCCGCCGCGCCCCCGAGCGCGACCGTGATCCATGTCATCAACAGAGCCCGACTCAGGTGCGCCCTGCCGTCCCGTCGGTAGCAGGGAGAGCAAGATGACGTGCGCGCCGATAATCCGATAATACGGAGGCCCCGACCAAGCCGTCCGCTTCGACGGGGCCTCCTGACTATGATCGGCGGTCAGACTCCATTTTCGGCCAACCGGCGCTCGAGACGTTTCACCCGCACCAGAGCGCGAATCGCGGTTACCACGGACCCGACGACAATCGCGATCGGTAGCAACGGAATTACCGGAAACAGGGGCAAATCCTTGATGGTCCTGATACGTCGCATGGTCCACCTCCTCCTGCATGGTTCATTCGACAAGGTGCGCACCGCCAGCCGCAGGGCAACCGGCGGTCGGGTATTGGTGCGCGCGACGCTTGCTCTCCATTGCTGGTTTGGCTACCTTCTGCAACGTAGCGATGAATGCTTTCCCCCCTCGCTGGAGAATGTCCATGAACAAGCGATTCTCGCGTGTCGTCGTCTCTGCCGCGACCATTCTGTTGGTCGGTTGTTCTGGAGGAAGCTCCTCGAAACCGGACAGCGGCGTGGACTCCCGCCCTGACGTGCAAAACGACGTCCGCGCCGACCTGTTGCCGGCCACGGGTGGCCGCGGCGGCGGCGGCGCCGGTGGGACAAACATAATAGGTGTGGGTGGGATGCCGGGAGCCGGCGGTGTCGTCGGCATCGGGGGCAACTCGCCGGGCACCGGTGGCATGACCGGCGTCGGCGGCCAGATTCAAGTCGACGCCGGCGTCGACACCTTTCCTCCGCGCACGACCTGCGCCGGCTACGCCATGCGATTCAGCGGTTCTTTTTCCTACCTGACGATCGATCGCTCCGTCCAGGATGACTTCACCTTGGAAGTCTGGATCAGAACCAGCACGCCCTCGACGACTGGCGCCAACTTCTGGCAGGGCACGCCGGTCATCTATGCGGATCTGGCGGGCACGCATAACGATTTTGGCACCTCGATCTTGAACAACCACTTTTCGTTCGGCCTGGGCGTTCTGTCCATCGGGGGGGACCAGAGCACGGAGGGAACCTCGGTCGTCACCACCGGGCAGTGGGTCCACCTGGCGGCGACGCGTACTCTGGCGACGGGCAATATCCAGGTTTTCGTGAACGGCGTCCTCGAGAACGCTCGCGTTACGGGAAATATGAACGCCCTCTCCGACAACCCAATCATCACGATCGGTGGCAACAACGTCGACGGCCGATACTTCACCGGTGACATGGACGAGCTCAGAATCTGGAACTTCGTTCGAACCGGGGCGGAGATCAACGCGACCATGCGGACCCGCGTATTCGGGGACGAGCCAGGTCTGGTGGGCTACTGGCGTTTCGACGATCCGGGTGCCGCCATGCCGATGGATACGTCGCTGTCGCGCGCAATCGCGACGCCGACCAGCGTCGACTGGGTCCCCTCCGACGCACCGGTTTGTCCCGGTTCCGACGCGGGAGCCCCCGACGTCCCGGCCAATCCCGACGGAGGGCCGATCGATGCGCCTGTCGATGCGCCGATGGATGCGCCTCAGGATGGGCCAGCGACCACCGATGCGCCGGCGCCCACGGACGTTCCGCCGGCGCCCACGGACGCGACGGCGGGTGAAACCGGCGGTTGACGATGAGTCGACGCCTGGACCTGCGAGGCGGGTCACGGGCTGAAACATGAGGCGCCCTGAACCGAAAATTGGTCCGCGCGCTACTTCCTCGATGGAGTTGGCTTGCACGGCACAGTGTCGTGCGTTCGCTCGATCGGGAGGAACTAATCATGTCGCTCGAAAATTCAATCCAGGTGCTGGGCCGTCCCTTTGTCGCTCTCACGCTTATGGGGGCGCTGACCGCCGGCTGCGGAAGCAGCGGTGGTAAGTCTGGTGCGGGCGGCTCCGTCGGGACGGGCGGGCACCTTACCGGGACGGGCGGAAGCCTTGCCGGGACCGGCGGAAGCCTTGCCGGGACCGGCGGGAGCCTTGCCGGGACTGGCGGAAGCGGGGCCGGCGGAAGCGGGGCCGGTGGGAGCGGTGAGGGGGGCACGACCGGCGCCGGAGGCGAGGTGGTGGACGCGGGCCCGTATTTGCCCTTTTGCACGCCGGTGAACGCCGACACCGCTTCGATCCTGGACTTCAACGACGTTGCCCCGGGGGCGACCCAGGCAGCGTTCGGTCAATACGGAGCGACGTTCTCCGGCGGCACCTATGTATATCCCGCCAGCGCTGGTCCGGCCGATGCCGGCAACGTCGGGCTCACCTCCGATTTCTCGGGAGGAAACTGGCACATCACGGGCCTGGTTGGCACCTACTCCGGGTTCGGGCTTTACCTGGCCTGCAAGTCGAACGTGGCTGCATTCACCGGACTTGCGTTCGACGTCGCCGGAACGTTCATGGCCAGTGACGGCAGCGCCGATGCAGCGGGGCTGGCGCCGCGGTTTTCCATGGGCATTTCGATTCCAGCCGACGAGCTGGACAGCGCGCACTCGACCAACGCTCCGACCTGGGGGACCTGCACGGCAAACTGTGCTTCGCCGACCCGCGTCGTCCTGTTCGGCTCGACCAATGCCACTGTCACGACTCCATGGACCTCTTTCGCGGGCGGCACCCCGGTGAACTCGGTCACTCCTGCCGAGATCCTGGCCATCTTCTTCACGTTGCCTTGGAACGGCTCTACCCAGTATCTCGTCGACCTGACGATCGACAACATCCGATTCACGACCGAGACCGGCGGCATCGATGCGTCCTCGCCGACCGACGCGCCCGCCGAAACGGCCGCGCCTGCCGACGCCGCCGCAGACAGGGCACCCGACGCGTCTGACTGACGTCGCGCTTCCGGTCCTGACCCCCTCTATTCCCGCCCGCCGCCATTCAGATCCACGTGGCGTGACCGTCCGGCGTTTGCCGACCGCACGAGGCTCATCCGAAATACATTAGAGCGCCTCTCTTGTCGCGTTGTGATAAGAAAAGGTTGGTGCAATTGGTGCACACAGCGGGGCCGCTCGGGGTCGCCAAAGAGGGAGCGCGGGGTGACGTGCCCCGGCTATTGTCTTTTCGGCTGGCTTCTGAGGAGTGGCGGCGCGAATACCTATCCCATACTCAAGGAGTATTCATATGGGCCCATATTCAGGTTCGGGTGTCCCGGCTCTGACGGCGCGTTTCCTGGGTCTGTTCTCGGCCACCACACTCGTCTTACTCTCGGCCTGCGGCGGTGGTGGCGCGACCGGCGGTTCGGGAGGCTTTCACGCCGACGGCGGCCCCGGTAGCGGCGGCATGGCGATGGGCGTGGGCGGGGCGCGTGCCGACGCCGGCGTGGGTGGGGCGACCGGAACCGGCGGCAGCGGCGCCACCGACGGCGGCGCAGACGACGGGGCCCCGGACGGCGCGATCGACGCTGGCGCCAACAACGGCACCGCCTGCACCGACAATTCGGAGTGCGCCAGCGGATATTGTGTCGACCACGTTTGCTGCAGCAGTCTGTGCGCGGTGTCTTGCTACACCTGCGCGTCGACCAGTTCGCCCGGCATCTGCGCCCCCGCCGGCCGCGGGACCGATCCTCACAACGATTGCGAGGACAGGGGAGCAACCCTGTGTCAGACGAACGGCTTCTGCGATGGCACCGGCTCGTGCGGTCTTTACCCCGCGGGAACAGTCTGCAACACGGTGACGCCGGCGTGCGACACGACCAACACGGCGATCACGGGCCCGGACCTGTGCGACGGCATCGGCACCTGCGCGCACTCGCTCATCAGCTGCGGCGGCTTTCGGTGCTCGAACAATGCCTGCGAGACCAGCTGCGCCAGCGACGCGACCTGCGCGCCGGGCGCGTTCTGCGGCGGCGGCGGGTGCTATGGCAGGCCCTTCAACCTGGCGGGGAACGGCGACCTCGAATACGGCATCGTGAACCCCTGGTTCGGATTTGCCGGCGCGGGAGCGGCCACCCTCAGCAGCCCGGGGACGGGCATCGCCCACGGCGGCCAGTACTCCGTCAGCGTGGGCGGGCGTACCCAGAACTATCAGGGCCCGGCCTACAACATCCCGAGCGGGCCCGGCCAGTACATCATCAGCTTCTGGGCCCAGCAGCAGGTCGACGACGTCTTGACCGGCGTCGCGCAGATCCAGCTCACCTGTAGCAGCGGGACCGCGCAGTACCTGACCGTCCAGACAGCGGGCTTCGGCATCGCCATGCCAATGGGAACCTGGACGCAGTTCAGCGGGACGGTCGACACCTCGGCTGCCGGCATGCCTGCCGAGTGCGATCCGACGGCGACGCCGCCGGGCATGGTGACGCGGGCGATGCTGTACCTGAACCAAACAGCCGCCGGCACGCCGACCGCTACCCCGGATTTCTTCGCCGACGACCTGGTCGTTCAGGTCACCGACGGGCACAACCTGATCGGCAACCCCAACTTCGAGACCGGCGTCACCACCGGGTGGGCCGTCGCGGGGACGGGGACGGCGGCCGTCTCATCGACGATCTTCAACCCCGGCGGCGCCATGAGCATGGGCGTCACCGGCCGGACCACGTCCACCAGCGGCCCGAGCTATCCGCTGCCCATCGGCGGGGCTCGATACGTCGTCACCTTCCACGCGCTTCACACCGGCACGACCCCCCACGATCTGGTCCTGCAACCGTCCTACACCTGTCTCGGTGGAGCTCCGACCACCACGGCCCCGATCGAAACCGTGGCCGCTGTCGCGGGAAACACCTGGACCACCCTGACCGGGATGGTCACGCTGCCGCCGCTCAACGCCACCGCCGGCTGCAAGCTGGTCGCGGCCGAGGTCCACGTGGAACAGGAGACCGGAGATTGCGCCACAATCGGGTGCCCGGACATCTACATCGACGACGCGTCGATCACGATCGCGCCGTAGAAAGGCTGCCCGGTCGGCGCCCTGTGACGCATGTCCGGGACTGAAGGAATCCGTATCCGGCGAGTCGGCGCCGAGCCGGCTGTCGCCGAGGCGCTGACCGATGTCTTGCTGGACGTCGTCGAGGGCGGCGCGTCCGTCGGCTTCATGTCCCCGTTGTCGCGCGCGAGGGCGATGGCGTTCTGGCAGGGGGCGCTGGCGGGCGTCGCGCGTGGCGAGCGCGTCCTGCTGGTGGCAGAGGACCTGTCCTCCGGCACGATCGTCGGCACGGTGCAGGTGCTGCTGGCCATGCCCGACAACCAACCCCATCGGGCCGAGATCGCCAAGATGCAGGTCAGACGAAGCGCGCGACGGCGGGGCATCGGCGCGGCGCTGATGCGCGCCGCGGAGGCCGCGGCTCACGAGGCGGGCAAGACCGTGCTGGTCCTGGACACCGCCACGGGCAGCGATGCAGAGCGGCTCTACGCCGGGCTCGGCTGGCAGCGTTGTGGCGTCATCCCTGACTACGCGCTGTTGCCCCAGGGGGGACTATGCAGCACCACGGTGTTCTATCGACTGCTGGGAAAGGTGTGAGTCGACGGCGGCCTGCTCTGGAGCTCAATCGTTTTTCTTGCCCACGCCCGCTCGGACCTCGTCCAGATCCGGGAACCCCTGGTCGGCGTTCTTCCACTGCGCGGCGATCTTCCCGTAGAACGAAGCCGCGGCGGCCGCGTCGCCAAGCTTGCGCGCCGCGCGGGCGGCGCCGAGGAGAGCGAGCGAGTCGCCCGGGGTCACGCGCAGCGCCGCCGCGTAGGCCGCCTGGGCCTCCTTGGCCTTGCTGGCCTCGAGGAGGACATCGCCGAGGACGGTCTCGATGGCCTGGCCGGCAGGATCCGCCTCGCCATGGAAAGGGCTCTGCTCGTCGAGCGCCACCGCTTCGCGCAGTAGTTTCTCCGCGGCATCGAAACGGTGGTGTGCCCTCAGGAGCTGCGCGCGCATCATCAGGCGCACAACTTTGGCCCAAGCCGCGTCCACGGGACTGACGGGCGTGCTTTCCAGTGCTGTGCGCGCGCGCGCGCTGTCTTCGGCAGCCAGGTTTTTCTCGACGCCGGCGTCGTCGCCCCGCACGGCCGCGGCCCGCGCGCGAAGCCCCGCGAGCGCCATGGCCAGGCGGATACCGGGCATGCCCTTGCCGGTCGCGTGGCATCCCGGTCCGACCGCGCTCGCCTCCTTGACCGCCCGGGCGGTCGGCGCCAGGCGCTCCTCGAGCTCGTCCCAGCGGCCCGTCCGCTCGAGGAAGGCGCGGACCAGGTACAGGTACTGCACCGCCACCGGTAACTCGCCGCTCTCCTCGACCAGCCGCGCAAACCTGGCCAGCGTCTCCTCGGTCTTCTTCAGGCGCCCCTGCTGGTGGTAGATCTCCCCCAGCCACACCAGACTGTGAAAGTCGAGCTTGGCGATCGGGTGCTTGCGTCTCGCGACCCAGGCCTCCGAGGCGGCGAACGACGACTCGTTGGCCGCCGCGGCCTCGTCCCACATGCCCAGGTTGACGAAGATGTGCGAGGGCATGTGGCGGGCGTGGAAGGCCGCAGGGGCGATCTGCGCATAGCGACGCGCCGCCGGCAGGGCAATGCGCGCATGATCGGCATCATCGAAGGCGTGGATGGCGTAGTGAGCGGCGCCCGGGTGGTCGGGGTTCCTGGCCAGGACCTCGAGCGCGATCGCTCCGGCGCGCATGCGCGCCGCCAGGCCGCGCTCCTCGAAGTCGACGATGCCGAGCAGCGCCACCGCCTGGAAGCTGGCGACCTCGAGATCATCCGGGTAGTCGCGCGCCATCTTCTCCAGCGCCGCCAGGTAGGCCCGGTCGCGCGCGGGCTTTTCGCCGTCCCCGTACAGCAGGCGCGCGGCGGCAATCCAGGCTCGCTCGCGCGCCGAGAGGCGGCTGGTGTCGCCGATCTTGCCGAGCGCGGCGCGCGCCGCCGCGGTGTCCTGATGCTCCCAGATCGTGTGGTTGTGGGCCATCGCCTGGCCCCAGTAGCCCATCGCAAAGCCGGGCTCGGCCTGGGTGGCGGCGCGGAACTCGTCCAGCGCCTCGTCGTAAAAGAAGGAGTGCAAGGCGAGCACCCCGCGCACGAAGTGCGAGCGGGCCGCGGCCGTGCCGGTCGTGGGGAAGTCGATCTTGCCCAGGGATTCGGCTGCCGCCGCGGAACCGGAGACGGCGAAGACCAGCATGGCCGCACCCACGAGGATAGTGCGCATCGCCGGGAGTATATGCGCTCGAGCCGGGTCTCCACCGATCCCCGCTCGTGCGTGACGGAGCCTGACGTTCATGACCCCGGGTCAGTACCCGAGGCCGTGCTTCTGCGCTTCCGCGGTCGGCTCATCGCGCTTTCTTGCTCGTCCCCTGCGGCCTTCTTGAGCGCCTCGGGTTGAACCAGAAGACCCTGTCGTTCGTAACGCTTTCGGCTCCGACTGAATCGGACGACCACGGCATACACCTTGCTCTCGGCCTTGGCCCGCCGACTGAGCGCTGCATCACCGGCCGGAAGGAACTCGAGGGAGGACAGTCCTGCACAGGAGAGGCACGCCGGTCCGGGCTCCTCCATCATCAGCAAGCCCCCGGTCCCGCCGCAGCGATGGCATTTCCAGTCGGTGTTGAGCGGTTGAATGACGACCAGCTCCGGTGCGCGACTCGCCCTGGCTGTGATCCGCTCTCGCTGCTTCTCGGGCAGATCGCGGGATACCCAGTGTGTTCGGTAGAGGCGCTCGATCGTTGCGTCACCGCTCAGGCTGAATCGGAGCGTGGGGCGCGAGGGAGCTCTGGCCACGTATGTCGTCTCGCTCGGGTAGAGTTGCCTCTCCGTCGCCCAGGCGCGGAACAGATCCATCGCCGCCGAGACGCGCGAGGGGTTGGTCTGGATGCCTGCCTCCAAGCAGGAAACCTGGCCCTGCCTCCAGCGTTTCAGCGTCGACAGATCCAGCCAGCCGATCCCGGTGAGAATGTCGACCGCGCTCACATAGCCCTGGCTCTCCAGCGCGGATTCCGCGGCGCGCACCACCCTGGCTCGAAGCTTGTTCTGGTTGTCTGGGCTCATGGATTCACCGCTGGCTTCTCGACGAAGCGATCGCGCTGGCTTATCTGGCGTCCATGCAGTTCTGACGGTGTGGTGAGCCTTACACCCCACGGGACTGTTGTAAACCGCGTCGGTATGGTAAGTAGCAAGAGGGTCAAGCGCGTGATAACGGTCGGGAGCCGGGTCGGCGGCTACACGGTGCTCCACCTGCTGGGGCAAGGGGGGATGGGACGAGTTTACCTCGCCCAGCACCATCGCATCGAGCGGCGCGCGGCGATCAAGGTGTTGTTACCCGAGCTATCGGCCAACGCCGCCGTGGTCGAGCGTTTTTTCTCCGAGGCGCGCGCGACATCGTCGATCCGCCACCCCGGCATCGTCGAGGTGCTCGACTGCGACATGGTGGCCGACACGGCTTTCATCGTCATGGAGTACCTCGAGGGCGAAACGCTGGCCGCTTACCTCCGGCGCGTCGCGGGGCTGACCAGCGACCGCACCTTCGCCCTCGCGATCGTCACCCAGATCGCCCAGGCCGTGGCCGCCGCGCACGCGCGCGGCATCATCCACCGCGATCTCAAGCCCGACAATGTCTTCCTCGCGGCCAGCGCCACCAGCCCGCGGGTGATCACCAAGGTGCTCGACTTCGGGATCGCCAAACTGGTCCAGCAGCGCGACAGCGTGCACACGCGGTCGGGCGCGATCATGGGAACGCCGGCGTACATGTCGCCCGAACAGTGCCGCGGCGGCAGTCGGGTCGTGGACGCGCGCTCCGACGTCTACTCGCTGGGCTGCATCCTGTACGAGATGGTGTGCGGGTGCCGGCCCTTCGTGCGCGAAGGGGTCGGCGACATGATAGTGGCGCACGTGTCGGAGGCGCCGGTCCCGCCGCGGACCCTGGTGCCGGAGCTGCTGCCCGCGCTCGACGCGCTGGTGATGCGCATGCTCGCCAAAGATCCCAAGGCACGCCCGCAGTCGATGCAGGACGTTGCGGCGGCGATCATCGAGTGCCTCCACAGCGCGGGCGTGAAGACGCCGGTCACCGAGATCCGGCCCATCGAACCGCTGGTGGTGCAGGTGCGGGGACGTTCGCTGATTCCCCGGCCCGCGAAGCCGACTCCGTCGTCGCCGGGCGAGCCGCTGCCGGATGGCAGCGCCAGCCCGATCCCGGATCCGGTGGCTCAGGTCGAATCAGGAGGCACGCGCCTCTTGCCGTCGGGAGCGGGGCTCACGGACTACGATGTTCCCGACCTGGCGCCCATCCCGACCACCTTCCGGGAGACCGCGGGCGAGTCCGTGCATCGGGTGCTGACGTCGCCGCGCTTGCGCTCGACCGCGCTGCTGGCGGTGGCGGCGCTGGTGGGCGGCGTGGTCGCCGCCGCCCTGGTATCGCACCGACCGCCACGCGCCACCGAAACGCTCGACGACAGCCTCGAGGCCAGCGCCGGCCGCGCGCGGGGCGCCGCGCCGATCGGCGCAGCGCCGCGCTCGGCCGAGATCATCACCGTCGACGTGCGCGGCTTGCCGCCCGGCGCCGAGGTCTGGCTGGACGGCGCCTTGACCGCCGGGCTGCCCCTGCGCCTGCCGCGCGGCGCAGAGCGACACGTCCTGTTGCTGCGTGCCCAGGGTTACGCGGAGCGAGTCATCGAGATGGACGCCCGGCAAGACCGGATGATCGACGTGGTGATGAGCGCCGCCGCTGCCGCCGCGCGGGACAGCGCCAAGGACGTCGACGTCGCGCGCGCCCTGCATGCGCCGCAGTCGCGCGATCGGACCGCGCCCCCCCCGCGCCGGCGCATGACGAAGAAGACGCAGACAAGAATGGACGGCACGCCGGAAGACAAAGCGGACGGCCAGACGAACCAGAGCCATGACCTGGAAGCCATCACCGATATCTGACCGGCGATGGGGCCGGCGGGGAGCGCCGGCGCTGGGCGGCCTCTGCCTGGCGGCCCTGGTGCTCTTGTCGTCGGTCGCCGTGCCCCGCGGCAGCGAGGCCGCTCCGGCCAGCGCCGCCGGCAACGCCAAGTCGACGGCGCGCAAGAAGTTGCTCGAAGGGGCCGGGTTGCTCAAGCGGGGCGAGTTTCAGGCCGCGCTGGAGCGCTTTCAGGCCGCGTACAATCTCGTCCCCAACCCCAAGATTCAGTACAACTTCGCGCTCGCCTACATGGGCCTCGGGCGCAACGCCGAGGCGCTGCAGGCGCTTCACACCTTCCTCAGCGATGCCAATGACGCGAGCTCCGAAGCCATCGCCAATGCCCGCAATCACAAGGACGCGCTGATAAAGCTGATCTGCCGCCTCACGGTGCGCAGCGACGTCGCGGGCGCCGCCATCACGATCGACGGTCATCCCCAAGGGGTCACCCCGCGCGCCGATGAGATCTTTCTCGACGCGGGACTACATTCACTGGTGGTCGATAAGCCTGGCGTCGGCAAGACCTTCACCAAGTGGTTCGAAGCCGCCGCGGGCAATTCGTTGACCATCGAGGCGGACTTGCTGCCGCCCAGGCCCAAGCCCGCCAGGACGGCGACGGGGACGGCGCCGTCGCCAGTGGCGGCCAGGGCCGCACCCGCGGGCGCCGGAGCCACGGACCCGAACCTGGCCGGGACGGTGGCGGCGCCGCCGGCTGCGCCGGCCCCGGGAGCCGGGTCGAGATGGGCGAGATGGACCGGCTTCACCGCCGGCGGCCTGGCGGTGGTCGCGCTGGGCTTCGGGACGGTCGAGTGGGTGATCAAGGAGCAGAAGTACGTGAAGTTCAACGACCAGGGCTGCGACAAGAGGTTCGACGACCTGGGCGGCGGCAACTGCGCCACCCTGTTGCGCGACGGAGACCGCGCCAAGCGCCTCGGTTACCTCGGGTTCGCCGCGGGCGGCGGGTTGGCGGTCGCCTCGACGGTGCTCCTGATCGTGAACGCCAGGACCCACGCCGACGGCCGCGCGGAGAGCGCGCTCGCCTGCGCGCCCAGCCTGGCGGTCCCGGGCGCAAGCTGCAGCCTGCGATTCTGACGGCGCGCCGGGCGCGGCGGGCGCGGGGAGCCTCAGAACGAAACCTTCAGGACCTTGTGCGTGCCCGGGTCGGCGACATAGAGCGTGCCGCTGCCGTCGACGCTCGACACGATCGACTGCGGCGCGGTCCCGACCAGGGCGCCGTTGCCGACGGTGATGGCAAACTCCGTGACCACGCCGGCGGGCGTGATGCGCGCGACCTTGCCGCCGGCTTGCTCGACGAACCAGATGAAGTTGTCGGAGCCCTGGGTGATGCCGGCCGGCTGACTGCCCGCGGTGGGGATCGCGTACTCGGTCATCGTGCCGGCCAGCCCGCCGGTGGTCGTCACGGCGCCGATCCGGTTGCCGTTTTGCTCGGTGAACCAGACCCGGCCGTCACTGCCGCCCGCGATGCCGAAGGGACCCGCGTTGGAGCTGAGCATCGGTTGCTCCATGACGGGCGAAACGGTGTTCTGGATGGCCCCGATGCTGTTGGCGCCCGGTTCGGTGAACCACAGCTTCCCGTCGGGGCCCAGCGCGATGCCGTGGGGCTTCGCGCCCGGCGTCAGCATTGCGGCGGCGGCGGTGTAGTCGCCAGCCGGGGTCATCTGTCCGATGCCGTTGCCCGCGGCCTCGGTGAACCAGAAGGCGCCGTCGGCGCCCAGCGCGAGCCCGGTCGGGGCCATGCCGACCCTCATGGGAAACTCGCTGATACTGACCGTGCTGTCCGGATTGACGACGAGGCGCCCGATGGTATCCGTGCCGCTCTCGGTGAACCACAAGCTGCCGTCGGGCGCAGCCGCGATCCCCACCGGCGCGCTCGTCGCGGAAAGCGGGTATTCGGTGATCATCCCTGTCGTCGGGTCGTAGCTCCCGATCATTCCGGCTGCGGTCTCACTGAACCAGACCCTGTTGCCCGCCATGGCAATCTCGTCAGGACCGCTGGTGGCGTTGTTGATCGAGGGCGTGAAGATCGCCCTCGGCTGGCCGATGCCCGACACGGCGAAGGTGGCCGTGGTTCCGCCGATCGTCGCGTTCACCGACAGGGTCGTGCTGGAGCTTCCGGCGGCCAGCGGCGTGAACAGCACGCGAATCTGGCAGGTCTTCCCGCCGACCAGGGAGGCCCCGCAGTCGTCCGCCAGGCCGGTGCCGCGGCTGAAACCGGGCGCCGTCGTCAAGCCGATCGAGATTCCGCTCGCCTCTTGATCACCGCCGTTGCGCAGAGCGAAGGCGGCGGTCGCGGTATCGCCGACCAGGACGTAGCCAAGGTCGGTGGTTGCGCGCCCGCTACCAGCGGTGAGCGTGAGCGTCGCCCGCGTCTGTCCCAGGCCGACCAGGGTGAGCGCCCCCGAACCGCCAGTGGCCGCGCCCACGCCCAGCGACGCCGTGCGCGCGACGTCGGCGGTGGGACTGAAGCGTATGTGGATCCGGCACACCTCGCCCGCGGCCAGCATCCTGCCGTTGGCGCAATCGTTGGCCTGCGGGGTCAGCATGAAATCGTCGCCGGCGAAGCTGATCGTGAGCGCGCTGGTGGCCTGCTGGCCGCCGTTGTTGACGATGAAGACCTGGTCCCGGGTGTCGCCGATCAGCACGCTGCCGAAGTCCACCTGCGAGCCGGTGTCCGGCGCCAGCGTGAGCGACGCCGCCGACAGCCCGGTCGCCGAGGCGGCGAAGGTCACCGATCCGCCGGTCGTCGCGCTCAGCGTCAGGGTGCCCACGCGTTGCGGAGGCGAGGGAGTCGAGGGGCGAAAGGAGACGGCGATGCTGCAGGTGGCGCCGCCGCCCAGCGCCGCGGTGCAGGTGTTCTGACCGACCATGACCTCGGTCGGGTTGTTGTTGGCCAGCGTCGGGACGCTGGTCGGCATGTCACCATCGTTGGTCAGGGTCCAGGTCATGCCGCCGCTGGTGGCGCCGACGACGATGCCTCCGAAATCGCCGCCAGAGGGCGAGCCGGTCAGGTGCGCCGGGCGCTGCCCATTGCCGGACAGCGACAGCGGGGCCGCGGTGACGCCGTTCGCCGCGCTCGCGCCCAGCGTCGCGGTCTGGACCCCCGGTCCCGGCGCCGTGAAGCGGACGCGGATGTTGCAGCGCGCTCCGCCCGCGAGCGTGGTCATCGTCGACGTGCACTCCCCGGCCGCGGGCGCGACCAGCGCAAAGCCCGAGCTGGCCGCGGTGTTCAGCGCCACCGTCACCGCCGGCGAGGCTTGCTGCCCGGTGTTGGTCAGAACGAAGGTCTGGACGACGTTGGACCCGACCTGAACGTTGCCGAAGTTGGTGGACGCCCCGGTGTCCGGCGCCAGCGTCAGCGCGGTGGGCTTCAGTCCGCTGGCGCTGGCCGTGAACGTGACCGAACCTCCCGGCGTGGCGGTCAGGGTCAGCGTGCCCGTGCGCGCCCCGTCGCTCGACGGGCGGAAGGACGCGCTGATCGTGCAGCGCCCGCCGCCGGCGACGGCCACGGTGCAGGTGTTGGCCTCGACGATGACCTCGCCCGGGTTGGAGTTGGTCAGCGTCGGCGCGCCGGTGGCGACGTCGCCGCCGTTGCTGATCGTCCAGGTGACGGCGGCGCTGGTGGTGCCCAGGACCAGCGTGCCGTAGTTGTTGGTCGTCGTACCCGACAGCATGGCTTGACGCTGTCCGTTCCCCACCAGCGCCAGCGGCGTGGTCATGCCCCCGGCCGTCGCGCTGGCGGCCAGCGTGGCGGTCTGCATGCCCGGACCCGGCGCGGTGAACCTGACCCGGATCGCGCAGCTCGCTCCGCCGGCCAGCGTGGTGGTCCCCGAGACGCACTCGCTGGTTGTCGGTGCGACCAGGGCGAAGCCAGAGCCCGCGGCGGTGTTGAGCGTCACCGTCACCGCCGTCGTGGGCTGCTGTCCGGTGTTGGTGAGCATGAACGTCTCGGTGAGGTTGGCACCGACCAGCACGTTGCCGAAGTTGGTGACCGAACCGTTAGCCGGCGCCAGCGCCAGCCCCGCGGCCGCCTGCCCGTCGGCCGTCGCCGTGAAGGTCACCGACCCGCCCGGCGTCGCGCTCAGCGTGAGCGTGCCGGTGCGCGTCCCGCTGTTCGACGGGCGGAAGGCCAACCCGATCACGCAGCTGGCGCCGCCCGCGATCGGTGCGTTGCAGGAATTGGACGTGACCATCACTTCATTGCTGTTGCTGTTGACCAGCGTCGGCAACCCGGTGGCGACGTCGCCCCCGTTGATGACCGTCCAGTTGACGGTGCCGGTGGTTTTGCCGATGACCACCGTCCCGAAGTTGTTGCTGTTGGTCCCGGTCAGCGCGGCGTTGCGCTGACCGGTGGCGGTCAATCCCAGCGAGGCCGTGCCGCCGGTGGTGGCGCTGGCGCCCAGGGTCGCGCTCTGCGTCCCCGCCACCGTGGGGGCGAAGCGCACCCGCACCGTGCAGCTGCTGCCGCCGCCCAGCGTCGTGGTGCCGGGCATGCACTCGCCGGTCGTCGGCGTCAGCAGGCTGAACCCCGAGCCGGCCGTCGACGTCAGCGTGACGCCCACCGCCGACGTGCTCTGATCGCCGGTGTTGGTGACCACGAAGGTCTTGTCCGAGCTGGAGGTCACCAGCACGTTGCCGAAGGCCGAGGAGGAACCGCTGGCCACCGTCACCGTGAGCTTGGCGGCGTTCTGAGCCCTACCCGCGATCGCGGCCACGGCGTTGCCGCCGGGGGTGCCGCTGACCGTGAGGCTCGCGCTCTTGTCGCCTGCCGACTTGGGCGCGAAGGCGACCACGATCATGCAGCTGTTACCGGGCGCCAGGATGCCCGCGCAGTTGCTGGTCACCAGCCTGAAGTCCGCGGCATCGGTGCGCCCGAGCACCCCCACGAGGCTGGTGCCGGTGCCAGCCGCCACTCCGCCGGTATTGGTCACGCTGAAGGTCTGATTCGCGCTGCTACCTGCGACGACGGTCGAGGCGAAGGTGAACGCCGTGGGGTTGATGACCAGCGAGGCAGGCGCAAGGCCGGTTCCGTTGAGCGACGCCGTGACGGCGCCGCCCGGGCTCGCGGTGATCTCCAGCGTGCTGCTCACCGGTCCCGGGGCCATCGGCTCGAAGCGAACCGTCAGCGAGCAGGAGTTCGACGGCGCCAGGGTCATCTGGTTGCAAAGATTGGAGACGATGGTGAACACCGCCGATCCGACGATGCGCGCGGTCACCGGCCCGGTGATCGCCTGACCGGTGTTGGTCAGGCTGAAGGTGGCCACCGGGCTGACGGTGTTCTGCTGGACCCCGTGAAAGTCGAACGACGTCAGATTCAACGTCAGGACCCCCGGGGTGATCCCGGTTCCCGCGAGGGTCGCGGTCGACGGACCGCCGGCGGTGGCGCTGACCGTGAGCGTCGCGTTTTTCACGCCGGTCGTCGTCGGGGCGAACCGGACCGAGAGCATGCAGCTGCCCTTGGCGGGGATGGCCGCCGTACAGCCGTTGGTTCCCGCCGGGACCGAGAACTGGGCGGCGTCGGTCCCTCCGAGCACGGGCGCCATGGGCGCCGAGCTGGCGACGTCCCCGTCATTCGAGACCAGGAACATGACGGTGGCGCTGGAGCCCACTGCCACCGAGTTGAAGTCCTTGACGGCCGGGGTCAGCTTGAGCACCGGGTTGGCCAGCGAGGTGCCCGTCAGCTGCGCGGTCGCGGTCCCGCCGCCGAGCTCGGTCACCGACAAGGTGGCCAGCTTGGAACCGGGCGTCGACGGCAGGAACTGCACGGTCACCGTGCACATCGCGTTGGCGACTAGGGTGTTGCCGGTGCAGGTATCGCCGGTCACCGTCACCGCGAAATCGGTGGTCGAGACCGCGGTCGACAGCTTGGCGGTCGTGGCCTGGCCCTTGTTCTGCGCGATGAATTGCCTGGACATGCCCGGCTTGCCCTGTTGCACGGATCCAAAATCGAAAGCGCTCGGGGTGAAGACCACCGATCCCGCGCTGATCCCGGTCCCCGTCAGCTGCGCGACGGCGCTGCCCCCGGGGTCGGCGGCGAGCTTGATCGAGATCGACTTGGCGCCCAGCGCGGTGGGCGTGAACCGTACGGTGATCTGGCAGGTCTGCTGGGTGGCCAGCATCTGTCCCATGCACCCATCCGCGGTGATCTCGAAGCTCTTCGCCTCGGTGCCCAGCAGGGTGGTCGCGATCGCGCCGCTCTTCTGCTGGCCGGTGTTGGTGATGGTGAAGGTCTGGCTGCCGCTCGCGGCGGGCGGGACCACGCTTCCGAAGTCCTGCGTCATGGGCGCGATCTGCAACGCGCCGGGCGTGATGCCCTCGGCGGCCAGCGTCGCGACCATGTTGAAGCCAGTGGCGTTGAACGCCAGCGTTCCCTGCACCTTGCCCGCCGCGGTGGGGCTGAAAATCACGGCGACCCGGCAGCGCGCGCCGGGCAGCAACGGCTTGCCCATGCACTCGTCGCTCTTGATCGAGAACCCCGCTCCGCTCGCGGTCAGCGTCGCGGTCACGCCGCCGCTGGCGGCGCCGCCGTCGTTGCTGACCGCGAACTCGGCGGTCGCGCTCGGGGTGTTGATCAGCACCAGGCCGAAATCGTGCGCGGTCTTGTCCAGGACCAGATGCGCCGGAGTGCCGCCCTCGCCGGCGGCGTCACCGTCTGGCCGCGCGTCCAGGGGAGGCACGACCACCGTCATCGAACCGTCGCCGCCGTCGACCAGCGGCAGCTCGCTGCCGGTGGTGTCTCGCGGCTCGGTGCAAGACCCGAGCGATGACCCCAGCAACGCCAGCAGCGCCAACCGAAGCAGGCCGCCCGCCTTTCGCCCCACCCGCCATGCACGGTCGTTCATGGCCGCATACTATGGTTGTCAGATTGTGAGACACAAGACGTTTCCGGCGACAGCTGATCTTGGCGCGACGGGCGCCGGCGCCAGGCAGCTGGCCTTACAAACATGCATGATTACAAAGTAGTTGCGGGCACTTTTCCGCCTCGCAAGGAGCCGGCCGCATGAACCTGTTTTTCTGTCCCGCCTGCCATCAGACCTTGTATTTCGAGAACTCGGAGTGCACCAACTGCCACCACCGACTTGCCTTCCTGCCGGATCGCGCGACGCTGACCGCGCTCGAACCGGCCGAGGGCGCGCCCGAGGGTGTGTTCGTGGCGCTGGGCCCGGTGGCCAAGCGCGCGCGCTATCGGCTGTGCGGCAATCTGATCGACCATGGCGCCTGTAACTGGGCGGTCCCCGAGAGCGAGCCGGAGCAGCGGTTCTGCCGGGCCTGCCGGTTGAACGAGGTCATCCCCAACCTGTCGGATCCCGGCGCCACGCAGGCCTGGATCAAGCTGGAGCAGAACAAGCGGCGCCTGCTGTACACCTTGATGCAGCTGGGACTGCCGGTCGAGTCGCGCGCCGGCAACCCCGAAAGGGGGCTGGCCTTCGCGTTCAAGCAGGACCTGCCCGGCGAGGAGAAGGTCTACATCGGGCACGAACACGGCCTGATCACCATCAACATCGCCGAGGCCGACTCACCCTTCCGCGAGAAGACCCGCCTCGAGCTGGGCGAGAGCTACCGAACCCTGCTGGGACATTTTCGTCACGAGATCGGCCATTACTACTGGGACCGGCTGATCGCCGGGTCGCCGTTCCACGAGCCGTTCCGCGAGCTGTTCGGGGACGAGCGCGCCTCGTACGAGGAGGCCGTCAAGGTCCACTACAAGAGCGGTGCGCCGCGCGACTGGCCGTCGCGCTTCGTCAGCTCGTATGCGTCGATGCACCCGTGGGAGGACTGGGCGGAGAGCTGGGCGCACTACCTGCACATGGTCGATACGCTGGACACGGCGCGCAGCTTTGGCCTGGCGCTGCGCCCGAAGGCCGGCCGCGGCGACCGCGACAAGCTGGAGGTGGGGACCCGGCGCCTCGACTTCGACGACTTCGACGATCTGGAAGCCGGCTGGGTGCCGCTCACCATCGCGCTCAACAGCCTGAACCGCAGCATGGGCCTGCCCGACCCCTACCCCTTCGTGCTGCCGCAAGCAGCGCTGAGGAAGATCCGCTTCGTGCACGACGTCGTCGAGAAGGCGAGCGCACCCGCGAGCAAGGCCGCGTGAGGGATCGATCCAGGGATCGCCGAGGCTGACGACCGAGCCGCGACCTGACTCCGGCCCTTTTACACTGTCGACTGAAGACTGAAAACTGATGACACCTCGCCCAGCTACGCCCTTCGACTGAGCTACCGCGCACCGACCCCCAGAATCGGCCGGTTAGAAGCTAGGCTTGCCGCGCGCGACCGGGGTCGCGGCCGCGCGCCTCGCGGAAGGCCAGCCAGGCCGGCACGGCGACGACCGCCGCCAGCAGGCAGGAGATCTCGCCCAGCACCGCCAGCGCGCCGAACCCGCGCAAGGCCTGGCTGTGCGCCGCCAGCAGCGATCCGTAGCCGACGATGGTGGTCCAGGAGCACAGCAGCACGGCGCCGCCCACCGAACGCACGGCCGCCACCGCCGAGCGATCGCGCCGCCAGCGCGCGATGACGTTGATGGCGTACTCGCCGCCGACGCCGAAGGTGATCGGCAGGGCCACGAAGTTGAGGAACGTGACCCTGACCTGGAGCAGGCCGGCCGCGCCCACCATCCACAGGACGCCGAGCAGCAGCGTGGCGATCGCGATGGCCGCCGCGCGACCCGGGCGCACCAGCAGCGCGATCAACGCCGCCGCCAGCAGGAACGAGATCACCGTCGCGCGTGGCCCGTCGCGCAGCACGGCGCGCAGCATGGCGCCGAACAGCATCGGCGTGCCCGAGGTCTCGATGACGGTGCCGTCGGGCAACGGCAACCGCTGCAGCACCGACGCGATGGCCAGCAGATCGTGGCCGTCCCACATCGAGACCCTCTTGTCGGCGTGATAGACCAGCACCAACCGGCCCACGGTGCCGTCGTTCTCGGTGAAGGGCCGGCGCGCCAGCGGCGGCAGGTCCTGGGGGCCGAGCGCGCGCAGGTCGACGGGCGGCGTCAGGCGCTGGATCTCGGCGCGTTGATCGTCCGGCAGCAGCTGCAGCGCGGGATCGAGAGCCAGCGCGCGGATGTCGGCCAGCAGCGCCAGCTTCTGCCGCTGCACCGCCGGCGTGCCCGGCAGCACGTTATAGATGGTGACGATGTTGCCGATCACCGGCCGCGGGCCCGCGTCGCGCGCGCGGATCACCGCCGGGATCTGCTCGACCTGCTCCAGCCGATCGGCCAGCACCACGGTCGGGCTGTGCCACCTGCCGAGCAGGTCGTTGAGGTTGTCGTCCAGCCGGACGCGCTCGGGGTTGCGGGCGATGTCGGCGCGCAGCCGGCGAAAGTCGTACTCGAAGGGCGCCTCGACGAAGTGGCGCAGCCCCAGGATCGCGGCCACGGTCAGCGCCAGCGATGCCAGGATCAGCGCGCGCGGCCGGCGCGCGATCGCCGCCGCCAGGGGGCCCAGCGACCAGGGCGCGCGCGCGCCGCCGCCGCGCGACCGGCCGCGCAGCGCGAGCCAGGCCGGGATCAAGGTGTAGGCGCCGGCCCAGCAGGCGATGCTGCCGATCGCCGCCATCACCCCGAACTGCGAAAACCCGCGGAAGCTGGTCAGGGTCAGCGCCAGGTAGCAGGCGGCAGCGGCGCAGGCAGCGGTCAGCGTGGCGCGCCCGCTGGTACGAACCGCGCGGGCGATCGCGCCAGGGCCGTCGAGCTCGCGATAGCGCGACAGGAGCATGATGGCGTGGTTGATGCCGTTGCCGAGGATGATGGAGCCCAGGAAGGCGGTCGAGGCGTTGAGGTAGCCGAAGATCAGCTGCCCGCAGCCGAAGGCGATCGCCGTACCCCACAGCGCCGGCAACACGACCAGGCCGACCGCGCGCAGGCCGCGGAAATAGAGCGCTATCGACAGCGCGATCAGCGCCGTGCAGAACAGGGTCACGCCGACGATGTCCTCCTCGATGGCGCGGCGGTTCTCGAGACCGACCACCACCGGGCCCAGGCTCTGGACGCGCATCGCGGGGTGAAAGGCGGCGGGCGGGTGCGCGGCCACGAACGCGTCGACCGCGCGCACCAGCGCCTCGCCCGCGTGCTCGTCGAACAGCCCGCCGGCCGGCAGCACCAGCACCCAGGCGACGTCGCCGCGCACGAAGTAGCCGTCGGGAAACCGCTGCGCCAGCGGGCTGCGATCGAGGCGGGCGCGCAGCGCGGCGTCCTCGGCTGCCCGGCCATCGCCGTCGTCGTCGAGCGGGACCACCAGCGGGTTCTTGCGCCGCAGGATCTCGCCGCGCAGTCGGTCGCGGATCTGCTCGAGATCCGCCGCCGACGCGTACAGCCAGCGGTGGTCGCGGACGAAGGCCTGCAGATCGCGCAGGTGATAGGCGACCAGGCCCACGCGCGACGGGGGCATCGCGCTCAGCCCCTCGGTCAGCAGCTTGGCGTAGGCCAGGTTGGCGGCGCGGTCCGGCGACCGGATGCCCACGGTCAGCAGATTGAGGTCGCCGACCCGGCCCTCGGCGCGCTTGAGCGCGCGCACGGCGGGATCGCGGCTGGGCAGAAGCTCGGCGAACGAGGTGCGCAGTTGCAGGCGCGACGCCAGCGCCACGGCCCCGAGGCCGATCAGCGCGCCGGCCACCAGCACCAGGCCCGCGCGGCGCGCGCCGCTAGCTCGGGCGGACGGAGGCATAGGCCTCGGCCAGGCGATCGGCGACGCGGTCCCAGGTGAACCGCGACAGGATGTGCGCGCGCCCGCTGCCGCCCACCGCGCGGCGCGCCGCCGGCTCGAGCGCCAGCATCGTGCGCAGCGCGTGCCCCAGCGCCGGCGACGAGCCCGCGGTGAACGCCAGCCCGCCGCCCGACGCGACCACCAGCTCGCCAACCGCACCGCGCGCCGGCCCGACCACCGGGGTGCCGCAAGCCAGCGCCTCGGCGGTGGCCAGCGAGAACGTCTCGGTGCCGCTGGTCAGCACCACGACGTCGCTGCCCGCCAGCACCGCGGCGACATCGCGCGGCTGGTCGAGATAGGGTTCCACGCTGACGCTGGGGCGGTCGGCGGCGAAGCGCTCGAGCATGCCGCGCGACGGTCCCTCGCCGACCAGGCGCAGGCGCGCGCCGGTACGCGCGTGCACCTCGTCCCACGCCGCCGTCAGCAGCCCCAGCTCTTTCTCGGGCGACAGCCGCCCGACGTAGGCGATCGTCGCTGGCCGCGGAGGCAGCGCCTGGTCGGGCGCCTGCGCCGGACGGAAGGTTTCGACGTCGACGCCGAGGCCGACCCAGCGCACGCCGGGGAAATCGAGGTCGCGCAGCTGGGCGGCGATCTCTTGCGACGCCACCAGGCTGGCGTCGTAGCGCGCGAACTGGCGGCGCGCGAACGCCCAGGCCAGCTGGACCGCCGCGCGTTCCATGCCGGCTGGCAGGAGCTTGCGGGCCAGCGGTTCGACCAGCTGGCGCGGGAAGTCGGTGTGAAAGAACCCGATGATCGCCGGCCGGCGTCCGCCCAGCGGCGCCAGGGCGTGCCGGACCATGTCGGGCAGGAAGTAGTGACTCCCGATCTCCACCACGTCGGGTCGCAGCCGGCGTAACAGAACGCCGAGCCCGCCGTCGGGACGGAACAGCCGGTACTGCGGGCTAAAGGGCACCGGCGGACCGGGCAGGAAATGAAGCGTCCCCTGCCCCAGCGGCTCCTCGGCCAGGCACGGTCCCGGCGCGACGAAGTGGCACTCGATCCCGCGCGGCGGCAGCACCCTCGCCTTCTCCCGGTAGTAGCGCTTGATGCCGCCGCACGAGGCGGGAAAAAAGCTGGTGATGTCGACGAGCCTCACGCCACACCTCCCGCCGCCCGAGCCGCTAGCGACGCCAGCCAGCCGTCGCCAGGCGCCGCGCCTCGATCGTGCGGCCCGGTTCCCGACGGCGTCGGCGTCGCCGTCGGCGTCGGCGTCGGCGTCGGCGTCGCCGTCGGCGAATCCCCCGCCGCCACGCGCTCCGCCAGGAACCTCCCATACTCCCGGAACGTCCCCGCCGCCGCGCGCCCCATGTCGTAGCGCTGCGCGAAGCTGGCCGCCGCCGATCCCATCCCGCGCCGGCGGTGCCGGTCGGTGAGCAACCCTTCGATCGCACCCGCCAGCGCGCCTGGCTGGCGCGCGTCGACCACCAGGCCGGTGACCTCATCGATCATGTTCTCGCGCGCGGCGCCCCGGTCGGCGACCACCACCGGCAGCCCCGAGGCCTGCGCCTCGACGACCGTGTTGCCGAAGGTCTCGGTCTCGCTGGGCGACACGAAGAGATCGCTCGACGCCATCAGCGTCGCCAGCTCGTCGCCGGTGCGCTGGCCCAGGAACAGCACGCGCGGCCGGCCGCGCGACGCTGCCTCCGCGCGCTCGGCCAGCGGCGCGGCGTAGGGGCCGTCGCCGACGATCACCAGCCGCGCCTCCGGCACGGCGTCCGCCGCCAGCGCGAAACCGTCGATCAGCGCGTCCAGGCTCTTCTCGCGCGACAGTCGCCCGACGTACAGCACCTTGGGCTCGCCGTTGAGACCGAAGCGGGCGAAGGCGTGCGGATCGCGGCGCGACGGCCGGAAACGAGCGAGGTCGATCCCGCGCGGCATGCGCACCACCTTGTCGGCGCGCACGCCCAGCTGCTGCACACGCGCGGCGACGTCGGCCGAGGGGACGAACACCCGATCCATCGCGCCGTAAAACCAGCCGACCAATCGGCCGGCCAGCACGCCGGTGATCGGATCGCCGGTCAAGCGCGTGCAGTACTCCGGCAGGTCGGTGTGGTACTGCCCCACGATCGGGACGCCCGCCAGACGCGCCGCCGCCAGTCCCATCAGCCCCACCGGCCCCGGCGTCGAGCACTGCACCAGGTCGATGCGGTTTTCGATGAGGTAGTTCACCAGGCTGGGCAGATGCGGCAGCCCGAACTCCATCTGCGGATAGGCAGCCAGCCGGTGGCGCGCCAGCGCCGGTACCCGCACCACGCCGTCGTCGTCGACGTGCAGGTGGTCGCCCTCGCCCCAGGTGACCAGGCGCAGGTCCTCGCCCGCCGCCAGCGCGGCGTCACGCAGGCGGCGCAACCCGATGGCCACGCCGTTGACGTCGTCGAGGGTGTCGCTCAGCACCGCGACCCGAGGCCGCGCGCCGGCAACCCCGTCGTGCAAGCGCAGGCCCAGGCCGCTGCCGTGGCGCTGCGCCGTCAGGATATCGTGCGCGTGCCAGCGCGCGCCCAGCAACGCCGGGAGCGCCGCGACCAGGTGCTTGACCAGCGCCGGCAGGCTGTCGGCCAGCTCGATCGGACGCAGGTTGGTCAACGCAGCGACGACCGGCGCGCACGCGTCCCGCCCTGTGCTCACCAGCACCGCCTCCAGCAACCGCGCCATGTAGCGCTGCGTCTCGTCCGTGTGCCCCCGGGCCGGGATGCCGAGCAGGCTCGGCTTCTGCTCGGCGGCGACGCGGTGACGGTCAGGGTGAGGGCCTTCCGCAACTTCTGCCTCCTCCTCCGCTTCCTCCTCCTCCTCCGCTTCCTCCTCGCGTGCCTGCGCCGCGGCCAGCCGCTCCGCGTAGTACGCCAGCATCTCACCCATCGAGTCCGCGCCCGCGCCCAGCCCCGCATCCCCGCCGTCCGCCACCGCCGCGCGCTGCCCCTGCCCGACCACATACCCACCCAGCACCCCGTACACATTGTGCTCCAGCACCACCGTCGTTCCGTGCCCGCCCGACGGTTCGGCGCGCCGCTCGCGCAGCGCCGCGGTCACGCCGCCGCCCGATCGCTCGCCGGTGAACGCCGTGTAGGCGCGCGCGATCGACAACCCGGCGTGGTCGTCGCTGCCACCCACCAGCCCGTAGCGCGCCTCCGGGTTGAGCACCGGCGTGCCCGGGTGCCGCTCGGCGTAGCGCGCGATGACCGCCGGCGACAGCCCGGCCAAGATCCGCCGCAAGCACTCCTCGTGCACCACGTCACGCGTGCCGTTGCGCAGCTCGAGATTGCGAAACATCAGCAAGCAACGCTCGAGGTGGGAGGTCTGCAAGCGGCGATTCACCTCCGACAAGGGGTGGCAGAGGAAGAATTCGACACCTTGGTGGTGAAGATAGGACACCAGCTCGTAGATATTGCCGCGCAGCGACTGGATCTCGCGATGCTGCGCCTCTGTGATATCGACGACGATCGTATGCACGATGCAGCCGTCCTCGGGAAAGCGCGCCGACACTTCTTCGCTGATGAAGGTGTCGGGGCCGAGCGCGCACAGCTCCAGCGCGCCGTCGATGGTGTCGTGATCGGACAGGGTCACCAGATTCATGCCGCGCAACTTCGCGATCTCGTACACCGTCGACGGTTTGGTGTAGCACTCGGCGGAATGCGCCGAGCGCAGAAACCAGCTGTAAGGACGGCTGGAAAAGCGCGAATGAACGTGCAAATCGATTTGAACGGGGGCAATCGTCAGGTCGTTATTGGCAGGCTCGATGACGTTGAACATTTCACCTCTCCGCAACTCAACCAAATCGACGAGCCACAATCCGTCACAACTGTGTGACGAGCGATACGGCTCGCCGAGGTCGTGTTACACGGAATTTGCATCTTCGATGCCGTCGTCATGAGTCACTCGGCAGACCCTGTTCGTGTGTTGTTTCTCAACGACACCTCGCGCGATGGTGGCCCGGGGCGCAGCCTGCACGTGCTGCTGCGCCACCTGGACCGCGCGCGGGTGCGGTGCACCGTGCTGCTGCCGCGGCCCGGCCCGGTCGCCGATCTGCTGCGCGCCGAGGATGTCGCCGACGACATCGTGTTCGAGGACGCCTGGATCGAAAACATCGTCGCGCCGCTGTCGCGGCCCATGGAACGCGCCGATCACCAGGCGCCCTGGCCGTTGCGCGCCGGCCGCGCCGCCGGCAACGCGCTGAAGGGCGCGCGCCTGCTCGGCCGGCTGGCGGCGCGCGCGCGCGGCTACGACGTGGTGTACGGCAATGGCACCACCGCCAACTTCCTGGCCGCGGGCGCCGCAGCGCGCGCCGGCGTGCCGGCGCTCTGGCACGTGCGGTACACAGCCGTACCCGGGATGACCGCGGCGCTGCACCGGCGCCTGGCGCGCAGCCACGCCGTGCGCCGCATCGTCTGCGTCTCGCACCCCAGCGCCGCCCTCTTCCCGCGCGACGATCCCAAGGTGGTGGTCGTGCCCAACGCGCTCGATCTCGAAGCCTTCGCGCCCAGCGCGGTGACCCCGGCGCTGCGACGCGAGCTGGGCTTGCCCGCCGACACCGTGATCTTCGCCAGCGCGGGACGCATCCTGCGCCGCAAGGGTTTCGAAGAGCTGGTTCGCGCGGCACGATTGATGCTGGATTCGCTCAGCGTGGAAGAACGCGCGCGCTGCCGCTTCGTGGTCCTGGGCGACACCCCGCCCGATTTCGCCGAAGATCATCGGGCCACCTGCACGGCGCTGGCGGCCCAGCTGGGTATCGCCGGCCAGTTCCACTTCGCCGGCTTCCGCGCCGACGTGCGCCCGTATCTGGCCGACGCCGACGTGGTGGTGGTGCCCAGCGTCTACCCTGACCCGCTGCCGCGCGCCGTGATCGAGGGGATGGCGCTGGGCAAGCCGATCGTGGCCTTCGCCGTCGGCGGCATCGGCGAGATGCTCGACGACGGGGTCGAGGGCACGCTGGTGCCGGGCACACCGCCCGACGTCCCTGGCCTGGCCCAGGCGCTGCTTCGCTGCTTCCGCGAGCCCGCGCGCCGGCAGCGGCAGGGGCAGGCGGCGCGCGCGCGGGTCGAGCGCGACTTCGACGGCCGCCAGCACGGCGCCCGCATCGAGCGGTTGATCCACGAGGCGGCGGCGTGGCGCAGGTGAGCACGCGCGCGCTGCTGGCGGATCGCCGTCCCATCCTGTGCGTGACCATCGATTGCGAACGCGACAAGGGGCCGGGCTGGCGCGCGCGGCGCCCGCTGTCGTTCGGCGGCGTCCATCGCGGCCTCGGCGAGCGCCTGGATCCTCTGTTCCGGCACTTCGGCGTCAAGCCCACCTACCTGCTATCGCCCGAGGTGATGCGCAACGCCGCCGCGGCCGAGCGGATCGCGCGCCTGCCGGGCAGCGCCGAGCGCGGCGCCCATCTGCACGCCGAGTACGTCGGGCCGGACCTCGACGACGAGGCCGAGAGCCTGATCTTCCAGGCCGCGCTGTCGCCCGCGCAAGAGCGCGCCAAGCTGGAGGCGCTGACCCGGCTGTTCGTGGACACCTTTGGCGAGCGGCCGCGCTCGTTCCGCGCGGGGCGCTTCGGCATCGGCGCGGCCTCGCTCGGCATCCTCGCCCATCTCGGTTACACGGTCGATTCCAGCGTCACGCCGTTCGTGGACTGGAGCGGCGCCGGCCCGGGCGCGCCCAGCTTCGCGCACGCGCCCACCACGGCGTACCGCCCCGACCTGCGCGCGCCGGCGGCGCCGGGCGCCGGGCCGATCTGGGAAGTGCCGCTCACCATTCGCCCGCGCATCTGGCAGCGACAGCCGCTGGCCCGCCGATTCCTGCAACGGCGGCTGCGCCATCGCTGGCTGCGCCCGACCTGGGGCTCGGCGCGCGCGCTGATCGATCTGGCGCGCGAGGTCTGGCGAGAATCGGCCGCGGGAGAACATCCGGCGCCGCCGATCTGGAACGTCATGTTCCACAACGTGGAGGTCGTCGCCGGCGCAAGCCCCTACGCGCGCGACGAGAGCCAGGCGGGGGCGATCCTCGGCCGGCTGGCGGCGCTGCTGGACTTCGCGCGCGACGCGGGCGCGCGCTCGGTCGGGCTCGGCGAGCTGCCCGACCTGCTGGCGCGGCGCGAGCCGCCGGCGCCGTCCGAGGTGCGGGCGTGACCCCGCCGGCGTCGCTGTCGGCCACCGTGAGGCGCGTCGCGCCCTGGCAGGCCGCGCACCGCGGGCTGACGGCGCTGCTGCCGCTGCTGCTGGCCACCTGGTTCGGGCGCTCGGTCGAGACCGATCTCTACAACCTGCTGGCGGCGCTGTTCACGCTGGCGGGATCGCTGGTGTTCGCCTCGTTCCAGGACTCGGCGCTGGTGCCGATCGCGATCGACGTCCAGCGGCACGAGCCGGCGCAGTACCCACGCTTCGTGGGCGCGCTGTTCACGTACACGGCGCTGCTGGCGTCGGCGCTGGCGCTGTTGATCGGCGCGGGCGCCTGGCTCTGGTTCCGCGGGCGCGCCGGCGCCGGCGCGCCCCTGCTCGCGCCCATGGTGGCCGGGTTCGCGATCTACCTGCCCATCCTGGCCCTGCGCTCGCTGGCGGCGGCGTTGCTGGCGGCGCGCTTCCGCTTCCTGCCCGATGCGTTCGCGGGCGGCATCGGCGTGCTGGTCACACTGGCCATCATCTCGTGCACGCGCGGCGCCGGGCTCTGGCCGGTACCGTTCGCGCTGGCCGCCGGCGAGCTGGCCGCCGCCGCCTGGCTGACGGCGACCTTGCACGGAACCGGCGTGCGTGTCGCACCGACGCTGGCGCGCCCGGCGCCGCTGCTGCGCTTCGTCGGCCTGGTCTGGTCGGAGATCGGCGGCGCCACCGTGGTGCGCGTCAACCCGCTGGTCGACCAGATGATGGCGCGCGCGCTGGGCATCGTCGGCGGCGGCACCATGCTGCGCCTGTCCGGCGATCTGGCATCGTTTCCGGCCGCGCTGCTGAGCTCGACGTTCCTGTCCGTGCTGCTCAGCCACCTGGCGGCGGCGGGCGCCGACGGGCGTCGCCACGAGCTGCGGCGCACGGTCACCGGCACCGTCCGCGCGGTGGCGGTGGTGTTCGGCGCTGCCGCGCTGGCGTTGTTCGTGGTCCGCGTGCCCCTGGTCGCGCTGGCCTATGGCCGCGGCGCCATGGACGCGGCGGCGCTGGCGCGCATGGCGCACCTGCTGCCCTACCACCTGGTGGGCCTGGTGCCGTTCGGGATCCTGCTGGTGCTGGCGCGCGCGCACGTGTCGATCGGAAACAGCCGCATCCTGGTCAGCATGGGCGCGCTCAACGCCGCCGCAAATCTCGCCTTGAATCTGGCCTTCGTCGGTCCGCTGGGGCTGGAGGGGATCGCGCTCGCGACCTCGGTGGTCAACGGCCTGGTGGCCTGGGTGTTCTGGATCCGGCTGCGCGCGCGCCTGCGGGCGGCCGCGCCGCAGAGGCGCCGCGCATGACGGCCAGCCAGAGCGCCAGCGGTGCCATGACGGCGACGGCGACGCCCGGCGCGGTGGTGCACCTGGTCGTCGCCGGCGAGGTCGGCGGCGCCGAGCGGATGCTCGCGTCGCTGGCGCGCCCGGCGGGCGGACCGCGCCGCCACCTGGTCGCGCTCCTGTCCGACGCGCCCGCGCCGGCCGCGCTGTTCGCCAGGGCACGGGTCGAGGTCGTGCGTCCGCCCGCACACGCCGCACGACGGTGGTCGTGGCCGCTGCCCGCCGGCACGATCGGCGGCGCCGGCGTCGCCTGGCTGGCGTCGCTGCTGCGCGCCAACGCCGCCGTCGCGGTCCAGCTGCACACCTTCGCCTCACACATGATGGGCACGCGCGCCGGCTGGCTCGCCGGCGTGCCGGTGATCCGCACCGAGCACTCGACGCGCGTCTACGATCACTGGCTGTGCCGCCCCTTTTCGGCCTGGGCCCTGCGCCGCGCCAGCGCCGTGGTCGCGGTGAGCGATCACCTGCGCCGCCACATCGCCGCGCGCGCGTCCGGGCTGGCGGCGCCCGTGCTCGTGATCCCCAACGGCGTCGCCTGGTGCGCCGTCGCGCCGCCGCCGCTGCCCGCCACCGGACCGCTGCGGCTGGGCCTCGTCGCCCGCCTCGAACCGCGCAAGGGCGTCGACCGCGCGCTGGCGGCGCTGGCGCTCGCCGGCGCGCCCGCCGACATCCAGCTCGACATCGTCGGCGACGGGCCGTGCCGACCGGCGCTGCAGCGGCAGGCCGCTGCGCTGGGGCTGGCCGGGCGCGCGCGCTTCTGGGGCTACCGGCCCGATCCCGAGACGGTCATCGCCGCCACCGACGCGGTGGTGTGCAGCTCGCGCCAGGAGGGGCTGGGCGTCGCGCTGCTGGAAGCGATGGCGCTCGGCCGCCCGGTGATCGCCACGCCGGTGGGCGGCGTGCCCGAGATCGTCGGCGACGGCGACACCGGCTGGCTCGCGCGCGACGGCTCGGTCGATGCGCTGGCCGCCGCGCTGACCGCCGCCGCGCGGGCCGGCCGCGCCGAGATCGGGCGCCGCGGCGCTCGGGCCCGCGCCACCGTCGAACGGCGTTTCACCGAGGCCCACATGCGCGCCGCCTACGAGGCGGTGTACCGATCGCTCGAGCAAGCGGCACCGCTGTCGCCGGCCGGGTCGTTGCGGCGCGCCGGATGAGTCAGGGCGGTGGGTCGACGCCCGCACGATCGGCCCCTCGAAGTCGCGCCGCGTGACATGCGCTGGATCCTGGCAAGCCGGCGCCGATCGGCGACGTTGGCGGTACTCTCGGAGTCGATGGAAGCACCGGAGGTGCGATGTCCAGGATGTGGCGTTCTGCTTCCTGCCCGGCAGGGGAGGGGACAGGTCGAAGGAGATACATCCGTGGCGTGCCGGGCTCTCTATCACCAGCTCACGGCCGAAACCCTCTCCGATGCCGACCCCTCGTTCCCTCACCAGCTCGCCGTTGATGCTTATGCCGCGCAGCACCCAGGCGCATCGTCGAAGCCGATCACGACGGCTTTCGCATTGATCGGGCTCCATCTCGTCTGCGAGCGCGGCTTCACCGGCCGCCAGGTCCAGTCCGCGCACATGCAGCTCGCGCGGCGCCGGCAGGAATGGCCCAGGTTCCAATCGCCTGCGCGCCGCGGGGCTGTGACCGTGGCCGATGTTCTGGCGGCTGGAGGCGACAAGCGAAACGAGGCGTTGTCGAGATGGGTCAGATCAGTCTGGGCCGCGTGGGAGTCAGAGCATGGTCGCGTCGCCGCGCTCGTTCGGGAACGCCTGTACCGCCGCTGACTGGCGAGCGATCATTCCGATCTCGCCGCGCTCGACTCAGCTCCGAGTCTCTGGCGGAACCGTCCACGTCGCGCGCAGCCGTGCGCCGATATCCACGCGCGGCCTGCTGGGCGTCGGCGAGGGGGCGTCTTCGCCCGAGGTCGCGGCCACGCCGGTGCGGTGGAATCGCTCGAGGATCGAATCGGGAATGAACCGCGTGCGCGGGGCGTAGACGTGCCGGTCTCCAAAGCGACTCTGCTGCCGGATGAAGAAGCGCAGGGGATGGATGACCCCGAGCCAGTTCTTCGCGCGGGTCATGGCCACGTAGAGCAGCCGCCGTTCCTCTTCGATCTCCGCGGGGCTGCCGGTGGCGAGATCTGATGGAATGCAACCGTCGGCGGCATTCAGGACGAAAACCGTGTCCCACTCCTGGCCCTTCGCCGAGTGGATGGTGGACAGGATCAAGTAGTCCTCATCGAGGTTGGGGTGGCCCGCCTCGGCGCCCGTGGCCTGGGGCGGGTCGAGCGTCAGGTCGGTCAGAAACCGTTCCCGCGAGGGTGATGCCGCAGCCAGTTGCTCCAGCTGCTCGAGGTCGCCGAGCCTCGCGCGGGCGTCGTCGTACAGGCGTTCGAGGTGCGGTTGGTACCAGCGGCGTACCAGGCCCATCTGGGCCACCCAGGGCGATGCGACCGCGCAGAGCTGCCGGAACAAATCCGCGAACGCTGGCCAGTCATCCCGGGCTGCAGGCGGGGGCTCGAACGTGCCGAGCGCCGTCGCAAGAGCGAAGCCCGCGGCGGTCACGTGGCGCGAGAGGGCGTCTGCGAAACGCGGGCCCATACCGGGCAGGAGTTGCGCCACGCGAAATGAGGCGAGGCTGTCGCGCGGGTTCTCGGCCCATCGCAGGCAGGACAGCGCGTCCTTCACGTGAGCGGCCTCGAGGAATCGCAAGCCACCGTATTTGGCGAAAGGGATGTTCCGCCGGCCGAGCTCCACTTCGAGAGCATCGCTGTGGTGAGCGCTGCGAAAGAGGACGGCCTGCTGTCTCAGCGGCACGCCAGCTTCACGTCGCTCCAGGATGCGCGTGACGACATATTCCACCTGAGCGAGCTCGTCGTCGACGGTGACCAGCGCGGGCGGCTCTCCGCCGGCCCGTGCGGAAAACAGCCGCTTTTCGTATCGCTCGCTCGCCAGCATGATGACGGCGTTCGCTGCCTCGAGAATCGGCGCCGTCGAGCGGTAGTTCTGCTCGACGGTCACGACCGTCGCAGGCGGATCGTACTGCGTCGGAAAGCTCAAGATGTTGCCGACGCGCGCGGCGCGAAAGCTGTAAATCGCCTGCGCGTCGTCGCCGACGACGGTCACTCCCCGGCCGTCGGGCTTGAGCAGTCGCACGATGTCAGCCTGCAAGGTGTTGGTGTCCTGGTATTCGTCGACGAGTACATGATCGAATAGGCCCCCGATGCGGCGGGCGAGCGACTCGTCGCTCATCAGATGGAACCAGTAGAGAAGGAGATCATCGTAGTCGAGCACGGCACGCGCGGCCTTGGCATCCACGTAGGCGGCGAACAGGCCGCGCAACCGCTCCTCCCATTCGAGACACCAGGGGAAGCGCGTCTCCAGGCAGACGCGCAGCGTGTCCTGGGTGTTCACGACGCTGGAGTAGATGGCGAGGCACGTGCCCTTCCGTGGAAAGCGTCGATCGGTACGCGACAAGCCGCGCTCGTGTCGCAAACGATCGAGCAGGTCGGCGGCGTCCTCGCGATCGAGGAGGGTGAAGGCCGGATCCAGACCGATCTCGACGGCGTGATGGCGTAGCAGGCGGTTCGCGACCGCGTGGAACGTGCCTGCCCACGGCAGGGTGGCGTCCGAGGAGCCGCGCCGGGCCAGGAGCCGGGCCGCTCGCCGGGTCATCTCCTGCGCCGCGCGGCGCGAGAAGGTGAGCAACAGGATCCGGCGCGCGTCGGCACCGCCAGCGACGAGTGCAGCGACCCTGTGCGCGAGGGTCTGCGTCTTTCCCGTGCCGGCACCGGCGATGATCAGTAACGGGCGATCGTCAGCGCTGGCCGCCTGTCGCTGGGCGGGATTCAAGGGCTCGAGGATCGCCGCGAGCGACGGGGCGTCATTCACGGCGGACGCCTCGGTGGGAGGAGCTGCGTGTAGAGCTGGACACAGGTTAACTGTACATAAGTTCAGGTATGCCGCAAGTCAGGCTTTGGGCGTACACGAGCCTCTGCCGAACGTCGTAGGAGTCCCCCCGCATTATTAGCTGACTTGCTAATAGTTAGCCGATGCGCTAACTATTGGGGGTGTCGACGTTGGAAGAGACGGAGGCAGTGTTCGGCGCGCTCGCGCACGAGGCGCGGCGGCACATCCTCATTTTGCTGAGCCAGCTCGGTGGTGAGCTCCCGTCGGGGTACCTGGCGAAGCGGTTTCAGCATTCGTGGCCGACGACGACGCGGCACCTG
>DASRQZ010000172.1:0-10272 GCA_035696125.1 Polyangia bacterium
CCCGAGATCGAAGGCCGGGTCAAGCAGATCCGCGCCCAGATCGAGGACACGGCGTCCGACTACGACCGCGAGAAGCTGCAGGAGCGGCTGGCCAAGCTGGTCGGCGGCGTCGCGGTCATCCGCGTCGGCGCGGCCACCGAGACCGAGATGAAGGAGAAGAAGGCCCGCGTCGAGGACGCCCTGCACGCCACGCGCGCCGCGGTCGAGGAGGGCATCGTCCCGGGCGGCGGCGTGGCGCTGATCCGCGCGCTGGGCTCGCTCGAGAAGGCCGAGGGACTGAGCGACGAGCAGGCGGTCGGCTTCGCGATCGTACGCCGCGCTTGTGAGGAACCGTGCCGGCAGATCGCCATCAACGCCGGCAAGGAAGGCTCGATCATCGTCCAGCGGGTCAAGGAGGGCAAAGGCGCCTTCGGATACAACGCCGCGACCGACGAGTTCGAGGACCTGGTCGACGCCGGCGTGATCGACCCGACCAAGGTCGTGCGTTCGGCGCTGCAGAACGCGGCCTCTGTCGCGGGGCTGCTGATCACCACCGAGGCGCTGGTGGTCGAGCGCCCCAAGGAGGAGGCACCACCGGCCGGCGGCGGCGGTGGCGGCGGCGGCATGGGGGGCATGGGCGGGATGGGCGGCATGGGCGGCATGGGCGGCATGATGTAGCGCAGTCCCCTTCGCTTCATGCTCGCCAACACGGCGGCCGGTGTCCAACCGGCCGCCGTTTTCGTGGTCATCAGTCCGGATCCGGACCCCTGAAATCCCACGTTTCTCTGATCCTTCTTTTGAACAATCCGGCCGCTCACTTCTCGAAGGTGAAGGCCACCGACAGCAGCGCGGTCTGCCGGCGGTAGCGCGCCACCGCTGACGAGACGCCGATCTCGTTGGCGTAGATCGTGTAGCGGGCCAGCAGCAGCCAGCGCTGCGTGAGCGCGCGGCTGAGGTCGACGCGCAGGCTGCTGCGGTTCTCGTCGTCGATGCTCAGCAGCCGCCCGGTCGTCGACACGCGCCCGATGGCGACCGGTTCGCGGTAATGGGCGAAGATTAGCTCGGCGCGTGCCGCCAGGTAGCAGTGGAGCGGCAGCGGCGTCGCCAGGCGCAGCGTCGCCACGTGGCGGGTCAGGCTCTCGCCGTAGCTGTTCGAGTCATTGACGTGCAGCGCGTAGCCCGCGCCAGCCAGGAAGCCCCCGACGCGCGTGAGCTCGAGATGGGCGACCAGGAAGGTGTCAGCGCGCTGCGGCGGCGGGGCGGTCGGCGCCGTGTTGCTGGCCGCCACCAGCGCGCGCCCGGCGAACGCCCGGCGTTCCAGGCTGCCGCCCGCGGTGAGCTCCCAGTCGGCGCCGTCGCCGTCGCCCTCCTGGTCGCCGGGCGGTTCGTGCATCCAGCGCACATCCAGCGACGCGCTGGGCGCCTCGAAGTCGAAGCCGCGGTCGGACTTGAAGACGAACCAGCGGTAGCCGGCGCCGGCGACCAGGACCGTGCTGTCGACGGCGCGCAGGTCGAAGTGCAGCGCGGGCGTCAGGGATCGGAAGTCGCGGCGTTCGGCGGCCGCGGCCGCGCCGTCGCCGGCGCGCTGAAACGCCTCGTAGTACTGCGCCTGCAGCGCGATCCCGGTGAGGGCGCTCATCGCCACACGCCAGCGCGCGCTGCTCTCGGCGATGGCCACGTCCTCGCTGCGCGCGGCCGGCGCCGTGAACAGCTTGCCGGCCAGGGTCGCCGACAGCGCCAGCTGCTGACCGCGCGCGACGGCGTCGCTCAGGCGGCCCGCGACCGCGGCGCGCACCACGGGCGAGCCGACGACGCGCGGCTGGTTCTCGGCGCCGTCGACGATCTCGGTGCGGTGGGCATTGTCGTCGTACTCGCCGCCGAGCTCCGTGCGCAGGTCGTAGCGCAGGGCTTGGCCGGCTGCGGACGAGGCCTGGCCCCCGGCGGCGGCGATCACCAGCGCGACCAGCGAGACGAAAACGCGTCGGGCGTGGACGGCTCCGCCGTCGGAGCCCATCCCCTTCGGGGCCTTCGGGACGGACGGCCCACCCCGCCACCCCCGCCGCGGACGGCGCCCTCGTCGCGGGGGTCCGGGACCCTTCGAGGGTCCCGGGGTCGATATCCCCGGCGGGAGGAGCCGTCGCATCGGCCCGCTACTATCTCAAAGCAGGGGCGCGGCTGTCCCCGGCAAACTGCGGGCCGTGCGCGCCGCCGACCGCCTGCCCGTGCCCCCTGACCGTGCGCCCGACCGTGCGCCCGACCCCCGCTCGGGCCCGGGTTCAGCGCGCGTGCGCGCGGGCGCGCAGCAACTTGGCCTGCGCGTCGAGGTATTGCGACCGGGCGTTGAGCGCGGCCAGCGCCTTCTCCATCGCGTCGAGATCGCTGCTGGAGGTCGTGCCCGCGCCGGTCTTGCGCGCCTGGGACGGCGCCGCCGGATCCAGCAAGTCATGCATCTGGACCGGCGTCGAGCCGGCGGCGCTCTTGCTGGGTGAATCGGCGACCGGCTGAGACGGGGTCGGCGGGGTGATCGTGGACGGAGGCGCCAGGTCGGTGGTGGTGAAGCCGGAAGGCCCTGGGTTTGTGGCTCCGGCGGCGCGAGGGGTGCTGGCGCCTGACGAGTCGGAGCCCTGGGCGGCGTTCTCCGGCGTGCGCGCCGTGCCGCTGCCGGTCAGCAGGCGACGCTTGGAGCCTTCGAGCGGCGCGAAGGGATCGCTGTCCAGCTGGTGGGCGCGCCGACGCAGCTCCCGGCGCGCGCGCACCTGGTCGATGCGCGCCTGCATCGCCAGCGCCTGCGCCTGCACGCGGTGCGCCTGATCGGTGAGGATGTCGGCCTTTGCCTCCAGCTCGGCCGGGCCGTCGCTGGGGCTGGCCGTCGGCTCGTCGCCGATCGGGCCCGCGATGCGCGCAGCGCCGCCCGCGGGGCCGGCGTTGCCGGCCTTGAGCGACTGGTCGATCTCGGTCAGGCGGCGCGCGATGGCCTCGGCGTCGGCCAGGCGCCCGCGCAGCTGGTAGTCGGTGCGCAGGCCGCGCTCGCCCTTCTTCAGCCGATCGATCTCGGCCTCGACGCGCCCGAGCTCGCCGCGCAATCGCTGCCGCTCGGCGACCAGCGCCTGGGTCCCCGGTCGGAGCGCCGCCGGCGCGGTCGCCGCCGCGGGAGAGCTCACCTGGGCGGCGGCGGGGTTCGAGACCAACAGCCCGGCGCCGCACAGCGGGAGCATCCAGAAGAGGTGAAACTGGAGGCGCATCTCGATCCCCAGGATAGTGCAACGCACGTACCACGGCGACAGCCTCTTGCAGAGGCATCTCCCCTGGGGAAAGGGCCGCCAATCTCATCAGTTTTCTGAGGGGATTCCGGTAAACTCACGCCGCATGATGCCCAAGGCCGTGCTTCCCCGGAGGGTCGTCGCCCTCGTCGGATTCGCGCTGGTGGCGGCCGCCGGATGCGGCACCAGCGGCGGCGCGCCCGTGCCGGCGCCCCCCCGTACGGATCTGGGGGCCGCCGATCTCTACCCGCTGGACCTCGGGTGGAAATGGGCCTACGACCTGGAAAAGGACGGCCAGACCATGCTGGCGATGTATGCCGTTGTGGAGCGGTCGCCCGACACCGCGGTGGTGCAGGGCGGCGAGGATCGGTTGATGTACGCGATCAGCGCCGAGGGCATCGCGCAGAAGGACGGCTCCCGCGTCGGTGACTTCGTGGTCAAGAACCCGATCCGCGCCGGCGCCGATTGGCCGGTCGCGGGTGGCCGCGCGCGCATCGCGGCGGTGGGTCAATCGGTGACGGTGACCGCCGGCAAGTTCGCGGACTGCGTGGTGGTCGAGGCCACGCGCGCCGATCCGGTGCGCGCCGTGCGCACCACCTTCGCGCCCGGGATCGGTCCGGTGGTGATCGAGATGCAAATCGCCGTCGGCGGGGAAATGACGACGGTGACACGGGCCACGCTGCGCGCGCTCACCAGGCCGGGACAGGACCCGCTGGCCGCTCTTGAAGGCTTCGGACCACGGGCTGGGTCCGTCGAGACTAGGATCCGAGCGCGAACGATCCCAGCGAGGCCGCGTGTTGAAACAGCGCGATGGTCGCCGCCAGCATCAGACCGGCGGCCAGCACCAGTCCCAGGCGCAGCTCGGCGCGCAGCTGATCCGGCGATTGGGTGGTGATCACCACCGGATCGTCGCCCTCGCCACGGAAGACCGGCGACACCGCGCCAGCGCGATACAGCGCCGGGCTACTGCCCGGGTGCGGCTCCAGGCGAACCGGACCGGCGACGAACAGCTGGTCGCCCTTGGCCAGGAAGGTCTCCATGTACAGCGACCAGTCGGGAGCGGGCAGCTCGGTGTAGCTCTCGTTCTTGATGAACGCGAACGCGCCGCCGAGATCCAGGTGCGCCGCTCCGGTCTCGTCGGCGACCAGGATCTCGCCGCCCGCCCTCTCTTGCACGTGGACACCGGGGCCGACGCGCAACGATTGCCAGTACACACACGGGCGGTTGGACAGCGGTGCGCGCAGCTGATTCTCCGAGACCACGCGCGCGGCCACCCGCGCCCAGCCGTCGCGCAACGCCGAGATCGATCCGGCGGCGACGGTGCGCGCGCTGAGCAGCGCCCCGAGGGTGTGCAGCCGCCGCCACACGCACAGCGCCAGCACCAGTCCGCCCACCAGCCAGGTGACCGCGGCCCAGGGCCCGCTCCCCTCGATCAAGCCGAGCGGTTGAGGTCCGAGCGCGACCTGTCCGACCGAGCCGAGCGCGCCGGCGGCCACCTGCCCAGCCGCGAGGATTCCCGTGGCCAGCTGGCCCACCCCCCAGCCGAGGCCCAGCGCCGCCTGTCCGATCGCGATCCCTCCCACGGCGAGCTGGCCGATCGCCACCACGCCCATGGCGACCTGTCCGATCGCGATGATGCCGATCGCGGGCGGGCGCGCCCCGGTCGAAGGATCGACGCCGCGGACGATGTGCACCAGCGGCAACGATCCAATCTTGAGGCGGGACCGGTATTCGTAAGTCGCGGGCTTGCGAACTGGTTCGGCTGGGGCCGTCGACTCCTGCGCCGCCATGCCCGAAGGTTACGGCTGACATTCGGATCCTGCAATGGGTTCGGGATCTCCTGACGGATCCGCCCGCGCGCGGGACGTTTCGGCGTTGCCGAGCACGCAGCGTCAGAACGACGGCGGGCCGAAATATTTCCGTGTTTTGTCGAGAAAACCGCAGATTTCAGCGTCCACCGCCGGCGCATTCGCGGGCGGTGACGACGCACAATTCCTGTATCATCAGGAGGCGCAGAATGAGCGGGGCGGCGGTCAAGAGCGAGCAAATCCGGACCCTCTTCCGGCAGAGCGTCCCGATCTTGCTCGCCAACGCGATCGTCGGCGCCATCCTGTGCGTCGCGCTGTGGCCGAGCGGGCCGCGGGTCCGGCTGCTGGTCTGGATGGCCGCGATGGCGTTGTTGACGCTGGCGCGCGTGCAGCTGCGCCGCCGCTACTGGCGCGACCGCCCGGCGGCGGCCGACGCGGCGCCCTGGGGCCGGGGGTTCATGCTCGGCTCGGCCAGCGCCGGCGTGCTGTGGGGAGTGGCCTGCTTCCTGTTCTACGACGGCAACGCGTCGATGGCCCAGTTGCTGGTCAGCTTCGCCGTCGGCGGCATGACGGCGGGCGCGGCCGGCACGCTGGCCTCCTACATGCCGGCCTTTCGCAGCTTCGTCTATCCCTCGCTGGGCCTGCTGGTGGTGCGCACCGTCGCCATCGGGGGCCCGCACCACCTGGCGATGGCCGGGATGCTGGTGGTGTACGGGCTTGCGATGGCGGTGGCGGCGCGCAACGCCAACCGTCAGATCAGCGACGCGTTTCGCCTGCGCTTCGAGAACGAGGATCTGCTGGCCCGGCTGTCCGAGGCGCAGAGCTCGCTGCAAGAGACCAACCGTTCGCTCGAGCAACGGGTCAACGAGCGCACCGCCGCGCTGGAGCGGCAGGCCGAGGCGCTGCGCGAAGCTCAGCGGCTGGAGTCGGTGGGTCGCCTGGCGGCCGGCATCGCGCACGACTTCAACAATCTCCTCACCGTCGTACTGGCCAACGCCACGCTGCTGCTGCGCGACCGACGCCTCGAGCCCTCGACCGCCAACGCGGTCGAGGAGATGAAGACCGCCGCCAGCCGCGGCGCCGATCTGGTGCGTCAGTTGCTGGCCTTCGGCCGCCAGCAGCGTCTCGCGGGCCAGGTGCTGGATCTGAACGCCGTGGTCGCCAGCCTGGGACCGTTGCTGGCGCGCTTGATCGGCGAGCAGGTGCGCATCACCATGGCCCTCGCGCCCGGCAAGGCCTACGTCAAGGCCGACCGCAGCCAGATCGAGCAAGTGATCGTCAACCTGGTGACCAACGCGCGTGACGCCATGCCCAGCGGCGGCCAGCTGGCCATCGAGACCGCGCTCATCACCGACGATCCGGCGATCAAACCCTGCGTGGTGTTGTCGGTGAGCGACAGCGGGCTGGGCATGGACCGCGAGACCCGCCAGCGGGTGTTCGAGCCGTTCTTCACCACCAAGCCCTTCGGCAAGGGGACCGGCCTGGGGCTGGCCACCGTGCACGGCGTGGTCGAGCAGAGCGGCGGGCGCGTTGTGGTCGACTCGGAGCCGGGCGTCGGCAGCTGCTTCAAGGTCTTCCTGCCGCTGACCAGCGAGGTCGAGACCCCCGACGAGGTCTCGTCGGCGGGGGCGGCGCGCGGCGGACGCGGGACCATCTTGCTGGCCGAGGACGACGTCGACGTGCGCGTGGTGATCGAGCGGGTGTTGCGCGAGGCCGGACACCAGGTGATCGCGGCCAGCGGTGGCATCGAGGCGCTGGCGCGGTCGCGGGCACACGAGGGTACGATTCACCTGCTGGTCAGCGACGTGGTGATGCCCGACCTGGGCGGCGCCGAGCTGGCCAAGCGACTCATCGCCGAGCGGCCCGGCCTGCGTGTGCTGTTCGTGTCGGGCTACATCCCCGAGGGCAACCTGCTGCCCGAGACTCCCAACCAGATCGTGGAGTACCTCGCCAAGCCGGTGACCTCCGAGCGCCTGCAGCGCAAGGTCGCCACGCTGCTGGACCCGCTGCTGCAGCCGGTGGGCGCGGCCAGCGCGGAGACGCAGGCGCCGAAGACGGCGTGAAGAGATGGTGTATGTTCGCGGGCAGACATAGCCATGGGCGATCCCGTACCTCTGCTCATCGTGACCGGCTTTCTCGGCGCGGGGAAGACCTCCCTGCTGAACCGCGTCCTGGGCGCGGCGCAGGGCCGGCGCATCGGCGTGATCATCAACGAGCTCGGTCGGATCGACATCGACACCCGGCTCATCAAGTCGCGCTCCGGAGACGTGATGGAGCTGGTCGGCGGCTGCGTCTGTCACGAGGTACGCGTGCAGTCCGAGCTGTGGGCCGGTGTCGCCGAGGTGGTCGCGCGCTCGAAACCCGAGGTCGTGATCCTCGAGACGACAGGTATCGCCGAGCCGTGGGCGATCCTGGATGGACTGGACGCGCTGCCGCGCCGCACGGCGCCGGTCACCGCGGCCGGAGTGGTCTGCGTCGTCGACGCTGAGTCGGGCGTGCGCCAGATCGAGCGCCACGAGGAGGCGCGCGCTCAGGTCGAGGCCGCGGATCGGATCCTGCTGTCCAAGCTGGATCTCGCCAGCGCCGATCAGGTCGTCGCCATCCACCGACTGCTGGCGCTGCGCAACGCCGACGCCGAGCGCGCCGGTTTTCCCGCGACTCCCGAGGGGACTGCGCTGCTGGTGCCATGGCTGCTGGACACGGAGGCCCGCCCGTCGAGCGGACGCCGGCGTGCAGGCATCTCCGACGGCGCGCAGCCCCACGCCCACGACCGTCAGCTGGTGGCGGCCGCCTTCGCCGACGACGCGCCGTTGCTGGCCGAGCCACTGTTGCAAGTCTGCGAGCGGCTGGGCCCGGCGCTGGTGCGCGCCAAGGGCTTCGTGCACGTCGCCGGCGAGCCGCGCCGCGGTTTTCTGGAACGCGCCGGCGCCCACACCACGCTGACCTACGGAGAGGCGTGGGGTGACGAGCGCCCGCGCAGCGAGGTGGTCTTCATCGGCGAAGGCTTCGACGAGGCGATGATTCAGCGCCAGCTATGGGCCTGCCGGGCGGGCGGGTAGCGGCGCCGACCCGACCGGCGGGCGTGTTCCGCCACGGATCGCCGACGCTGACGCCGACGCCGACGCCGACGGAAGATCCGGTCCGACCGTCGGCGTCGGCGTCGGCGTCGGCGTCAGCGATCCGAGCTCGGTCCGCTCGCTACTGTCGGTTCCTGTACAGCGCCACCAGCGCCGCGCCGATCGCTTGCGACAGCTCGCCCAGCGTCGACGGTAGAATCGTGATCCGGTCGCGCTGCACCGGCCACAGGTGGGGGCGCGCGGTGTCGCGCACGATGCGCAGGTAGCGATCGCGGAAGGCCTCGCTGGTGCTCTCCGGATCCATGAGCCCGCCGCCGATCACCACGTACTGCGGGTCGAGGGCCAGGCACAGGTTGGCGATGTGCAGTCCCAGCGCCCTGGCCTGGAAGTCGAAGAGCTCGACGGCCAGCGGGTCGCCTTGCTGCGCCAGCCCGCGCAGGCTCAGCGCTTTTTCGCGCGGGGTCCTGTTCGCGCTGGCCAGCGGGTGCTGGGGCTGCTCGGCCAGCTTCTCGGCCAGCAGATACGGCAGCCCCGAAAGCGTCGTGTACAGCTCGACGCAGCCCCAGGTCCGCCCGCAGCCGCAGGGGTAGGGCTTCGCGCCCAGGAGCTGCAGCGGCGCGGCCATGTGGGCGGTCTCCATGCCGGCCAGCGTGTCGCCCTGCAGGGGCAGGCCGGTGGCGTCGATGTAGGCCGAGCCCAGCCCGGATCCGGGCGCGAGCATCAGCACGCCGGCCGGGGAGGCGCCGCGTACGCGCTGCGCCTCGCCCACGCCGCCGAAGGCGCCGTCGTTGCCGACCACCAGCGGCACCGCGCGGCCCGCCTTGTGCGCCAGCGCCTGGCTGTACGCAGTATAGAAGTCCCAGCCGTCGAACGACGCCGGCAGGTTGGCCGAATGCGCCAGCACCCCGTAGCGCTGGTAGGGGCCGGGGATGGCCAACCCGACGCTGCTCACCTGGTCCCAGGTGAGACCGTTGTCGGCCAGAAAGCCGCTGACCGCCGCGACCCACCCGGTGACCACCGCCGAGGGGCCGTCCTGCGAGCTGGTTGGGTGCTGGTGCAGTCGGGTCGAGATGGTCGTGCCGTCGGCCCACACGCCACCCACCTTGGACATGGTGGCGCCGCAGTCGGTGCCGATGAAAACCTGCTTGGTGCTCATGGCCGCGCAGCATAGGACGGAACCGATCCGCGCGGGAAGCGGCTCTCGCAGGCGATCTGCGCCTGTCCGCGTCGGGCTGGGACCAGAGTCAGGGCGTGACGGAGCAGACCGCCTCGGGCGGTTGGGCGGCCCTGCACACGCACAGGCGCTGGCAGGGGTGATCCCCGAAGGGCGAGGCGGCCCGGCAGACGAAACCGGCAGGGCAGAGCTGGCCGGCGGTGGGCGACAGGTTGAGGCAGTCGTCGTCGCTGCCGCACGCACCGGTGCACAGCGGCTCGCCGCCGCCGACCTGCAGGCAGATCCGACTCTCGCACTCCAGCGCCGGGGTTGAGATGGTGACCTCCTGGCCGCCGCCGGGGCTGCCCACCACGCAGGCGTTGCCGATCGCCGGCGGTTGGCCGCAGCCGCCCGGGAGCCATCCCACGGCCAGGAGCATCAGCGAGAGAAAGGTCGTGGCGCGCGCGCTGGGAGCGGACATGGGAGCCTCCACAGGTCCCTCATTGCAACGGACGCGCCGGTGCGCGCGGCCGAGATTCCGGGCGATCCCGATCGACGCAGTCAACCGGGTTGGCGGCGCACGTCAACCTCGCAAGGACTGCCCCCTCCCTGGCCCTCCCCCGCGGCGGACCGCGGGGGAGGGAATCGGATCTCGGGAGAGGGGGACCGACTCTTTTGCGGGGGGATCTTCCTAAGTAGCGGGCGTCGTCGCTAAAGTGTTGTCCCATGGCCAGCACCCCCAGCCCGCCGCCTTCCCCATCCACCCCCGCGGCGCGCGTCGAAGCCCTGCGCGCGCGCGGCGTGCGCATCCTCGATCCGGGTCAGGTGTTCGTCGCCGATGACGTCGATCCGGGCCGCATCGATCCGACCGTGACACTGTACCCGGGAACCCGGTTGCATGGCCGGCGCACTTTCCTGGCCGCCGGCGCCGGCGTGGGCGTCGAGGGTCCGGCGACGCTGGTCGATTGCGTGCTGGGCGAGGGGTCGTCGATCGC
>DASRQZ010000173.1:0-46832 GCA_035696125.1 Polyangia bacterium
CGGTGCAGTCCATGGTGCGGGTGCCCAGCACCGGCGCGCCGCCGCCTCCGGCCGGCAGCCATTCCTTGATGACCTTGCCGTCTTCCAGCTTCTGGATCTTGCCGATCTTCTGGCGCTTCTGGTCGAGGACCTCGAACCGGATCTGGGTGCGCGCGCTGGCGTGGGAATGAATGCCGCTCCAGGCGCCGGTGCGGGCGTCCTGCCCGCCCACCAGGAACATCAGGGCGGTCACCTGCGGGGTGTTGGCCTGGTCGTTCTTGAAATGAACCCGGAAACCCAGGCGCTGGCCGCTCTGCCGATTCGGCTGGTGGCAATTTTCGCAGGTTTCGCTGGCCGGACGCAGATTGTGCACGGGCGTCTCGATGGGCCGGTGGAAGTGTCCGGTGGCCACGCCCCACACTTGCCGCAAGCCTGACAGCTTGGCCTTGAGCGCCGACGAGGCGCCACTACCGATGTGGCAATCGACGCAGGCCACGCGGCTATGGGGCGACGTCTGGTAGGCGTCGTACTCGGGCTGCATCACCCGGTGGCAGGTCGTGCCGCAGAACTGCGGGGTCTCCATGAAGGTCACGCCGCGATAAGTGACCGTGGCGAAGATGAAGACGTTGAGCACGGTCAGGAGCAGCACGAAGCCCACGCGTCGGCGCACGGTGGGGCTCTCCATCGCGCGCGCGAACGCGGCCTGCACCGAGTCGGCTTCCAGCGGCGGCGCCCCCTCCGCCGGTCGCGGGCGACGCCGCTCGCGCCACAGGCCGAGCGGGATCAGCAAGAGTCCCAGAGCCAGCAATCCCGGCATCACCAGGAAGATGACCGCGGAGGCGTAGACGTTGAGCCCGCGTGAGGTCAGGTCGATGGCGAGCGCCACCAGGATCGTCAGGCCCGAGCAGGTGACGATCGCCGTCCCGAGCAAGGTGATCCAGTTGCTCCAGAGCCGCGGCAGAAACCCGACCAGGGTCGCGTAGAGCTTAGGCATCGTCGGTGATGGCCAGACTGCACGTCCCGCGCCATCCGCGCCGGCCGGTACCTGATGATCTCCGCATCGCGCTTCCCTTCCTCCCCCCGTTGCCCTCGCCAAGGAGTTTCGGCGCGCGGATTATTTGCTCGATTGCCGGCGTTGCGCAACAGAATTGTGTGGCATGCTCTCGTCGGAAATATGCGGGAAATGCGCGCAATCGTTTTGCGCCATCCTTCCCGCCCCGCGCAATCCTTGCCGATGAATGCGCAATGATTGCGCAGCGACGGCGGTCTGAATCCGGTGGAGGCGAGCGAATGAACCTTGTTGGTCGATGTGAGCCCAGAGCGCGCGTGGTCGGGGGGACACCGTCGTGAGCACGGACTCGCGCGGCGACCGTCGGCCCGACCTCGCGCACGATCTTTTGCGGCAGGAGCGCCAGCCGCTGGACGTCTTCTTCGCGCCCCGCACCGTCGCCGTCGTGGGCGCGACCGAGACCGCGGGCAGCGTGGGCCGCACCATCCTCTGGAACCTGATCAGCAGCCCCTTCGGCGGCACGGTCTTCCCGGTCAACCCCAAGCGCCCGAGCGTCCTCGGCATCAAGGCCTACCCGACGCTGGCCGACGTTCCGGCCAGGGTCGACCTGGCGGTGATCGTCACCCCGGCGGTGGCGGTGCCGGCGCTGGTCGGGCAGTGCGCCGATCTCAAGATCCCGGCGGCGGTGATCATCTCGGCCGGCTTCCGGGAGATCGGGCCCGCCGGCGCCGAGCTCGAGCGGCGAACGCTCGCCGAAGCCCGGCGCGGAAACATGCGCCTCATCGGTCCCAACTGCCTCGGCGTCATGAGCCCGGTGAGCGGCCTCAACGCCACCTTCGCGGCCTCGATGGCCCGCGCCGGCAACGTCGCGTTCCTCAGCCAGAGCGGCGCGCTGCTGACCGCGATCCTCGACTGGAGCCTCAAGGTGCAGCTCGGCTTCTCGGCGTTCGTGTCGCTGGGGACGATGCTGGACGTGGGGTGGGGCGATCTCATCGATTACTTCGGCAACGATCCGCGCACCCGCTCGATCGTCCTTTACATGGAGTCGATCGGCGACGACGCGCGCGGCTTCCTGTCGGCGGCGCGCGAGGTCGCGCTGTCCAAGCCGATCATCGTGATCAAGGCCGGCCGCACCGAGGCCGCGGCGCGCGCGGCGGCCTCGCACACCGGCGCGCTCACCGGCTCCGACGAGGTGCTGGACGCCGCCTTCCAGCGCACCGGCGTTCTGCGCGTGAGCCAGATCGGCGACGTGTTCGACATGGCCGAGGTGCTGGGCAAGCAGCCGCGCCCGCGCGGCCCGCGGCTGACCGTGGTCACCAACGCCGGGGGGCCGGGCGTGCTGGCCACCGACGCCCTCATCAGCCACGGCGGCGAGCTGGCGCCGCTGTCGGCGGAGACCCGGACCCGCCTCGACGGCCTGCTGCCCGCGGCCTGGAGCCACGGCAACCCGATCGACGTCCTGGGCGACGCCGATCCGGCGCGCTACGCCGGCGCGCTGGAGGTCGCGGCCGCCGACGCCGACAGCGACGGATTGCTGGTCGTGCTCACGCCGCAGGACATGACCGATCCGACGCTGACCGCGCAGGCGCTGGTGCGCTACGCCAAGATCGAAGGCAAGCCGGTGCTGGCCAGCTGGATGGGCGGCGCGCAGGTCGCGGCCGGCATCGATATCCTGAACCGCGCCAACATCCCGACCTTCGCTTTTCCCGACTCGGCGGCGCGGGCCTTCTGCTACATGTGGCGATCATCCTATGGCCTGCGCGCGCTGTACGAGACGCCGGCGCCCGGCCAGCTGGGCGGCGTCGACGCGGCCCGCGCGGCCGCGATCATCGAAGCCACGCGCGCCGACGGTCGCACGCTGCTCGACGAGGTCGAGTCCAAGCGGCTGCTCGCGGCCTACGGCATCCCGGTCACCGACACGCGGGTCGCCACCACGGCCGCTGACGCGCGCGCGGCGGCGGCGGACATCGGCTTTCCGGTCGCGGTCAAGGTGTACTCGCGGACCATCACCCACAAGACCGAGGTCGGCGGCGTCAAGCTCGGCCTGCCCGACGGCGACGCCGTCGCGCGCGCCTTCGAGGCGATTCGCGCGTCGGTCGCCGAGCGTGCGGGCGCCGAGCACTTTCTGGGCGTCACGGTGCAGCCGATGGCGCGCTTGCCGGGCGCCTACGAGTTGATCCTGGGCGCCTCGCCCGATCGGCAATTCGGGCCGGTGCTGCTGTTCGGCGCGGGCGGCCAGCTGGTCGAGGTGTTCCGCGATCGCGCCCTGGCGCTGCCCCCGCTCAACCGCACGCTGGCGCGCCGGATGATGGAGCAGACCCGGATCTTCCGGGCGCTGCAAGGCGTCCGCGGGCAGGCGCCGGTGCCGCTGGAAGCGCTCGAGGACTTGCTGGTCCGGTTCAGCACCTTGATCGTCGAGCATCCCTGGATCAAGGAGCTGGACGTCAACCCGCTGCTGGCCTCGCCGCAAGGGCTGCTGGCGGTCGACGCGCGCGTCCTGTTGCACGACGCCAGCACGCGGCGCGAGGATCTGCCCCGCCCCGCGATCCGGCCCTATCCGACCCAGTACGTGAAACCCTTTCGGATGCGCGACGGCACCGAAGTGGTGGTGCGCCCGATCCGCCCGGAGGACGAGGCGATGTTGATCGCGTTTCACAAGACACTGAGCGAGACCAGCGTGCGGCAGCGCTACATGGCGCCCCTCTTGCTCGATCAGCGCACCACGCACGAACGGCTGATCCGCGTGTGCTTCTCCGACTACGACCGGGACATCGCCCTGGTCGTCGAGCACCGCCCGAAGGATGGTCCGGCCCAGATCGCCGCCGTGGGGCGCCTCGGCCGGCGTCACGCGCAGGACGACGCCGAGTTCGCGATCCTGGTGGCCGACGCCTGGCAACGGCGCGGCCTGGGGGCGGAGCTATTGCGCCGGATCGTCGACATCGCGCGGGCCGAGGGCGTGCAACGGGTCACCGCCACCATGCTGCCCGACAACACCGCGATGATGCACATCGCGGCCAAGCTGGGATTCACCGTGAGCGGCGAGCCCGGTGACGAGGAGGCGACCGCCGAGATCCGCCTCGGGCCATCATCGTAGCTCCGCTCAGTACCCTCGGTCGCTCGGGTCCCGGGATGGGGCGAAGGCGGGTGCGCGCGCGGGGCTGGGGGCCTCGGGCGTGCCTTCCTCGGCAGAGGGGGCGCAGGCGGCCTTCAGCAGCGCCAGCGCCGTCGCCGGGTCGTCGACGAATTTGAAGAGGTCGAGGTCCTCCGGGCTGACCATGCCGTGACGGACCAGCGCGTCGAAGTTGATGATCTCGCGCCAGTAGGCCGTGCCGTAGAGCAGGATCACGATCCGGCGATCGAGCTTGCCGGTCTGTTGCAGGGTCAAGATCTCGGCCAGCTCGTCCAGCGTGCCGAAGCCGCCGGGGAAGACCACCAGCGCGCGCGCCAGGTGCGCGAACCAGAGCTTGCGCATGAAGAAGTAGTGAAACTGGAAGCTCAGGCCCGCGGTGATGTACGGGTTGGGTCGCTGTTCGTGTGGCAGGCCGATGTTGAGGCCGATGGTGCGGCCGCCGGCGTCGCGCGCGCCGCGGTTGGCGGCCTCCATGATACCGGGGCCGCCGCCCGAGCAGACGATGTGGCGATGCTCGTTGCCCTCCATGGTCATCGACCACTCGGTGATGGCGCGCGCCAGCGCCCGCGCCTCCTGATAATAGCGGCCGAGGGGACCTTCGGCCGTGACCCGCGCCGATCCGAAGAAGACGATGGTGTCTTGCACGTTCTGCTCGCGGAGCGCGTTCATCGGCGCGAGATACTCGGACAGGATGCGCAGGGGCCGCGCTTCGTCGCTGTTGAGGAAGCGTTCGTCCCGGTAGGCGACGACGGGAACAGCGGCGTCCTCGGGCTCTGCTTTCGTCGTCGGCATGATCGTCACCTCACCCGTGAAAAATCGATGAAACCGCGCAGGACGTCGGTGTGTTCCAGCTTCACCCGCACGCGATCGCCGACGTCCAGGCCCTCGAAGCCCGCCACGAGGCGACCCTCGACCGGGGGACGCAGCAGGCGCACCCAGGTGCCCTTGGCCGATGCGCCGGTGACCAGGCCGTCGAACCGCTCGCCGATCCGGCGCTCGAGCAAGAGGGCGGCGGCGGACTTTCGCACTTGCCGCTCCACCTTCGCCGCGCTGTCCTCGCCGACGGTGCAGTGTTGCGCCAGCGCCCCGAGCTCGGCGCCGCCATAGGGCGCGGGCCGGTCCGCGAGCGCCGCCTTGACCAGGCGCTGGGTGACCAGGTCGGGAAAACGGCGGTTGGGCGCGGTCGCGTGCGCGTAGTTCTGCACCGCCAGCCCGAAGTGCTCGGTGCTCTGCTGGCCCGGCGCCCCCACGGCGTACTCGCCGCGGCCGAGCAGCTTGACCACGGACAGCGACAGATCGGGGAACCGCTCCGGGTCCTTGTGGCGGCGCTCGATCAGGAACGCCTCCAGCGCGCGCGCGTCGGGCGCGCCTGGCAAGCGCGCGCCGTGGGTAGCGGCCAGATCGACGATGCGCGCCCAGCGCTCGGGCGAACGCAGCACGCGGCGCAACGACGGGACGCCCCGGTCGTCGAGGAAGCGCGCGGTGGTGACGTTGGCCGCCACCATGAGGTCCTCGATCAGCTGCTGGGCGCGGTTCTGCGCCTCGACGCGCAGGTCGGAGACGACGTCGCCGTCGAACACGGCGCGCGGCTCGATGGTCTCCAGATCCAGCGCCCCGCGCTGGTGCCGTCGTCCGCGCAGCGTCTGGGCCACGCTGTCCTGTAAACGCAGGTTCTCGGCTAACCCGGGAACGGCTGCGATCCTTGGCGGAGCGTCGGCCCGCCCCTCGAGCCAGGCGGCGACCGCGTTGTAGGCGAGCTGGGCGTGGTTGACCACCACGGCACGATAGAGACGCCCGTCCGTGACCTTTCCGGTGGCATCAATCTCCATCTCGATCACCACCGACAGTCGTGCCTGCCCCTCGTTCAGCGAGGTGAGATCGGTCGACAGGACCTCGGGCAGCATGGGGAAGATGCGGGCGTCGGTGTAGACCGACGTCGTGTTGTTCAGGGCGTGCCGGTCCAGCGCCGAGCCTTGCCTGACCTTGCTGTCGACGTCGGCGATGGCCACCCGGATCCTGGTCGCGCCCGAGGGCAACGCTTCGGCGACCGAGAGCTGGTCGAGATCGCGCGAGTCGTCGTTGTCGATCGACGCCCACGGCAGCCCGCTCAGATCCTGGGTCGCCCGGTCCAGCGGCCCGACGTCGGCCGTCATCCCGCGGGTCTCGTCCATCTCGGCGGCGGTGAAGTCCGGCAGGAGGCCGCGGTCGATCATGGCCTGGTGCGCGATGCGCTGCAGATCACTTCTCATGGATGTGGTGGGTACAATAGCCTCTCGTGCGAGGCTGCCAATGCCCATCACGATCGAAGCCCCGTCCTGGCGCCTTGTCGGTTGGCATTCATGCCTTACCTTTGGCCGATGAAATTTCGGGGCGCGACCTGGACGGCCAGCCTCTGGCTGGTCGCGTCCGGCTGCGGCGACAACAAGCCGGCGATCCCGCGCGCCGTCTCGCTCGGCGACGCGGCGGTCGGCGGCGATCCTGACGCCGCGCCGATGCCGCTATCGGCGGACTCGCCGCGGATGTTCGTGCCCACCTACGTTTATCCTGGACCCGAGTGGGATCGCGTCATCGCCGCGGCACCGCGGGTCGGCATCATGGTCGCCAATCCGGCCGACGGTCCCGGCAGCGTCGCCGATCCGGCGTACCAGGACGCGATCGCGCGCGCGAAGCAGGCTGGAATCATGGTGCTCGGCTACGTGGCGACCTTCTACGGCCAGCGACCGAGCGCGGAGGTCATCGCGGACATCAACACCTACTACGATCTGTATGGGCCGTCGGGGATCTTCCTGTCCGAGGGGCCGATCGATACCGACTGCTCGGCCATGGAGGCGATGTTCCTGGCCTACGCCAACGCGGCACGGACGCGTGACGCGCAGGCGTTCGTGGCGCTGGGGACGCGCTACTGCCCCACGTACATCTATTTCTCCGATCTCATCGTTCTCTTTTCGGCCCAGCGGGAGGCTTACGACGCGTTCCAGCCCGCCGAATGGATGCCCAGTCGGTCGCCGGAGCGCTTTGCCCACCTCGTGATCGGGGTGCCGGGCGAGGCGATGGAGGCGACGGTGAGGCGCGCGCGCGCGCTGGGTGCTGGCTGGATCTACGTGACCGACGACGACCTGCCGAACCCGTGGGACCAACTACCCTCGTACTTCGAGCAAGAGCTGCGCGTCATGTCGACGCTGAAATAGGCTGGGGAGGGCAGGGGGGCGAACCCCGACGCTTGCCTCGGGGATTACCGGACGCTCACCGGACGCTCACCGGACGCTCACCGGGGGTGGTGCTTGCCCCTGGCCTTGTCCGGCGCGGCGGGCTTGGCTGGCGGGCTCTTGATCACCGCCTCGACCACCATGTCAGCGGTGATCATTCCGGTGCCCCACCTGGCGTCCAGGTCGGCCAGCGGCTTGGCGGCTCTGATCTCGTCGGCGCTCTTCTTGCTGGCGACCAGCTTGGCGATGCGGTCGCGCACGTCGATCAGCATCTGCCGCCAGCTGGCGACGTCGGCCTTGGTCATCAGCGCGCCGTGACCGGGGATGATCTTGGTGGCGTCGTCGGCCAGCGCCAGGATCTTGTCGCTGGCCGCGATCAGGCCGTCGAACGTTCCGCCGCCGTCGAAGTCGACGATCGGGTAGTGGCCCAGGACCAGGTCGCCGGCGTGGATCACGTTGGCCTTCTTGAAGTGCACGAACGCGTCGCCGTCGGTGTGCGCGGGCGCCACGTGGACCACGTGGATCTCGTCGCCGTTCAGGTGCAGGGTGATGTCCTCGGTGAAGGTGACCACGGGAAGCGCGGCGGGCGGCAGCGCCGGGAAGGTCATCTTCTTGCCCATGAACTCGCGGAACTGATCGACGCTCAGCCGCTTGCGCACGTTCTCCTGGGCGACGATCACGGCGCCGGTCGCCGCCATGCCGGGGTTGCCGCCGGTGTGGTCGCTGTGCCAGTGGGTGTTGACCAGGAAGCGAACTGGCTTCTTCGACAGCGCCGCCAGCGCGGTCTTCAGCTTGGCGGTCATGGGTTGCAGCTCGTCGTCGATGATGAAGACGCCGTCGTCGCCGATCGACACCCCGACGTTGCCGCCCGCGAAGCCGTTGACGCCTTCGATCATCGAGATGGTGGCGGTGACCGGCGTGGTCTTGAGGGTGACCTTGGACGGGTCGCCCATCTGGGCGCGCGTGGGGGTGGCCGCCAGGGCCAAGCCCACACACACGGCGGAGACGGCGGCGGGGAAGACCGGGAACTGCAGCGCGTTTGCCTTCATGGGCCGACAGAGTGCCCGTCGGCGCGCGGCGCGGCAACCGAAATTGGGTGTGAGGCGGCGCGTGCAGCGCGACGGCCTTGTGCCTCAACGGTCTACCCTGCGACAACGGCACGTGCGTCTCGCACGCCGATGAGGCGGCCTGCCCCTGACGTGGGAAGGTCAGGGAATTCGAGCCAGAAAGGCCTCGGCGTCACGGACGGTGCGCGTGGGGTCCTCTTCCATCGGAATGTGGCCGAGGTCGTCATAGACCACCAGTTGCGAACCCGCGATGTCGCGGGCAAAGCGGGGCGCGCTGATGGCATCGATGACCCGATCGCGGGCGCCCCACAGAATCAGGGTCGGCCGGGCGATGGTCTTGATGAGCGCGCTGTCGTCGATGGCGGGCGTGCGCATGCGATCGAGGAAAGCCACCCGATTGCCCGGCCGCAGGGTCAGGTCGAGATAGCGGTCGACCACGCCGGGCCGGATGCGCGCGGGATCGCCGTAACATCTCCGCAGGCCGTCTTCGACCAGGACGCGGGGATCCAGAAGGGTGAGCAGGCGCGGCAGCAGCGGCCAGCGCGCGATGCGAAACGCGATTGGCGCGGGGCCGCGCTCCAGCGGATAGCCGGCGGCGTCGACCAGGATCAGCGCGCGTACCTTGTCGGGGTGCGCGAGCGCGTAGTGCCAGGCGATGTCGCCGCCCAGCGAGTTACCGGCGACCGCGAAGCTGGCGAGCCCGAGCCGCGCAATGGCGTGGTCGAGGAAAGTGACATAGGCGGCGATGCTGTAGTCGCGCGCGGGGCTGGGTCCGGTCAACCCGAAGGCGGGCAGGTCCAGACGCACCACGCGGTAGCGGCGTGCCAGCTCGGAGGTCCAGCCGTCCCAGGTGTGCAGCGAGGCCGAGGTGCCATGCAACAGCAGGATGGTCGCCCCGCTTCCTTCGTCGCGGTAGTGCACCTGCATCCCGTCCACCTCGGCGAAGCGCGAGGAGCCGGTCGCCCAGCGCGCGCGTACGACCTCGAGCGGCAGATCGGCGCGCAGCTGGCTGAATATCCCCGCCACCACCAGCGCCAAGATCAGCAGCGCGGAGAGAAGCGCCCACCGACGCCAGCGCGACGGACGGGACGGCGCGTGATTCGCCTCCGACATCACCGTGATCCTGCCGATCCGGCCCACCGCTGACAAGTCGACAGGAAGAGAGAGAAAAACCTGAAATCAGTGCACGGTGCTCTCGCCGCTCGATGCCAGCGGGGTGCCGGCTTCGATGAACAACGGGCGGCGACCGCGCTTGCGCGGCCTGCTGGCGTCGGCGCAGGCGCGGGTCATGGCCGGCGCGATCCTGGTCCACAGGCGGCCCTCGACCTGCGAGCGCAGGTGAAGCCGGCTGTTCTTGAAGGTGACCGCGACCATCTGGCGGCCGGTGTAGCCGCTGCGCACCTGGATGGTCAGCCGCGCGTTGGTCTCGCCTTCCCGGTAGCTGCCGCCGACCAGCGCGGCCAGGCCGAGGGTCGTGGCCAGCTCGCGATATTGTTCGGGCGTGTCGACCGGGCGCACCCCCGGCACGATCTCGAAACCGCGCGCGCGGAGCAGCCGTTCGACCTGCGCGGAGATGGAATGATCGTCGTCGTCCTGGAACGGGAACACCACGATCTTGCCCGCCAGAGGAGTCGGCGCCGGCCGGGGAATGGCGGCTGGGTTCCCGGCGGCGCGCCCGCTCGCGACCTTGGCCCGGCGGGCGTGCGTCGTCGCGGGCCAGGCCGCCGCGGCCAGGACCACGGCCAGCGCGATCACGAGTGGCCGGCGCGAGCGGGGTGGGACATAAGCGAGGTTCTGCATCGGGGGTAAAGTAGCCCGGACGGGACGAAACGGCTCATCTCGACGGGGCCGGATCGCGCTTCTCGCCGACAGGCATGTTAGCGTGATTACCGTGGAGAGCCGGAAGGCCTGGCGCAATCGGGAACGATTCGCCGACGAGGGTGTGCTGGCGCTGCTGGAAGCGCTGCGCCACGGGATCGGCGCCGAGAGCGCCGGGCTGTTCGACGACGACCGCGCCGATCCGGTCCCTGATCCCGGCGGCGGCACGCTCAACTTCTGGGATGCCTTCGACTTGCCCGCGTGCGCCGTCATCGATTGGGACCGGTGGTACTGGGAGCTGAAGACCAACGATCGCGTCGAGACGCTGTGCAGCTGCGATCAGCGCCATCGCCTGTGCGGCTTTCTGATTCACGGTCGCTGGGGGTTGCTGCTGGTGGTGCCTTCGTCGCTGCCCGGCGATGGCGCCGCGGCGATCGCGTCGTCGCTGCGCGCCCTGGCGGCGAAGCTGCCGCCCGCGCGAACCGCCGAGGAGCGGTCCGCGGTCTCACGCTATCAGGGCGGCGCCGGGTCGGCCGCCGGCGCCGCGGGCGGCCCGGCCTGGTGGGTCCGCAAGCGACCTCAGTAGGCACGCGGAAGCGGCGTGTCGTTGGCCAGCGCGCTGACGTCGCGCGCGCCCTGCAATCCTTCGGTCAGACGAGCACGTCAGGACAGGGCGGCGCGCGGGAGTCGAACGGCGTGCCGGACGTCTTCGCCGGTCAGCACGAAGATGACCCGCTCGGCGATGTTCACGGCGTGGTCGGCGATGCGCTCGACGTACTTGGAGATGGCCTGGATGCGGGTCGCGCGCGCCACGTCTTCGGGATGGTCGCGCATCAGACGCAGGACTTGATTGAAGATCTGCGCGTAGTACGCGTCGACCACTTCGTCCTTGTCGATGACCGTCCCGGCGCGCGCCACGTCCCTGGCCACCAAGGCGGCCAGCGACTCCGAAACCATCTCGCGCGCGGTGCTCAGCATCTTCATCAAGTCGTCATACGGCAGCAGCGGCGGCTCACTGCCGAGATCGACGACGCGCTCGGCGATGCTGACGCCCAGGTCGCCGACTCGCTCCAGGTCGACGACGATCTTCAAGGCGGCGGTCAAGAGCCGCAGATCGCTGGCCACCGGCTGGCGGCGGGCCAGGATCTCCAGGCACAGATGGTCGATCTCCAGCTCCATCGAGTCGGTCTCGCGGTCGCTCAGGATGATGCGATTGGCGAGGTCGACGTCGCGCTCGATCAGCGCGCGCCCGCTCCGGTCGGCGACTTTGTCGACCTGGGCTCCCATCGCCACGATCTTGTCACGGACCGCCGACAGCTCGGCTTCGTAGTCCTGGCTGGTGTGCTCGTGCAGCTTCATCCAACGCAGTCTAGTCGGGAACGCGCGCCCGGTTTTCCCGCGCATTGTTTCAACTTTGCAACAATCCGGGCTGGCGCTTCGCGGCCTCGCTGGCGCGGCTGTGAGCGAAGCCGTGCTGGCTGGTCAGCGGCGGCGACGCCGCCGGCCAAGCGGGGCCAGCGCCAGCGCCGGGATCACCAGAACGCTGGTGAGCCAACCGCCGCGCGCGTTTCCGGCGCGGCATCCGCAACCACCGTCGATGGTCCCCGCCGCGTTTCCCGTGCCGTCGGTCGAACCGGCGTCGGTGCTGCCGCCGCGTCCGCCGCCCGCGCCGTTGCGGCCCCCGATCCCGCTGGCCCCGCCCCGTCCGCCGCCCGCGCCGTTGGCGCCGCCGTTGCCGGTCGCGCCGCCGGTTCCCGTCGGCGCGATCGCGCCTTGCTCGTAAGCGCCGATGTCAATCGCGGCGCCCGCCGGCCGCCCGGCCCCCAGCACGTCGGTGGTCGGCGCCGAGGCCCCGCCCAGGGTCGCCACGCCGTGGTCGACGGCGGACGCGGTGGGCAGCAGGCGCAGGTCGCCGGTGGCCGGCGCGACGAACAGGGTGCTCGCCGCGGGCGCGGTCTCGTGTGCGGCGGCGCTGCCGCCGCTGTAGCTGGAGATCAGGTTGTAGTCGTGCACCAGGCCGGTCACGGTCTGGATCTCCAGCCCGGTCGTCTGCGCGTACAGGATGTTGTTGAAGATGATGTTGTCGTTGGCGCCGCTGGCGACCTGGATCGCGGCGCGCGATCCGGTCGGGTTGTAGACGGTGTTGTTGACGATCAGGTTGCCGTGCGAGGCCTGGGCGCCGTCGCCCTGGAACAGGGTGATGCCGCCCCTGGCGCAGTTGTAGATGACGTTGTTGCGCGCGACGCCCAGGATGGCGCCGTCCAGGTTGAACCCGGCCGACCCGCGACAGTTGCGCACCACGTTGCCCTCGATGCGCCAGTTCGAGATCAGGCCGTCACCGCCGGTGCTGAGGTCGGCGTTGATCTGGATGCCGTTGGCGCCGGTGTTGGCGACGTCGTTGCGTAGGATGGCGGGGTTGTCGGCGGCGTTGGACACATAGATGCCGTGCTCGCCGGTGCCGTCGATGCGGTTGTCCTGGATGGTCAGGTCCAGCGCAAAGCCCGAGAACACCCCGTCGTGCCGGCCCGCCACCACGGTGCCGCCGTTCTGGTGGGCGTAGCAATTCTGGATGGTCACGCCGCGCGCGTCGCTGCCGTCGTCGGCGTTGCCCAGGATGGCGATCCCCGAGCGCGGCGCGCCGGAGACGTCGAAGCCGTCCACGGTGACGTAGCTGCACGAGTTGAGCTGGATGAAGTCCTCGGTCGAGCTGGCCGACGCCGAGGTGACCTTGGCGCCCCAGCGATTGCGGGCCCGGATCACGATGCGCGCGGCCGCGCTGCCCGAGGTCCCGTCGCATCCGAAGCCGGCGTAGCTGCCATCCTCGACGGTGACGGTGTCACCCGCGCGGATCGTACGCCAGGGGCGCTGCAGCGTGCGCCAGGGCGTGGCGGCCGCGCCCGCCGCGTTGTCGTCGCCGGCGGGGCTGACCAGGTACTCGGCGGCCAGCGCTGGCGTGGCCGATGCCAGCCCCGCCGCCGCGACCAGGTAGGCCAGGCCGCGCCGGCCGCCCTCCCAGCCCGTTCGCCATGACCTCATGGATCGCGACTTCATTCCTCTTCTGTCGCCGCTACAAGCGGTTTCTTGAGCCCGTGCGGCGTCGTGCGCCGCAACCCGGCGCTGATCGCCGGCTGAGCGGGCGGGTTCGCCGTTGATCTGTACTACTTCTTCAGCAGCGCCTGGATGCGCAAGGTCGCCGAGTTCTCGGAGGGGCTCACGTTCCACTCGGAGCTGCTGCTGACGGTCTGCTTGAAGGGAGCGAAGCCGTCCTTGCGCACGACCAGGGCGTGCGGGCGGGCGACGTCGATCTCCACGCCGAACAGCGGGGTCCTGCCGATCACCCTGCCGTCGAGCTCGACCTCGGCCTCCGAAGGGATCGACGTCAAGCGCAGCTTGTGAGCGGTGGCGGCCGACGGCGGCGGCGTGGTCGAGATCGCCTTGGGCGCGGCCGGGGCCTCGGCGCGCGCGACCAACGCCGGGGCAGGCGGCTGCGCGGGCGGAGGGGTGGGGGCGGGCATCTCGGCGCGCGGGGGCTCGACCACCGGTAGCTTCTCGATCGTCGGCGCGGTGCGGCCCGTGACGGTCGGTTCGGGCGCGCGATGCGGGGCGACGGTGGGCTTGCCTTTACTCGAGCGGCGATCGTTCCCGCGCGACGACGGCGAGCTCTTGCCACCGGCCGAGGCGGACGAGCCCCCGGGCTCCAGCGACGGGGCGGTGTTGCCCTCGGCCACGCTGGCCCCAGCCGACTCGCCGCCGGTCGGCGTGGGCGCGGACGGCAGGTTGGCCGCAGCGGTCGCCGGCGACTTGGTCGTCGTGGTCGCCGTCGCGTTCGCGCTCGCGCTCGCGGTCACGATCGGCTTGACCTCGGGAGCGATGGTGGTGGTCGAGCGGCGCGCGGTGAGGAAGATCATGAGCCCGGCCGCCAGCAGCGCGGCGCCGCCGAGGATCATCTTCTTGTACACCGGCGGCCTCAGCGACGGCACTGGCGTGATCGCCGACGAGCGCAGATCCTCGATCGGGCGCGGCACGCCAGAATGCGACGCCCCCGGCGCCGGTTCCCCCTGGACCGGCGCCGGAGGGTGTGAAGCTGACGAAGCGGTGACCTTGACCTCCTGGTTGGACGTCAGCGTCGGGATGGCGTGCGCACCCGAAGCGGCGCGCCGCGCGGCCGAGGGGGGCGTCCCCGAGGACGTGAGCTTGCGGTGCGGGCCGCTGGTCTCGCTCGCGTTCTTTTCAGCGCCGGGCGTTCCCGGCTTGATCAGCGACAGAGGCGGGCGCTTGTGCACGCCTGATCCGCCCGACGGGGCGTTGCCGATCTCGGCGGTCGGTGCGGCGGCCGCGGCCGCGGGCACCCGGGACGGTGGCTCGTTCAGTCCGGGGCGGGCGTCGGCCATCGTCGCGGCGCTGACCCCGACGAGCGGCGTCGACTCTTCGCGGCCGGCGTTCGCCAGCAGCTCGCGACCGTCGTTGCTCCTGGCGGCCGGCATCGATCCGGTGTTGTTGGGGCGGCCGGGGAAGACATTGAAAGGAAGCTTGGACTTCGGGTTGGGGCTGGGCGCCAGGATGCGCCCGGTCTCCTCGACCGGGACCGACGGGCTCAGCGTGGGAAACAGCCCCGATCGCTCCCGGCCCGTGCGCTGCGAGAGCACCAGCTCGATGACCTGTTGGCTGCGACCGCTCAGCTTGCTGAAGCGGATTCCCATGCCCGGCACCGTTGCCGGCTTGTTGGGGTCAGGCTCGCGCGTCCAGAAGACCGTCCCGTCTCCGATAATCAATGGACTGCCGTCCAGAAGCTGCAGATCCAGCCGCAACTGGGTCCCCACGGCGAACGGTTGCCGCGAGTGAACGAAGATGCCACCTCGGCTCACGTCAGAGGCGTAGCGCTCCGCGAATTGCTCCACGGTTTCGCTATCGAACCTGAAACGCAGCGAGACCGGCTCAGGCTCCTCGGATGGTTTGACGGGAGCGGAGGATGAGTGCGTCATGGGTGTTGACACGCAATCCCAAGCATTAACTTTGCCAACCTGAAAAGTCATTCATGTTACAAAATCGTAGCTACTTAGAAGCCGAAAGGGCTCCCAGTTGGGGTCATCTCGTTGCCGGGAGAACAACAGGTGTTGTTTCCAGGTCAACTCGGGTCTGTCGAGTTCGACCTGAGACACCCCTTTGTCGGCTGACGCAGTCAAAAACTGGAATCCCTGCAGTCGCGCCCGCTCTGTTGCTGTGCCGCTCGCAACGAGTGGGGACAACGACCTGATATTCTTCTGTAACGGAGAGACCTATTTTCTGTCGCAGACAGGACCATGGGTCTCGCAGCCTCAGGTTCGGTCCCATTTCTTCCGACGGTGGTCCGCAGGACGGGCCTCGCGTGGACACGATGGAAGACAGCGGCTCCGGAGCGCTGGTTCAGGATTCGAGCGCGTTCGACGGCCTGATCGGGACGACCGTCGCCAACAACTTTCGCCTGATCAAGAGGATCGGGTCGGGGGCGATGGGTCGGGTTTATCAGGCCGAGCAGCTGTCGCTGGGCAAGATGGTCGCCATCAAGATCCTGCGCCACGAGCTGATGGCCGACGAGAAGCTGGTCCGGCGCTTCGAGCAGGAGGCGCGCACAGCCTCGGCGGTCAGCCACCCCAACCTGATCGAGACCTTCGATTGCGGGCGCGACGCCGCGCTCGACCTGGCCTACATCGCCATGGAGCTGTTGCCCGGGCCGGATCTATCGCTGGTCATCGCCCGCGAGGCGCCGCTGTCGCTCCCGCGCTGCGCGCGCATCATCGACCAGGTGCTGGCGGCGCTGGAAGAGGCGCACGCCAAGGGCATCGTCCACCGTGACCTCAAGCCCGGCAACATCATGCTGGTGCCCCGGCGCGACGATCCCGACTTCGTCAAGGTCTGCGACTTCGGCATCGCCAAGGTCAAGAACCAGGGGCGATTGCGTCCCAACCTGACCATGGCCGGCCTGGTGTTCGGCACGCCCGAGTACATGTCGCCCGAGCAAGCCTGCGGGGGCGAGATCGACGCGCGCACTGACCTCTACGCGGTGGGCGCGATCCTCTACCAGATGGTCACCGGGCACCTGCCGTTCCCGGCGCCCTCGGCCACCGAGGTGCTGGCGCGCATCCTGCGAGACGAGCCCGAGCGGCCGTCGCAGCGCGCCTTCACGGTGATCCCCGACGCCATCGAGAACCTGATCCTGCGCGCGATGTCCAAGGAGCGGGAGAAGCGGCCGCAGAGCGCCGGCGAGTTTCGCATCGCCCTGCGCGAGGCCTGGTCCGGTCACATGGAGTGGACCGCGATCAACACGGCGCTGCCGACCATGTCGCTGCGCGGGACGGTCACGCCGGCGAAGGCGACCCCGATAGGGCCGAAGACACCCTCGCCGTCGTCGGAGCGGCCGACGCCGCGGGCGATACCGGTGGTCTCGGCCAGCACGCGCACGCCGCCCTCCGCGACACCGCCGGGACCGGCCCTGCCGCAGCCTCATCCGCCCGGCGGCCACAACAGCAATGGCGGGTACGCGCCCAGACCACGGCGGCCCGCGCGCGCCGTCATCCTGGGTTTCTCGTTGACCATCGTCGGCGGGGGCATCGCGTTGCTCATCATGATCCTCACGCGCGGGGCCGCGCCCGAGGCGCTCGTCGCCCCACCGCTGAATCCGATGGTCGCGGACATGCCCGCCGGTGGCGGCATGATCGTGGTGCCGACGGCACCGCCCGCGCGCAGCGCCGGATCGGTCGAGTCGCGCCGTAACGGTCCGGCGCGCGCCTCGGCGGTGCGGCGTGACCCGCGCGCGACGGCGCGGCTGCCGTCGCACATCAAGAACAGCCGCCACCTCTATGACCCGCGCGAGTCCGGCGCACCGCAGCTCGTCGCTGAGCCGGCGATCGCGTCGCGTACGCCGGCACCGGTGTCGGGCGATCCCGGGCTGCCGCCCCCGGCCGCGCCGTCTCTCAGCGCCCCGGCGGCCACTTCGCACAAGCTACGCATCACCTCGATTCCGTCCGACGCCCAGGTGTCGATCGATGGCAAGGTCGTGGGCCGCACGCCGCTGTTCGGCGCCGAGATCGATATGAGCGCGCCGCGCCAGCTGGCGATCCGGAAGGACGGCTACATCCTTTACAAGCAGATCATCACCGCCAGCTCGGAATGGTCCGTCAGGCCCTCCGACCCGACCTCGGTGACGCTGCGGATCTCGGCGTTGCTCAAGCCGGGCGACCCGACCCTGGCCCAAAGCCGAGCCGGCGCGACCCCGTAGGGGCAATACCGTTCGGTTAAGGGCCCTCGGGCCTCGGGCCTCGGGCTTCGGGCCTCGGGTAAGTTGAGAGAAGTTGCGAGTGCCTGCAGAGCCCTGATCACACGGCTGTAGCCGGCATCGCTCGGCGATGGGGAAACCCGCCGTCGCTCGATAAGCGTCGGGGACGAGGTCGTCTGCCAATACGAACGCCCGTAGGCGGTACGGTTCTGTGCTCATGCCCGGACTCATCGGCGGTGGCGTCGCAAGCGTTTCCCCCGGCAGTCCAGGTCCGACGCCCCCGAAGTCCGAAGTCCGAAGTCTGACGCCTGAGGCCTGAGGCCTGAGGCCCGAGGGAGGACCCCTTAACCGAACTGCATTGCCCGTAGGTGCGACCCCCGCGACCCCGGGTCTTCGCCGGTCAAGATCACTGCTTGCCGATCCGGGTACTCGAGAGCTAGAACTGGGGTACTAACGACAGTGGGATCGGGCCCCGTGGCCCCGGCCTCGCCCGGGGACGACTTGCTGGCCCGCACTTGAGCTTACCCCCGCCATGCAACATGAGGAGAGGGTCCTAATGCCGACTAATCCGCGCCTGATTCGCGCGATCCGGACGATCAAGCGCCGGGTTTTCCTGAAGGCGATCGCCGCCGGGTTGGCCGCCCCGGCCGCCTTCCGGCTGGCCAGGAGCGCGACCGCCGCGGGCGGCACTCCACCCAAGCGATTTTTCCTGTTCTACATGCCGCACGGCGTGGCGCCCGAGCATTACGACCCGCGGGTGGTCGGCGACGACCTGACCAACTTCAGGCTCGACGATACCAACGTCAGCATCCTGGGCGGGCTCGAGCCCTATAAGCAGTACGTCAACGTCTATCAGGGATTCCAGTATCCGGGCGCGGCGGCGACCCACAGCGGCATCGTCAATTGCCTGTCGGGGTCGATGGCGACCGACACCACCACGCCGCGCACGACGGTCGAACAGGTGATCGCCAAGGCGCTGGGAGTCAAGGCGCTGGTGCTGGGCGCCTGTTCGCACCTGCCGTTCGGCATGGACGCGAACGGCATGTTGTTCTGGGACGGCACAGCGATCGATCCGCAGAAGAGCCCGGTCAAGGCCGCCGACACCTTGTTCGGGGCGGTGAGCACTGATCCCCAGCCGCCCGTCGACTTCGACGTGCAGCTGCGCCAGGATCTGTTGAAGCTGACCGCCAGCGAGGTCGACGGATTGAAGAGCACGCTGGGTGGCTTGACCCGAGAGCAGAGCCAGCTCGCCACCCACCTCGACTCCGTGCAAAGGGTGCTGGCCGACGCGTCGGGCGGTCCGTCGGTGTCGGCGTGCACCGGCAAACCCAACCTGCCCACCGTCGAGATGGTGCGCACCGCCAGCGCCGGAATCGTGGTCGAGCCCAGCGGCGGCAACGATTACTTCTATCAGGAGAAGAACTTCCCCATCCTGCTGCAGGCGCAGCTGGAGGTGGTGACGCAGGCGATCATCTGCAACGCCGCGCAAGTGATCGCGCTGATGCCGATGTACGCGACCTGCGATTTCGACTTTGGTTTCGCGGGCACGCCGGGCGCGCATCACAACGGCCTGTCGCACACCGGACCGCAGTGGTCCCCGGGAGCGATGTACAACTCGCCGATCACCGTCGACAACTTCACGGCCGCCGGGCGCGAGCCCTTTGCCAAGGCGCAGCGCTGGTTCGCCGACCAGCTGGTCAACAACGTGGTGCGCGTGCTGGCGACCACCGACGATCCTGCGGCGCCCGGCACCAAGGTCCTCGACAACACGCTGATCTACTGGATGAGCGAGATCGGCGACGGTCAGAATCACACCCGGCTCAGCGAGGTCGAGTACCCCCAGGTGCCGACCAGCCTGCCGCTGGTCACCATCGGCAAGGCCGGCGGCGCGATGAAGACCGGGCAGGTTGTGCGCTTTCCGCTCGACGTCCCCGAGAAGGCCAGCCTGGTGAACCGCCCGGCGGCGGATATCTACCTCAGCATGGCGCGCGCGATGGGCGCGGCCAACGCGACCTTCCCGGGCACCACCGGGGTGCTGCCTCAGGTGTTGACGTGAGCGGCGGGCTGGGCGCGCGCGCGGCGGTCGGCGACGGCGGTCGGCGGCTGCTGGTGCTGCTGGCAACCGGGCTGGCCAGCGCCGCGGGTTGTCAGGGCGCCATCAGCAGCCCGCCGGGCGACACCGGCACCGGCAACCGCGGCGGCGGCGGGCAGAGCGGCGCCGGGGGATCGCCCAACCTCACCGTCGCCTGCAGCAAGCCCGACCTCGGCACGCCCGCGTTGCGGTTGCTGACCCGCAGCGAGATCGTCAACACCCTCAACGACATCTTCCCCGGCATCTCGGGACAGTGGGCGTCGACGCTGCCGGCCAGTAACGTGTCGGCCTTCGGGTTCGACAATGACAGCTCGGCCACGGTCGGCAAGCAGTTCGCGAGCGCGCTGATGGACACGGCGCAGTCGCTGGCCACGGTGGTGACCGGCAGCGCCGCCGGTACCTTCGTGCCGTGCGCGGCCAGCAGCCCCAACCGGACTTGCGCCGAGCAGTTCCTGAACCAGTACGGCAGGCGCCTTTTTCGCCGTCCCCTGACGACCGCCGAGCACGATCGCTACCTCGCCTTCTTCGACGCGTCTGTGGCCAAGTCGAACTTCACCTCGGCGCTGAAGTGGATGCTGGTCGGGCTCGTCCAGTCGCCGAACGCGGTCTACCGCAGCGAGATCGGCGCCGTGGGATCGGATCGTCTGCGTCACCTGACGCCCCACGAGCAGGCGTCGGCGCTGGCCTATACCTTCTCCGGTTCGACGCCCAGCGAAGAGCTGCTGGCCAGGGCCGACAGCGGCGATCTCGGCGACGTGGTCGGCATCGCGCGGGATCTTCAATCCACGGCGCGCGGGCAGGACGTGTTCAGGCGCTTCTTCCAGGGCTACCTCGGCTACACCGCGGTGTCGTCGATCCAGAAGCCCAACCTGCCCGACTTCAGCGCGGTCAGCGGGGACATGATCCGCGAGACCGACGCCTTCATCACCGACGTGCTGATCGGAAACCGCGGCGGCTTGAAGGAGCTGCTGACCGCGCCCACGACCAACCCGTCGGCGGCGCTGGCCAGGTTCTACGGCTTCCCCGCGCCGGCCAGCGATTTTGCGTCGGTCGCGCGGCCAGCGGGTCGCGGCGTCGGCATCCTGGCGCAGGGATCCTTCCTGGCGACGCACGCGTCGTCGGACTCTTCGTCGCCGACCAAGCGCGGACTGTTCCCGTTCTTTCGCCTGTTCTGCCAGCCCAAGCTCGAGCCACCGCCCAACGTGCCCCAGATCAGCCAGCCGATGCCGGGACAGAAGACCACGCGCCAGCGCTACGAGCAGGCGCACGTCGGCTCCGGCGCCAACTGCGGCGGCTGCCACCGGCGCTTCGATCCGATCGGCTTCGCCTTCGAGCACTTCGACGAGGGCGGCCGCTTCCGCGACAACGAGGGCGGGCTGCCCATCAACTCCGCGGACGCATTCCCGGACCCGAGCGACGCGTCGGCGAGCAGGACGCTTTTCTCGTTCACTGGCCAGGAAGACATGGTGACCAGTCTGGTCGACCAGCCCGTCATCCAGCAATGCATAGCCGCGTACATGGCGGCCTACGCCTTCGGCACAGGCGAGGCCTGCATCGGCGCCAGCCAGGTGCCCGCGCTGCAGGCCGGCACGATCGGCCTGGCCGACGCCTTCATCCAGCTCGCAGCCGAGCCCCACTTCAAAACCCGCAACCCCACCGACTGAGCGGGCGGGGCGGGCTTCGCCTCTCCCAAGGCCTGCCGTCACCGCGGCCCTGCGCCGGTCGGTGCTGCGCAGAGGGCTCGAGCCGGCGTAAGCTTGGCGAGGTGCCGGGTCACCTTCGCATGACGTCATGCCGGGACAGCGAGGCATGAGCGTCCGGATCTATGGCTGGTTGCGCGCCTTCCTGCGCCTGGTGATCGGTGTGTTCTTTCGCCAGGTCGAAGTGGTCGGGATCGAGCACGTGCCCGAGCGCGGGCCGGTGATCTTCGCCGGAAACCATCCGAACTCGCTGATCGACCCGGTGCTGATCGTGATCTCCTGCGGGCGGGTGGTCCGCTTCGCCGCCAAGGACGTGTTGTTCCGCAGCCGTCTGCTGCGCCCGTTGCTGCGCGCGGTCGGCGCGGTTCCCATCGCGCGTCCGGCCGACCACGGGCCGGGCGGCGATGCCAGCGGGCGCAACCAGGTCGCGTTCGACACCCTGATCGGCGTGCTGGCCGAAGCGGGCGCGATCGGCATCTTCCCCGAGGGCCTGTCGCACGAGGGACCGCAGCTGGCGCGCCTCAAGACCGGCGCGGCGCGTATCGCGATCGGGGTGTGCGCGCGCGACCCCGGCGCGCGCCTGTACATCGTCCCCTGCGGCTTGACGTACATGCAGCGCAAGCGCTTCCGCAGCCGCGCGCTGTTGCAGTTCGGCCCGCCGCTGGTGATCGACGCGGCCCGCGCCGCCGGCGTCGATGCCGTGGCCGCGATCACCGCCGACCTCGAGCGCGGGCTGCGCGCCCTGACCGTCAACGCCAGCGACTGGGACACCCTGCGCGTGCTCGACGGGATCCGCCGGCTGTACCAGCCGCCCCAGATCTCCATCGAGCAGCGGGTCGAGCTGGCGCGCCGGTTCAACAGCGAGTACCCGCGCGTCCGCGATGACCCCGAGGTGCGGGCGCTCTACACGCGCGTCGAGGCCTATCTGGATCGGCTGCGCGCCGGCGGCCTGACCGATCGCGATCTGCAGCGCGACCTGCGCCCGGTCGAGGCGCTGGAACGGGTGGGCCGCCACTTGCTCCTGCTGCTGGTCTGGCTGCCGCTGGCCTTGCCGGGCGCCATCCTGCACGCGCCCGCGGGCATCCTGGTCCAGCTCGCGGCGCCCCTGCTCACCCCGCGCAAGGACGTGCTGGGCGCGACCAAGCTGCTGGCCGGGCTGCTGGCGGTGCTGGCGTCGTACGCGGCCGGCATCGCCTGGGTCGGCTGGCGCTTCGGCTGGGCGCCTGCGCTGTTGGCGCTGGGCGCGCTGCCGGTCACCGGGTACGCGACGCTGCAGGCGTTCGATCGCAGCGCCTCCCTGCGGCGCGGGCTGAGCACCCTGCTGCGCCTGGTGACGCTGCGGCGCGAGCTGGCCTTCCTGCGCGCCGAGCGGGCGGCGCTGCAGGACGGTGTCGTGCGCGCGGTGGAACGCCTGCGCCCGGCCGAGATGGTGCCGCTGTTCCCGCGCGCGCCCCGCGAGGCGCCGACGTGAGCGGATCCTCGCGGCCCACGGTGGTGCTGCTGCACGGCCTGGCGCGCACCCACCACTCGCTGGCCGGCCTGCGGCGCCACCTCGAACGTGCTGGCTTTCCGACCTGGGCGCGCAGCTACCCGTCGCGGCGCTGGCCCATCGCCGGCGCGGCCGACCAGATCGCGGACTGGCTGGCGCGCGACCTGCCCGCCGACCGTCCGCTGGTGGCGGTGACTCACTCGCTGGGCGGCCTGGTGGCACGCCATCTGGCCACGCGGGTCGCCCTCCAGCAGATCGTGATGCTGGCGCCGCCCAACCACGGCAGTCGGGTGTCGCGTTTCTATTCCCGGCGCCTGCTTTACCGCTGGTTCTTCGGCCCCGCGGGACAGGAGCTGGCGTCGCTGGACGCGGCCAGCGCCTGGCCGGCGCTGGATGTGCCCATCGCGGTCATCGCCGGCACCCGGGGCCATGCGCTGGCCAATCCCACCGGCTGGCTGAGCCGCGCGCGCGGACACTTCGCAGCCGAGGAGGCGCACGACGGGACGCTGGCGGTCGGCGAGACCGCGCTGCCCGGCATGGCCGCCTTCGCGACGGTCGACGCCAGCCACACCTGGATCATGAACGACGCGCAGGCGCGCGAGCTGGTGGTGCGGTTCCTCGAGACCAGATCGTTCGCGGCGGCGCGAGAAGTCGGGGGTGGGATGTGACAGGATGGTGGGGACGATGAAGACAACCCGCCTTTACCTGGTGCGCCACGGCGCCACGGCGCTGACCGCCGAGGATCGCTTCTCGGGTGCGGTCGGCGTCGACATCTCGGTCGAAGGACGCGCCCAGGTCGAGCGGCTCGCGGAGCGCCTGGCCGGCGAGCCGATCGCGGCGGTGTATTCCAGCCCGCTGTCGCGCACCGTCGAGACCGCGACCATCCTGGCCACGCCGCATCGGTTGCCGGTCGTGCATCGCGACGGGCTGCGCGAGATCAGCCACGGCCGCTGGGAGGGCCTGACCCGCCACGAGGTCGAGGCCACCTTCGCCGAGGAGTACGCCTCGTGGGACGCCGATCCTTTCACCTTCGCGCCCGAGGGCGGCGAGTCGGGCGTGGCGGTGCTGGCGCGCGCGTTGCCGGTCATCCGCGAGATCGTGGTCGCGCACGCAGGCCAGAACGTGGTGGTGGTCTCGCACAAGGCGACGCTGCGGTTGTTGCTGTCCAGCCTGCTGGGGTTCGACGCGCGCGGCTACCGCGATCGGCTGGATCAATCGCCGGCCTGCCTCAACGTGGTCGACTTCAAGGATCCGGTGCGCGCTCGTCTGATGCTGTTCAACGACGTGTCCCACTATCAAGATCGGCCGCGGCGCTCCGAAGGCAACCTCTCCAGCTGGTGGGATCCCACCGGCAAGTAGCCCCTTCTTCACCGAGATCTTCGAGGCATTCCCCCGACCGGCCGCTCTTCAGTTCCGCAGCGTGACCTTGCCGCGCAGCTCGATTGACTGCGATGACGTACCGACCAGGATCTCGAAGTCGCCGGGCGCCGCGGTCCAGCGCTGGGCGCCCACGTCGAAGTAGGAGAAGGCGCGGCGGTCGAGTTGCACCTGGGCGCGCCGGCTCTCGCCCGGTTCGAGCGAGATCTTGGCGAAGCCCTTGAGCTCTTTCGGTGGGCGCGGCACCGGGGCGTGGTGGTCGGCGACGTAGACCTGGACGACCTCGGCGCCGGCGCGCGCGCCGATGTTGGTGATCGCGAAGGAGACCGTGACGGGAGCGTCGCCGTCGAGCGCCTCCGGGCTGATGCGCAGATCGGCCAGCTTGAAGCGGGTGAACGACAGGCCGTGGCCGAAGGGGAACAACGGCTTGATGCCGCTGTGGTCGAAGTGGCGGTAGCCCACGAACACGCCCTCGCTGTAGGCGACCTTCATGCTGGGTCTGGGCGCTTGCGGGTAGTAGCTGCGAAAGGTCGCGCCGTCTTCCAGTCGGCGCTCGAAGCTGGCGGGCAACTTGCCCGAAGGGCTGAAGGCGCCGACCAGCAGCTGCGCCAGCGCGGTGCCGGCCTCCTGGCCCGCGTACCAGGTCTGGATCACGGCCGGCACGCGGTCGATCCACTTCAACATGTCGACGCCGCCGCCGGCGGTGAGGGCGACGACGGTGTTCTTGTTGGCGGCGCGCACGGAGTTGATCAGCTCGTCCTGTCCCAGTGGCAATTGAAACGTGCGGTCGTAACCCTCGGCCTCGGTCATGGGGTCGAAGCCGGCCAGCACGATGGCGACGTCGGCGCGCGCGGCCAGGGCCTTGGCCGCGGGATCCAGGAGCTGGTCGGCGCGCCGCACGCCGAAGCCGACCCGCGCGTGGTGGTCGGCGTGCACGTAGTCGAAGCGGACCGCGTACGCGCGGCCCCCTTCCAGCCGCAACGTCCTGCTCGCGATCGGCTGCGTCTGCGCCGATCGCTCGAAGATCAGCTTGCCGTCCAGGTACAGGCGATACTCGTCCAGCCCGTAGGTGAAGGCGGCGAACCGGTAGTCGCCGTCGCTGGGCGGGATGAAGAACCCGGTCCAGCGCGCCGACGAGGTCTTGACCGGTCCGGTCGGCCAGGTGACGGGTTTGTCCCAGGCGAAGTTGACGTGCTCGTCGACGCGGGTGAGCGCGGCGTGGCCGTTGATGGTGGCGTCGTTGAAGTACTCGCCGATGAGGCCGGGCTTGCCGGCGCCGGGGCCGTCCCCCATCTGCGGCGAGGTCACGAACTCGCTGGAGTCGAAGATCTCCGCCAGCGTGGCGACGCCGCGGTTGAAGGTCACCGATGCGCCAGCGCCCAGCTCGGCGGCCAGGCCCTCGAGGAAGCTGACCGCGACGAAGGGACGCACCTGGGCGCTGCCGCCCCCAGCCGGGATCGCGGGGTAGGCGTCGGGGCCGATGACCGCGATCGACTTCAGCTTCGACTTGTCGAGCGGCAACAGGTCGCCCTGGTTCTTGAGCAGCACCATGCTGCCGCGCGCGGTCTCGAGCGCCAGCTGGCGTCCCTGCGGGGCGAACAGCGGCCAGGCGAGGTCGGTCTGCTCGCGATCGAGCCAGCCGAACTGGATCGCCTTGCGCAGGATGCGGCGCACTTTGTCGTCGATGGTGGCGACCGTCACCTTGCCCTGCTGGATCGCGGGCAGCAGCGTGGCGCGGTTCATGAACGCGCCCGACGGCATCTCCAGATCCAGGCCGGCGTTGGCCGCGGCCACGCCGTCGTAGGTGGCCATCCAGTCCGACATGATCAGGCCGTCGAAGGCCCACTCCTTCTTCACCAACTGGTTGTTGAGGCGGTCGTGCTGGGTCATGTGCACGCCGTTCACCAGGCCGTAGGCGCTCATGATCGCGCCCACGTGGGCCTCGGTGACGGCGGCCTCGAAGGCCGGCAGGTAGATCTCGCGCATGGTTCGTTCATCGATGACCGCGTCGGCGTGGTGGCGGTCGAACTCGGAGTTGTTGGCGATGAAGTGCTTGGCGGTGGCGCTGACCCCTTGCGCCTGCACGCCCCGGATGTAGGCGACCGCCATGCGCGACGCCAGGAAGGGATCCTCCCCGAAGTACTCGAAGTTGCGGCCGCACAGCGGGGAGCGATAGATGTTCATGCCCGGTCCCAGCAGCACGTGCACGCCGCGCGCGCGCGCGTCGCGGCCGATGAGCGCGCCGACCCGCCCCGCGAGGTCGGTGTCGAAGCTGGCCGCCAGGGCGATGCCGGCGGCGTAGGCGGTCGAGGGGCCGACGTTGCGCACCCCCAGCGGTCCGTCGGCCATGCGCAGCGCCGGCAGGTGCAGCCGCGGGTGGGCGCGCACGTAGAAGTTGTTGACCCCACCGATGTAGTCGAGCTTCTCGTCGAGCGTCATGCGCTTGACGATGCCGTCGATGCGGCGCTCGACGTCGCTGGCAGCGGGGGGAGGCGCGGCCTGGACCGCGGCCGTCGGGTCACCGGGTTGCAACGAACCGAAGGCTAAGATCAGCAGCGCGACAAAAGCGAGGGCGAAAACGCGGCGACGCATCATCGGGCGCGGATGGTAGCCCGGGGGCGCGCGGGCCTGCCAGGGACAACCGCCGAGCGCGTACCGTCAGGCGTGACCTGGCCCGTGAGGCGCGGGCGTCAGCGCACCGAGTGTCCGGTCGCGGCCTTGCGGTGTTGTTGTTGGGCGTGCTTCGCCGCCGAGGCTCGCGCGCGCGAATGCTTCGCTGCGCGCGGGTGCGACCTCAGCCCGGCACTTGCGCGCGGGTGGACCAGGTCGCTGCCTGATGGGTCTTCGGTGCTGGCGACAGCGGGCACCGCCACGAGAGGGGCGACCGGCACGTTGCTCCCGTTTCCCCTGAGCGATGCGACCACCCCGGCGGAGAGTCCCATCAGTACGATGGCGCTCGCGAGCCCGATCGCGCCGGCACGGCGGGTGAGACGCGGCGCCGTGAATGCAGTGAACCAGGGCGCAGCGCGAAGCTTGCGCACCAGCTCTTGCAGCGACGCGCGCGCGGCCGCCAGCGCGGCGCGTGAACGCAGCCGCAGCTCCGCCAGCCGGTCACGCGGCGCAGGCCCGATCAGCGGCGAGTCGTCCAGGTGCGCCGGCGGCGTGCCTGGTTCGTCCGGTGGTGCAGCGTCGAAGAACGCCTGCTCGAGCTCACTCCACTTTGCTTCGTCATCTGATCGCACGCTGAGACCTGCCACCTAGAGTTTGTGCGACCTTCGCGTATTTTCATCGAACATTCGGCTGGCCGGTCGCGCCATCCCGGCGCGGCATCGGCAAGTCCGTGAAAAGCCGTCGGTGCGTGCGCAGGTGCCGCCGTACTGGCATGTGCGCGTGGCGACCAGTCGCATCAGGCGTGTGCGACGGGCCAGTCGCACGGAGGAACGAAAATGAACCTCCGGGGATCTATAGTGCGCAGATGGCTATCACGCGGGTGAGGGACATCATGACCGACATCGTCGAGACCCTGCGCATCGGCGACACACTGGCGATGGCGCGAGAACAGATCGAGCGCGGGGGCATCCACCACCTGCCGGTCATCGATGACGAGGAGCACGTGATCGGTCTCATCACTTACCATCGGATCCTGGAGGCCTGGATCAGCCACGGCGACCCGAACGCGGAGTCTGTCGCCCAGGTCGCGAGTGAAATCCCGGTCGACATGCTCATGGAGAAGAACGTCCTTACCGTGGACGCCGACGACACGGCGGCGGAGGCGGCGCGATTGATCGAGGCCAACAAGTTCGGCTGCCTGCCGGTGACCAGCAAGGAGAAGCTGGTTGGAATCGTCACGGCGACTGACCTCGTGCACCTGGCGCTGCGATATCTCGAGCGGGAGCGGCACCAGACATAGCGTGAAAGGCCGGGGGACGCTGTCTCCTCCTCGGTGAGATCGGCGGACACCAAGCACAAGTCCCCGCGTGGATAGCGGCTGGTGCGCCTTGCCACGACACGGTGGAGCGTGCCACAAGAGATGGCGGTGTGGTTGGCGTTACTGCTGGTCGCGAATCCGGTCTTGCTGATTGCGTCGACCAGCGACTGTCCCCGGGCGGGCGAAGTCGTGGCGGAGATCGTGCCGCTGCTGCCGGCCGGAATGACCGCCGCCGAGACCGGCGGCGACCAGGGCGAGGAGATCGATCGCGGCGAGATCGCGCTGGCGGGCGGCCTGCGGTGGGTGCGCCTGCGCAGCCACGATGAGCGCTTCAACCACGAGCGGTCGATCCCGCGATCGCTGAGCTGTGCGCAGGCGGCGCGCGCGGCTGCCGTGCTACTGGCCGCCTGGGAGTTCCAGGGACGCACCGAGTTGCCGGCCGGCGGGCCGCCGCCGCCGCTCGCGCCGCCGCCGACCGCGCCACCGCTGCCGCTCGCGCCGCCGCCGACCGCGCCCCCGCCGCCGCTCGCGCCGCCACCGCCGCCGCCGCCGCGCGATCCAAATCCCACCCCCGTCACGCCGCCGCGATCGCCGCCGGAAGGAGCCTCCCCGTCGACTCGAGACGCGGCCCTGGCCAGGAACCGGAGCGACCGCGAGCTCCGCCCGAAGACCGTCGACGCGGAGGCGACGGCGGCGGCAGGCCCCGGGCCGGAATCACGCCCGAGCCCACCGTCCGCGAGAGCCCGACGGAGGCTGGGTCTGGGCGGGGCCGTCTCGGTGGCCAGCGCCGTCGAACGATTCGTCGCGGGTGCCGGCGCCGAGCTTGTGCTGGGACCTCCGGCGGGCGTCGGCCTGCGTCTGCAAGTGGCGACGGCGGGGCGCTACTCCGCTCCCCTGGCAGCGGGACGCGCGACCTGGACCCGATCGAGCGTCGGGATCGGAGCCTCCCTCACCGGACGCCGCGGCCACACCGGGCTGCAGGCCCACGGCGATCTCCTGGGAACGGTCTTTGTAATAGCGGGAGAGAACTTCGCGGTCAACGAGCGCGGGACGCAGGTCGGGATCGGCGCCGCGCTGGGCGGCCGCGGCATCGTGAGCCTGGGAGGCGGAGATCTCTGGCTGGATTTGACGCTGACGACCTGGCCGGGACAGCATCAGGTCATCCTGCGCGGCGCGAACCAGGGTCGGGATCTCCCCGCCCTGGAGCTCGGCGCCGGCCTGGGCATCGATTTCTTCGTGTGGCCGTGAAATGGGGCCCGGTCTGAGCACACAGGAGGGGCGCCCGTGTCGATAGCCTCCGCGCCCCGTACCGATCCCCTGAGCTCGCCGCCGACGCTGGCCGAGGTGTATCGCCTGCATGTGGGCGACGTCGGGCGCTGGGTGGCCCGGCTGGGCGGCCCGCGCCTCGACGTGGACGACGTGGTCCAGGAGGTCTTCATCATCGTCAGCCGCCAGCTGTCCGGATTTCGCGGCGAAGCCCGGTTGACCACCTGGCTCTTCCGGATCACCGAGCGGGTGGTGAGTAATCACCGGCGCTGGTGGGCGGTGCGCCGGATCTTCACGCGTCTCACCGCGTCTCATAGCGAGGTCCTCGCCGCGCCAGGCGTCGATCCGCTGGAGGCATTGGAACGCCGGGTCGCCGTGGAAACCGCCTATCGGGTCCTCGATCAACTTCCAGAGAAGTACCGGCGCGTCCTGATCCTCTCCGAGCTGGAAGAGATGGACGCGGAGGCGGTCGCGAACCTGCTCGGGGCGAACGTCAACAGCGTGCGCGTCCGGCTGCACCGCGCGCGCCGTATGTTTCTCGATCGGCTGGGAGATTCAGACACGGCGGCAGCGGTGAGGGCTGGACCGGCAGAACAGGAGCGGCACAAACAATGAGAACGCCACCAGACGATCGCTCGCCGCCGAACACCCAGGGTCGCATCGGGCAGCGCGCCGAGCAGCGAGCGGACACGCGCGCGGAGCGGGCGGCACGGCTTTTGGGGGCGGCGCGCGCCCTGACGCCCACCGTGAAGGTCACGTTGCCCGAGATTCAGGCTGCGATCCGCGCGCGGCGCTTCACGGCGATGTACTCCCTGGGCCGGCTGGCCATCATCACCGCCATCGCGCTCTGCCCGATGCTGGCGCTGGCCTCGGTAGCCCTATCACGGGGCTGGTGGGCACCGCGCGAACGGGCCGCGGCGACATCGATCTCTGTCCCTGCGGGGGCGACCGCCCGCATCGCGCGGCGCGCCCGCTTCGATCTGGCCTTGACCGGCCCGAGCCAGCTAGAGATTCCGGGCGACGATCGGCCAATACGCCTCGAGGCGGGACAGCTGACGCTCTCGAACGAAGCGCGCGAAGACCGCACGAACCAGGACCGGCACGAGGATCGGAGCCAGAAAGGATCCGCGAGGGCGCGCATCGTCGAGATCTTGACCCCGGGGCATCGGGTCGAGATCGCTCCCGCGTCGCAGGTATCGATCGAGGTGACGCCGGCAGGCAGCCTGCGCGTGAGCGCGCTGGCGGGTGTCGCGCCCCGCGTCGACGGGGCGCCGGCTCGCCAGCCCCCCCTCGAGTCCCTGGTTCCGCCGGCGGGGGCGGCTGATGCCCGACGGCCGGCGGGCACGACATCGGCGGCGCGCGCCGGCGCGGCGGCCGCCGATCTCACGCCAGCCCCCGAGGCCGCACACCCATACCCGCGCGCGCGACCGTCGCAACCGGCGGCAGAGACCGACGAGATCGCTGTCGTGCACGACGCCCTCGAACGGCTGAGAGGTGCGAGGGACGGCGCGGCGTCGTTGCAGCTTCTCGACGAGTACGAGCGCCGCTTCCCCCACGGAACGCTGCGTGACGAGACCGCCCTGATCCGGATCGAGGCGCTGCTGGCGTTGCGGCGAACGGGGGAGGCGCTGGAGAGACTGGAGGCGCTGCCCACCGCGCTGCTCGATCGTTCGCCGCGGCTTCGGGTCGCGCGCGGCGAGCTGCGGGCGTCGAGTGGTCACTGCCGCGCGGCCCTGGCCGACTTCGACGCCGCGGCCACCGCAGGGGCGGGCAGCGAGATCGAGCGACGGATCGAGCGCGGTCGAGCTGCCTGTAATTCCGGGGATGCTCGACACACCAGGGATCGGGGAGGCAATCCATGACGACAAAGATCGGGGGCGCTGTGCTGCTGCTGCTGGTGTCGGTGGTCTGGACGGCAAGCGGCGGATGCGACGGCAGGACCATCATCGGAAGTCCACAAGCAGGGACCGGTGGTGCGGTGGTCGCCGGCGGCCTGGGGGGGACCACCGTGACCGGCATCGGCGGTGCGTCCGGCATCGGCGGCGCGTCCGGCGTCGGCGGCGCGTCCGGCGTCGGCGGCCAGCCCGGCGTCGGCGGCCAGCCCGGCGTCGGCGGCGCGACGGGCGCCGGCGGAAGGATCGCGAATGCCTGCCCGGTCGCCGGTTCTGCGGCAACACCGACGACGATCGCCGACATGCGCCCCGCCCTCAGCCGGGATTGGGTCCTGTGCAGCGCGCTTGGCTTGACCCATCAAAGACAGGCTGGCCTGCGCATCACCACGGCCGATCGCTACTCGCTGCTGGGCCGCGACGCCGCGGGAAACCTGACCGCGATGAGCGGCGCAGATTTCGAGGGCAGCGTCGAGTACCTCCAGGTCGGGGCCAGTCGGGTTCAGGTGAACCTTCGCTCCGACATCGGCTTCACGATCATCTCGGCGCCCGTCATCACAACCGGCCCCGGCGTACTGATAATCGATAACGAAGGCGTCTACGAGTATCGCTATGTTCGCGCCGACGAGAACGGCGGCGCCGCCATCCCCGGGAGCGGGAGCGCAAACGGGGATACCATCGGGATGGGGACCTGCCCGGTAGCCGGTGTCGCCGTGACACCGAAGACGGTCGACGCCATGCGCGCCGCCATCAGCCGCCGGTGGATCCTGTGCAGTCCCCTCGGCTTGACCCAGAAACCGCAGGCGGGAATCGAGATCACCACCGCCGGTCGCTACGCCTTGCTGGATCGCGACGCGTCGGGGGCCGTGATCCCCCTGCACGGGGTCGACTTCGAGGGCAGCGTGAGCTACCAGCCCAGCGGGGCTGCGGACGGCCTGATCCAGGTCAATTTCACGCAGGACCTGGGCGGAGTCGGCAGCGTCTTTCCCGTCATCACCCAGAATCCCACGATGATGATCCTTCCCACGAGCTCCACGTATCGGTACGTGTTGCCCGAGGGGCCATAGCCCCGGCGCGCGTCGTCGCCCGGCCGGCCGGGGTCGCGACAGCCCGACCATCATCAGGCGCATCTGTGCGATGGCCGGTTTGACTGAGCCTTGCCATCCAGGCGCGTTTGCCCCCGGGTTGAGCCGCGCCCCGGGACCCGGTAGGGTGGCGCGTGATGGATCTCGAATTCCAGCTGGGCAAGCGGGGCGATCGACGGGCCAGGAAGAGCGAGGAGGGATCGCGTCGCTTCCTGGTGCTCGGGGACTTCGGCGCGCGCGAATCGCGCGGGCGGGTCGAGGTCGGCGACGCGCTGACCACGCGCGCGCTGGTGCGCGTGCGCCAGGAGCGTTTCGACGAAGCGGTGGCGGCGGTCGCGCCGCGCTTGACCTTGCCGGGCGCGCCGCAGCCGCTGGAGGTCTCCGCCCTGGACGACTTTCATCCCGACACGCTCTTTCGCCGCCTGTCGCTGTTTCGCGATCCGCCGCGCGCGCCGGCGCCGGTGGGCGCGGTCGCGGTCGGCGAAGGTGACGCCGACGACGTCGCGCGCCTGCTGGGCCGGCGCCCGGCCGCGCCACCCGCGCCGCAAGCGTCGGCGGCCGACACGCTGATCGGCCAGATCGTGTCGGCTCACAGCGCGTCCGCGCCGCGCGCCGAGGCGCCGCTGGATGCGGCGGCGCTGGGCCGGACCATGGGCGCCGTGCTGCGCGACGCCGGATTTCGAGCGCTGGAGGCGCGCTGGCGTGCGCTGGAGCTACTGGCGTCGCGCGCGGACGAACAGATCGAGATCTGGCTGCTCGACCTGTCGCGCGCCGAGCTGGTCGCCGACCTGCTGGCCGACGGGGCGGCCGACGGCATCGAGGAGACCGCGCTGGCGCGCCGGTTGCTCAGTCCGCCGGGCGGGCGCGGGTTCTCGGTGCTGGTGGCCGACCTCTCGTTCGGGCCCGGCGCCGAGGACCTGTCGCTGCTCGGGCGGTTGGGGCGGCTGGCCGCCGGCCTGGGTGCGCCGCTGGTGGCCGGTGCGGCGCCGGCGCTGCTCGGGTGTCGCGACCTCTTCGGCGCCGTCGATCCGGCCCGCTGGCCCGCGCTGGCGCCGGCCGACGCCCAGCGCTGGCAGGGGCTGCGCCGGACCGTCGAGGCAGGGTGGGTCGGTCTGGCTTTGCCGCGCTTCCTGGCGCGCGCGCCGTACGGGGCCAGGACCGGCGCGATCGAGTCTTTCCGATTCGAGGAGATCGACGGACAGCCCGAGGCCGAGACGCTGTGCTGGGCCAGCTCGGCGTTCCTGTGCGCGCTCGCGCTGGCGCGCGCCGCCGACCCCGACGGCGGTGACGGCGCCGACGAGATCGACGATCTGCCGTTCTTCAGCTTCCGCAACCAGGGCGAGCTGGAGATGTACCCGCTGGCCGAGGTGTTCTGGGGTCAGCGCGCCGCCGACGCGGCGCTGGCGCGCGGTCTGACGCCGGTGCTGGGCGCGCGCGATCGCAACATCGCGCGCATCGTGCGCCTGCAATCGATCAGCGATCCGCCGAGCGCGCTCGGTGATGGGCTGGGGATCGGCGACGACGCCGACCAGGGCGACGACTTCCCCGACGACCGCGACGACGACCGGTAGCGCCGCGGGTGCCGGCGTCCCGGGTGCGGCGCATGCCGGGCAACGCGCCGGCGCGAAGCGGGCGATACACCGATCGGGTAACCGCTTTCGCGCTCCGGCGGCCGGCGCGATCAGTCGGAGCGGATTCGCGCGGCACTTCGTGAGCTGGCGGCTGGTCCCGCGATTGCTGGTATGGTCGCGCGGAGGGACCCGACCGATGCAGATCTTGCGATTCGTCGATCTCGAAGAGGCGCGCGCCGCACGCGGCGTGCGCATGCTGGCGGCGGCGCTGTTGCCCAGTCCATGGACCGAAGCCGCCAAGGGGATCTTTCACGTCAAGCAGATCCCCTTGCTGTGCGTGCGCTTTCGCCGCGGCGACGCGGCCCAGGCCGCCTGGGCGGGCGTGCGCAACACCCCCGCCGTGCTGTTCGACGATGAGCCGCCACGCGCCGGCTGGGCAGAAATCCTGTCGCTGGCCGAACGATTGGGCGGCGCCGCGTCGCTGGTGCCGTCCGCGCTGCCCGAGCGCGCGCGGTTGTTCGGGCTCGCGCATGAGCTGGCGGGCGAGAACGGCCTCGGCTGGAGCGCGCGCCTGATCATGATCCACGGCTCCCTCGACAGCGGCGGCGCGCGCTCTTTCCCGCTTCCGGTCGCGCAATTCCTGGCCGCCCAGTACGGTTACGCGCCCGAACGCTTTGCGTCCGCGCGCGCGCGCGCCGTCGCGATCCTCGCCTTCTTCGAACGCCTGCTGGCCGACAGCCACTCGGCCGGCCACGGCTACCTGCTCGGCGATTGTCTGACTGCGCTCGACCTTTACCTCGCGGCCTTCCTCACTCCGATCGTGGGCGTCACCCCGGAAGAATGTCCCGCGGTCGTGCCGCCGGTCCGTTCGGCCTTTCAATATCTGGGCGAGGTGATCGGGGCGGAGCTGCCCCCCGCGCTGGTGGACCACCGGCGAAAGATCTACCGCGAGCACCTGCCCTGGCCCATCGCTCTGTGACTGGGGTAACGTGCTTTCGTCCTGAACCCGATGACCAGCGACGAGCGGAAGAGTCGGGCGCGCTTTCTCGCGGCACTCGTCGTCACGCTGGCGTTCGACCTCTTCGGCGCCGCTGCCGCCGTCGCCGCCGACACCACCCCCGCGCCGCCTGCCGCGCCCCAGCTCGGGCGCCTGGAAAAGGAATCCGTCAACGACGCGCTGGTCGATCTCGGCATCCAGATCGAGGCGCATGCCGACGGGAAGATCATCCGCGCGATCCACGTCGTCAACCAGGAGGTCTTCTCCAGGCGCGACTGGTGGTTTCGCTGGTTCAACATCTTCCACCGCACCACGCGCGGCGACATCATCGCGCGCGAGCTGCTGGTCCGCGCCGGGCAGCCCTACGACGCCGCACTGGTCGAGGAGAGCCTGCGCAACCTGCAGGCGACGTCGAGCATCGTCGTGGGCGGTTCGGCCTTCCCCGCGCCCGACCTGTCGAGCGTGATCGTGATCCTTCCGGTGGTCGCGCCCGCGCAGCCGCCCGGCACCGTCGACCTGCTGGTGGTCACCCGCGACGTCTGGAGCCTGCGCTTCAACACCAACTTCGAATTCCAGCAGAACACGCTGTCGCTGCTGGAGACGTCGCTGTCGGAGAACAACCTCTTCGGCTGGCGCAAGTACCTGTCGTTCGGGTTCTCGCTGGATCTGGGCGCGGTGTGGACCGGACCGACCTACTTCGATCCCAACATCGCCGGCACGCGCGCGACCCTGTACGCTGCCGCCAACGCCTACTACGCGCGCGACACCGGCCGCCACGAGGGCGACACCGAGACGCTGGCCCTGGTGTACCCGCTCTACTCGCTGGCCAGCCGCTGGGGTGGTAGCGTCGAGCTCGGCCACGGCAACACCGTGGCGCGCAAATTTCGCGGAACCCGCCCGCGCCTGGTCAACCTGATCGATCTGGACGCCGATGGGTTCTTTCCGGCGCTGCAGCCGGTGCCCTACGTCTACCGCCGCAAGGTGCTGACCGCCGACGCCAACCTGGTGCGCCAGCTGCGCGGCGCGCGGGTGGTCCACCGGGTCACCGGCGGCTACCGCGTCGACAGCCGGCGTTCGCAGGTGCCGGGCGATTTCCCTGCGCTCGACCTGGTGCCGCTGTTCCTGCGCCAGATCGCGCCGGTGTCGGAGACCCGCTCCGAGCCCTACGTCCAGTATGACTTGTTCACCCCCCGCTACGGGATCTACCGCGACCTCAACACCTTCGATCTGCGCGAGAACGTCACGCTCGGTCCCTCGCTATCGGCGCGCGTCGCCGCCGGCCTGCCGGAGCTGGGCGCCGATTTCCGCGCCTTCCCGCTGGGGCTGGCGCTGGGTTGGCGGGTCGCGCCCTGGGGCGGGCTCGGTACGCTGTCGCTGGCCGCCAGCGCGCGCCTGCGCGACCGGACCTTCATCGATCAGAGCTACAGCGCCCGGTTGTCCTTCGCATCACCGATGTTGCGGCGCTGGCTGCGCGTGGTGGTGGCCTTCGGTGTGGCGACCATCCGCAACGACAGCCAGCGCGGGATCTTCGAGCTGGGTGGTGACAGCGGCCTGCGCGGCTACGCGATCCGCGAGCTCATCGGCACCAGCGACTTGCTGGGCCACGTCGAGCTGCGCACGGCACCGCTGGCGATCTTCTCGCAGCGTCTCGGCAGCCTGCTGTTCTACGACGTGGGCGACGCTGCGCCGTCGCTGTCGGCGATCGTGCCCAAGCACGACGTCGGCATCGGACTGCGCTGGTTGATTCCGCAGCTCAACTCGACGGTGATCCGCATCGACTGGGCCTTCGCCACCCAGAGCACCACGCTGACGCGCGCGGGCTTCCCGGGCAGAGCCAGCGCCGGCTTTCAACAGATCTTCTGACACCAGCCCGCGGCTGGCAATCCAGTCCGGCAATTCAGTCCGGCAATTCAGTCCGGATCGAGATCGAGGATCAGCCGTCGGTGGCACGACAGCCGACGTTCAGGTTCTCAGTGACAGCACAGGACGCCGCCCGCGGCGGATCCAGGCTTGATCACCAGCAGCGCTTCGGTCGTCCCGGGGTTGTTATTGCCGCAGTCCCAGGGCGGGGCCTGGTCGCACTCCGTGTGCGACAGGTGGCGATCCAGCGGCGCGCAGTCCGGGTCCTCGGCCAGACCGAAGTTTCCGCAGCCGTGGATATCGTTGGTGCCGTTGGTGTCGTCAGCGTTGCACACGTTGCCTTGCATGCGTTGCCGGGTCGCAAAGAAGAGAACGCCGGCGCCAGCGGCTCCTCCGACCGGAGGCAGCTGCGCCTGGGCGCAAGTGACGTTGAGGGCATCCAGCTCGTTGGCGCCCAGGCAGACGTGCCAGCCGGCGGCGCACAGGTCCTCGACGGTGCAGCCGTTGCCGTTGGGGCGGGCGCCGTCATTGCCAGCCGCGCGTGCGCACATCGCGGTGCTGGACGCGGGCGTGACCACGCCCGCGATGCTCCAGCCACCGGAGCAGCCGGCGATCGAGGGAAACCTCTGAATATTGGTGAACGCCTCGCGTGTGCCGTCGGCGCAGCCGTTGACGACGATACTGCCGCCGGTGCCCATCCCGCCCACGCCCATGCCGCCGGTGCCCATCCCGCCCACACCTCGGCCACCGGTGCCCATCCCGCCGACGCCTCGGCCACCGGTGCCCATCATCCCGCCGACGCCGGCGCCGCCCGTTCCGGTGACGCCGCCGACACCGCTGATGATTCTGCCGCCGGTTCCCGCGACCACGCCGCCGGTGCCGACCACCCCGGATCCACCCGCGCCGCCGGGGTTTGGCGCGCCGCCGGCGCCACCGCTGCTTCCGCCCAGTCCACCGGTGCTGGCGCCGCCAACCCCGCCAAGGCCAGCGTCGGTCGTGCCGCCGCTGCCGGTTTCGATCGAAGTCGTGTCGCCGCCGATGCCGCGGTCGCTGCCGGGCGGCCCAGGATCGGTGATGCCGGAGGTGTTGAGGGAGCAGCCGCCCGCAAGAAGGCCGGCCGCGCCGCCGCCGCCGCCGACGACGGCGACAGCCAGCAACCTGAACGCGGCAAGGGAAAACCCACGAATGGCGGGGGCGCGGTTCATCACCAGGGTTGGTTCCATCGGCGCGTGGTTTTCATCAATCTCCAGGCTCCGGGATCGGGGAGTTTCTTGTTTCGCTCCTTCCGGATATCACGAGCGGCGCCCCCTACAGCGGTGGCGGCGCGACGAAGCGTCCCCAGGTGGCGTCGCGCAGCGCCCACCAGGCGACGCGCGGGTTCTTCTGCACGTGCAGGAGCGCGTAGGGCAACCACGACACGCCGAACGGAAGGTAGATGCGCACGCGAGCCTGCATTTCCCGCGCGACGCGCAGGGCGCCCTGCATCGGCAGCCCCAGCAAGAGCTCGAGCTCGGCCGGGGTCCCGGCCCGGCGTAGCCGCTGCAACGCCTCGCGCGCCAGCGGCGCGTCGTGGCTGGCGACGGCGACCTCACGCGCCCGCCCGGCCAGGCGATCGATCACCTCCAGGAACCCCCGGCGCGGATCGACGTCCGGCGCCGCCGGGTCGGCCCACTGGCCCTTGACCACGCGCACGCGCAGCCCCAGCCCTGCGGTGCGATCGGCGTCGTCGAGGCTGCGCGGCCAGCGTCCGGGCAGCGTGCAGCCGAGCCGCCACAGACGGCGGTCGGCGCCCGGCTCACCGTCATCGTCACCCCCCGCTGCGGCCGCCGGCAATCGTCGCGCCGCGGCCGTGATGGCCACGAAGGTCGCGTCGGCCTGGTCGGCTTCGTGCGAGTCGAAGTGCACGCCGACGCCGGCGAGCGCGGCGCGGTCGACGATCTCGCCCACCAGCGCATCGTCGAAGCTCAGCGCCGGGACCTTGATCGACAGATAGGGCCGCGCGGATTCTGCCGCGCCGGTGGCGCCGATGGCTGCCAGCGCCGCCAGGCAGGCGTCGGCCACCGCTCGCGGCGCGTCGCCGTCGGCGTTGAAGTAGCCGATGGTGGTGGCGCGCCCGCGTTCCGCCAGCCGCGCGCCGGCGGCGACCGCGTCGGATAGCCGGCTGCCGCGCACGAACAGACGCGCCGCCAGTCGGATCGCCAGCCGCAACAACATCCCGGCGGCTCGACGGAGCCGCCGATTCACTCGCTGGTCTCCCCGTCCTGCAGCCGGCGCTTGATCCGCTCGTAGGCCCAGCGTCCCGTGTCCCAGCTCAGCGCGGCCACGCCCGCGACGCTGAAGGGATAGGCGCGCACCACGGTGCACTGGCGCAGCGTCTTGGTCCAGGTCGCGGTCCAGGGCGCGGCCCCGCCCAGAAACTCGTACGAGCCCAGGCCGCGCGCGGCCGCGTACTGCACCGAGTGGAGCATCAGGAGATTCCCCGGTGAGCAGCGGGCGACGCTCTCGTCGTAGCCGATCTTGAGCAGCCAGAACCGCCCGTGACACTCGACGGCGATCTGCATCCCGACGGCGCGCCCGGCGATGCGCATGAACACCAGCCGCAGGATGCCCAGCGCGGCTGCCGCGCCCGCGTAGCGGTGGAAGAAGCGGGCGCGCGAAGGGTCGCGCACCAGCGCCGTCCCCTCGCTCCCCTTCCAGCTCAGCGCCTCGACCGCGAGCGCCTCGTCGATGAGGCCGCCCACCTCGCCGGGGGAGGGCGACAGGATCTCGAAGGTGACCGCGCCCTGCTGCTCGGCGTGCCGGCGCGCGCGCCGGAAGTCCGAGCGCCGCCCCGAGTTGAAATGCGTCTCTGGCTGGGCCCAGCTGGCGTCGAGGTCGATGTAAGGGCACGGGCTGATGGGCGCGCTGTGAATCACGCCGCGGCCCTGGAACGCGCGGGTCAGCGCGGCCACCATCGGCGAACCTTCGGGGACACGCTGCAGTCGCAGCGGCAGCGGTTGCCGCGCCAGCCGGTCGGCCAGCGCCGCCAGCGCGGTGGCGTCGGCATAGAGAAAATCCATCGGCTCGAACAGCTCGCGCACGCCTAGCGCCTCCAGCCGGACCAGCGGCCCACGCGTGCGGACCAGCGGCGCCAAGGCCGTGACGCGCCCGCGGTCGCGCACCACCACGGTCTGCAGCTCGCGCGCGTCGTGGAACGATTCCGCGCAGGCCTGCGACCAGATGAAGTGCTGGGTGGGGCTGCTGGCGACCGTCTCCAGATCGCGCCAGGCGCGCGCCAGCGGATCCAGCGCGACGCCGCCGGCGCCGGAGGGCCCGACCTCGTCCGGCGCACAGTCCGGTTGCGAGCCTGGGCCTTGAGAGGATGACGCGCGATCGGCGGTGGCCCGCGTGGTCATGGGCTGCAGCATCATATATCGACTCGAGGCTCGCCTTCCATGGAAGTGCGACCATGCGTTCCGAGCTCGATCTCCATCGTTCTCTATCGTCACACCTATGTCCGCGTGACGACGCAGTTTTTCTGCAGTCGCGCTCGCGCGCCGCCAGCCAGTCGAGGTCAGCATGTGTTGCGACTCGTTTGTCGGCAGATGATGCCGGACGCGGGCCCGGTTGTGTGTGCTACCGTGGCCTTTGCACGCGCATGGGACGGCTCGCCGCTGCATTTCTGGCCGCCCGGGAGCGGCGGGACAACGTGCCGGTCGACCAGTCCGGAGGCGATCTCCCGTCGGGCCAGGTGTCGCGTCCCCCCGAGACCGCGACGCTGGAGGCGGTCCTGGCCGGCCTGCTGGCGCGCGGGGCGGCAGCGCACCTCGAGCTGTCGCTGGAGGGCACGCTGTTCGCGTCCCACCTCGGTCGTTGTGGCGCTCCGATCGACACCGCGTCGCCGGCATCGATCCACGCGGAAGATCTGTTCCTGGCGGCGGCGGCGCTCTTCGGCGACGCGGCGGCAGTCAGCAAGCTGAGGCGCGCGCATCGCCCGGTGCTGGCCAGCTACTTGCGACCCATCGATGGGTCGCCGGCGTTCTTCGTAGAGGTCGAGCAGCGGCTGTGGGACGCGATGCTGGTCGGCGCCGCGGGCGGGCCCAAGCTGGCGAGCTATTCGGGTCAGAGCGCGCTGGCCGGGTGGGTCGGGATCGCGGCGCAACGGATCGCGCTCGTCGATCGCGGCGTCTCGCGCCTGCTGCGACGCCCCGGCTGACGCTGGCGACGCGCCCGCCGGGGAAAAAAATACCCGGGCGTGAAAAAAATTGCGGACATGTGATCCAGGAAGCTGCAAGGAGAGCGCGGCGGCGCCAGGCGCGGACCAAGGGAACGGGCGCGCGATTTCCGTTGGCGATCGCGGGCACGACGACTACCTTGACTTCATGGGTGGGCGCGCGGAGTCAGGGTCCATTTGGTGCCGCTGGGGTGTCGGATGAGCGAGCCGCTGACCAGCATCGTGGTGCCGACCTACAACCGCGCCTACTGCTTGCCCCGCACCGTCGACAGCGCGCTGGCGCAGAGCAACGCGCGCGTCGAGGTGCTCATCGTCGACGACGGGTCCAGCGACGAGACGCCCGCGCTGGTGGCGTCGCGCTACGGCTCCGACGCGCGCGTGCGCTTCATCCAGCAAGAAAACGGCGGCGTCGCGGTGGCGCGCAACACCGGCATGCGCGCCGCGCAGGGCGACTACATCGCGCTGCTCGACTCCGACGACATCTGGCAGCCCTGGAAGCTGGAGTTGCAGCTGGCCTGCATGCGCACGCGGCCCGATGTCGGCATGACCTGGACCGACATGGAGGCCATCGATCCCGAAGGCAACGTCATCAGCCCCGCCTACTTGCGGCGCATGTACAGCGCCTACCGCTGGTTTCCCACCAGCGAGTCGCTGTTTCGCGAGAGCCTGCCGCTGGCCGAGCTGGCGCCGCGGCTGGCGGCAGTCGTGGGCGGGCGCCAGTTCTCGGTCGGCGATCTGGCGTCGGCGATGATCATGGGCAACCTGGTGCACACCTCGACGGTGCTGTTCACGCGCCGGCGCTACGAGCAGGTCGGTGACTTTTCGGATCAGTATCGGCGCGCGGGCGAGGACTACGAGTTCCACCTGCGCACCTGCCGCGCCGGCGCCGTTGGGTTCGTCGACGTCGCGTCGATCAAGTACCAGCGCGGGTTCGCCGATCGCATCACCCGCAACGAGAACGACGTGCACTTTGCGCTCGCGTTCCTGCGCACGATCTCGCCGATCATCGAAAAGGAAAGGAGCACGATTGATCTGCCGCCGCGGATGATCAACGCGGTCCTGGCCGAGGCCCACGGTTGGATCGGCGAGGCGTCGCTGGCAGCCAACGACCGACGGCAGGCGTTGCAGCACCTGGCCTGGTCGCTGCGCTACGATCCGCGCCAACCGCGCCTGCTGGGTCTGATGGCGGTGGCGGCGCTGCCGAGCACGGTGCGCGGCCAGGTGCGCAGCGCGTATCGATCGATCAAGAACCGCGCCCTCGGCCGTTCAGCGCCGCCGGGATAGGCGGGTCCGGCCCAACCAGGGGCCGGCGCGCGCGTCGTTGGTGTCGCGGCGCGACGGGCCGCCCACGACGCATCCCAGCAATCGACGATATGCGTCGTCGGGCACACAGATCCCGACTCGGTGTCAGGTGTATACGTGTATATTGACCCTTTAGTTTGGCGATCTATCTGACGTTCTGTTGCGAGGGAGTAACCATGTCAGGTACGAACAGGGGGATTCCAGAGGTGGGTGCCATTTTCCGACGGCGGGGAGCGTTGCTGGTTCGCGTGCGCGGCAGCGCGCGCGGCTGGCTGGGCGCGGCTTCGGCGCTGCTGTTCATGGGCGCGGCCGCGGGCTGCGGTCCCTCGGTGCTGCATGTGGGCAACGCCGACGCAGGCGTCGATGGTGCGGGCGACGTGACTGGTCGCGCCGGTGGCAGCGGTTCTGGCGGCGCCGGTGTCGGTGGTCGAGGCGCAGGCGGTCAAGGCTCCGGCGGTGCAACCGGCGCGGGCGGCGCGACGGGTGTGGGCGGCGCGACGGGCGTGGGTGGCGCGACCGGCGAGGGCGGCGCGACCGGCGTAGGCGGCGCGACCGGCGTGGGCGGCGCGACCGGCGTGGGAGGCGCGACCGGCGTGGGCGGGGCGACGGGCGTGGGCGGCGCGACGGGCGTGGGTGGCGCGACCGGCGTGGGCGGCGCGACCGGCGTGGGCGGGGCGACCGGCGTGGGCGGCGCGACCGGCGTGGGCGGCGCGACCGGATCCGACGCGGGCGGTAGCGACGGCGGCGTCGACGCTCCGGGCAGCGACGGCGACGCGGATGCGGGTTGTCCGGTGCTTCCGCCGCAGGCACCTCCCAGCGGGTTGATCGTCGAGTTCGTCCCCGACGTGGTGGTCTCGACCCTGGCCGGCTCGGGCACGCCGGGCGACGGCGAGGGGATTGGCGCCGCGGTGGGCCTCCGCAACCCGGTCAGCGTCACGCTGGCGCCTGGCGGCGATCTCTTCGTCCTGGAAAACGACGCCAACCGGGTCCGCCGCCTGACGCCGGCGGGCTCGTCGTCGACGGTTATCGGCGCGGGAGTGTTCAAACAACCGTTCGGGCTCGTGGCCGCCAGCGACAACACCTTGTTCGTCGACACCGACCAAAATCCCTCGGGCGGGAAGAATTCGACCACCGGCACCATCTGGCGCATCGATGTCGCCACCCAGACCGCCACCGTGGTCAAGGCGAACATCGGCCGGCCGCGCGGCGTCGCCCGGCTGCCCGACGGGCGCCTGGTGCTCGGCGACTACCAGAACCACCGCGTGATGCTGCTCGATCCGCAGACGGCGGTGCTGACCACCCTGGCGGGCAGCGGCTGCCCCGGCTTTGCGGACGGACCAGGCGCGTCGGCGCAGTTCAACGTTCCTTATGGCGTGGCGGTCCGGCCCGACGGCACGATCGTGGTGGCCGACTTTGGCAATCATCGGCTGCGCACCATCGCGCTGGACGGGACCGTCGGCACGCTGGCCGGCGATGGCGCCAGCGGGATGATCGACGGCCAGGTCGCGCAGGCGCGCTTCTATTCGCCCCAGGACGTCGCCGTCGACAGCGCGGGCGCGATCTATATCTCTGATCAGGGCAACCACCGCATCCGGCGTCTGGCCGCAGGGCGTGTGCAGACCCTGGCCGGCGACGGCGTGGGAGGCTTCGCCAACGGCGCCGGCGATTCGGCGCGTTTCTACGGCCAGGAGGGCATGACGGTCACGCCCGATGGCACGACGGTGTACGTCGCCGACGGGAACAGCGGCGCCGGGACTCCGTACCACCGGGTCAGGGCGATCGCCGTTCCGCAGCCCTGATCCGCCGACGCCCATACCGACGGATTCTCGTACAATGGCGCCATGGCGGACGCTCCGGCGCGCGTGCGGCTCGACAAGTGGCTGTGGGCGGCGCGGTTTTTCAAGACGCGGTCGTCGGCGGCGCAGGCGGTGGATGGAGGGAAGGTCGACGTCAATGGTGAGCGCGCCAAGCGAGCGCATCAGGTGCAAGTCGGCGAGACCATCACCATCCGGCGCCCACCTTACGAGCACTTGATCGTCGTGCGCGGCGTCGCCGAGCTGCGCGGACCGGCGATCGTGGCGGCGGCGCTGTACGAAGAGACCGAAGCCAGCCGCGAGACACGGGCGCGGTTGGCCTACCAGCTGAAGAACGCGCCCACCCTGACCTTTCAGGGCGGCGGCCGACCCACCAAGCGCGATCGGCGCGAGATCGAACGACTGAAGAATCGGGGATGAGGTGAACGCACTGCCAGACCACGACGCCGACGATGTCGTCGGGCTGCCGCCGGTCACGGTCGCGCGCGTGGGGGGCGAGCCGCTGTCGGTGCCCTTGCTCGAGCCGTTCGTGATCGCCAGCGGGCGCATCGACGTGACCCGCGCGGTGCTGGTGCACGCGGCGGTCGCCGGCGACGACGGCCGGCGCGCCGCGGGTTATGGCGAGGCCGCGGCCCTGCCGCCCGTTACCCGCGAGGACCAGCCCGAGCTGCTGGCGGCCATCGACGCGGCGGCGCCACGGCTGGCGGGAGCGCGGCTCGAGCGGTTGACCGACGTGAGTGACGCCGTGGCGCGGGCGCTGCCGGGTTCGGTGGTGGCGCGTGCCGGAGTCGAGGTGGCGTTACTCGACGCCTGGGCGCGCCTGGCGGGTGTGCCGCTGGCGCGCGCGCTGGGCCTGCGCGCGCCGGCTCCTTTGCCGTCGCTGGTCACCGACATGACCCTGCCCATCTCGGCGCCCGACCACATGGCGGCGCTGGCGCGGCGACATCGCGCTGCCGGGTTCATCTGCTTCAAGGTAAAGGTTGGCCGCGACTGGCGCGCCGACCGCGCTTCGTTGCGCGCCGTCGCCGCGGCGGTTCCCGACGCGCGTTTTCGCCTGGACGCCAACGCGGGCTTCCGGGCGGCCGACGCGCGCGCGCTGCTGGATGGCGCGCTCAGCGACGGGCTGACCGTCGAGTGTTTCGAGCAGCCGTGCGCCGCCGGCGATCTGGCGGGCATGGCGGAGGTGACCGCCGCTTCGTCGGTGCCGATCGTGGCCGACGAATCATTTGCCGGCGCCGCCGATCTGGATCGGCTGGTCGACGCGCGCGCGGCCCACGCGGTCAACCTCAAGCTGGTCAAGCTGGGGGGAGTGTTGGCGGCGGTCGCGCTGGGCCGGCGTGCGCGCGCCGCCGGCCTTGGCTTGATGGCGGGCGCGATGGTCGAGACCCGCGTGGGCCTGCTGGCGATGGCCCACGTGGTGGCGGCGTTGGGCGGCGTGGATTGGGTCGATCTCGACACTGCTTTCCTGCTTGCCTCCGACCCGTTCGCGGGCGGGTGGCGGGTCGCGGGCGCTTGCATTGAATTGACCGGCGAGCCTGGACTGGGCGTCCGGCCCCGCTAGCGTTGCATTTGTGGAAGTCTTGGACCGCGCGCCGCGTCCCGCCGGAGATCGGTCGCGCGGGACCAAAAAATGCCTGGCGCTCATCTTGTGTCGAGGCCGGTCCTGCGTTATCAGTCCCGTGTTCTCTTACTGCCGGCTGGGTCGTGGCGGCGGCGTCTTTCACGGGAGGTCTTGCGATGCGAACCAGGATCGGGGGAACTGGGGGAGTCCTGCTGATGGCGGCGTCGCTGGTTGGCCTGCTCGGAGGATGTGGCAGTAGCGACCTGATCGGCACGGACGCTGGCGGCGACGGTTTGCCGGTCACGACCGGCGCGGGCGGCGCGGCTGATGCGCGTCCCGATCACGCCCCCGATGTTCCCGCTGGTCCGGGCGGCGCGTCCGGCATGGGCGGCGCGACGGGCGCGGGCGGTGCGCTGGGCATCGGCGGCGCGCCCGGTCTGGGCGGAACGTCCGGCACCGGCGGCATGGGCGCTGCCGGCATGGGCGCCGGAGGAAGCGGCTTTGGTGGCACAGGTACGGGCGGCATGGGTATGGGCGGCGGCGTGGGCGGAACCGGCGTCGGCGGCGCTGGCACCGGCGGCATGGGCACCGGAGGCGCTGGTGCCGGCGGCATGGTGGGCGGCACCGGCACCGGGGGCATGGGCACCGGAGGCGCTGGTACCGGGGGCATGGGCACCGGCGGCACTGGTACCGGGGGCATGGGCACCGGCGGCGCTGGAACCGGCGGCATGGGCACCGGGGGCGCTGGAACCGGCGGCATGGGCACCGGCGGTGCTGGTACCGGCGGCATGGGAACGGGCGGTGCTGGTACCGGCGGCATGGGTACCGGCGGAGCGGGCGTCGGCGGAGCGGGCGTCGGTGGAGCGACCGGTACAGACGCCGGCGTCGACGCGGCCCCCGCGACGCTGACTCAGATCTGGAACGCGGTGCTCGGCGACCAGGGCGGCGGAACCTCACCCGGTTGTCGCACCTGCCACAACGGCGGCAACGCCGGCATTCCGAACTTCACTTCGACTTCGACTTCGTTCACGACGCTGGTGGGTATGGCATCGGCAAGTTGCCCGCCCGGCATCCGCGTGATCGCGGGTAACGCCGAGTCGAGCGTCCTGGTGAACAAGCTCCGCGCAGGATCCGGCTTCATGCTGGCCACGGTCTGCGGGGGCATGCCGATGCCCCGCAACAATCGGCTCATCACGCTCGATCAGCTGCACATGATCGAGTCCTGGA
>DASRQZ010000174.1:0-26979 GCA_035696125.1 Polyangia bacterium
GACGCGGCCCTTACGCCGCCGGGCGGAGGGCAACTCTCGGTCGTGTCGTCGCAGTCCCCGGGCATTCGCTCGTTGAACAACCGGCCTAACCGGCGGCACGGGGGCCGCTCCGATCGTCGGCTGGCATCCTGCCTGCGGACAGGCAGGAGCGCCTCCTCAGGCCCCGCAAGATGGTCCCCCCGGCCCTCCCGCTCCCTGACAACTACGTTCGTTGCGCCTGACCACCGTAGATGCCGGATCCGATCGGGTCTGAAAAAATGATCTGAACCGGACGGACGCCTCGGGCGGGTGATCATCCGAGATACTCACTGCAGCCTCCTCCGCATAATGGGTATCTGCGACGGTGCGCTCATATGAAGCGTGCGTCCGGTTCAGATCATCTTTAAAAATGGACGGGATCTGACAACTGCGACGGTAAGGTCGCAGCGAACGTAGTTGTGGGGTCTAGGGAGGGGCGGAGGGAGGGCGGGGTATTCCTCTTGCGGGGCCTGAGGAGGCGCACCGGCCTGTCCGCAGGCCGGTTGCCAGCCGACGATCGGAGCGGCCCCCGTGCCGCCGGCGTTCACGGTCAAGGAGGGGGAAGAGCTCGGAGACACCAAAAGTAGTCATCGAGAGTTCACCACCCGCCCGGCGGCGTAAGGGCCGCGTCCCCGCAAGAGGAATACCCCACCTCCCCCGCCCCGCCCGCCCCACGACGGAGAGAGCGGAGCCGCAATCGGGGGGGGCGACGCTACCGACTACCGACGACGCCGCAGGAAGCGCAGCGCTGGCGCTGCGAAGGGCAGCGTCGCCAGCGACAGCGACAACGTCGCCACCAACAACGGGACGCCCGCCAGGGCCGGGGCGTAGCCGACCGGACCCAGAAGGTGCAACGAGGGAACCGATAGGCTGACCGGTGTGGAGCTGAGCAGCCAGAGGCTGACGGTAGCGCCGGCCAGCATGATCCAGCCGGCCGTGCGCAGCTGGATGAGGTGGCGCAAGCCGCCAGCAGCGGTCAGCAGGGTCGCGATCCCGGCGGCCGCCAGCACCATACCCTGTCCTTCCTTCGGCCCCAGGGCCCACAGGATCAGGCTGGGCAGCGACGCGGCGGCGCGGGTCACTGTCTTGCGCAGGCGGGCGACGCCGAACTCGTCCATGCCGTAGCGCTGGCGCCAGGACTCCTGCATGTCGTACTGCGCGGCCATCTTCTTGCCGGTCAGCGCCAGAACCACCAACGCGTGCAGTCCGCCGTACACCGCGAGCTGTGGAATCCAGCCGATCATCGCCAGGGACAGCGCCGTCACCATGACGCCCGACCAGCCCAGACCGGAGGCGAACCAGCGGCCCCAGAACCAGTCGGCGGTCACGGCCAGAAAGGCCACCACGTAACACGCCGCCAGCGCCAGGAAGGCGGGGGCCCACCCGGAATCGACGCTGAGCGCGACCAGAAGGTACATGGTGATGAAGAAGCTGAGGGCCAGCGCGGCCAGCGCGCGGCGGGATTTCTCGAACCCAACCTCATCCAGGCGCTTGAGAAACGACAACATGCTTGCAGTATAACGCGCCCGGAGCGCGTGCGCCCACCCCGGGCCACCCACCCCCTTACTCCGGACCAGCAGCGCGGACCTCGGGCGCGCAGGCCGCGGCGTACTGCTCGAAGTTCTTCTTGAAAAGCCGGGCCAGGTCGCGGGCCTTCGCGTCGTAGGCCGCCGGGTCGGCCCAGGTCTGGCGTGGCTGCAGCAAATCGCCGGGCACACCCTCGCAGGTCTCGGGGATCAAGAACTTGAAGATGGGATCCGGGGTCAGACGCGCCGAGTCCAGCGCACCCGACAGCGCCGCCGACACCACCGCGCGCGAGACGGCGATCTTCATGCGGCGGCCCACCCCGTACGGTCCGCCGCTCCAACCGGTGTTGACCAGCCAGCAGCTTGCGTCGTGCCGCGACAGGCGTTCGCCCAGCAGCTTGGCGTAGCGCATCGGGTGCAACGGCAGGAATGGCCCGCCGAAGCACGGCGAGAAGGTCGCCTTGGGCTCGGTCACGCCCGCTTCGGTCCCCGCCACCTTGGCGGTGTAGCCCGAGATGTAGTGGTACATCGCCAGGTCGGGCGTGAGCTTGGCGATCGGTGGCAGCACCCCGAAAGCGTCGGCGGTGAGAAAGATCACCGTCTGAGGGTGAGGACCTACGCTGGGGATGGCCGCGCCCGGGATGAACTCGACGGGGTAGGTCGCGCGGGTGTTTTCGGTGATGCTGCTGTCGGCGTAGTCGATGTGCCGGCTAGCCTGATCGACGACGACGTTCTCCAGCACCGACCCGAAGCGGATGGCGTCGTAGATCTGCGGCTCGGCCTCGCGCGAGAGGTTGATGCACTTGGCGTAGCAGCCGCCCTCGATGTTGAAGACGCCGCCGTCATACCAGGCGGTCTCGTCATCACCGATCAACGCGCGCCGCGGATCGGCCGAAAGCGTGGTCTTGCCGGTCCCTGACAGACCAAAGAACAGCGCGGTGTCCCGATCGTCACCCACATTGGCCGAGCAGTGCATGGTGAGGATTCCCTTGCGTGGCAAGACGTAGTTCATCACCGAGAAGATCGCCTTCTTCATCTCGCCCGCGTACTCGGTGCCGAGGATGAGGGCGATGCGCCGCGAGAAATCGATGCCGACGAAGACCTGGGAGCGCAGCCCCGCCGCCGCGCCGCCCGCCTCGAGCGACCCGGCGTTGATCAGCGTGAAATCGACGGCGTGGCGCGCGAGCTCGGCCTTGCTCGGGCGGATGAACAGCGTGGTGGCGAACAGCGCGTGCCAGGCCTTCTCGGTGATCACGCGCAGGCCGAGGCGCTCGCTGGGCGCCGCGCCCGCATAGCCGTCGAACACGAAGACCTCGCGCTGACCAAGGTGGGCCAGCGCCCTGTCGAGGAGCTGGTCGAACACCAGTGGTGCGACCGGGTGATTGACGCTACCCCACCACACCTCGCCGTCGGTGCCCGGACCGGAGACGATGTACTTGTCCTCGGGCGACCGGCCGGTGAAGGCACCCGTGCGCACGACCAGCGCCCCGTTCTCGGCCAGCGTCCCTTCGCCCCTGCGCAGCGCGGCCTCGGCCAGACGCGCGGCCGGCCAGTTGAAATTCACGCTGCCGTTGCCACCCACGCTCTTGCGCGCCAGCAGCTCTTCGAGCCCAAGGCGGACGGTCATGCCTGAAATTGTAGCTGAAAATTCAGCGTCACCATCGGGCGGGTGTCGTCAGCCATCAGTTTTGAGTGGTCAAAGGAATGATGGCATCGAGCTGCTGGCTGAAGTCCGGCACCTTTCCGGGTCGACTCGGGAGGTTCGGAACCCTCTCAGGGTTCCGAGGACTCGGGAGGTTCGGAACCCTCTCAGGGTTCCGAGGAATGAAGAAAGCTACTTGACGATGTGCAGCTCGACGCGGCGGTTCTTGGCCTTGTTGGCCGGCGAGATGTTGGGCACGAGCGGCTTGTCGGCGCCCATGCCAACCGCTTCGACCTGACCCTCGGCGGCACCTTTCTTCACCAGATACTTCTTGATGAGGTCGGCCTGCTTCTGGGTGACGTCCTTGGCATTCGCGCCCGCGCTGGTGTCCCAGTGCGCCTCGACGCGCAGGGTCTTGATCTCCCGGTGCTCGTCCAGGATGTCGGCGACGCTGTCGAGCTCGGCCATCGCCCTGGCATCGAGCGCGCTGGCGTCGGCCTTGAGCTTGATCGGCTTTCTGAGCTTGATGTCGGCGGCGCCCAGGGTCACGTCGGGGTTTACGGGATAGTTCTTGAGCACGAAGTCGAGCTGCTTGTCCTGCGCGACCACGATCTCGAGCGGCGACTCGCGCGTGGGAAAGCCGGGCGCCTCGGCCGTGACCCGGTACGGGCCCGGAGGCAGCGCCGCCGAGAAGGCGCCGCTGCTGTCCGACTTGGCCTCGAAGTTCTCCGCGCCCAGGAACTTCACCGAGGCCTCGAGGCCCCGCCCTCCGCCGTCGGCGACCCGGCCGCGCACGTTGCCGCTCATCGGCTTTGGCGTCAGCGTCACCTCCAGCTCGGCGGTCCGGGTGGTGTCGACCACGGCGCTCAGCTTGGCGGGCTCGAACCCCACGGCGCTGACCTCCAGCGAGGCGGGCCCCGGAGGCAACCCGCCGCTCTCGAACGACCCGTCGGGATCGGTGGCGACGCGCGCGCGCGGGCGCCCCGCGACAGCGACGATCGCGCCGGCGACGGGCGTTCCGCCCTTGCTGCTCTTGACCACGCCGGCGACGTGCCCCTCGGTGGGCGGGGGCGCAGCGCCGCTTTTCTCCACCGTGCGCGTGACCACCACCGGGCGGCGAAACGCGTCGACGTCGAGCGGGAACGACAGACCGAACACCAGGTTGTAGGGCGGCAGCGGCGTGCCGTATGAGTAGCCCACCGTACGCATGGCCACATCGACGCCGGCGTCGAGGGTGACCCCGCGGTACACCCGCGCGCGCGTCCCGACGCTGAGCCAGTGCGCGTCGCGGTTGTACTTGCAGGGATGGGCCACGTCGCGGCCGCAGTTCGGGGGCATGTAGTCCTGGAAGGCGGGATCGGCGCCCGCGGTGACGATCTCGGCGTGGTACTCGATGAAGGGCTGCAGCGGAACCTGGGGCAGCACCTTCTCGAGGGGCGCGTCGATCCCTACCCCGGTGCGCAAGCGGTTGGCGGCGATGCCGTAGGCGAAGCTGGCTACCTCTTGCGTGTAGACCGTCGTGTCGCTAAAGTCGTGCAGGTTCTTCGAGTTGTCGACGTAGTAATTGACGTTGGCATGGATGCGTATCGGGATCGAGCCGCGCAGCTCGCGCAGGTCGAGCGTCAAGATGGGGCCGAACCAGACCGAGGTCGAGTCGGCCGAGAACGACAGGTCCGAGACCGATGACAGGAACTTGAGCCCCAGCTCGAAGGCCACGGTGGCGCCCGGCGCCAGAGGCAGCTGGGCCTTGCCGCCCAGGATCAGATCGCCGAAGGACTTGATGAGCTCCGGATCGCGGCGGCCGGCCTCGGGCATCGCCGCCGTGCCGCGGCGGTTGCGGTTGCTCGCGGTCAGCAACGCGCCGAACAGCTCGACGTTGCGGTGCACGGTGAACCCGAAGGTGAAGTCACCCAGCAGGCGCCGGTTGGTATCGCCCTCGACCAGAAACCCGGTGGCGCTGAAGAACTCGCCGTGCAGCGCCAGGCGCAGGTGATTGACAGGGCCGACGTCTGCCGTCGAGATCCGGTAAAGGCCGATCGGCCCGGCCAGCGTGGGCAGGAAACCATCGGGGCTGGGTCCGGTCCAGGTATCGGGCCCGGGCACACGGGCGCGCGCCACCACCCCCTCGTCACTGGCGGCGCTGTCGGCCGGCTGTGAACCGACCGAGGGAGGCTCGTCGAACGGCAGGATGGGCGCGAGCTCCGGTTCGGCGCGCGGCCGCGGGTCCGAGGGGGGCGCGGCCGGGGGCGGCGACGGGGAGGGCGGCGACGGTGGGGCAGGCGTCGTTGTCGTGGGCGGCGGGCCGGGTCTGGCCGCCGGAAAGCTGGGCGGCAACGGCTCGTCCTCCGGCCCGGACTGGGCGAGGGCGACCCCGGGTAGCAGCCCGATCAGGACTACCCACCCGGCGCGCCACCAATTCGACATCGACAGCCCACCATCAACGGAAGTGCGTTGCACGTGCTGGACAGTACCAAACGGGACGGGTCGGGGAAATGGGGCTTGCCGGATACCTGGCCAATGCTAGCGGGCCAACGCCGCTGGCCATGACTGTTGTGGCGCGCCGCACACCGCGCCGATGGGCATTGCAGTTCCCCGCCAACCATGGGAAACAGTGGCCCACGCGAAGCATGCCGACCATAGATGAGATCGCCGAGGAGCTCCGCGACGTGGCGCTCCAGGTCCACACGGCGCAGGAGCGGAAGGAAGAGCGGGACTTGGTGATTGCCGCACGTGAGGGGGTCGAGCGGCTGTCCCAGCGCTACCGAGAGATGTTTGCCGCCCTCTCGCCGGGCGAACAGATGAAGGTCGAGCGTACGCTCGGACGCCGCGTGGTGGACATCAAGCGGCTCGCCTCGCTGCTGCCCAAGGTGGCCTCGGTGGCGGCCGACAGCACGCCGGATCGAGCGGCGGGCGCATCGGCGGTCGGCGAGCGACGGATCACCGGCGTGTCCTGGAGCCACGGGCGCCCGGTGCCGACCGGTGCCACCGCCCACAGCGTCGGTGGCGATATCGAGTCCTGGTGCGGTAAGTGCGGCGAGATCACCGCGCACCATATCGTCGCGCTGGTGGGCAACGACCCCAAGCAGGTCCTGTGCACCGTGTGCAACTCGCGCCACACCCACCGCACGACGGCGGGGCGCCGATCCGGCGGCGAGGACGCCGCCGTCGCCGTCTCGGAGGATCGCCCGCGCACCGCTCAGAGCGCCGAGGCGGCGAAGAAGGCCGAACAGCTGCGCGCCCTCGCGCAGGAAATGAACGCCGCGACCGAGATCAAGGTCTTCGACCCCAAGCAACGCTACAAGGCCGGCGACATCATCGCGCACCCCGAGTACGGACGCGGCAAGGTCGAGAATGTCCTGCGCTCGAGCCTGCTGGTCCGGTTCGGGGTCGGCGGCCTCAAGTCGCTGATGCTGAACTGACGCTCGCTGCGCTCGCTTGCGGGAAGGGGTTGACCCCTCCCAGCGGACCTGACAAATCCCCACGAATCCCGTTTGCGAGTCGGCCCGGCGCCGTCTTTCCCGTCGGCGTCGGCGTCGGCGTCAGCGTGGGCGACCCGAACGGGAACGGAGCCGGAATCGCCGACGCCGACGCCGACGCTGACGCCGACGGATCGATCGAATTCGTGGGAATTCATCAGCCCCGCGGACCCCTCCCAGCGCCTCTCGCAAGGCCAGCCGACGCGGCGGAGCCGCGTCTCCCGTCAAAAAACCCTCTCGCCCCGTTAGCCCTCGACGGCGTCGATTTCAGCCAGGAAGCGCTTGAGCAGCCCGTCGACCATGAGATTCCGACTGGCAGCGTCGTAGCGTCCCGCGCGGTATCCGCCCTGGGTCTCCTCGAAGGTGGTGCGCGTCGTGGCGATGAGCTTGCGGTAGCTGCTCACCTTGCTGGTGATCTCCTTCTGGTGCTTGACCAGATAGCCGACCGCCGACACCGCGGCGGCGCCGGTGAGGATCACGCCCAGCGGTCCGGACAACGCGTAGCGCAGGCCCAGGCGCAGGGCCACCACGCCGGCCGCGCCCAGCGCCGCCTTCTTGAAGCCCGAGCCGTCCCGGATCGAATCGGCCGCCATCGACCCGACCTGGCCCGAGGCGATCACCAGCGCGATGAAGTTCCCGCGCCGGCTCTTCCAGCCCCGGTCGTAGTAATCGCGGATGGCCTGCTTGAGGAACGCGTCGTAATCGTCGAAAACCTCGGGCCGCAGCTCCGAGTCCTTACTTTTTTGTTCCGCCTCGCTGGTGGCCATGGATCCTCCAATTTGGGGGCTAGTGCCGCACTAGTGTGCTGGATCGTACCACGCGCCTGGAACAAACTACGCTGGTGCCGCCGCGTGGTCGCGCCGAGAGGTCCGCGCTCCTGTCCGCGTTGCTGGGCGTGTTGATAATCCTGGCCGCCGGCGTGCTGTCCGCGACGGCCGAGGGACGCCCGCGCGCGCGCGACGCCGCCGCCCGGCGAACCGACGCCGAGCGCGCCCTGCGCGCCGGACGCTACGAGGAGGCACGCCAGATCGCGATCGAGCTCGAGCAGCGCAGCGCGGGTGAACCGGGCGCGGGCGCGGCCGCCGTGCTGGCCGCGCGCGCCGAGTCCGCCCTGGGGCTGACCGCCGAGGCGCGGCGGCGGCTGGAGGCGGCGGCCCTGGTCGCGCCCGAGAGCCTGGCGGTGCGCGACGCGCTGATGCGCCTGCACGAGGCGGCCGGCGATCGGGCGGCGCTGGCCCCGCTCATCGACCGCACCTACGAGGACTGGAAGATGGGGCGCGTCGACAAGAGCCGCGCCGCCGATCTCGTCGCGGTGGCGACCGCGGTGCGCCTCGACAACAACTGGAAAGACGCCAGCGACACCCTGCGCGACGCCGTGCGCGCCGAACCGCGCGCGGTCGACGCCAACCTCGACTGGGGCTGGATGTTTCTGGAGAAACACTCGACCGGCAACGCCGAGCTGTCATTCCGCGAGGTGCTCAAGCTCGACGACGCCAACCCGGACGCCCACGCGGGCCTGGCGCGCGTCGTGCTGGAGCAGCGCTACGACGTCGCCGCCGCGGAGCACGAGCTGGCGATGGCGCTGGCGGTCAACCCGCGCCACGCGCGCGCGCTGGCCATCCGGGGCGAGCTGGCGCTGGACGGCGAGGACTTCGTGGCGACGGCGGCGCGGGTGTCCGACCTGCGGCGCACCAACCCGCACGACGAGGGCGCGGCGGCGCTCGCGGCGGCGGCGGCGCTGGTGCGTGACGACCGCGCCGAGTACCAGCGCGAGCGCGACCGCCACCTGCGCGATCACCCTGGCGACGGCGACTTCTTTGCGTTCGTCGCCGAGGCGTTGATACGCCAGCGCCGCTACGACGAGGCGCGCGCCACCGCCGAGGAGGGGGTGCGCGCCGACCCGCGCAACCCGCGCTGTCAGTCGACGCTGGGCACGACGCTGCTGCGGCTGGGCGACGAGCCGCCCGGGCTGGAGGCGCTGCGCCGCGCCTGGAAGCAGGACCCGTACGACGTGCGCACCTACAATCTGCTCAACCTGTTCGAGAAGGTGATCCCGGCGCGGTACGTGATCATTGACACCGCGCACGCGCGCTTCCGCGTCGAGCCGGCCGCGCGCGCGGCCATCGAGGCCGTGGTCGGCCCCTTCATCGAGGACACCTACCGCCGCTACGTGGAGCGCTACGGCTTCGAGCCCAAGGGACCGGTGGTGTTCGAGCTTTACGGCGACCCCACTCATTACGCCGTACGCACCGTGGGGCTGCCGGGCATCGGACCGCTGGCCGGCGTCTGCTTCGGGCGGGTGATCACCTCGCAGGCGCCCACCAACCACGCCTTCAACTGGGGCATGGTGCTGGCGCACGAGCTGGCACACGTGTTTGCCATCGAGCTGTCGCGCTCACGCGTGCCGCGCTGGTTCACCGAGGGGCTGTCGGAGCTGGAGACCATGCGCGCGCGTCCGGAGTGGTCGCGCCACGACGACGTCGCACTGTGGGGCGCGCTGCGCACCGGCAAGCTGCCGACCCTGGTCGAGCTGTCGACGGCGTTCGTGCACGCGCGCGACGCCGATGCGGCCCTGCGCGCCTACGCGCATTCAGCCGTCGCGCTGGAGTTCCTGGAGCGGCGCTTCGGCTTCGCGAAGATCCGCGAGGCGCTGGCGGCTTTCGGGCGTGGCGAGCGGGGCCCGGGCGTGCTGGAACGGCTGGCCGGCATGTCGGCGGACCTGCTCGAGCGCCAGTTCCGCGACGACCTGCGCCGCCGCCTGGCGCGCTACGAGGGTCAGTTCTTGCCCACCCAGCTGCTGGCCCCGGCGCGCGATCTGGCCGACAAGCGTGACGCCGCGGCGATCTCCGAGGTGGAGACCGGCCTGGCCGGTCTGGCATCGGGCGACCGCAAGGCCGCCGAGGACGCACTGGCGCGCGCGCTGGCGGCCGCCGGCAAGGACCCACGCCCCGACGTGGTGGCGGCGACCCTGTTCCTGACCGGCGAGCTGGCGCTGGCGGCGCGCCAGGCCGAGCCGGCGGTCACCGCATTCGAGAAGCTGCTGGCCATCGATGGCCACGACGGCTACGACGTGCGCGTCCGGCTGGCGCTGGCCGAGATCCACCGCAAGAACAGCGGCGCCGCCGAGCGCCACCTGCGGCGCGCCATCGAGTTCGATCCGACGCGCGTCGAGCCGCGCGCGTTGCTGGTCGAGCTTTACGGCGAAGCCCACCGCGAAGCCGACCGACTGACAGAGATGGACGCCGCGCTGGCGCTCGAGCCGCAAAGCCTGAAGCTGGCCAAGGAGCTGGTCCTGGGGCTGGGCAAGATCGGGCGCGCCGGCCGGGTGGTCGAGGTGGCGCCCATCTCGATCTTCATCGACCCGGCCGACGCCGACCTGCACGCCGCCTACGGGCGCGCGCTGGCGGCCACCGGCAAGCCGGCGGCCGCCGCCGCCGGCTTCGAACGCGCCCTGCTGTTCCAGCCCGCCGACCCCGGCGAGCTGCACCAGATGCTGGCCGGCATCTACAGCAAGCTCGGCGATACCAGGAAGGCGGAGGCCCACCGAAAGGCGCGGGTGCCGTAGGAACGCACCGATACCTCACCCGTGCGCGTTTCCGTGCACCTAGACCGCCTAGACGTGATCGTGGCCGAACCCGTCGCCGTGGCCGTGCACGTCAACGGGAACGCTACCGTGGCCGTGAGCGATCACGTCCACGGGGGCGTTCCCGTGCACGTGCACGGCTTCGATCACGCGGCCGTCAACGTCGACGTCGACGTCGACGTTGACGTTGACGTTGTCAGGCCAGGGCTTTCTTCATGCCGGGGGGCGACTCGGGCTCGGCGGAGGGCGGGTCCTCGGGGGCTCGCGCCGGACCCCTCGCTCCCCCCGCCCGCGCCGGGAAGGTCAGGGTGAAGGTGGTCCCCCGCCCGGGCGTGCTCTCGACGTCGATGCGGCCGGCGTGCTCGGCGACGATCTGCTGGACCAGCGCCAGGCCCAGCCCCGTACCCTTGTCCTTGGTCGAGAAGAAGGGATCGAAGATCTTGGCCAGATCCGCCTCGGCGATGCCGGCTCCGGTATCGGACAGTCGCAGGCGCACCTGACCTTCCGCGGCGTCGACGGTGACCCGCAGCCGCCCGCCGCCCGGCGTCGACATGGCTTCGCGCGCGTTGCGCACCAGGTTGAGCAGCGCCTGACGGAGCTGGCTCTCGTCGCCCGAGATGTCGGGCAGACCACTGCCGACCGTGATGTCCAGGGAGATGCCGGCCTGCGCCAGCTCGGCGCGCGAAAACTCGAGCACCGATTCGACCACGGCGCCCAGGTCCTCGGGCTCGAGCTTGGCCTCGGGGAAGCGGGCGAAGCGCAGGTAATTCTCGGTGATCTCGGTCAGCCGGTCGACCTCGCTGGCGATCGACGACAGCAGGCGCCGCGGCTCGGGACCCTTGGCGGCGATCTCGTCGCCCAGCAACTCGGCGTAAAGGCCGATCGACGCCAGCGGGTTGCGCACCTCGTGGGTGATCTGCGCGGCCATGCGCCCGACCGTCGCCAGGCGCTCCGAGCGGATCAGCCGCTGCTCGCGCTCCTGGATGGCCGCCGCCATGACGTCGAATTCGCGCACCAGCTCGCCGATCTCGTCGTGAGACGACACCGCGACCCGGCGGGCGTAGTCGCCGCCCGCGACCTGCTGCGCGCGCGCGCGCAGGATCTGCAATGGGCGCAGGGTGCGCAGGATGATCACGAACGCCACGATCCCGATGAGCAGGCCCACGCCCCCCAGACCGACCGCGAACTGCAGGGCGATCTCTTCGTCGTCGCGCAGGCGCTGGGCGATCTGCCCGCTCTCGCCGCGCAACGACCGGCGCATGCGGTTCAGGTTGTGCGTCAGCGTCGCAAAATGGCTCTCGAACTCGGGCCGGGCGCGCGGATCGTTCGCCACCTCGGCGGCGCCCAACTCGCCCGCCAGCGCGCCCGCCTGTTCCTTGAGCGCGGCGATTTGCCGGCGCTTGATCTCGAAGTCCTGGCGCGGGAACGAGGAAGGTTCGCGCTGCACGTAGCGGTCGATGGCTGCGTCCGCGTCGTCGAGGTGCTTGCGGGTCATGCGGAAGGCCAGCGCCAGGTTGGGGTCGAGTCGCAAATTGCGTCCCAGCGAAGGCGCGAAGTCGTTGAGCGACTTCCACGCGGCGTCGACCGAGCCCTGTAGATCCAGGTATGCCTCATTGGCGACGACGCCCTGGCGCGCGCGGTGGATCACCAGCAGCGTGAAGGTGGCGTTCGCGGTGAAGGCCAGCAGCAGCACCGTGTAGGCAAGGAAGACTTTGCCGGACACACCGAGGCGCATCGACCATCAACGCTAGCACGGCAGCCGCCGCCAAGGCGCGCCAACGCGTGCCACCCGGCATCCCCGACGGCAATTGACAGTCGCGATGGCTCCGGAAAGAATGCTCCCGCCATGCCTGCTCGTCTGTTCCGTCCGCTGGCGGTCCTCGCTTCTACGCCGGTCGCTGTCGCCTTGACCGTCGCGCTGGGCCTCGCACCCGCGGCCCACGCCGCTGACGGGGATGGGGGCGGGATCGCGGTCCTGGGCATCGAGGCCCTGGAAGCGCAGGACAACGCCATCGCCAACGACATCACCGAGGCCCTGCGCCAGCGGGTGACCTCCAGCAAGCTCGGCTCGCCGCAGCTGCAGGGCAAGGACCTGGTCGAGCTCAAGCTGATCTTCTCCTGCTCCGACGAAGCCCCGGCCTGCCTGGCGCAAGCAGCCAGGAGCCTGGGCGCGACCGAGCTGCTGTTCGGCAACATCAAGCGCTCGGGCGGCGAGCTCACGCTCAACCTCAGGCTGCTCGACGCGGCGCGCGGACTGGTCGTGGGCTCCATCGCCGAGACCCTTCCCAGGCGCAAGCCCGACGCCGCGGCGCTGCGGCTCCTGGCGGCCCAGTGGTTGAGCAAGCTCGACGGCAAGGCCAGCGGTGGGGCTCTCGCCACGTTGATCATCCGTTCCAACGTGGCGGGCGCGACCATCACGCTGGACGGTACCGCGGCGGGCTTGACGACCAGGAAGGGTCTGACCCTGTCCGACATCGCCCCCGGCAAGCACGAGATCACCGCCGAGAAGGCCGGCTACGGGCGCATCAGCCAGCAGTTCAGCGTCGGCGCGTCCCAGGCGTTGCCGCTGACCCTGGCGTTGCAGCCCGACGGCGCCGAGATTGCCGGAGGCGAGCGCGACGCCGCGGCGGTGCCGCCGCCCACGCACGACGAGCCGAGCTCCGACGATTCCGCGCGCAGCTGGTTACGCACCAGCTTCTGGGTCGCCCTGGGGGTCACCGCGGTTTCGCTGGGACTGGCGACCAAGTACGGGCTGGACGTGCGGCGCATCAACAGCGACCTGGATCAGTTCCGCTACCCGCAAACGGAACCCAGCGAGCCACAGAAGATGATCACCCGCGAGAAGCTCGCCGAGGGTAACCGGGCCGAGACCCGGCAGTGGATCTTCGTCGGGGTCGGCTCGGCGTTCGCCGTCGCCAGCGGGTTCTTGTTCTTCTACAAAGGCTACCTCGACAAGGAAGCCGGCAACGGCGCGCGGACCAGCGACAACCACGGTTTGCGGATCTTCCCGACCGCGAACGCGGCGACCGGGGGAATCTCGGCAGAGTTCGATTTCTGACGGGAGCACGCCGGCTCGCGGCCCGGCGCACGTCGAAGCAAGCTCGTGGCCAGACAGCCGGCCTGCGATCGCTGGGGGCGAAGGCCGTCCGGCTGTTTCTCCTGGCAACTGATGACTGATGACTGATGACTGATCTGGTGACTGCCGAGAGCTACGCGTCGCCATCGGCGAAGGGGAATGGGGGCGTGGCCGATTGCCGGCGCCGTTGCCGCTGCACCAGCAAGTCCAGGAAGCGCTCGGGCGCCAGGGCGACCCGGTTGCGGCTCTCCAGATAGCGGCGACGCTCCAGGGCAAAGATGCCGCCGGCCGCGACGCCGCCGCTGGCGAGCGCCACGATGTCAGGCAGCCCGAACCCGGGAATGATGGCCGAGCCGCCCAGGCCCAGCAGCGCGAACGCCATGGCCGAGCGCAGGCCCATGTGAGTCAGTCGCTCGCGCCGCATCTCCGAGAGATCGATCTGGAAGGTCACGCCGGTGTGACTGTCGTTCTCCTCGACGATGATGGTCTCGACGCGGGTGACCAGCCCAAAGGCGTAGCGCTTGGAAAAGTCGAGCGAGCGCACCAGCCCCGGCCAGATGCCCTGGGCGCGCTCCCACTCGATGCGCTCACCGTGGTGGCGCCGAACCGTCATCAGCTGGTCGCGCAGGAACCGGTCCACGGCGCGGCGCACCGCCTCGACCGGGCCGGGTACCACGCGGCTGACGACGATCTGGCTGGCGCCCAGCGTGCGGGTCAGCGCGCCTGCCTCAGGCTCGACCGCGGCTCCGCGCTTCATCTCGGTCAGCGCCTGCACGATGGCGTCGCGGTGCAGGCCCGCCTCCTCACCCAGGCGCATCACCTCTTGCACGGTCAGAGCCGTCTCGGACGTGCGATCGTCCGCTTCGGCCGGGGCGGTGTCGATCTCCGCCGCCCGGCGCAAAACGAAGTCGACCTGCTTGCGCGAGAGCTTGTCGGAGGGCACGACTCCCCAATTATAGCCGCGGCGCCCTGATCCGAAAGGCGATCCGCATCAGCCACTCATAGATGCGGTCCGGGCACAGCGCGCGCAACCGGCCGGCCGTGATTGACGTAGGCCCGACGGGCCAGCGCAGCTTCGGGTGGGGAAAAGTGGCGGCCCGATAAATGACGTCCATCAACGCGTGGAGGTCGTCGCGGCGAAGCCCCGCCACCTGGCGCTGGTAGGCGGCCAGCAGAGCCGCGTAGGGGCTGTCGCTTCGACCCGCCGCGCCGGCCCGAATCTCCTTGACGTGGAGGTCGGTCTTGTAGGCGCCCGGCTCGACCAGCGCGACCCGGATGCCGAACGGGATCAGCTCGTAGCGCAGAGATTCGATCATGCCCTCGAGCGCCCACTTCGACGCGTGGTAGGGCCCGACCATGGGCAGCGCGACCTTGCCGGAGATCGAACCGATGGTGACGATCGCGCCCGCGCGGCGCGCGCGCATGGCGGGCAGCACCGCCCGCGTGACCCGGTGCACGCCGACGACGTTGGTGTCGAGCTGCGCCCGCAGCTCCTCGGGCGTGGTCTCCTCCAGCGCGCCGAAGGCGTAATAGCCGGCGTTGTTGATCAGCACGTCGATGCGCCCGCCCGTGGCACCCAAGATCTCCTCGACGGCGCGCGCGACCCCCTGATCGTCGGTCACGTCGAGCGCCGGCGTGGCCAGCGTCCAGCCGCTGGTGGCCGCCTGGTCGCGCAGGTCGGCGGCGCGCTCGGGCCGGCGCATCGACGCGTACACCCGCCACCCCCTGCGCGCGAAATGAACCGCGGTCGCGCGCCCGATCCCCGATGAGGCCCCGGTGATCAGCACCACCGGATGCTCGCCCACGGGCGACAGCGCGCCGACCCGGTCGGCGTCGCCGGTCATGGACGAGGTGGCATCCATTCTCGCGCCGGTCCTCCCTCAGCCGCGCAGCAGGAACCCGATGAGGACCGTCGACAGCAGGCCCCAGGCGGTGGTGGCGGCGATCCACAGGCGTGCCGGCCGGTGGCGCACGCGCGCCAGCGTGCGCAGCCCCAGCGCGACGTTGCCCGTCGACAGCAACAGCAGGCCGGTCATCCACAGCAGGCTCTGCTGCCCGTGGCGATCGGGCGCCCGGGCGTAGGCCAGCGCCCCGACCAGGAACACCGTGCCCAGCACCACCCGGCCGATCGCGCCGCGAATGGCGCGCGCCCGCAGCTGAGCCGCGCGCAGGTGGCGAAGCTTGGAAGCGGGAGGCGGCCCCATCAATACGGCAACGTATAGCCCATCTGCAGCAGATGCGCGTCGCCGAAGACGGTGTTCTGGATCAGGCGGGCGTAGGAGATCTCGAAGCTGCCCTCGGCAAACCAGGCGAAGAACGGCACACTGCGCAACTGCACCGCGTCCCAGACCAGCTTGAGCTCCGGCATGGAGGTGCCGACGTGCCCCAACTTGGGGTCGGCCGTGTACACGGTGGCGCCCTGGTAACAGTCGGGCCGCGCGATCCAGTCGCACCAGAAATCGGCCGGCAGCTGGGTGTAGTAGCGATAGGAGGCGCGCAGCTCCAGATCTCGGGTCAGGTTCTGGTACACCCGCCCCTCGAACATGTGCGCGCTCACCGACCAGTCGTCGCGATAGTAGCGGTAGTGGACCTGGAACCCGGTGCGGGTGCGGGGCAGGTAGTAAGCCACCCGCGGGATCAGCACCGCCCGCAGCCGTGTCGACGGCAGCACCTCGCGGCCCAAGTTGGGCACGGCCCGGTACAGGCTGGCCTGATAGCCATCGAGATACGCGATCTCCAGGCCGAGCTGGGTCACCAGCGTGGGTGACCAGACCTGGGTGTAGCCGAAGCCACCAAAATAGCTGCGCAGGGCGCAGAACATCTGCAGGGCGCCCGGGCAGTTCGGCGTGGCGTTGCGCGGCCAGGCGCCGTCGAAGGTGGCGCCCAGCGTACCGGCCAGCGTCGCGCTATCGCCCCACAGTCGCAGCGAGCCGGAGGCCGAGATGCCGTGCGACCAGTAGTCCGATTCGGCGCTGTAGCGGTAGCCGAGGGTGACGCGCCCGCGGTCGCCGGTCCAGCCACCCACCAGGCCGACCTCGTTGCGCACCTCGGTGAAGATGGCGTCGTTGCCGCCGGCGCCGGCCGCGACCGAGGCCGAGGTGATCGCGTCCAGCAGGTACTGCGTGGCAACGTCGAACCCGCCAGGCAGATCGCCCGCAACCTCGACCACCGGCTGCACGACTCGCGTCGAGGACTCGCGGTAATAGGCCCCGCGCACCGTCACGTGGTTGTCGGCGTGCGCGGGCGGTGGCGTCCCGCTCGCGCCGGCCATCGCCACCAGCGCCCACCAGCCCGCCACGCACGCCCGCGACCGCCTCAATTGCAGCCGCATCCGCCGCCGGGATGGCCGTAACCGCCGTCCGCGCCCTCGCGCGACCCGAACATGTGCTGGCGGAAGCGGTCCTCAAGCGGATCGGCGTCGAAGCGCAGCGCCCGTTTGGACAGATACTCGCGCTGCCAGGGCTGGATCGGCGGCGGCCGGTGCGCGCACCCGGCGACGCCCGAGAGCACGGCGAGCAACGCCAACAACATCAAGCGCAACCGCGGGAGCGGCCGCGCCGGCCCGGACGGGGCGATCTGGCGCGTCTCGCGCATCGCCTCACCTTTTATCCGTCCCCCGCCGCCCCCGCAAGCGCAGTCGTGCATGGCCCACGTGCCCGAGCACGCCGACGTGCATGGCTCGGCTCACGTGAACGCTCACGAGCACGTCGACGGTCACGCGCACGTGCTCGGGCACGGCTCGCGTGCACGATCCCTCGCCACGGCAGGCCACTGCCACCACGCCTTGGCGCTAGAATGACCGGGCCCCATGACCCCCGCCGACCTCAGCTACCTGATCCTCGACATCGAAACCGTCCCCGATCGTGAGCTCTTCACCCCGCCCGAGCCGGCCACGCCCGGGGACCGTCCCTTCCCTCCCCTTTACGCTTGCCACCCGGTGGTGCTGGGCGTGATCTGGCTCGACGAGAACCTCGGCTGCAAGCGCATCGGAACCTTCGGCGAGGCCAAGGACGAGACCGGTATGATGACCGACTTCGCCGACTTCATGGGCAAGTGGAAGCCGCAGCTGGTGACCTGGAATGGGCGCGGCTTCGATCTCCCGGTGCTGGCCCTGCGGGCGCTGCGCCACGGGTTGCCATTCGGCTGGTATTACCGCGGCGCTGGCTATCGTTACCGCTACAGCGAGGAGGGGCACCTGGATCTGTGCGACGTGCTCTCCGACCACGGCGCGGCGCGCATGACGTCGCTCGACGGGGCGGCGCGGGTGATCGGGCTGCCCGGCAAGACCGGCGTCGACGGCAGCCAGGTCGAGGAGCTGTTCCTGTCCGGCCAGCTCGAATCCTTGCGCCGCTACTGCCTGTCCGATGTCGCGCAGACGGCCTTCCTGTTCCTGCGCTATCGGCTGGTCGCCGGCGACATCGACCGCGACCACTACCGGCGCGCCGCTTCCGGCCTGCTGGCCGCGCTCGAGACCGACGGTCGCTTCGGCCGCCTGCTGGAAGGCGTGAATCGCGCGCGGCTGCTGCTGGATGCTTGAGCGCACGGTCCCACACCCCGTCGCGGACCTGGCCGTGCCCGGCGCCGGGTTGATCCCGCTGCCGCGCGCATTCTTTGCGCGCCCGACGATCCAGGTGGCGCGCGCGCTGCTGGGCAAAGTGCTGGTGCGCCGGATCGGCGCCGGCCCGAGCGCGTCCGCGCTGCGGCTGGCCCGCATCGTCGAGGTGGAGGCCTACCTCGGTGAGCGCGATGCGGCCTCGCACGCGCGCCGCGGGCCAACCCCGCGCGCCGCGATCATGTTCGGACCGCCCGGCTACCTCTACGTCTACCTGATCTACGGCATGCACCACTGCATGAACTTCGTCACCGAGCGCGAGGGGCAGGCCGGCGCGGTGCTGATCCGCGCCGCCGAGCCGCTGGCAACGGCGCCCGGCGCGCCGGAGGCCCGATCGCTGAGCGGCCCCGGCAAGCTGTGCAGCGGCCTCGGCATCACGCTGGCCGACAAAGGGCTGGATCTCACCGCGGGCGGTGGGCTGTTCGTCGCCGAAGACGGCGGCCGGGCCCCGCGCCGTGCCGCCTCACCACGCATCGGGGTGGACTACGCGGGGCCCTGGGCGGCGCGCAAGCTGCGGTTTTACATCCCGGGTAACCCGCACGTGTCGGGACGGCCCCGAGACTGATCAGAAGACGAAACGCCATGACACCAGGACGTCGGCCCGGCCCGTCTGGTCGTGCGGATCTTGGCGTCCTGGCGCATTGGTGCTTTCGCCTGTCTGACCAGTGTTGGCGTCAGGATCCCTGGCGGCGGCGGAGCTCGGCTTCGATTGAGGTGAACATACGGGGTAGCGACGCCGAGACCAGGCCGTCGGTGATCTTGCGCAGGATCGCGCCGGGCAGCGGGGCGCGCACGTCCAGCGCGGCCCGATAGTCGACGCGGGTTCCGCCGGGCTCGGCGACGAAGCGCCAGCCGCCGCTGGAGTCGGTGACCACCTCGCCCTCGACAAAGGTCCAATCGATGGAGGGGGCGTCGGGCAGGCAGGTCAGATCCAGCACGTAGCGCACCGGCAGCACCATCTGCGCGCGAAACTCGACGCGCCAGACCTGGGGCTGTCCCGGAACAGGAAGAGAAGGGGCGGGGGCGATCACTCGCGCCTGTTTGATCTCGGGGAACAGACGAGGGTAGGCGGCGAAGTCGACCACGACCTCGTACACCTCTTTCGGCGTGGCGCGCGCGATGAAGTGGCTGCGCTGGACCGGCTCTCTCGGCATCGTCATGGGCCGACATTTCATCATGAGCGACCCGCCCTGGCCACAGCGGCGCACAAGACCCCCTCCGATCCGTCGCCGCTGGCGTCGGCAAGGGCGATCAGTCACGCGCGCGTTTGAAATCGCCTCGCCGACGAGGCCGACGCCGACGCTGACGCCGACGCCGACGCCGACCAATTTCGCAGTCGTGGAACGGCGAAAGCTCCGGTGTCAGTTGACCAGCCCTGCACAACCCGCGTAAGGTTTCCGCGGTCGCTTTCCCTCATGCCACGTCCATTTGCTCCCCCGGGCACCAAGACCCATTTCCAAGGCGACCGCCCCGTCAGGGTGACCCATGTACGCCTCGAGCTGGACCTGGACCTGGAGGGCGCGCGGCTGACCGGCGTGGCGCGCCTGCGGCTGTCGGTGCGCCGCCACCAGTTGACGGCCTTCGAGCTCGACGCGGTCGAGATGACCATCGACCAGGTCACGATCGACGGTACGCCGCAGACCGCGTTCGACTACGACGGGGAGAAGCTGCGCGTGCGCCTGCCCAGGCCGGCGGCCAGCGGCGACGAACTTGAGGTCGCGGTCCACTATCGCTGCGCTCCGCGCCGCGGCCTGTACTTCATGGGACCCGACGCCGGCCACCCCGAACGGCCACGGCAGTGCTGGACCCAGGGCCAGGACGACGACTCGCGCTACTACTGGCCGTGCGTCGACACGCCGATCGAGAAGGCATCGACGGAGATGATCTGCACGGCGCCCGCCGGCAACTTCGTGCTCTCGAACGGTGAGCTGCGCGAGCGGGTCGACCTGCCCGGGGGCCGAAAGGTGCGCTGGCACTACGCGCTCGACTTCCCCCACCCGCCCTACCTGGTGACGCTGGTGTGCGGCCCCTTCGTCGAGATCAAGGATCGCGCGCGGCGCACCGGCGTCGACGTCTACTACTTCGTGCCGCCGGGGCACGAGGCCGACGGCCGGCGTAGCTTCGGTCGCACGCCCGAGATGATCGATGTCTTCTCCGAGAAGATCGGCATCCCCTACCCCCACACGCGCTACAGCCAGATCGCCGTGCCCGACTTCATCTTCGGCGGCATGGAGAACACCTCGGCGACCACGCTGACCGACCTCGTGCTGCTCGACGAGCGGGCGGCGCTGGACCAGGACGTCGATGGGCTGGTCTCGCACGAGCTGGCGCACCAGTGGTGGGGAGACCTGGTCACCTGCCGCGAGTGGTCCGAGGCCTGGCTCAACGAAGGCTTCGCGACCTATTTCGAGTACATCTGGCGCGAGCACGCCAAGGGCCGCGACGAGGCAGACGTCGAGCTTCTGGCCGACGCCGAGGGTTACCTCAACGAGGCGGGGCGCTACCAGCGCCCCGTGGTCTGCCGCCAGTACGAAGAGCCGATCCACATCTTCGACAGCCACCTCTACGAAAAGGGTGGGCGCGTCCTGCACATGCTGCGCAACGAGCTGGGCGACGAGCTTTTCTGGCGCGCGCTCAAGCACTACGCCGAGCGCCACGCGCGCGGGTCGGTCGAGACCCGCGACCTGGTGCGCGCCATCGAGGATGTCTCGGGTCGCAGCGTCGACGAGTTCTTCGATCGCTGGATCGCCCGCCCCGGGCACCCCGAGCTGGAGGCGAGCTGGGACTGGGACCCCGAGCGCGAGATCGGCGTGCTGCACCTGGAGCAGAAGCAGGCGGTCAGCCCGGAGGCGCCGCTGTTCCGCTTCACGACGCGCGTGCGCTTCGAGATCGACGGCGTCGAGCGCGACGAGCCGATCTCGGTGACCGGCGCGACCCACGCCTTCGAGTTCCGCCTGCCATCGCGGCCGACGCAGGTGATCTTCGACCCCGGTGACGTGGTGCTCAAGTCGCTGAAGATGGAGAAGATGCGCCCGCTGTGGCGGCGCCAGCTCGCGGCGGCGCGGCTGGGCATCGATCGGGTGATCGCCGTCGCCGGCGTCGCCAAGAACATCGACCCCGACTCGGTGCGCGCGCTCGGTGACACCGTGAAGAAGGATCCTTTCTGGGCGGTGCGCGCGGCGGCGGCGCGCGCGCTGGGACAGACCCGGCGCGACGACGGGCTCGAGCTCTTGCTGGCCAACATCCAGGACCCGCACCCGCGCGTGCGCCGCGCGGTGGTCGCCGGGCTGGGCGAGTACCGCGGGGACGAGCGCGCCGGCGAGGCGCTGGCGGCGCTGCTGCAGCGGGGCGACCGGAGCTACTTCGTCGAGGCCGAGGCCGCGCTCGCCCTGGGGCGCACGCGCTCGGCGCGCGCGCTGGTGGTGCTGCCCACTCTGCTCGGCCGGTCGTCGTTCCAGGACGTGATCCGCACGCGCACGCTCGAGGGTCTGGGCGCTACCGGCGACGACCGCGCCATCCCCATCGTCAAGGGCGAGTGGAAGCCGGGCGGATCCTTCCTGGCGCGCCGCGCGGTGGTGATGGCGACCGCCGAGCTGGGCACGGGCACGCCGCACGCCCGCCAGGCGCGCGAGTTCATCGAGGGCTGCTTTCACGACCCCGACTTCCGGGTGCGCGGCGAGGCGGCGTCGTCGCTGGCGCGCATCGGCTCTCCCGAGGCGGTGCCAGCCATCGAGCGCGCGCTGGGCGCCGAGCTGGACGGACGCGCGCGGCGACGCATGGCCGAGGCGATCCGCGAGCTGCACGAGAGCGGCCGCCCGGCCGAGCAGGCCAAGAAACTGCAGGACGAGGTCGATCGCCTGCGCGCCGAGACCGCGAAGCTACGCGAGCGCATCGACCGCCTCGAGTCCCGCGGCGCCAACCCCCTGCCGTCCGGCCCGGTTCCGCCGGCCAACGGCAGCGACAAGCCGCTCACCAAGACCCGAAGACCAAGACCGGTGGCCAGGCGCGGCGGACGACCGCACAGACCCGTGAGACGGTAAGCCTGAACGTCGTGCCTCGTGCACGCCCTTCGGGGAAGGAGGGTGGGTCCCGGGTCCCGGCGGGCTACTTGACGGTCCCCGGGTCCTGCAGCTCCGCCACGATCTCCGCGTAGATCTGTCGCGCGCGCGCCAGCTGGTCCTTCGGCAGCGAGATCGCGCCCACCACCGGGTGGCCGCCGCCCCCGTAGCGCTCGCAGATCGCGCTGATGTCGTGGGTGCGCGGGATCCTCGACCAGGGGTTCGAGCCGACCGAGATCTTGAGCCGCCCGGGCGCGGTGAGGCCGACCGAGTAGCGGGCCTCCGGGAAGAGGTAGTAGGTGATGAACTTGTTGAACGGCCCGATGTTCTGCTCGGCGACGTCGAAGTGGACCACGCCGCCTTCCAGCTTGGCGGCGGCGTGGATGACGTCGATGTTCTGTTGATGCTGCGCCAGCAGCGGCTGGAGGGCCCCGGTGACATAGTCGTCGGCGGCGATCTCGTCCAGCGGACGGGAGATGAGATCCCCGATGAAGCGATCGGCCAGCGCCGGCGTGCGATTGTTCTCGATGAAGGTCATGAGCTTCAGCGCCGGCTCTTTGAGCTCGACCGCCATCTTGGCGTCGGGGAACAGCGCGCCATCGATCACCTCCGCCCAGTCGATCAGCTCGCGCAGCGGCGCCGGGTCGAAACCGAACTTGGCGGCGACGGTGTCGGCGATGAACTTGGTGCAGCTCTTGGCGGCCGGGTCGTAGAACTTGCGGCCGGTGGCGTCGGCGCGGAAGTGCGCCTCGTCGCCCGCCTGCTGGAACGCCGAGGCGTGGTGGTCGAACCACCAGGTCAGGCGCGGGTCCTGCGAGTAGCGAAAATCGACGCAGGCGTTCTCGTCGCCGTCGAAGGCGTCGGGCGGAAAGGCCGCCGCGTCGCCCTTGTGCTCCAGCGGGCGGTACATCACGTCGACCGGGGCCTTCGCGATCCGCTCGCTATAGAAGCGCGTAAAAACCCCGGCCGAGCTGCATCCATCGAAGCAGTTGCCGTGATAAAGAACGCGAAGGCGCACGCTATCAAGGTAGCGGCAGCGGCGTCATGAGAGCAAGCGCGATCTGCTCTCGGAAGGTTCGGCATGTTCGCAGACTGGCTCGCAGTCGGGGGCAGTAACATGTAACTTCTCGCCATGCCCGAGTTGCATCCCCAGTTCTTGACCGACCTGAAGCGAACCCACGACTGCGGCGCCCTGCGCGCCACCGACGCCGGACAGCGGGTGGTGCTGTTCGGCTGGGTCGCCGCCCGGCGCGACCACGGCGGCTGTGTGTTCATCGACCTGCGCGACCGCGCCGGACTGACCCAGGTGGTGTTCGAGCCCCACTTCGACGAGCAGGCGCACCGCCTGGCGGGCGAGCTGCGCTCCGAGTTCTGCGTCGGCATCACCGGCGTCGTCGCCGAGCGCGGCGGGCACAAGAACGCCAGCCTGGCCACCGGTGAGGTCGAGGTGAAGGCCGACGCGCTCACCATCTTCTCCACCGCCGAGACGCCCCCCTTCGAGATCTCCGACGACACGCTGGCCGGCGAATCGGTGCGCCTCAAGCACCGCTATCTCGATCTGCGCCGGCCCAGCCTGCAGAAGAACTTCCTGGTGCGTTCGACCATCTACCAGACGACGCGCCGCTACCTGGCGCAGGGAGGTTTCGCCGAGATCGAGACGCCTTTCATGGTGAAGTACACGCCGGGCGGCGCGCGTAACTTCCTGGTCCCCTCGCGCCTCAACCCGGGGCAGTTCTATGCGCTGGCCGAATCGCCGCAGATCTTCAAGCAGCTGTTCATGGTGTCGGGGTTCGACCGCTACTTCCAGATCGTGCGTTGTTTCCGTGACGAGGACCTGCGCCTCGACCGCCAGCCCGAGTTCACTCAGATCGACCTGGAGATGAGCTTCGTCGTGGAGGAGGACGTGCAGAGCGTGGTCGAGGGCCTGATGGCGGCGCTGTGGAAGGACGTGCTGGACGTCGAGATCCCGCGCCCGCTACCACGCCTGACCTACGCGGACGCGATGGCGCTCTACGGCTCGGACAAGCCCGACCTGCGCTTCGGGCTGCCGCTTTGCGACGTGACCGCGGCCGTGCGCCAGCACCAGGGCGGCGGCGTCGCGCTGCTGCAGGCGGCGATCGCGCAACCGAACGGCGTGGTCAAGGGCTGGCGCCTGCCGGCCGCCGAGGCGTCCAAGCTGTCGCGCGCCGACCTCGACAAGCTGGAGGAGTTCGCCAAGGGCTTCGGCGCGCGCGGTCTGGCGCGCGCGCGCATCAGCGCGGGCGGCGTCTGGGCGCAGAGCCCGATGAAGACAATCTCGGACGCGCTGCGCACCGAGATCAACGCCATCGCCCAGCTGGCCGAAGGCGATCTGCTGTTCCTGCAGTTCGGCGCGCCCAAGCTGGTCAACGCCGTGCTGGGCGGGCTGCGCCTGCACCTGGCCACCAAGCTGGACCTCGTCCCCAAGGGCCTGTGGCGCTTCTGCTGGATCACCGAGTTCCCGCTCTTCGAACAGGCGGACGACGGCCACCTGGCAGCGTCCCACCATCCGTTCACCTCGCCTTCGGCGGCGGACGTCGAACGGCTGGAGTCGGATCCGGCATCGGTGCGCGCGCGCGCCTACGACCTGGTGCTCAATGGCAACGAGATCGCGGGCGGTTCGATCCGGATCCACCGCTCCGACCTGCAGGCGCGCGTCTTCCGCGCGCTCGGCCTCAGCGACGAGGACGCCCGCGCCAAGTTCGGCTTCCTGCTGGAGGCGTTCAAGTACGGACCGCCCCCCCACGGGGGGATCGCAGCCGGCGTCGACCGGCTGGCGATGCTGCTGTGCGGGGCCGAGTCTCTGCGCGACGTGATCGCCTTCCCCAAGACCCAGAAAGGGACCGACCTTCTCACCGACGCGCCGTCGGCCGTATCGTCCCGCCAGCTCGACGAGCTGCACATCAGCCTCAAGTGACTCACCAGTGACCGCCCACGCCGGCCCTCTCGCGCGGCGCCGCGCGGCGCTGGAACGGCTTGGCGACGAAGAAGTGGACGTGCTGGTCGTGGGCGGCGGCGCCACCGGCGCCGGCATCGCGCGCGACGCCGTGCTCCGCGGCCTGACGGTTGCGCTGTGCGAGGCCGGCGACTTCGCGGGCCAGACGTCCAGCCGGTCGTCGCAGCTGATCCACGGCGGGCTGCGCTACTTGCAATACGGCGACCTCGGGCTGGTGTTCGAGGGCCTGTCCGAACGACGACGGCTGATGTCGACCGCGCCGCACCTGTGCCGTCCGATCGAGTTCCTGTTTCCCGCCTATCGCGGCGAGCGCCCCAGCCTGCGCACCATCGGAACTGGCATCGCGCTTTACAACGCCCTGGCGCTGTGGCGACCGCCCACGCAGCGCCGGCGCCTGGATCCGGGCGCGACCTTCGCCGCCAGCCCGCTGCTGCGCGCCGCCGGGCTGCAAGGCGCCCAGCAGTACATCGACTGCCAGACCGACGACGCACGCCTGGTGCTGGAGACCGTTCTCGACGCCGAGCACGTCGGCGCGGTCGTGTTATCGCACGCGCGTGTGCAGTCGCTGCGCCGCGACCGCACCGGCCGCGCGCGCGCGGCGGTGGTGGTCGACGCAGAGACCCGCGAATCGGTCGAGGCGCGCGCGCGCGTGATCGTCAACGCCACCGGTCCGTTTTCCGACGGCTTCGACCGCGGGCGGCGCAACCTGCGGCCCACGCTGGGCGTGCACCTGGTCTTCGACGCCGCCCGTCTGGACCTGGCCGGGCGAGCGGTGGTGCTGCGCGCGCCGCGCGACGGTCGGGTCTTCTTCGCGCTGCCGCGCGGGCGGCGCACGGTGATCGGGACCACCGACACCGACTGGTCCCCGCCCGATCAGCACGGCGGGGCCGCCCGCGGCAACGGCAACCGCGAAGGCAACGACTCGCTGACCGTCGACACGGAGATCCGCGCGCGGCGCCAGGACGTCGACTACCTGCTGGAGGCGGCGGCGCACGCCTTTCCGGCGGCGCGCCTGAGCGCCGAGGACGTGATCGCCACCTACGCGGGCTTGCGGCCGCTGATCGCGATGCCCGCGCACACGGCGTCGTCGACCTCCCGCGAGCACGAGATCATCCGCGAGGCCGACGGCGTGGTCACCATCGCCGGCGGCAAGTTGACCACCTTCCGCCGGATGGCCGAGGAGACCACCGACGTCCTGGTCGAGCTGTTGCGTGACCGCGGCGTCGAACGCGCCATCGGCCCCTGCCTCACCCGCACGCGCCGTCTTCCCGGTGCGGGTACGCCACCGTCGCTGGGCGATCACGAGCTGGCCGAGGACGTGCGTGGTCACCTGCTGGCGACCTACGGCGCGCGCAGCGCCGACGTGCTGGCCGGGCTGGAGGAGGCGCCCGAGCTGGCGCGCCGCATCGACCCGGAGCTGCCCTACCTCTGGGCCGAGATCGCCCACGCCGCACGCGACGAGCACGCCATGGAGATCGAGGACGCGCTGGCCCGTCGGGCCCCCCTCATGCGCGATGCCCGCGACCAGGGGTTGGGCGCCGCGGAGCGCGCGGGCGATCTGATGGGGAGGGTCCTGGGATGGACGGCGGACAGGCGGGCGCGGAGTGTCGAGCGGTACCGGGCGGCGGTCGCCGTGTCGCGCAAGTGGCGCGAGTAGTTAGCGCGGCCGCCGCCGGCTGCTCGCTGATCACGGCTCCGCTCTCTCCGTCGTGGGGCGGGCGGGCCGTGGGAGCGGGGGGGTGCTGCTACCGCGGGGACGCGCCCTTACGCCGCCGGGCGGGAGGTGGACTCTCGATGACTGCTTTTGGTGTCTCCGAGCTCTTCCCCCTCCTTCACCCTGAACGCCGGCGGCACGGGGGCGCTTCTATTCGGGCTGGCAACCTGCCTGCGGACAGGCAGGTGCGCCCTCATAGACCCCGCGGTAACAGCACCCCCCCGCTCCCCCGGCCCACCCTCAACCCCACCACCACGTTCACTGCGCCTCAACGCCGCAGACGTCAGATCAGATCGGATC
>DASRQZ010000175.1:0-2843 GCA_035696125.1 Polyangia bacterium
CGAGTTCATCGAGGGCTGGTACAACCCCCACCGCCGCCACTCAGCACTGGAGTACGAGTCCCCGATCAGCTACGAGAAGAAGCACGAACTGCAGCCCGCGGCGTAAGCCGCCAACCGTCCACCAAACCGGGTCAACTCCACCCAAGACTCATCGGCCGTGGCGTCGCAAGAGTTTCCCCCGGCAGTCCAGGTCCGACGCCCCCGAAGTCCGAAGTCTGACGCCTGAGGCCGGAGGCCTGAGGCCCGAGGCCCGAGGCCCGAGCGAGGACCCCTTAACCGAACTGCATAGCTCTCAAGGCCCGCCGCCCGCGGGCGCCATCACGAAGGGGTACGAGACCATGACCATGCCGCCCCCGGTGGGTCTGGGGAATTCCCAGCGCCGCACCGCCTGCGCCGTGCACAGCTCGACACGGGGGTTGCCCAGCGTCGAGCTCTCGACCACCGAGCTCAGCACCTGGCCGGTGGGCGCGATCGCGAAGCGCACCAGCACGCGACCGCCCAGCCCGGGCTGGGTGACCAGCGCCTGCTCGTAGCAGAACTTCACCTCGTTGAGGCGGCGGCGGATGATGCGCCGGATGATCTCCCGGTCGAGTCCGCCCTTGACCACCAACGGGCCGGTGCTGAGCGCGGGCTCTCGCGGATGATCGCGGTTGCGGAGCCCGGCGACTTTGTCTCCGTGGCGCCATCCGTCGCCGCCTCCTCCCCCGGCCTTGCCGATGGTAGCCAGCGGCCCACCCCCGCCGAGCGTGCCCTCGTTCTCGCCGGCGCCGCCGCGACCGGTGCCCAGGACCTCCAATCCGGAATGGCCGGACGCTTCGCCGATGGGCGCGCTGCTCAGATCGCCGAGCACGTCCTCGGCGTTGTCACCGAAGGGCGATTCACGCGCGAAGATCGCGCGCGCGGCCGGTGCCCTGGCGAGCTGCTCCAGGATCCCCATGCGGGCGATCTCGGCCGGCGTCGGCGAGGTGCGCGGGATCAGGCTGGCGATCCTTTGCCCACTGGCGCTGGCGCGGCGATGAGCCGCGCGCGCGGTCTCGCTGCCGGCCTGGCCCGCCGCCTCGCGTGCCGGCGCGCCGGCCGGGCTTCTGCCCTCGGCGGTGGTGAGCGCCGCCGGCGCGGGCGTGACGATGGGCGACACCACCGGCGGCTTGATGAGGATCGGGGCCCAGCCGTGATCGCGTTCCAGGAAATCCAGCGCCAGCGCGCGCGGATCTTCGGGCACGGACAGCAGCGCCAGCAGCGCGACGGTGATCGCCAGCCCCGAGCCGAGATGGTAGCGCGTCTCCTGCGAGCGCCAGCCGGCGCCGAATCCGGGCGTGGCGATCCCCGGCGCGCGCGGCGCCGACTCCAGCAGGAAGGTGATCGCGCCGCACTCGACGCGCGCGCGATCGCCGGGGCCGAGCACGAAGTCGGCGCCCGCCAGCGCGCCGATCTGGGAGGCGACCGAAGAGCCGTCGCTGCGGGCGAGCGCGCTGGTCATGCGCGGTGCCAGGCTGACCGCATAGTGGCCGTCCGCGACCGCGGCGGTCACCAACGGGTGGGTAGCTGGGCCCGACCCGTCGCTCGCCGCGGGGCCGAGGTAGTCGGGCGCGACCGGCGCGTCGGCACGCGGCGCCGACCCGACCAGGAACAACGCGCGCGGGCGGCGCGCGCGGTCGCGCACCAGCTGCTTGCTGGCGATCGGCACGCCGCGGAAGAGTGTCTGGACCTCGAGCGCATACACGTCGGACATCGGGGCCTCCTGGGCCGGCTGCGCGCGCGAGCGCCGCGCGCGGGTGCCGGCTCGCTCTTCGCTCGGGTCGCCGGCCGCTCACCGCGTCCGTGATTCGCGAGCGTTCTGCTGGAGGGACAGTCGGCGGAGGCGATCGGTTCCCGAGTTTTTCGTCCGGACACGGGCGCGGCTCTGGTCGCGCCGCACGCGGGCGTTTGGGCGTATGTTTGGCGGCGATGCGCATCGTCTCCCTGCTGGCCAGCGGCACCGAGCTGTGCTGCGCGCTCGGCGCGGGCGATCAGCTGGTGGGTCGCTCGCACGAGTGCGACTACCCGGAGTGGGTCAAGGAGCTTCCGGTGGTGAGTGAGCCCACCTTCGACGTCTCGGGACCAAGCGGCGAGATCGATCGCCTGGTGCGCGCGCGCCTGCGCGCCGGCCAGCCGCTCTTCCGCGTCGACGAGGAGCGCATCGCGCGCCTGGCGCCCGACGTGCTGATCACCCAGACCCACTGCGAGGTGTGCGCGGTCAGTCCCGGCGACCTGGCGCACGGGGGCGCCGGGGTCGCGCCCGCGCTGCGCCGGCAGCAGGTGGTCGCGCTGTCCGCGGGCACACTGGCCGGCATCCTCGACGGATTTCGCGGGGTGGCCGCCGTGCTGGATCGGCGCGAGGCGGCCGCGCGCTTGATCGCCGGCGTCGAGGACAAGCTGGCCGCGGTCACCGCGCGGGTCGCGACGCTGCGCCGGCCCAGCGTGGTGTGCCTGGAGTGGATCGATCCGATCTTCTGCATGGGCAACTGGGGTCCCGAGCTGGTGGCGCGCGCCGGCGGCGAGGACCTGCTCGGCGTCGGCGGCGCGCACTCGACCACCGGTGCCTGGGCCGCGGTGCGACGCGCCGACCCCGAAGTGCTGGTGGTCGCCCCCTGTGGGTTCCCTCTGGACCGCACGGCGCGCGAGATGGCGACGCTGGAGGCGCAGCCTGGCTGGCGCGCGCTACGCGCCGTGCGCCAAGGACGGGTCTATCTGGCCGACGGCAACCTGTACTTCAACCGCTCCGGCCCCAGCGTCTTCGACAGCGCCCAGATCCTCGCCGAGATCCTGCACCCCGAGACCGTGGACGCGCAGTTCGAAGGGCG
>DASRQZ010000176.1:0-3133 GCA_035696125.1 Polyangia bacterium
GGTCACGCGGGTCTGCCCGTCGAGAAGCAGCGTCCCGACCAGGTTCGCCCCGTTGTTCTCGAGGGTCGCGTCGATCTTGATAACGGAGTCATTTCCGGTCGGGGGCGTGATAGTGCAGCCGCTGGCCGTGCAGGTGCAGACGCTGGAGGCCCCACACAGGGCCGCTTGCGCGCAGTTGACCCCGGCAGGACCTGCGTCGGCCCCGCCATCGGTGGTCGCCCATTCGTCAGCTCTGAAGCAACCACCCAGCTGCGGGTCGTATGTCACGGGCTGCACAGCGCACCCATAGCCGGTCGGTGACTCGGCGGTGGCGACCACGGTCTGAAGCGGGCACCACGCGCCATAGATATCCTTGGGACTGACGGTCAGGCGAACCCGGTTCCCCTCTACCCTGCCGTCGTAGAGGGGAAACTCGAAGCCGACAAGTGCGGACCCAGTATCGAGACCGGACAGCATGATGCTGGTCGGATCGGTGGGCGGGTTCAGCAGCGCCGAGTCTCCAAACCGAATCGTCCCGTGCCCGGTAGCGTCGAGCGCGATGCGGACGCGATCCGATCCCGTGGTCTCGAACGAATAGGCCTCGGCGTATCCGTCCCAGTCACCTGAATAGTCGGCGAGCGCCGACCCCACGTTGTTGCCCAGATCCACCGGTTTCTCCGATGTGCAGCCGAGCGGCACCGTCCCGAGCACCCCGAGCGGCACCGCCGCGAACAATCCGAGCCCGATCACCGTTCTGTATCTCATTGGCCTGTACCTCCAGCACATGAGTCTCCGGATGACCGGGAATCCGTTGCTCGTGCGGTGTTCAGCGGCACGCCTGCTCGACGCGTTCGAAGTAGACGCTGTTGGGGAATCGATCCGCGAACTCGTCGCCAAGGTTCAGCCCGATGGGTCCGTCGCCACTGGCGCAGCGAGCGATCGTCGAGGTCGCCGCGCGCTCTTCCATCAGCTTGCCCTGGGGAATGGCGCGGTCGAGATCGCGCAGCAGGGCCAGGGCCAAACCGGGCTGTCGATTGCGCAGGGCGCGTTCCACGCTACGGAGCACGCGCAGCTCTTGGTTCAGCGAATCCGCAGGAGAGGTCGCCGGCGCCGGCGCCAACGCCGGCGTGTTGTGCCCGGGCCGCGCGTGCGGTGCCGACCCGGCCAGGGCGCGCGAAGCGGACGACGAGGACGCGCTCGCCGGCGTCGGCGCCGACGCGATCACGTCGACCAGCGGGGGCGTCGCGGTGGGCGTCGCGCGGGGCGCACCCATCAGCGCCGCCGAGGACAGGGCCGCGGCGCCGGTCTGGCCGTCGCGCAGCCCCGCGCGGTGCCCCACCCAGTATCCCGAGCCCGCGGCGATCGCAGCGACCGCGCAGGTCGTGAGCAGCCGAGATGCCACCGCGGTCGCGTGGCCGGCCGCCGCCACCACGGTCGCGTTCACCGCCCGGGCGACGCGCTGCTCATCGGCCGTCGTGGGCGACAGCGCGCGGCGCGCGCGCGCGAGCACCGCCATCTCGTTTCGATCCAGGTCGATCATGCGGGTCCTCCGATACAGGCGAGAGCGCGTTGAAACTCGGCGCGCAGACTTCTCAAACGCGTGTAGGCGGTGTTGACCGGGATCGACAGCGCCGCCGCGACCTCCGGGATACTCATCTCTTCCAGGACCGCCAAGACGAACAGCTCGCGTTTCTTTTGATCGAGCCCTGCGACGAATGCGCTCACGAAGGCGGCCGCCTCCGCGTCCTGGGCGAGCTCCAGTGGCCCGGGACCCGGGTTGATGTGCTCGGCCATCAGCGGCTCGTGACGCGCCCCCTTGCGGCGCAGGCGACGCTGATGATTGGCCGCGACGTGACGGACGATGCCGAACAGCCACGTGCGCAGGGATGAATCACCCCGGAATTCGGCCAGGCGACGATGCACCACCACGAACGCGTCCTGAGCTGCGTCATCGATGCCGGTCTCGGGCACCCCCAGGGTACGCAGGCACCGCCAGACGAACGGGAAATAGCGAGAGTAGACCTCCTCGAACGCCGGCATCGGGTCGTCGCCCCGGCCAGGCGCCTCCGTCTTGTCCTGATCCGCGATGAGCAAAGGGTCCACGGGTCTACGCCAGATCATCATGTGTGTCCGCGGCCAGCGGAATCCGTTGCTCCGGCCGTTTAGAAGGCGAGCTCGACGTCCACGCCTGCCCGTCCCGCCACGCTGCTCGGCCGATGGACGGGAATGGCGCCTCCCAGCGCAAAGTCTGGCCGTGACAGGGGAACCGACGCGCCGCCCCGCATGACCATCGCCATGCTGGGACCAATGGAGACCGACAGGCCCAGCTCGGCACGGGCCGCGTCCCACACCGCGCCACCTTGGCGTGGGCGGTTGACGCCGATACCGGTGGCCCAGAGATATCCGAGCTCGAACCCGCCGCACAGTAAGAATGTTGATCGGCCCAGCTCGCGCGGCGCGCAGACGTCGATCGCGCCGAACGCCAGTTGAAAGTTGCCGCCGCTTCCGTCGGATAAACGCTTCTCCCGCGGCGCCAGCACGGCACCAGAGGTCGCCAGCCTCACGCCCCGCAGCTGGACCCAGCCCGACATCTCCAGGCCCGCGCCGACCCCTGGCAGCGAGCCCGCGTCGCCCATCGCGCCCACAGCCAGCGCCGCGCGCAAGTGCTCTGGTGGGGAGGTGACCCGCGAGACGATCGCTGGCGGCGCCGGCGACGGGCGGGTGGGCGCGACCGTGAGCGGCGGTGCGGAGCGGGACGGCGCGGATCGGGTCTTACGGTCGCGGTCACCTTCGCCGTCACCTTCGAGGGATCTGACCGTCAGCGCGATGGCGGTGGCCGCGGCCTCGGCCAGCTCGGCGCAGCTGGCGGCCCGAAGCTCACGCGTCTTGCGCGCGGCGGTCGTCGGGTCGGATCCGCGCGCGACGCCGATGGTGTCGAGGCGCATCCGCCACCGCGCGCTCGCGGTCTGGATGATGTCGACCTCGAAGTCGACACCGGGCACCGAGGCCAGCGGTCGCCCCAGCAGTGCCTCGGCCTGGTCGACGACGTCTCTCTTCTCCCCGCACTCGTCGGGCAGGTGAAACCGGATCTCGGCGGCGCCGGCGGCGGTGGCCGCGCCGATGGCGCCGCCGCACGCGAGGCCCACGGTCACAA